>CABYVD010000020.1:0-33789 GCA_902522335.1 Halieaceae bacterium | reverse complement strand
TAAGCACAGCACTAGACCCGTCTACAATGCCGGAGGAGTTCCCGGGAGTATGGACATGCTCTACTTTGCTGTACTCGTTGTACTTGGCGAGGATCACATCATCAAAGCCCATTTGACCCGGCATTTCGAACGAGGGCTTTAAACGGGCAAGACCTTCCATTGTGGTATCGCCTTTGATGAAGTCATCACGCTCCAAAATGGTGATACCTGAAGCATCCTTAACTGGAATCACAGACCCATCGAACCAGCCGCTGTCACGCGCATGCGCCGCTCGACGTTGCGATTCCATTGCATAGGCGTCGACATCTTCACGGGTATAGCCATCAATGGTGGCTATCATATCGGCACCAATACCCTGAGGCACAAAGCCTGTCTTGAGCGCGAATGCTGGGTCACTCGCCATGGCACCCCCGTTCGAGCCCATGGGCACACGTGACATACACTCAATACCCCCAGCGACGACCAGGTCATCCCATCCCGACGCCACTTTCTGCGCGGCGGTGTTCACAGCCTCAAGTCCCGATGCACAGAAACGATCTAGCTGCACACCTGGTACGGACTCGTCCCAGTCGGCGTTTTGAACGATCATCTTGGTGATGTCTGACCCCTGCTCGCCGACCGGTGTGACACAACCCATCACAACATCATCAACGTAGCTGGTATCCAAATCGTGTCGTACCTGCAAGGCACGCAACAATCCCGCACCCAAATCAACAGGCTTAACTTCGTGAAGGGTTCCATCTTTCTTACCCTTACTGCGCGGGGTCCTAATGGCATCGTATATGTAGGCGGCGTGAGGCATGAGCGATCTCCGTGGTCCGGTCCATCCGGCTTGTGTTTGTTAAGCGGTCGATACATTGCCAAATAAGTGGCTAAAAATCGATGCAATCCGACTAAAAAATTGAACTTTGAGTATGTTTTTTATCTGCGAGGATTTTCGCTCGAATGAATAACAGTAGCCCATATTGGTATCGCGCTTTTGCCCATAGGAATGTGCGCTAGGTAGACCAGAAAAGACTTGTGCCAACGCGCCACATGCGCCGTAATGGTGCGCTATGGATCAACGCACCCAATACCTCCTCACTGCACCTGCACTCCCCCTGCTGACGCAACTGTCGATACCCAGCAGTGTGGCGTTTATTGTGCAGTCTACCGTCAGCCTGGCCGAAGTCTGGTACGTAGGTCAGCTGGGAAGCACGCCGTTAGCTGCGATGGCCCTCGTGTTCCCGATGCTGATGCTGATGCAGATGTTGTCGGTCGGCGCGTTAGGGAACGCCGTATCATCAGCCATCGCCCGAGCATTAGGCGCAGGAGATCAGGCACGTGCAGAGGAGCTGATGTGGCACGGCCTTATTCTGGCTGTTCTTGGACCCATCCTCTTACTCATCGCATTTTTGATTTCTGGGCGGTTTTTCCTGTCCCTGTTAGGCGGCACAGGTGAGATTCTTGAGCTGGCATTTGCCTATAGCGCCATGCTGTTTGGTGGCAGCGTCACTATTTGGATCATGGGCGTCGCGAGCTCTATTTTCCGAGGCTTGGGCGACATGCGCTACCCCGCCCGGATGATGATTTTCGGCTCACTCATACAAGTTCCGCTGTCGGGCGCCCTAGTGCTGGGATATTTCGGCGCACCGAAACTCGGCTTATTTGGTGCGGCGGTATCCGTCATTGCAACGAGCGCCGTCATGGCAGTAATCATCCTCCTGCGCCTGACGACGGCTGAACTACCGGCTAATTTGCGGCTTTCGCGCCTCGGGCTGCGACAGCATCACTTTCAAGATATTGGCCGCGTTGCACTACCAGCCTCGCTGTCGCCTATCTCAACCGTAACCACTATTTTGGTCCTGACCGGCTTGGTAGGCCAGTTCGGTGAAGAGGCTCTAGCTGGCTACGGGATCGGCTCGCGTATCGAATTTTTAATGTCCTCGCTCATCTTCGGCATCGGCGCGACGATGACATCGTTAGTCGGCATGAGCATTGGTGCTCGCAATGCAGATCGCGCTGAGGAAATTGGCTGGACAGGAGCAGGCATGTCGTTTGTTCTCGGGGGCGTCATAGGTACCCTGCTCGCTGTCTTCCCTCACGTCTGGATACCCGTCTTCACTGATGACCCAATGGTCTATGAGACCGCCAAGGGGTTCATTCAAATTGTGGGTCCGTGCCTTGCCATACACGGGATTGGCTGGGCACTTTACTTCGCCTCTCAGGGCGCGGGTGCCATGCGTGGCCCGGTAGCAGCACTGATTGCACGTCCAATTGTTGCGATAGGAACTGCATTCCTTCTGTTAGGCCCCATGGACATGGGTATGACGGGCGTGTTCATTGGCGCCGTCGGTGGGATGTTTGCCTACACTGTCATTGTCACGGCGTCTATGAAGGGGGGTGCTTGGCGTCGACAGATACCCGCCAGTACCGTCCAAACCTAATCGCCATCCGACAGCTGCTTTGACTGATTAGCGGCCGAGCCGAAGATACCTTTGGCCATGAGTGATGTCTCGCCCTCCCGACGCCGCTGATAAACCTCAGCTCGCAGCGCATGGACCCTTTTGTTGTCGGGCTCTGCCTGCATTGCAAATTCGGCGAGGTGACATGCCAGTCGCGCATCGGTCTCGGCCAATTCACGAGCCCGTTCTGCCAGCTTCAACGCGCCACCTGACAGACTGGCTAGCTCGTTCGCCACCAGCGCATCGCGGGCAGGCTTCAGCTGTGCCGGATTGCCGTCATACCAACCCCCATAAAGACGCCAGATATTCCTCACAACGAACTCTGGTTCATCATAGGTTGGCCCCAAGTAGGGTTTCTCAAGAAGCTCTGATCTTACGGACACCGAATGGATAATATCGTTGAGGGATGCGCCCTGATTCATGAGATTAATGGTCTGCTCCACCATCGTTTCCAGCACCTCAGCCACTTCATTGAGCACACTACGGATCCGGTCCTTGCCGCAAATGGGCAGCCCGTGGGCTGGAAGGAAAAGCTCGGCATTGCGCGACGCAATATCCCGCAATGCAGCCGCCCATTCTCTGGGGTAGCGCTGGGCTTTTTGGGGGTTACCGGCATTGGGAAATGCCCAGATGAAGAAATCTCCAGCACAAATCGCCTTGTGTTTAGGGATCCATGCCCAGGTGTGATCGTCGGTCTCTCCCCGAGCATGATTCAATTCAATCTCCAGGCCGCCCACAGAAAGCATTAGGTTTTTTCTGTAGGTCACATCCGGATTTGGTGTTGCCAAGGGAAGAAAGTGCGATGCTCCCGCGAGATCGTATCCCCGCCGTTTGAACTGTCCAAACTGGCGCTCGTTGATAACATGGTTATATCCGTTCGTCATTCGATAACGATCAAAACGCTCGGCGACGTTCTCGTGACCCACGATCGTCGGCTTACGACCTCCGTAAGCCTCGCAAAACGCACCACAGCCACCCACGTGGTCAATGTGTCCATGCGTAAAGACAACGGTATTGAAAGGGTCATGTGTCCACGACTGAATTGCGCTGACACACTTTTTCCCGCCGTGCTCATTTGAGGTGTCAAAGGTCACCAGACCATCATCGGTCTTGAAGACAATACAGTGCGAAAATGCCTCGACCACAGCCAGGTCGTTGGCGAGTTCGGATAGTTGGTGGTTAATGCGGTTTAAGGGGCCCAATTCGTTGGGTGCAACACGCCCATCGATAATGTCTGCGGACATAGCGAGTAGATCTGCCATGATGGTCTCCTCCTTAACCTTGTTATTGTAGGAACGTCCAGTCATTAACGACTGTTTGCTAACAACCGTGACTGTAATAATTCGGCTACACTCTATGCAATCGCAAACGCCTTATAAAACAAACACACGGGCACTCTGGGAGCACAGATCATGAATGATGTGTTAGCGGTAATGCAGGATGACTGGGTCATGATGGCTCTGCCCTTCTTCTTTGGGGCACTGTTTATCGAGGTCATTTGGGCCTACCGAAGCCATACCCAACACTACGAGTCAGTCGACTTCTGGACCAGCATGCGAGTCATGCTGTTGACCGTTTTCGTCGATCTCATCCCCAAGTTTCTTGGGATTTCACTCATGTTTGCCGCTTACTCTGTCTCCCCTCTCAAGGGTGTCATCGATGCCAGTTGGTACTGGTGGGTCCTGTTGTTCTTCCTCGACGACCTCACCTATTACAGCTTTCACAGAGGTAATCATGAAATTCGGCTCCTCTGGGCGGGGCATGTATCGCATCACAGCTCCCAGTACTACAACCTCGGAACAGCGTTGCGCCAGGGCGTCGGTGAGCGCATCCTCAAATACCCGTTCTGGGTACCGTTGGCACTACTTGGCTACCACCCAGCCATGATCGTCACCATGCTTAGCGTCAGTCTCATTTATCAGTACTGGCTGCACACCGAAGCCTTTTACAAATTCCCGCGATGGATTGAATTTATCTTCAACACCCCGTCGCATCATCGGGTCCACCACGGGTCTAATGTGCGCTATCTGGACCGAAATCATGGTGCCACGCTCATCATTTGGGATCGCCTATTTGGCACATTTTCGGAGGAGATTCCTGAGGAGCCAGTCAAATACGGCCTCACCAAAAATATTGAAACTCACAAAGTGCTGAAGGTGGCCTTTGGGGAATACGGATCGATGTGGTGGGACGTGCAACGCGCAGAGCGCTGGCGAGACAAGCTCAACTACATATTTAGGGCGCCGGGGTGGAGTCATGACGGCCCCGACCTGCGATCTAACACATTAAGGCGCGCGTAACGTCTTCATGCATGAACGAATTCTGGCGATCTACGATGCTGATCTCTCGGTCACCGGAGAACTGGCTTACGCTGTAGGAAAGCTGACGGGCACAGGAAGCTGTGCTCTCTGCGACATCACACACGGTTTAAACCCGTTCGGCAAACGGGCATGGCGCAGCTATTGTGAGGATCGACCCGAGGTGGAGTGGCTTCACCGCAACGAAATCTCTGATGAGATGCTCGCGCAACTGCCTACCCCGCTTCCTTGTGTCATCAAACAAGATGCCCATGGATACCTTTGCACGCTACTTGATACATCGGCACTGATAGACTGCGAGGGCCAAGTAGATCGGTTCGACCAGAGGCTCGCCCAAGCCCTGCGTGAGTCACAGCTTACGAGCGATGCCGCACTCGCATCATGACCTGTTCCGCAGGCCTCGTCGTCAAACGCGCCGCGGGCAAAACGGTCTGATCGGGGAGTAGTTCGAAGTCAAAGCGGCTGATCAGCTGAGACATAATGAGCAAGCTCTCCACCTGCGCAAAGCCGGCACCTACGCAAATGTGCGGTCCTTGCCCAAACGGGATATACGCGCCTGTATTTAGAGTTTTTTCATTCTCAGGTAAGAATCGCTCGGGAACAAACGCATGAGGATCATCCCAGTACTTGCTATGTCGCTGCAGCGTCCAGGGAGCAATCATAACTAAGGCACCACGCGGCAACTTCTTGCCTTCGATTTTCACTTTTTCCAAAGCCACTCTCGGCACGAAAGTTATCGGGGGATACAGGCGCAAGGCTTCCTTGAAAAATGCGCGTGTCAACGGCAGTTTTTTGGTCTCCTCGAACGTGAGTTGCCCATCGCCCATCACGGGATCGATTTCTTCTCGCAACCGCGCAAGCCATTCGGGACGCTCAGCCAAAATATAAAACACCCACGTCAACGCACTTGCAGTGGTTTCATGGCCAGCAAGGAAGAAGACACCCAGCTGATCAATCAGCTCGTCGCGTGTAAATGGCAAACCTGTGTCTTTGTCTTTCGCTTCAATCACTGCTGACGCAATGTCGTTGTACTCACCAGCCTCGGCATCCAAATGGGTATCGATGAGCGCACCAATGTGATGACGAATACGCGTACAGGCAGCAAGCACCTCTGGCGTTTGTTTTGTTTCAGACCATGCGGGCTTTAGGATCATCCCTAAAATATCGACCTGCGCCACAGACTTCTCAAAGAGCGTGAAATCGTCAAATACCTCTTTAGCGACGTTGGATGCTAGCGGTGTAGAGAAGACCGTCCGGCAGATTACATCGGCTGTGAGATGGCTCATGGCTAGGTCAAGGGAAAATGGCGTATCGTCCGTAGCTAGCTGATCGATAGCGGCGACATGATCATTGGTCGCGGCGCACATGGCGCCATAAGCCACATTCAGCCGCATCAGACTGAAAGCAGGATCAATCATTGCGCGTTGCCGACGCCATTTCGGTCCATCAGTGACAAACATGCTTTCACCAATGAGTGGATCGAGGGCACCGACCATGAGGTCACTTTTGGGAAATACGCCTTGGGCGTCGCGCATGATTTCCTTCACTGCTGAGGGCCGGTTGAAGAGCACGGTACCGCGGCGAGAACGTCCCAGATGGCCCACCTCAAAGTGATAGGCCTCGGCAGGTAACAACTCTAATAAGTTGCCATCACCCTTCCAAAGCGAGCGGATTAACGCGACAACCGCTGGAAGCGAGTGGGGCTTTGGTGGTATGTAAAGTGTTTCATCCACGAAAACTATCCAATAGTATTGACACTACGCACAGTATGGAGGCCGGATATGACCCTGTCGACCCATGGCATCTTCGAATCGCTGGTGATCATGCATATCATCACCGGCACGCTCGGACTCATTTCTGTTTGGATTCCCATTGCCGGCAAGAAAGGCGGTGTACTTCATCGACAAGCAGGCAACATCTTTATTACGAGCATGCTCACCACCGGCTTGGTTGCTACGGGTATCTCCATTACGACGCTGGCCGACCCAACAGGCACCCACCCTCACCTGTCCACGCATGAGGTATTTCGGCAGCCCGAGATGATCTCGGGAATTTTTGGCTGGATGATGCTGTATTTAGCGACACTCACTATCAACCTTGCATGGCACGGTTGGCTTTGCATGCGTAATAAACGAGATCATGAGAAGAACGGCGCCTGGCACAATCTTCTACTTCAGGTTGTTTTAACAGTGACCTCAGCCAACTGCTTCATTCGCGGCATCGAGCTTAATCAACCCATGATGATGGGCATCGCCTTCGTCGGTTTCGCCACCGTTGCCACGAACCTGTGGTTCATCTACCGCAAACCCTCATCACCCAAAGCACGCATCAAGGAGCACATCAAATCTTTGGTGGGGGCCGGTATATCTGTCTACACCGCCTTTTTCGCCTTTGGTGCGGTGCGCCTGCTCCCCGAAATTGCGCTGACGCCAGGTCTTTGGGCGATTCCGCTCGTGACCGGACTGATTCTCATCATCTACCACCAGCGCGCTGTCATGGCGCCAGTACGCCGAGTACAAGCCACCTGATGACAAAACGAGCGATCATTGTCGGCGCCGGTGCAGGCGGATTGTCGGCTGCCGTCGACCTGGCTACTGCAGGCTGGAAAGTCGATGTGTTCGAGAGCAACGGCGAGCCTGGCGGCAAGATGCATCAACGGCAGGTGGGTGACGTAGGCATCGACGGCGGTCCCACAGTTTTTACCATGCACTGGGTGTTCGATGAGTTATTTAAGCGCGCAGGTGCCGTTTTTGATGATCGGGTTCGTTTGACCGAGAGCCGCCGGCTCGCCCGTCATGCTTGGACGGACGGAAGTCATTTGGACCTCTTTCACGACATAGATCAGTCAGCCAACGCAATCGCCGATTTCTCAGATGAGCGTAATGCGCAGGGCTACCGTAGATTTTGTGACGATGGTGAGCTTGTTCACAACCTACTCCGCGATAACTTTATGGCCACATCGCAACCATCACCCATAAGACTCGGCTACCGGTTATTGCGAGATGGCGGCTTAAAGAGTCTGGCAGTAGCGCCGCACCAATCACTCTGGAGCGCACTCGGCAACTATTTCTCAGATCCGCGGCTGAAGCAGCTCTACGGCCGATACGCCACCTATGTGGGCTCATCACCACTATCAACCCCGTCAACGTTGATGCTAATTGCGCATGTAGAGCGCCAGGGCGTGTGGTGTGTCGATGGCGGCATGCGAGCGCTAGCCCACGCAATGGCTGACCTTGCGATAGAGCATGGCGCGCATTTCCACTATAAAAGCCCAGTCCGAAAGATCAACTGCACTAACGGACGGGCGACGGCTGTCACGCTTGCATCCGGCGAGTCGTTGGCCGCTGACGCCATTATTTTCAATGGAGACTCAGCAGCATTAAGTGACGGACTTTTAGGCGATGATGTCGTGAAATCGATACGCACGCGAAAGCGACAGGACCGAGGCCTCTCCGCTATCACCTGGTGCATTAACGCCAACACCTCTGGATTCGAACTTGATCATCACAATGTATTCTTTGCCACGGATTACGAGCGCGAATTCACTACGATTTTCAAATCCAGGTCCATCTGTAATGAACCCACCGTTTATGTTTGCGCCCAGGATCGCGTCAACGGAAAAATATCGACCGAGGGTCAGGAACGATTATTATTACTAATAAACGCGCCGGCAGATGGCGACCAAGGCGCATGGACTCGCTCTAAACTCGATCAACAACGCAAGAATGCACTGGATGTACTCAGTCGTGGGGGTTTAAACCTCGCCTTTTCTGAAAAGGACTGTGTCACCACCTGCCCCGATAACTGGCACCAACGTTTTCCCGGGAGTGGCGGCTCGCTTTATGGTGCAGCATCCCATGGAATGTTTTCTAGCTTCACCCTCCCATCGTCCGCGAGTCGGATTAAAGGGCTTTATCTTGCTGGTGGCAGTGCTCACCCCGGGCCTGGCGTGCCGATGGCAACATTATCTGGCTCGATCGCGGCACAGCGCATCCAGCAAGACGCGGCTTAGAACGAGGCTTTTAACAGGGCTTTGAACGTGGCTTAGTGTGGCCGTGGCTTAGAGCGCCCCAAAAAATGTCTCGATAGCGCCCACCGTCCTCTCCGGGTGCTCCCACTGTGGCATGCCAAGACTTGGCGCTATCCGCTCAAATTGCCATGCAGGATTTGCCTCAAATTCCTCAAACAGCTCAAATGAAACATTGGGGTCCTTGTCGAATAACACCAGCACCGGAACGTCGAGCTTAGAATACAGAGACTCGGCAGCGTTCGCCGTAAACAAACCCATTGAAAGGAATTGGAGCGGCATGTCATGTGCACCGGGCTGACGCGTCGTCTTGAGGGCGTAAGTCACCAATTCATTGGGAACAAAACCCGAGAAGTTCATACCGTAAAAGTAGCGAATACTCCGCTCCAGACGCAGTAGTTTGAATGCACTACGCCCAAAGCCGGCAAAATCAAACAGCCGCTTCAAGCGCCTTTGCGCTTTTGGTGTTGGCGGCTGACGACTAGAAAAACCCGTGGGTGAAATAAACGTCAGACTTCTCACCGCAGCACCGAACTCTACCACGGCACGAGCCACGAACTCACACCCCAAGGACAAAGCGATCACGTCGGGCGGCTCACTTGGCGTCGTCTCATCGATGATACAGGCAATCTGTTTTGCAAAATCCGAAGGGGTCATAGTGCCCACACGACGCGTTGACCGACCGAAACCCGGCAGATCTGGCGCGAATACCGGTCTAGATGCTCTGAAGTGCTGGAATAAAGGCTTGAGCTCTATGGCGCTTGGCGCCGCATTGACGCTATGAACAAAGAGCAGCGGACGCCCCTCCGATTCGGTGTCGAAGTACCAGTAAACCTCGTAGTCACCGGAATCTTCGATCAAGGCTCCATCACTGTCGATTGCTTTGTCTAGCTGCTGCATAAACGCCTTCTCACCACTATCACCCTCTATACGCCGCATATCCAGCGCAGACCAATTGCCACAAAAAAATACATAAAATTTGACAAATTATGTGTTTAAATAAAATGACACTAATCCGATTCGGAAAACCTGCGTCGGCGAGCTCAAATCAATTGAGCCTTTTTGGGGGAGTAATCATGACCGTAGCGTATCCCTTTACGGCGATCGTTGGGCAAGATGATATGAAGCTTGCCTTATCGATAGCGGCAGTAGACCCGAGTATTGGTGGTGTACTGGTATTTGGCGAGCGAGGCACAGGCAAGTCGACAACTATCCGCGCGCTGGCTCAACTGCTCCCCAAAATCGACGCGGTTAAAGACTGCCCTTACAACTGCAATCCCGAGGCTCCCAAACAGGGCTTATGCAGCCGATGCCAGTCGGCGGATGCGCTCAAGATACGAAAGATTGCCATTCCCGTTGTCGATCTCCCCCTGGGTGCAACCGAAGATCGAGTGCTTGGGGCGCTGGACATTGAAAAGGCCATTCACAACGGTGAGAAGGCATTTCAACCCGGTTTGCTAGCAGCAGCCAATCGCGGCTTCTTGTATATCGATGAGGTCAATCTGCTCGAGGATCACATTGTCGACGCCCTTCTTGACGTTGCGGCAAGCGGCGTAAACGTGGTGGAGCGGGAGGGACTGAGCGTTCGGCACCCCGCACGCTTCGTTCTTGTGGGAAGTGGCAACCCCGAAGAAGGCGAGCTACGCCCCCAACTGCTGGATCGCTTTGGTTTATCGCTCGATGTCAGAACACCTAGGGATATTCCAACGCGCGTTGAGATCATAAAGTTACGCGACGCGTTTGATCATGACCCTGAAGGTTTTAGCAAGCGATTCGCCCGAAAAGAAGGCGCGCTTCGCCGCAAGATTGATGCCGCGAGAGAGGTGGTCGAATCTGTCGATGTACCCTCCAACGTACTCGAAAAAGCCGCCGAGCTTTGCCTACAGCTGGGCACTGATGGCTTACGCGGTGAGCTAACGCTGATACGAAGCGCGCGAGCACTCGCTGCGCTCGAGAGAAAAGATGCAGCTACCTTGCAACATCTAAAATACGTCGCTCTATTCGTATTGAGACACCGCCTGCGACGCGATCCAATGGATGAATCCAGTGCCGATGCCCGCGTCGAACGCGCTATCGAAGCCGCTCTTGCCTGAGGTGGAAGCCGCGAACGCATGGCATGACGCCGAGCTAGCTGCGGCGTTGGTCGCTGTTCTACGCCACAAAGCCGGTGGTATCCGCGTCTGCGCGCAACCCGGGCCTGTTAGAGATTACTGGCTCGCTCTTCTCGACAGCTTCACTGAAACCCCAGCCCGCCGAGTACCCAGCAACACACCCACCGAACGTCTGCTGGGCGGCATGGATATCACCGAAAGTATGCGGCACGGAAAGCCCGTTTTGGCACAAGGCGTGCTCGCCGAATGCCATCAGCGAGTTGTGGCGCTCTCAATGGCCGAGCGGCTGCCCAAAGAATTTACAGGACATTGGTGCGCCGCCCTAGATACAGGTGAAGTCCACATAGCGCGAGATGGCATCAGCCACACCAGCCCAGCCTCAATCACTGTGATAGCGCTGGACGAGGGCATCGAGGAGGAATCGCCACCAGCTGGTCTTATCGAACGACTAGGCCTCAGTATCGCTCTTGACGAGATCAGTATCCGCCGCGTCGACGACAGTCGCTACGCTCGATCAGACATCCTATCGGCGCAATCGCGGCTGTCTCATACGACAGTTGCAGATAACGACCTTACACGACTGGCCGAGCTAGCGGCGTCCATGGGAATACACTCCTCTCGCACATTGAAATTCACCGTCGATATCGCCAAAGCCCTGAGTTTGTTAAGTGGGAAACCCGTTAGCGACGAGGCCGTTATGCATCCTCTCATTCGACTGGTGCTCCTACCCATAGCTCAGCAATTACCAACACCACAAGCAGAGCCTCAGCCGCCAGAACAGTCCGACGAGATTCAAGAACATACAGATGTGCCCGAGCAGCAAACCCAGCAAAAGGAGGAGCAAGACCACGAGGACCTGGTTCAGGCCGCGATGGCTGAGTTACCTGAAGACCTACTGGCGATTCTGTTGAAGCGCGCTGAGAAAAGCCGGCAGCGTCAAAGTAAAAGCGGTAATGCTGGTGAGTTTGCTCAGGACAGACAACGAGGTCGCCCAGTGGGCGTGCGACGTGGCGATGTAAAGCGCGGACATCGCATCGATATACCTGCCACGCTGCGATGTGCCGCACCGTTTCAAACGGTACGAGCAATGTGGGATACCTCGGACAAGAAAAAAAACAGCCTATACATTGAATCCTCAGACATTCGCGTGAAACGCTTTGAACAGCGTAAGTCCAGCGTGATGATTTTTGCGGTAGACGCTTCAGGTAGCAGTGCGCATCAGCGCATGTCAGAAGCTAAAGGCGCAATTGAACTACTGCTCGCTGACTGCTACTCCCACAGAACAGAAGTCGCCTTGATTGCCTTCAAGGGCGATACAGCAGAGATCCTGTTACCACCCACGCGCTCGCTAGTCAGAGCCAAGCGCACCTTAGCTCAACTACCCGGAGGGGGCGGAACGCCGATGGCTGCCGCGCTCCAAGCAACCCATGAGCTAGCGCGTTCTGTATCCGCGACAGGCGCGACACCAAGTTACGTACTCCTGACCGATGGCGCGGCCAATGTTGCGCGGGACGGTACAAAAAGCCGGTCAGCAGGTACGGAAGACGCGCTCTCCGCTGCAAAGCTACTCGCTAAAATACAGATTAAGGGCGTTCTCGTGGACACGGCGGTTCGACCCAGTCCGCGGGCGCGTGAACTATCCACCGCGCTAGATGCCACCTACCTGCCGCTTCCAAACGCGTCTGCACAGTCACTGAATACATCTCTCAGAACGCTCAGCGTAGGCTAGGAAACCCATGGGTCCCGACCGTTTACCCAGTGATTGGCCTCTAAGCGAGCACAGCGAATTCGTGCAATGCGCGGGCACCCTGTGGCACGTTCAACGCATTGGATCAGGGCCAGTAGTCTTGCTCTTGCACGGCACCGGCTCATCTACCCACTCGATGGCGGGCATGGCTGAGTGTTTGAGCAGCCAATTCACTTGCGTATTGATAGACCTCCCGGGCCAAGGCTTTACCTACCCCATTGAGGAACGCGAGCACCTTTTGAGCGCAATGGCTCGAGCTATATATGAGCTATGCAAGCACCTAGAAATCTCACCCGAGCATGTGATTGGACACTCAGCAGGCGCAGCCGTTGGCATCAGAATGTGCCTCGATACGAACATCAGTCCGCGTGGATTACTATCAATTAACGGCGCCCTTCTACCCTTCGGCGCTTTCATTGAGCCGCTTATGCTCAAAGCCGCGCGTGCACTAAGCCGATCGCCTAGGGTGTCTCGCTTCCTCGCCTGGCGCGGAACCGGCGAGTCCGATGTACGCAGAGCGTTGCGTGATACCGGCGCCACTATCTCGGAACCGATGATCCAGCGCTACACAACGCTGATATCCCAACCCGAACACATCGAGGGCACCTTAAGAATGATGGGGGGATGGGAGCTGAGTCAGCTTGCAAAGGACTTACCTAAATTAAAAACCCCAACTCACCTCATTGGTTGCGAAAAAGACCATATTGTTCCTGCCACTCGCGCGCATAGGGCAACACGCGAAATACCAGATGCAACGGCAATCACCCTGGCGGACGCGGGCCATCTGGTTCATGAAGCGGACCCCGAGCGGATCGCACAAGTGTTTTATCAGTTTCTGGAGCGGCTCAATTAACGGGTGTGCAATCCGAAAACCGGTGATAGACTGTCAATTAACATTGACACAAAAGACGTCTGCAAAGATGAACACAGCGCATCCGGACTTCGATACCCTAAAGCAAGTTAATTCACATGAAAAAGCCATTGTGATAGGTAGCGGCTTCGGTGGCCTCGCCTCTGCGATTCGTCTTGCAGCCAAAGGCTATCACGTCACGCTTATCGAAAAGCTCGATGCGCTGGGAGGTAGAGGCTACACCTACAAACAGGACGGCTTCACCTTCGATGGCGGACCCACCATTGTCACGGTCCCCGAATTATTTGAAGAGCTCTGGGAACTCTGTGGCAAGAAGATGAGTGATGACGTTGATCTTCGGCTCATGGATCCGTTCTACAGAATCCGGTTTGATGACGGGCGAATCTTTGACTACTCAAGCGAGAAGTCAGAAAACCTCCGTCAAATACTTGAGTACAACCCAGCAGATGCTCAAGGCTACGAGCGCTATTTAAAAGCCAGCGAAGCGCGGCATAAAGTCGGTTTTGCCTTGCTCGACAAACCCTTCAGTACCTTTGCTCAACTCATGCGCTTCGCACCTGACTTAGTGAGGTTACGTGGTGATCAAAGTGTTTATTCGCTGGTCTCTAAATACATCAAAAACGAGCAATTGAGGCAGGCTGTAAGCTTTCACCCCCTTCTCATTGGCGGTAACCCGTATACCGCCAGCAGTTTGTATTCCCTTATCTCTCACCTAGAGGTCACGGGTGGCGTTTGGTCTGCCATGGGTGGCACAGGGCGCATTGTCGAATCGCTAGGCAACCTCATCCGTGGACAAGGGAGCGATATTCGGCTGAACAGTGAGGTTGACCAAATCACCACAGACAATGGAAAGGTCACGGGCGTGCGCCTCAAGTCAGGTGAGCACATCGCAGCTGATCTCGTCATATCAAATGCAGACTCTGCATGGACCTACAAATACCTGCTGTCGGAAACACACAAACGCAAATGGACTGATCGAAAGATTGATAAAGCGCATTACTCTAATGGCTTATTTGTGTGGTATTTCGGCACCAAAAAGCAGTACCCCGATATACCTCACCACTCAATCATTCTTGGGCCGCGCTATAAAGGACTGCTTACCGACATCTTTAAACACAAGAAACCCACCGAAGATTTCAGTCTGTATTTGCACAGGCCAACCGCGACCGATACGTCGATGGCACCCGAGGGCTGCGATGCGTTTTACGCACTGGTACCGGTACCGCACCTGGACTCTGGAACCGACTGGACCACGCACGCCGAGATATTCCGGCGCGCTGTTGAGAAGCGCCTAGAGGAAACAGGACTGCCTGACTTGGGTGCTAACCTCGCCACATCACTAATGCTGACGCCCCTCGATTTCCAGAATCGCCTCAACTCGGTGAAAGGTGCGGGATTCTCGTTGGAGCCACGCATTACCCAAAGCGCCTACTTCAGGCCTCACAATAAAAGCGAAGAGGTTGACGGCCTCTATTTAGTTGGCGCTGGCACTCACCCGGGAGCCGGTATGCCAGCCGTGCTCTCCTCCGCCAAAGTCATTGACGGACTGATTGAAGCGCCCACCTATGCAAGTCGATAAATTTTTACCGACTCCCAGCACTGATATGGGGCTGTGTAAACAGCAGCTATCACACGGGTCACGCTCCTTTTATTTTGCGTCGCATTTGCTGCCCTCCGTGATGCAGCACGCAGCCTGCGGCCTCTACGCTTTCTGTAGAGAAGCCGACGACCTAGTGGATGAAGGGGAAAATCCGAGGCGCGCACTGGAGCTACTGCACAATCGACTCGACCGCATCTACGAAGGAAAGCCGCAGTATGTAGCAACCGATCGAGTCCTGACGCAAATTGTTCACACCTATCAAATGCCGAGAGCGCTATTGAACGCCTTACTTGAAGGTTTCGCCTGGGACGCGGAAGGGAAGCTCTATCACTCGATTGAAGATGTCTATGACTATAGCGCCCGTGTCGCCGGCGCTGTTGGCGTCATGATGTCAGTACTCATGGGCGTTCGAGACGCCAAGACACTGGCAAGAGCCGCTGACTTGGGCACAGCAATGCAACTGACCAATATCGCGAGGGATGTGGGTGAAGACGCGCAGCTGGGTAGAATTTATCTCCCCATGGACGAGCTGAAGGCAGAAGGCGTGGACACTGATGAGATGCTCGCAAATCCGACCTACTCAGAGGGTGTTGGCGCAGTAACACAGCGACTTTTGGAGCGCGCGGACTGGCTGTACAAACGCGCAGACCATGGCATTTCGCAGCTGCCTCGAAAGTATCAACCCGGCATTCGTGCGGCGAGAAAGCTTTACGCCGCTATTGGTCAGAAAGTAGGTGAGCATGGCTATAATTCGGTTGATCAACGCGCCATTGTCGACACCAAGAAAAAATTTGCGTTGCTTACCTCGGCTATCGCTTTCGCGCAACCAAGGAGCAAGGCTTTAGACACACCCGCCCTACCTCAAAATCAGTTTCTTATTGATGCCGTGGTTGCGTCAGGCGGTGTAGCACCTGCCATCAAGTCCGATCCTTTTAAGGTAAGAACGCTCTGGATAATTGATCTATTTGAGACTCTTAGTGAAAGGGACCGTGACGCGCGAATCGCCCGCATTCGCTAGACCGTAGAAGATCTTACGCATCCTGAACGGCAGTAACCGCTGAACCCACGGCGCAGCAAAACGATCTAAATCCAAGCTCTCATGCATCACGCTGTTTCCGGAGGCATCATGTAGGTGACTACGCGTGTAAAAAGGGGTGTCTTCAAGTGTTTTTTCGACATTAAAGCCCTGATGGCTCCTTGCAGGGCGAGAAACACGCCAAATCGGCCCCGCAGTTAAATCACGGCGAGGCGGCGAATGCTCTGACGCCATTCCTGTTTTGGGACCGCCGAACAGCGTCATGAGACAAGTCTCACCGTCTCTTGCGTGTGCCTCATAGACGATGCGACAATTTTCTGGCCCCATATCGGCCCGAGACCAGTGCCAATCGGTAAAGGTATCTTCTAGCGCTACAGTGCCGCCATTCGTATCAACATAACCTGCACCCTCCCACCGCACGTTCGGTGCATCAAGCGACACCTTTACACGTGCGGTTGGTGCAATTGGCCACCATCGATGCTGACCTGCTGAGTGCAGTGTGTAACAACGATCGGTAACGGCAGGCATGTCGACTATAACCTTTCCCTTAATCGCTCTGCGGAATGGCGCTGATCGCTCATTGAGATCGACCGTTAGCCTCTCGCCATCGAATGACATTGATGATGGACCGATCTTGAGCATCGACGTCGATGTTTGAAGGTCGCGTGCCCGACGTTCTGTCATCGCCCAATGTTTTTGTTTTGGCTCGTAGAAAACCGCGTTCACGCAAACAAACTCGCGGGGGTCAGCATCACCCTTCTTTCTTGCAGCGGCATAAAACGGGGAAAACACCGTACCTATGAAAAATATCAGTGTCACGCCGTGTGATCCGCATTCGCTGAATCCATCGACATACCACCAGCGATAGCCGTTGTTTGAAACAGGTAAGTCGAACCCCAAACCTCCCGATGTCGACAGCAGTGGTTGCTCCATGGCGAATCTCCCGCGCATTGCTTGCAGGGTGTGCAAGATCGGCGTAATGTGTCAACTAATATAGACAAATATAATGTATAAATAAAACAACACATACAAGTATGGTGACTGCCATGGAAAAAACGCTATTGGATTGCGAGCAATACATAGAAGAGGCAATGGCAGAACATGCAACTGCTCAATGCCCACCCCTACTTGCTCAGGCACTTAACTACGCCGTTTTTCCGGGCGGCGCACGCGTCAGGCCCCAACTGTGTAAGGCCGTTGCGCTAGCGAATAACTCTAGCGATATTGGCCTTGCGAATGCCGCGGCCACAGCCGTTGAGCTCCTTCACTGCGCGTCCCTGGTCCATGATGACCTTCCCTGTTTTGACGACGCGACTCAGCGACGCGGTAAACCGTCGGTTCATGCCAAGTTTGGAGAGCGCATCGCGGTCCTAACCGGTGACGCCCTAATTGTTGCGGCATTTCAAACGCTTTCAGCACACGCGGTGCAATCAGTTCGCGCAGAGCGTGTCCCCCTTGTCACCACAATTGTGGCACGTGGCGTAGGTGCACCTCATGGCATTTGTGCTGGACAGGCTTGGGAATGCGAGCAACGGGTTGATTTATCTCGCTACCATCGCGCTAAAACTGGGGCGCTGTTCATTGCTGCTACTTGCGCTGGAGCCGCTGCTGCGGGCGTTGATCCAGGTCCATGGGTCAATTTGGGAGCAAGTATTGGGGAAGCCTATCAGGTGGCGGATGATATAAAGGACGCTGTCTCCGATCCCGACACATTGGGCAAGCCAACCGGTATCGATGTGAAGCTTGATCGGCCTAGCGCGGTTCGCGAACTCGGGCTCGAGGGAGCCGTCGCACGGCTAAAAGAATGCCTGGAGGCCGGTCTAGACAGCATGCCAGCCTGTGCTGGACACGACATGCTCCAGAAGTTGGTGCACGCGCAGGCTAGCCGATTTGTACCCGAGAAGATTGCGCAAGTGGCCGCGTAATGGCCATACCCTCCACTACCGAGTCCAAATACAGCGACTCGAAGGACAGACCCTCTGGGCGCTACGCCCGCTTTTTGCTTTGGCGAAACCGGATGCTTCGAAGCAAGACATTCCAGAAATGGGCTGCAAGGCTGCCAATAGCACAAGCCATCGCCCGAACACGTGCGACTGACCTTCATCATATTCTCGCAGGCTTTGTTTACTCCCAGACGCTCAGCGCGGCTTACAAGCTAGGTTTACTAGAGTGCTTGAAAGACCGAATAGCCACTCTCGACGAGATCGCACGTGCCTGTGAACTTGAACCGGACGCTGCACTGACGCTGATTAACGCAGCGACAGCGATTGATCTACTTCAAGAAGTCGACGCCCGCACCTGGACACTCGGAGAGCTTGGCGCATCTATTCATGGCAACCCGGGTGTGCAGAGCATGCTTCGGCACCACGATCTGCTGTATCGCGACATGGCTGACCCAGCACACTTACTCCGCGCCAGGGAAGGTGCCGCTCTGCGCGGTTATTGGCCCTATGTCGATGGAGATCATAACGACCCGGTTGCTGCGGCGCGCTACAGCGAGCTGATGGCGGATTCCCAGCACCTCATCGCAAACCATATTCTAGACGCTATTAAGCTCAAACCTGGGCAGCGACTACTCGATATTGGTGGCGGTACAGGTACGTTTGCTCGGCTTGCCTCCGAGCGATTTCCGGAAGCCTCGACCGCCATTTTCGACTTGCCCCAGGTAATCGCCGCCATTTCGCCGCGACATCGCGGAACAATGGAGGTCGTGTCAGGAAATATGTTTGAGGACTCCATTCCCAAAACTTTCGACACCATAAGCCTAGTGCGCATCCTTCATGATCATGACGATGCCCCCGTGGACCGACTACTAAGTCGTTGCTTCGATGCCTTGCCAAACGGTGGTGAGCTCATCATTGCTGAACCCATGGCCGGCACACGGAACGCCGAATCCATCGGGCATACCTATTTTGGGTTTTATCTATGGGCCATGGGTAGCGGCAGACCCAGAACCTACGGAGAACTAAAGGCTGCATTACAGCGCGCGGGCTTTCATGGAATTAATGAAAAGCGTACGCATATACCCGCTTTAGTCCGCGTCATCACAGCAAAAAAACCAAATGTCATTTTTTATTGACACTTTTGTTTGTATTATTAAACTGACACATAAGACGTAACTGTTTTAGACAGGCCTAGCGCGGACTCGGCTAGGAATTGAGGCCATAAAACCGTGACCTATAAGAAGACAACAGCGGTTATTTTTGAGAAGCCCGGCTTATTAGAAGTCCGAGAGGCTTCTTTGCGTGCACCTGCGGCAAATGAGTGTCTCATCGAATCTGACTGGTCTGGTATTAGCACTGGCACGGAACGCCTCATGCTGACAGGCGAGATGCCACCTTTTCCAGGGCTTGGCTACCCACTGATTCCGGGTTACGAAACGGTCGGTAAAGTAGTCGAATCACCAAACGGATCGGAATTACGCCCGGGTACCTATGTCTTTGCGCCCGGAAGTATTGGGTTCACCGATGCCAAAAACTTATTCGGAGGCAGTGCACGGCACATTATTTGCCCCCAGAATCGACTCATACCACTTCCCGAAAAACTCGGCAGCGAAGGAGTGTTGCTTGCTCTGGCCGCCACTGCTTTACATGCGTTGCGTCGCTGTCAACAGACAGGTCCGCCTGAGCTCATCGTAGGTCACGGGGTCCTCGGACAACTCCTCGCACGACTAACACGCATCATTCATGGCACGACACCTACGGTTTGGGAACGCGACCCTGCTCGTCGTCCCGCCGGGCTCGACTATGCGGTCTACGACGCGAGCCAAGACCCGCGGTACAACTATTCAGTGGTCTGTGATGTCAGCGGCAGCGCAGATGCGTTGAATCAGATGATTACTCGTTGCAAGCCCGGCGCAACCATAGTGATGGCAGGCTTTTACTCGTCCGCCGTCACATTCGACTTTCCACCTGCATTTATGAGGGAAATCAATCTCTTAGTCAGTGCGGAATGGCAACCACAAGACCTAAAAGAAGCAGCACGACTGGCGTCCGATGGCACATTGGGCTTCTCCCAGTTGATAACAGATGTCTTACCCGCGACACGGGCCCCGCAGGCCTACGACCGGGCCTTTAATGACAGTAGCTGCCTAAAAATGGTCATCGATTGGAGATCGACATGAGCACAACTGCAACGGCGACAGAATACGATCCAGGGCTCGAGGCGAGCGGAGAAAGGGCAGACCTTCTCGCCACGTCAGCAGACAACGCTGAAGGAACCCAGATCATTGCTATTTATGGCAAGGGAGGCATCGGAAAGAGTTTCACGCTTGCCAACTTGAGCTACATGATGGCGCAGCAAGGCAAAAAGGTATTGCTGATTGGCTGTGACCCGAAAAGTGATACGACATCACTTCTTTTCGGCGGGAAAGCCTGCCCCACCATCATCGAGACAGCCTCTGCGAAGAAGGCAGCGGGCGAAGAGTGCCGTGTCGAAGATGTTTGCTTTAAGCGAGACGGTGTCTATGCCATGGAGCTTGGCGGTCCAGAAGTCGGTCGAGGTTGCGGCGGACGAGGCATCATTCACGGCTTCGAAACGCTCGAAAAGCTCGGCTTCCATGACTGGAACTTCGATTACGTCCTGCTCGACTTCCTAGGCGATGTAGTCTGTGGCGGATTTGGATTACCGATAGCACGCGATATGTGCCAGAAGGTGATTGTCGTCGCCTCAAATGACCTGCAATCGCTCTACGTCGCCAACAATGTGTGCTCTGCCGTCGAATACTTCCGAAAACTCGGCGGCAACGTCGGTGTCGCCGGCATGGTCACTAACAAAGACGACGGCACGGGTCAGGCGCAAGCTTTCTGTAAGGCTGTGGGTATCCCGGAACTCGCTTCAATTCCGGCCAATGAGGATATCCGTCGTAAAAGCGCGAGCTACGAGATTATTGGGCACCCCGCTGGTGATTGGGGACCTCTATTTGCCGAACTGGCGGAAAACGCCGCTGAATCGCCACCCCATCGCCCCTCGCCGATGACGCAAGACGAGTTGTTGTCACTATTTGACGGTGATGAAGTAGGTAGAGATGTGGTGCTGCAACCTGCAACCCTTTCCGATCTTTGTGATGTCGAGGCGCTCAACAAGCCGTCCCTCGAGGTTGTCTATGACAGCGTCTGAAGCCGACATCATCGAGACAAAAGATCTGGGCTGCCACGCTGGAGCGGAGCAGTTAGCTGCGGCTGCCAGTGCGTCGGGTAAAACCGAGCTACTGGCGCAGTTTGCTGAGGATTATCCTAAGGGGCCTCATGATCAGCCCCAAAGCATGTGTCCGGCCTTCGGATCACTACGCATAGGCCTGCGGATGCGCCGCACAGCAACGGTTCTCTCGGGCTCAGCCTGCTGTGTCTACGGTCTAACCTTTACCTCTCATTTCTATGGCGCCAAACGAACGGTGGCCTACGTTCCATTCGATTCCGAGTCATTGGTGACAGGCAAACTGTTCGAAGATATTCGGGAGGCGGTGCACGAGTTAGCCGAGCCTGAGACGAACGATGCCGTAGTAGTGATCAATCTCTGCGTTCCTACCGCATCGGGCGTACCGCTTGATCTGCTCCCAAAGGAGATCAACGGAGTGCGCATCGTCGGGATTGATGTTCCCGGTTTCGGCGTGCCTACACATGCTGAAGCCAAGGACGTCCTTGCCGGAGCGATGCTGGAATATGCTCGTTCCGAAATCCAGGCTGGACCCGTTGCACGGCCCGTGCAAACTGAGTCACAACGGGACAAGGCAACGGTGGCTCTGGTCGGCGAAATGTTCCCGGTAGACGCCATCACCATCGATCGTCTGCTCGACTCCCTCGGAGCCGCGGCAGGACCCGTGGTCCCTACTCGCGAGTGGCGTGAACTATATGCCGCGCTTGATTGCAAAGCCGCTGCGATGATTCATCCGTTTTACGCCGCAACTGCCCGTCAGTTCAGAGCGGCAGGACGCCCTTTGCTTGGCTCCGCGCCAGTCGGCGTAGAGGGCACGGCAGCGTGGCTTGAGGCCATGGGTGAACTCCTCGGCACTGACCGCGCTTCCATCGACGCCGCCATTAGTACACAGAAAAGTGCTATCCGTGCGGCGCTCGACAACAACCCTATTGACGCCAAGATCACGCTATCTGGCTATGAAGGTTCGGAACTTCTCGTGGCACGATTGCTAATAGAAAGTGGCGCTGACGTCGCTTACGTGGGCTCAGCCTGCCCCAAAACTGAATTTTCGGCTGTGGACGCTGAGTGGCTAGAGGCCCGCGGTGTTTCAGTCAAGTTCAGGGCATCGCTCGAAGATGACTTGATCGCAATGGAAGCCTTCAAACCCGATCTAGTGATTGGCACGACACCGATCGTCCAGAAGGCAAAAGAGCGCTCTATTCCGAGTCTTTACTTTACCAATTTGATCTCTGCACGCCCCCTCATGGGAGCGGCAGGTGCCGGATCTGTAGCGCAAGTCATCAATTCCGCACTTGCGAATCAGCCTCGCATGATTGCCATGGAGGAGTTCTTTGAGGGCGTCGGTGACGGCCCAACAAGCGGTGTCTGGACGCCAGAAATCATAGCGAAAACCGGTGTGGGAGGTACCTGCTGATGCTAGTACTTGATCACGATCGCGCCGGAGGATACTGGGGCTCTGTTTATGTCTTCACTGCGGTAAAGGGCCTGCAGGTCATCATTGATGGACCCGTGGGATGTGAAAATCTTCCGGTGACCTCGGTGCTTCACTACACCGACGGCCTACCACCACACGAACTACCCATTGTTGTCACGGGTCTTGCCGAAGAGGAACTTGGCCAACACGGCACTGAGGGTGCCCTACGTAGGGCACACCGCACGCTTGACGCTAAAAAGCCATCGGTAGTTGTCACTGGATCCATTGCTGAGATGATTGGTGGCGGTGTCACACCAGAAGACACCAATATTAAACGGTTCTTGCCACGGACCATTGACGAAGATCAATGGCAGAGTGCTGATCGCGCCTTGGTTTGGCTGTGGGAGCAATACGGAGCCACCAAAAAGCGCAAAGCGAAGAAATCTGAAGCGAAGACCCAGAACAAAAAGGTCAATATCATTGGACCCGCCTACGGCTACTTCAATACCTGGTCTGACCTAGCAGAAATACAAAGACTCCTCGCCGGTATCGGTGTAGAGGTCAATATGGTCTTCCCATTGGGATGCCATCTGAACGAGATCCCCAAACTCGATGATGCAGCGGTTAATATCTGCATGTACCGCGAATTTGGGCGTAAATTATGCGAGACCCTTGATAAGCCCTATCTTCAGGCGCCCATTGGTCTCGACAGCACCACAAAATTCCTTAGAAAACTCGGTGAACTTCTCGACATTGATCCTGAGCCCTTTATTGCGCAAGAGAAAATGACGACGTTGAAGCCCGTGTGGGACCTCTGGCGCTCCGTCACGCAGGATTTCTTTGCCACCGCCAGCTTCGGTGTTGTTGCAACAGAGACCTACACCAGAGGCCTACGTCACTTCCTCGAGGAAGACCTAGGTCTACCTTGCGCCTTCCATTTCTCACGCAAAGCGGGCGTAAAGCCGGACAACCGAGAGGTTCGTGACGCAATCCACAAAACGGGCCCACTAATTGTCTTCGGTGGCTATAACGAGCGCATGTACGCTGCTGAGGCAGGTGGACGAAGCATGTTCATCCCCGCCTCGTTGCCCGGCACCATTATTCGACGACATACAGGCACACCCTTCATGGGGTATGCCGGCGCTTGCTATCTCATTCAAGAAGTCTGCAACGCCCTATTCGATGCCCTGTTTAATATTTTGCCTTTGGGCACCGAGCTCGATGAAACCGTGGCAACACCTGCTCGCGCAAGCCTCGCATGGCAAGAGGACGCACAGGCGCTGCTCGATCAAATTATTGAGCAGCAACCCATTTTAGTCCGGATATCAGCCGCAAAGCGTTTGCGAGACGCGTCAGAACAAGCCGCGCGAGCCGATAACGCCGAATCAGTGAACTCAGTGCACGTTTTAGATGCCAGCCATGAGCTCCAACTCGGGAGCGCTGCATGAGTGAGAAGAATTACAACAACGCGGCACGGCAAACGCCGATGACGGGAGGAAGCATGACCACAAACAAGCGACACACAGAGCGCAAAACTGTCTGGGAACACCTGCAGTTTCGTCTGCTGTTTATCACTGTCTTCGTGTGGTTTTTGGGGCAGGCAGTAATTAGACGAGTGAAGTTGGTTCGGCAACACGAACTGAACTGTTGGCAGGAGGCTAAGCGGGCAGCGCATAGCGTGGCGCCCTACGCCTTCATGAAGATTTAACGAAGTGTGGCTCCAGGCCGCAGGGCCTGGAGATAGATAAATCAGCCCAAGTAGCCACCGCGGGCTGGAAGGAAGGAGCGTTTTGCGCTCTGAAGGGAGAAGTATGCAATGTCGATGATGAGCTTTGAGAAAAAGTATCGAGTCCGGGGGGGTACCCTTCTCGGCGGAGATCTTTTCGATTTCTGGGTGGGGCCGTTCTATGTCGGATTCTTCGGGATTACGACCCTGTTCTTTGCCGTCACTGGAACAGCGCTAATTTTCTACGGTGCAGCCCTGGGCGACACGTGGAATATCTGGCGCATTAATATCGCGCCACCTGATCTGTCTTACGGATTGGGATTGGCTCCGTTGAAGGAGGGCGGACTTTGGCAAATCATAACGATTTGTGCCACAGGTGCCTTTGTTTCGTGGATTCTGCGTCAGGTCGAAATATCGAGAAAACTCGGTATGGGCTTGCATGTCCCCTTCGCCTTCTCCTTTGCTGTGTTGGCCTACGTGACGCTTGTCATTATTCGTCCCATGCTTCTTGGTGCCTGGGGTCATGGTTTCCCCTACGGCATCATGAGTCACCTCGACTGGGTGTCGAACGTCGGCTATCAATTCCTGCACTTCCATTACAACCCAGCGCACATGCTGGCGGTGACCTTCTTCTTTACCACAGCTTTGGCCTTGTCGATGCACGGGTCGTTGATCCTAATGGCAACCAATCCACGCGCTGGCGAGACCGTGAAGACAGGTGAGCATGAAAACACCTACTTCCGAGATGACATTGGCTACTCCATCGGCGCCCTTGGTATTCACCGTCTGGGTACCTTCGTTGCTATCTCAGCAGCGTTCTGGAGTGCGGTCTGCATCGTCCTTAGTGGGCCTTTCTGGACGAAGGGATGGCCTGAATGGTGGAACTGGTGGCTAACGCTGCCTATCTGGTACTGATAAGGGGACCACTACGATGATTGAATATCAAAATATCTTTACAACAGTGCAGGTGGCAGCACCTGACTACGCGGGCGTCCCCGTCGAAAACACCCATGATGACCGCTCGGGCGTGCTGACTCACAGCTACTTGATGGGCAAATTGGGTGACGCGCAGATTGGTCCGATCTACCTTGGCCCTCTCGGTGTCGCTGCACTTTTCACCGGTACAATTGCCTTCCTCATCATTGGCTTGAACATGTTCGCCTCTGTGAACTGGGATCCCATAGAGTTTGTTCGCCAGTTATTCTGGTTGGCGCTCGAGCCTCCTGGCCCTCAATACGGTCTCTCCTTCCCACCACTGAATGATGGTGGATGGTGGTTGATAGCAGGCGCCTTCCTGACGCTCTCTATCATGCTCTGGTGGTGGCGAACGTTTGCGCTCGCTAATAACTACGGCATGGGTAATCAGATGGCATGGGCATTTGCCGCTGCGATCTGGCTCTACCTGGTCCTGGGCTTCATTCGCCCAGTTCTGATGGGAAGCTGGTCTGAAGCCGTACCATTTGGGATCTTCCCACATCTGGACTGGACAGCCGCATTCTCACTGCGTTACGGGAACCTTTTCTACAACCCATTCCATATGTGGAGCATTTTCTTCCTATACGGATCAGCGGTCTTATTTGCGATGCACGGAGCCACTATTTTGGCGACTAGCCGTTATGGCGCAGACCGTGAAATCGATCAAATCACCGATCGTGGTACAGCCGCAGAGCGCGGTGCTCTCTTCTGGAGATGGACCATGGGCTTCAACGCTTCAATGGAATCCATCCACAAGTGGGCATGGTGGTTCGGTGTGCTGACCTGTGTCACGGGCGGTATCGGCATCCTCCTCACAGGAACCGTTGTAGAGAACTGGTATCTGTGGGGTATGAAGCACGGTCTCGTACCCACTTATCCAATGATTGGCGAAGCGGTCGTCGATCCACTACTGACTGAGGGTGCACAATGAAAACGCTAACGACCAAACTATTTACAACTGTTGGTCTGGGTATGGCGCTACTGCTCGGTGGCTGTGAAATGCCACCACCCGAATCAACTCAATGGGGCTACCGTGGCACAGGTATGGAGGGTCTTTACAACCCCGACACTCTGAGCGAGCTGGACGCAAGTAATATCGTTCCCGAGGCGCTGCCCGCGGTTCCTGCTGTCGGACCCAAGTCCAAGGACGTTTATCAAAACGTTCAGGTTCTCGGTGACCTATCGGTGGGTGAGTTCACACGTCTTATGGCCGCCATTACCGAGTGGGTCTCACCGGAGGAAGGATGTAATTACTGTCACGTTGCGGGTGAAGGATTCGCAGCAGACACGCTCTACACCAAAAAGGTAGCACGCGTAATGATCCAGATGACTCAGAACGCCAATGAAAACTGGAGCCAACACGTCGGTGGCGCGGGTGTCACTTGCTACACCTGTCACCGCGGGAAAAACGTGCCTGAGTACGTTTGGAATATCAATCCTGGCCATAAGGTCGCGGGTGGTATGAAGAATCAGATGCAAAACGTTTCTTCAGTCGCTGCAGGATTGTCATCGTTGCCAGTTGATCCTTTTACACCTTACTTACTCGACGCAAGGAACGGGCGTCATGCGGGCACAACTGCCCTGCGTGATGAGGGCGGTGTATCACTTAAAGAGTCTGAGTGGGGGTACAGCCTCATGATGCACTTCTCCAGTGCGTTAGGCGTGAACTGCACCTACTGCCACAACTCGCGCGCCTTCTCCCGTTGGGAGGAGAGCTCTCCTCAGCGCGTGACAGCTTGGCACGGTATCCGAATGGTCCGTGAGATGAATAACGACTACGTTGATCCCACGACCGACTGGCTGCCGCCTCACCGTCTTGGAAAGCTGGGTGATGCGCAGAAAGTGAACTGCGAAACCTGCCACCAGGGTGCTTACAAGCCGCTACTGGGCGCCAACATGATCAAGGACTACCCAAACCTTGCTCGTCTTGCGCAACCAGAGCCTGAAGCGGCCGCTGAAGAAGCGAGTGAAACGCCCGACGCCAGTGATATGGCTGACATGGCAACAGGTGGTGACCAATAGAAAACCCGGCGGAGGGTGAATAAATAAAACAGCGAGGGCATCTGCCCTGCCCTCGCAACCACACAACGGTGTGGACTTATCTCCTTGGGGTTGCGTGCTTACACAGACGTCTCTCCGGGAAGATCAGCGGAACCAAGGTGTTTTCACCCTAGCTCCGGTGAAGGGCGTCGTATCAAGGTATTTTTTACCGAGCTGCGACAGATCGCGAACTACTACATGGGAGGTAAAACCATGAGTGATGAAAATGTAGGCATGTCAGGACTCACAGCTAGCGAAGCTAGCGAGTTCATGCGGTCTTACGAAAAAGGCATGTGGACGTTTGTGCTTATCGCAAGCGTAGCTCACGTGCTTGTATGGAAGTGGCAGCCCTGGTTCGGAATGTAATCCGAGGCTATCACCTTAACCAAGCGACTGTCCGGCTTGACGGGCTTGTCGTGATTGCAAATGGAGAGATGAAATGATCTTAACGCAACCCTTCTCAAGGATCTGGAAGATCTTTGATCCACGTCGGGTACTGGTAGCGCAGGGTGTCTTCCTGTTCTCAGTAGCTGTACTGATCCACTTCGTCCTGTTGAGCTCTGCGAAGTACAACTGGATCGATGGTCCATATGCGGCACCTGCGGCCATGGCGGAGGCACTCCCTCCCTCACGGCAGTAAGTACCGTCATAGAATCGGGCCCTGAAAGGGGCTCCGATGTTTTCGACCCACGCACCGGCTGCCCCCAGACGCTGCGATGTGAACCCAATCGGGACTTCGCGATCACCCTGCCCCCAGAGCTACGATCGCTGATCTCCACCCGAATTGCTCAGTTCACATGTCCTTCCCCAAGGAGTGGGTCTTTTTATTTTCTTACGCACACAACAAAACCACTTTAAACTGGCGCTATGGCAGAGACATCCAACATCGTATCTTTCGACAATGAGCCGCTAATGCTCGTTGACAGCGATGATGTTGTCGTAGGCTTTGAAGAGAAGGCAGCTGCGCATCGTGGCAATGGTGTTTTGCACCGAGCGTTTTCAATTTTTTTATTCAATGATCAGGGCGAGGTACTGCTTCAGCAACGAAGTTCGCTTAAACCACTATGGCCTGAGTACTGGTCAAACACCTGCTGTAGCCACCCCAGACGAGGGGAGTCCCTAACTCAGGCAACCCAGCGACGACTCAAAGAGGAACTCAACTTGGAGTCCCAACTAACATTCCTCTTCAAGTTTCAATATCACGCCTTTTTCAATGATATTGGCAGTGAACACGAGTTGTGCTCCGTGTTTGTTGGAAACGTGACAGGCAGGCCAGAGCCAGACTTCAACCCCACCGAGATTGCAGCGACCGCATGGGTCTCCGTCGATACAGTGGATGAATGGCTCAATAACGACAACGTACAGACAACTCCCTGGTTCGCCATGGAGTGGAAACGCATTAAAGATGAGTTTAGCGGGCAGATGCCCCTCAGTGCCTGAGACCTAAATCGCTTATAGCCAGCGGAACCTTGGCGACGAATCTGACCAGAAATGCGGAAGCGCCATCCGCCCTAGCTCTGTCAGATAAATGAATGCATCACGCTGTTCTGTGTAACCCTGATTCTCCAGCGACTCAACGAGCGTCAACACGTCGGGTTGGTCAACTGACGATATGGGTACCTCACTGTTACACATTAATCGACGCATCACCGAACGACGGGCGACTTCAAATTCACTGGTCTCAATCAGTGCTTGAGTTGCAAGGCGACCGTGACCGATAGCAATCTGCCACGCGTCAATATCAACAAAGTTCTGCGCCACAACATCGCCTACTTCACTGACTGCACCGAGTCCAGCACCAAGGACCTGAGACACCTCGTTCTCGCTATAACCAAATGCGCTGAACCTCAATGTTCCATTCGCTTGCGCTTCGCTGAGCGCATGACCAGATCGCACGAATGCGTTCAACCCAATCCACTCATAACCCTCGCTCTCGAGACCCACCGCCACCGCATTAAAAATCGCGAGCTTCTCAGCCAGACTGGGCATAGCATCATCGTCAAGCGCTGCCTGATGAGGAAACTGTTGGGGTCGCCTAGTGTACTGTTGACAAACCAGCATATCCGGCGCCAATTCAGCGATCATTGCAACGCTGTTTTTGATCGACTTTGACGTTTGACCCGGAAGACCGAAGACCAAGTCCATATTGACTGTGGCGAACTTCATATCGCGCGCCACGCTATAGACGTCCTCTAGGAGGCTAAACGACTGTGTTCTTCCCAGCTCGTTCTGGACATTAGCATCCACATCTCTAACCTCCAGATGCAGGTGCTGCACACCAAGGCCCTGAATTAAGTCGAGTTGCGAACGAGACGTCCTCCTAGGATTAATTTCCATAGAGATATCCGCCTCAGCTGCCACATCAAAAGCGCCGTGAATAGTCGCCATGAGCCTAGCGAGTTGGACATCGTCAAGATAGTTCGGCGAACCACCACCGATATGAATTCGGTTTATCTGCAAAGGCACGCGAGACTGCCCGGCTATCAACGCTAACTCATCATGCAGATGAGCCAAGTATCGATCCATGACCTTATGATCGTGCTCCACAATGGTAAGGTGGTCGCAGCTAAGGCAGCGACTAGGGCAAAAAGGAATATGAACGTAAAGCGCTGCCGTTGTGGCCTTGCTCTGGCCTAACGCATTTGAGAGCGACAAATGCGCGTTTTTGTCGACCACTGCAATGGTGTCCCCCGCTATTGCGTGCGGGCTACCACGTCGATCGAAGATGTCATCTAAGCCCGGTGGCTTTTGATTCGACCATGTCATGTAGTGCGCACCCCGTTCCGTACCGCGTTAGTCGCTGGCTGGGTTCACCGGTGTCGTCGACCGAAGACCGCAAACGGAAGCGCTACAGGAGCACCAGTCAGTCGGGAACATAAAATCATTCCCACGGACTTACACTATTCCTCGAAATATACCCCGTCAAGGAAAGTTGGACGAAAAGAAGACAAAAAACGCGCTCAGATCTCATCTTTTTCGACCCGAACTGCCCGTAATTGCGGCTCGCTGGCACGGGCCCAGCGCCATAAAGCAGCCTCATTTACCGGAAACATAAGAAATAAGTGCTCAATTGACGCTAAAAGCATCAAACTTCCGACCAAATAAAGCGATAGTTGCTGTGTGAGATCCGGGACAGTCGTCGCGTTTTTAAAAATCAGGTAGGTCACAAAAAAACCGATTGCGGTCGAGATAGGCAAAAAAGCACTCAAGCGATCGGTTCTCAAATACGAAATCAGGTAATTCAAGTGATCTGGCAACCAGCGTTCGTTGAACGCCCGAACACCAAAAAACAAGTTGAGTTTGGCACTCCAGCGCATCAACCCAAGGACGCTCACCGTATAAAAAGCGGTGGGATTGGGTTCCGTCACACTAATCAGAGCAAGACATGCAACGGCGCCCAACACACAAGCCTCGTGATAAATAGTTGTGGATACAGCGCCCTTGAAGCGATCCCAGACTGTGAGTTGCGGGGGGCACGGCTGGTGGTTAGGTCCGTTTACGTATCCAAGCAAATAGCTGATTTCTAACCAACACCAGATAATCAACCCTAAAATAAAACCGATCGCGGCTGCCATTGGGGTGTTTAAACTTGCGTTAAAGGGCACCAGGATTAATGCAGCCAGTGCCAGTACCGAGACCAACATAAATCCGGCGCGAGCGCGCTTCCCCGATTGATGAGCCAACAAAAGGGCGAGCCCTGTAAGTAGCCACCATGAGGACACAGCAGTGGCTAAAGCAGGCCAAAACATGACTTAGTTTCTATCCGCCACGACAAGCGACGATTCGCGAGCCTTATCAAAGATGGATCGAAATTCACGGTAATTATCGGGGCCGAATGCCTCAATCGCTATCCAGTAACCCGTGAGTTCGTCCACCAAAATCAGACCACCTTGTGACGTTAACTCGAGAACGAATTCGGGCTTGTCGATGATGGAACGAGCAGAGCGTTCGCGGACAAGAGTGCGCATGACACCTCGGAAGAAACTGCCCTCCCCGGCACCGTACTGAACAATGGGATCAGCGCCACTCGATGGAAGAATCATCACACCACCGGCGTCACCATCAACGACTTTCAAGGTAACGCTGGCAACGATCCGCACATCGGGTTTTTGCGGCGGGCCCTGATAGCCCCGGTCATTTACGGCAATGAGTGACCAAGCCAGTACCAGTAACGCCACCAATAAAAAGATAGGGTGCCGAAGCACCCCGAATAACAATCCGGGCCAACCCACATTATCCCCCCAGCTAGTTGTGAACTAGCGTTTGTTAAACCGCAGCGATCTCTGCCGCTTCAAGCTCATCGTTAGACGTCTCGCGCATTTCCTCAATGACATTAACCAGCAGCCGTGCAACCGAATCAGGATCCTGTATACCCCTAAGCAACGGTTGTACTCGCCGGAAATTGAAAGGTCGGACGTGTGGCCAAAGCATGAGCCAGTAAACTTTCGTACCTTCCAACGGCAGGAACGTAATATCTCCCGTACCATCTCGGAGACGGCGCAAGCCCGCCGACTCCACCTTGGTTAAGGGTAGGTTCACTATCATCGGCAACGCCACACCCGAACGAATAACCAGACGCCGGTTAGTGATGGTGTAAATCGTGCTCTCAGCGTAAAGCTTCGCCATGAAGGCCAAAATACCAATGACCGTCAATGCCAAGCCGCCTTGCCACGCCAGTGTGCCGGTCAGTACTGATACCGATGCACCATCCATGATGCGATAGATAGCGTGGCCAGCAATCAACACCATAAAATAGAGCGACGCGGTGTAGACCTGAAACACGCGCTTAGCCAGCGACTCCCAACTCGGGGATGCCTGCCAGAGGACATGTTCCCCCTCCGGCAGATCCCCAGGGAGCCCAGCAATGGGCTCGTACCCGTACTCGTTCACAGCCAGGGACCTTGGCGACCTGGCATTGCGTACATAGTGCCACCACCGTAGAACGCTACGATTTTGTCCTCTTCCTGCAATGTCACCTGATCTGGGTTAGCCAAACCGGGAACTTGCTTGAACTGATCGCCGCGGATCGATTTCACGTGAACGGAGCCATCGGCCTTGACACGAGCAAGCGTCATGGGAAGCAACACACGTCGGTCTCCGACATCGAGCTCTGCATAACGGAAGTGTGGCTCAGCACGATCGACCCATAAATCAACAACTGTTGCACCGCGCTCACCATCACAGCCGAAGACTGCTTTACCGCGAGGATCGGGATCATTTTTATGAACCTTATGATCATTATCGAGGCGAAGCGGTACGATTCGAGGCGCACCATCAATCGTCAGATCAGGACGCTCGGGGCGGATTGAGTATGCCGCTGGACCCACACCATCGACCATGGGGTCTCCTGTGGGCTCAAGGGGCGCTCCGGGATGAGCGTGTGTAGGCTCAGCCTTAAGCTCATACTGATCAGGCATTGCTCCCGGAACCGTACGCTCGCCCTGACCGTGTGCCAGTTTGTAGGTTTTTGAATCCGGAAGGCCGCCTACACCGGTGCTATAGGTATCAACCGGTCCGTCGTGACGAAGCGGAAAACCTTCGCGCTTACCTTCTTTGTGAAGATAGAGCACGAGGTAAACGAATGCACCGCAAAATACGGTAAACATGATCGCTGCAAAGTCTAAGTAAATTTCTCCAGTACCCATGGTGTGTCCTCCTGGTAGTGGTTTCTAGCTTGGGAAATCAGCAAGTTTCATTGTGAGTGGTTGGTCCTTGTCATTGCCTAGCCGCCGCACCAATGGTCCCAGTGCAACTAGCGAGGCGAATAAGATAATTATTTCGAGGTGATAAACCGCGCCATAAGGTGTCGCGGGGCCTGACAATTGCTGACTGATCATACCGCCCTGTATCAGTGCTTCCGTCATATCTCGTAGCGCACCACCTAGGAACACGGCGCAGCCGACGGCTGTTGCTTGAACGGCGCCCCAGGTCCCAATCACGAGACCCGCAGTAGCAGTGCCTGCCAATAACATGGCAGCCGTCAACGTACCGACAGCAAACAAACCATTGCCAATACCGATTAGCAGCGTGCCAGCAGCAAACAAAGTCAGGTAATCAAAGGCACCGGCCATAATGACAGCAGCAAAGGCGAAAACGCCGACGACAGCGCCATACGCAGCCAACCGTATGGGTTCACCTCCACGACCTAGATAGCGCGCCGACAGCGCCATTGCGATCAACATGCCACCCGCGAATATGGCGGTGAGCCGGGTGGTCTGACTGACGGTCATTGCCAGCACTTCAGCACCATAGGGCTCCAGTAGAATTTCCTGCATGCTGAAGCCCAGCGTTCCCAAGGCCACTGCGATTAACAGTCGGTGGGCACC
>CABYVD010000019.1:0-33887 GCA_902522335.1 Halieaceae bacterium | reverse complement strand
CCATCGATCCGCAAGTTTGGATCCCGCCGGCTAATCCAGGTTTCGTTGAAGGCTTCGCTGTTAATTCAGAGCTGTCTGACGTCGTATTAATCAACGTCCGAGGACATGGTCCGGAGGACGTGTCGTGTGCTGAAGACGGTAGTTGGGTAAGCGGGCTAGAGGATGGGCGCGTTATCCAGCTCAACGCATCAGGCGTCGTTAAAACGCTTGGGAATACGGGTGGTCGACCGGTGGGCTTGCAGGCGATGACCGATGGTTCTGTGATCGTGGCTGACACGATTCGTGGCCTGCTACGACTGAACCCTGATGGTTCCACTGATGTGCTTGCCAATGCCTTTCAGGGGCAACCCATTCTATTTGCCGATGATCTCGATATTTCAGCTGATGGCGTGGTTTGGTTCAGCGATGCCTCGCAGCGCTTTGGTATTCATAACTTCATGCTGGATTTGTTGGAGGCATCTCGAACAGGGCGCCTCTTGTCCTATGACCTGAATACGGGCGAATTAACCTCGCACATGGAGGGGCTTTTCTTTGCAAATGGTGTTGCCTTGGGGCCCGACGAGCGCTTCGTATTGGTCAATGAGACGGTGACTGGTCGGGTCCACCGTCTTTGGTTAAAGGGTGACCGCCGGGGCGAGAGGGATATCTTCATCGACGGACTACCGGCCATGGTTGATAACATTTCATTTAATGGCAGTGACACTTTTTGGGTGGCTTCACCCAACCCCAGAGAGGCGCTGGACGCTTTGGCTGACAAGCCACTACTTCGAAGAATAGTGGCTGGGTTGCCCACTTGGGTTAGTCAGAGTATGGAGACGCCGTTCAGTATGGTGTCCGCCTTCGACCTCAATGGTCAGCTAATAACATCGCTTCGCGATCCTAACGCTCGTCTGAATCAAGTGACCAGCGTTAATGAATGTGATGGGAAATTGATTCTGGGAAGCCTCGTCTCTAGCGGTATCGGTGCTGTGGAGCTCGACGACAGTGAATGACACACAGGTCTATATTGTGAACGCCTTCACCGACGCTTTATTTGGCGGCAATCCAGCGGCCGTGGTACCGGTGGAATCCGCCATGAGTGATGAGTTAATGCAATCAATCGCGGCGCAACACAACCTAAGTGAAACAGCTTTTCCGGAATGCCTAGGTCCCGACCGATTCAACTTACGATGGTTTACACCCCAGAAAGAGGTGCCTTTGTGCGGACACGCGACGCTGGCAACGGCCTATGCGCTCGATTATAGAGGTGATTGGCATGGCGAGACGCTGACCTTCGAGACTGCATCAGGCGAGATTTATGTAAAGCGTTCGGATAATGGTCTGAGCATTGAATTCCCGTCAGTTCCCATGATTGACATTGATAATTTGGCGGCCGTTGAGCAAGCGCTCGGCGTCACTGTCATCTCGATGCATCAGCCCAAAGAGGGCGCCTGGCAAATGGTCTGCGAACTGGGAAGTCAAGACGAGGTCGAGGCCTGTACTCCCAACTATGTGGCTCTGGCCGATGCCACGCAACTAGGCGTTGCCATTACCGCCCCAGGAATTAGTACTGACTTTGTTTCACGTTTCTTTATCCCGCAGTTGGGTATCAATGAGGACCCGGTGACGGGGTCAGCGCACTGTCAGCTCACCCCTCACTGGGCCGCGAAGCTGGGCAAAAATGAGCTCACGGCGCAGCAAGTTTCAGCTCGCGGCGGTGATCTTAAATGCGAGCTCAAAGGTGATCGTGTGCAACTTTCGGGGAATTGCAGGCTGTTTGCCGAGGGGGTGTTACACCTGCCCTCGGCTGATTGACTCAGAGCTTGGCTTTTTCAGCGACAATCCATTGATTCATGCGGTTTTCGAGCGCATCGAGTGGAATCGCACCTGCGCCCAACAGTTCGTCGTGAAAGGCACGAATATCGAATCGGTCGCCTAACTCATCTTCTGCTTTTGCGCGGAGCTCTAACATTTTGAGCTGACCAATTTTGTAAGCGAGGGCCTGTCCGGGCCAGCCAATGTAGCGATCGATCTCATTAATAATGTCAGCCTCGGTTTTCGCCGCATTGTCCTTGAAATAGTCGATGGCCTCTTGGCGCGACCAGCCGAAGTAGTGAATGCCGGTATCGACAACCAGACGTACTGCCCGCCACATGTCATAAATCAGCTGTCCGTAGCGGGAATAGGGGTCTTTGTAAAGCCCCATGTCATAGCCCAAGCGCTCGGAATACAGTCCCCATCCCTCAATGAAGGCCGTGACACTGCTGTTGCGACGGAACTCAGGGAGCCCTTCAATTTCTTGTGCTAACGCAATTTGGAGGTGGTGTCCGGGCACGCTCTCATGCACTGATAAAACCTCCATCTCATACTTCGGTCGAACTTCGGGTTTGTAGAGGTTCACGTAGTACCAACCGGGACGGCTTCCATCGAGAGCAGGCCGCATATAGAAAGCCGTTGTCGTGTCCGGGGCTAGCTCTGGTGCAATGGGCCGCACTCCGTAAGGCATGCGTGGCAGCTTCCCAAATAGCTTTACCAGTTCAGGGTCGAGGCGTTTGGAAACAGCTTGATAACCCTCGAGTAGTTCTTCGGCCGTCTCGTAATAGAACTGTGGATCGGTGCGTAGGAAGTCATTGAATGCATTGATATCGCCGTCGAAGCCTACTTCTTCGATGACCTCTTCCATCTCGCCACGGATACGCGCCACCTCTGAGAGGCCAATGTTGTGTATCTCCTCAGGAGTCATGTCGGTTGTGGTGAAGTGTCGCGCCAACATCGCATATACCGCCTTGCCACCGGGGAGGGTGCCAATACCCGGACGCACTCGTGTCTTGGGAAGGTATTCCTCCTCGATGAAGCGTTTGAACTCGGCATACGCCGGGGTCAGCTGGTCGGCAATGATGGCTCTCGCAGACGATTTAAGCTCAGCAGCTGACTTAGGGCTGATCGATGCAGGCATGGTCTCAAAGACGCCCCAAAATGGACTGTCTTCTGGGTTATCCACTATGAGCGCATCGAGTTGGTTGGGTACACGCTCAATAATGATGCGCGCCTGTGTCCGTTCGCGGTCGACACCGGCCTGTAATAAGGCCTGGTATTGCGCGAGTTGAGCTGGGAGGTTCTCGAGGCGCGCGAGCCAGTCAACATAGTCGGTCTCTGTCGCCATCGGCAGACGCTCAACCATAGTGTAGCGGTGTTGTGGCCCACTTCGCATGTTTAGTGCTATCAGGTGAAGGCCACTTTCATAGGACTCCACCTCCTCTTGCAGCGATGTTTTGAGCATTCGCTGGTTGAGTTGCGCTGTTTCAGTCAAGGACTCGGGGTCAATGCGATCAAGGTCATCAATAAATGCCTTCGTGTCCTCATTGCGACGCTCCAGCACAACGGCACTCAAGTCGGTCCAGCTTTGATTGCCCGACATGTCACCGTATTCGCGCCGGTACTCTGGGTATTGCTCCAATACCCAGTCCCAATGATTGCTAATAACGGCCTCGAGAGACTCGTCCGAGGCGAGCGTTGTGCCCGTGTTTAAAATAAAAAAAGCCGGCAAAACTAGCCGGCTTATGACGTTCATTCTCATAAAACTATTCCTGTCCGCTTTATTCGCGACCCAAGATGGATCGAGCCACCAGTTCGCGCATGATTTCCGAGGTGCCACCGTAAATTGTCTGAATGCGGGCATCGACATAAAAACGGGAAATGGGATATTCGGTGGTATAGCCGTAGCCACCAAAGAGCTGCAGGCATTGATCCGCAACGTCACATTGCATCTCACAGCTTGCTAGCTTCAACATCGCTGCTTCTTCGGTTGTCAGTTCGTCGGTCGCATACTTATTCGCGCACTGCTCGTAGAAGGCGCGATTTACCGCCACCTGGGTTTTCACGTCAGCAAGCTTGAATCGCGTATTCTGGAATTGACCTACTTTTTGACCAAAGGCCTCGCGTTCTTTGACGTACTCGATGGTGATATCCAACGCTCCTTCGGAGGCCGCAACGGCCTGCGCAGCAATGCCGAGGCGCTCACGGGGCAGTTCATCCATCAGGATAGCGAAGCCTTTATTGACCTCACCCAGCAAGGCATCGGCGGGTAGGCGAACGTCAGTGAAGAACAACAACGCCGTATCCGATGTGTGCTGGCCAATCTTCTCGATTTTCTTCGACTTTTCGAAGCCTGGCGCATGCGCATCGACCAGGAACAGCGATGTGCCTTTGGCGCCTTTGCCCGGGTCGGTTATCGCTGCGACGATTACGAGATCGGCGTGAATACCGTTTGTGATGAAGATTTTCGAGCCGTTGAGTACCCACTCATCGCCGTCTCGAACAGCGTTGGTTCGAATTCCTTGCACGTTTGAACCTGCACCGGGCTCGGTCATGGCAAGTGCACCCACGACCTCACCGGTTACCATGCGTGGGAGCCAATGCGCTTTTTGAGCCTCTGTACCGTGTCGACTAAGGTAGGGCGCAATGATGTTTGAGTGAATGCCGTAACCAGATGCGAAGCCACCAAAGCCCATTCGGGATAGTTCTTCGATCATAGCCAATGTCACGTGAGGTGTAGTCCCTGCACCGCCATACGCCTCGTCAACGTCGGGGCACAATAGGCCAGCTTGCCCGAGCGTATTCCAAAGCTCGCGAGGCACCATATGATTGTTTTCCCATTCCTCGTAGTAGGGCGAAATTTCCTTTTCAAAGGCACGGCGTGCCATATCGCGGAAGAGTGTGAGTTCGTCTAGATCTACTGCTTGATTCACTTTTGAAGCCTCAGTATGTTCGTGTAACACAATTATGAATCAAACCTTGATCTTGCACCAACTCGAGGCGTACCCATGAATGAATGCTATGTCCCCGTAACCTCGTCTGCGCACATAGCGTCCGTAGCACCCTGGTTACCGGCGGACAAATTTCAAGCCGCGTTGGTCGACGTTCACGATCGCGGCTATGTGATTATTGAAGACGTTCTGTCACCAAGCGATTGTGATGACTATCGTCAGATTCTCGAGCACTTCATGGCTGTGTCTCCGACGGGACGAAATGTATTTGAAGGCACGAGCAGTCATAGACTTTATGCACTGCTGGCAAAATCTGACCGTTTCGCGGACATGATCGAGCATCCTTTGGCGTTAGCCTTTGCGGAGCACTTCCTCGGCGAGTCCTGCTTACTGTCCGCCTGTTTGTCGATTAATTTGCATCCCGGAGAGACCGTCCAGCCCTGGCATACCGATGATGGCCACATTTCCGTGCCTCACCCTCATGGCGTGTTTGGTATTTCCGTATTCTGGGCGCTCGATGACACCACTGACATGAATGGTGCAACCGAGGTCCTACCGTTCAGTCATCAATGGGATACCCCTGACATCGCAGGTCGCCCGCAGGACGAGCACTTTGGGCGGCGTGAGGACTTATTTGACACCTCGCAGCGAGACATTGCATGCGTAAAGGCCACCATGAAAGCCGGTTCCGTAATGATCATACGCAGTGATGTCTGGCATCGCGGTGGCGCCAATCAGACCGACACCGATCGCTTAATTGTCACTCCACAATATTGTGCTGGCTGGGCGCGTCCCTTGGAGACGATGCTGTTAGCCGTGCCGCCGGAGAGTGTGGCGCGTTTACCAAGCAGAACACAGGCGCTTCTGGGTTATTCCATACACACACCTTTTATGGGTTATGTGGATGGGATGCATCCGAGTCGCGTTCTGCAGTAGAGTTGGGCTATTAATTAAACAATACAAAGTCGTTTCACTTACTGGAGAAAAATAATGCGTGATTACACTAAGTTCTACATTAATGGCGCCTGGGTGGCACCGTCTGGAAGCGATACCTTAGCGGTCGAGAATCCGGCGACGCTCGAGCAGTGCGCCACCATTGCCATTGGTAATGAGGCGGACGTTGATACTGCGGTTGCGGCAGCGAAAGCCGCTTTTGAGACCTTTAGCCAGACATCGGTGGAGGAGCGCGCCGCACTGCTGGATAAAATTGGAGAGATCTACATGTCGCGAATTGGTGAAATCGCCGAGGCAATTCGCGAAGAGATGGGTGCGCCAATCTCTCTAGCGTCGACAGCTCAGGCTTACGCAGGCCTCGCTCATATATCGGAAGCGGCAAAGATTCTAAGAAACTTCTCCTTCTCCGAGGACCTTGGCGCGCACCGCGTGGTCAAAGAACCCATCGGTGTCTGTGGCCTGATTACGCCATGGAATTGGCCCATGAACCAGGTCACCTGCAAGGTGGCTCCAGCGCTGGCAGTCGGTTGCACGATGGTGCTTAAGCCCAGCGAGGTGGCGCCACTTTCATCGTATATCTTCACCGAGATTATGCATGAGGCAGGGGTTCCAGCAGGGGTCTACAACATGGTCAATGGCGACGGACCTGGGGTGGGAACAGCGCTTTCCAAGCACCCAGATGTCGACATGATGTCGTTTACCGGATCGACGCGCGCAGGCTCACTGGTGGCACAGAACGCAGCGCCGACGGTTAAGCGAGTCACTCAGGAGCTTGGCGGTAAGTCACCGAATATCATTCTCGATGATGCCGACCTTGAGGCGGCGGTGACAGGCGGTGTGCTCCACATGTACAACAATACCGGACAGTCCTGTAACGCGCCTTCGCGCATGTTGGTGCCACGCAACCGATTGGCCGAGGCCGAGCAAATTGCAGCGGCTGTTTCTCAGTCAGTGGTTGTTGGCGATACCGCGAGCAATGACACAACTATGGGACCCGTGGTTTCCAAGGTTCAGTGGGACAAGATTCAGGGACTCATTCAGAGAGGCATCGACGAGGGAGCGAAGCTGGTGTGTGGCGGCACAGGACTTCCCGAGGGTGTTGACGCAGGTCACTACGTTAAGCCCACGGTGTTTTCTGAAGCAAACAACGACATGACCATCTCTCGTGAAGAGATCTTTGGTCCTGTGCTGACCATGATTCCTTACGATTCAGAGGAAGAGGCGATTCGCATTGCTAATGACACCCCTTATGGCCTTGCAGGTTATGTCCAAAGTGGTGATATGGACCACGCTCGCGCGGTGGCGGCTAGGATCCGTGCTGGCAACATCCACATCAACGGTGCGAGTGGAGGTCCTGATATTCCCTTTGGTGGCTACAAGCAGTCGGGTAATGGCCGAGAGTGGGGTGCCCATGGCTTCACGGATTACCTTGAGATTAAGGCGATCGAAGGCTACACCGCCGCATAACAGCAATACAGCAGTGGTAGGGAGCGCGCGGTGTGACTGACCTCATTTTAGCGATTGATCAGGGCACCACGGGCTCAACCATTGCGCTGATGGACACCGATGGTAGATTGCTGACATCGGTGAACCATGAGTTTCCGCAGGTATTCCCGCAGCCCGGATGGGTTGAGCACGACCCTGAGAGCATCTGGCAGTCAGTGTTGAGTGGCTTATCCGCCATTTTTTCCGATACGGAACACGCGGTTTCTCAGGGCGCCGCGATTGGCATCACCAACCAGCGAGAGACGGCGGTGCTGTGGGATTCTCAGACCGGACAAGCGGTACATAACGCCATCGTCTGGCAGTGTAGGCGAACGACGGATGTCTGTGAGGATTTAAAAGCCGCGGGTTACGAAGCCCTCATCAAGGCCAAAAGTGGACTTGTGCTCGATCCTTACTTCTCCGCGACCAAGTTCAAATGGATACTCGATAACGCGCCAACCGCAAAAACGCTTTTGGCCGAGGGGCGTCTGCTAGCCGGTACCATCGACACCTATCTCATGTGGCGTCTCAGCAATGGTAACGTGCATAAAACCGATGTATCGAATGCCTCGCGTACGTCGTTGATGTCACTTGAAACCCTAGAGTGGGACGCGGAGTTGCTCGATATCTTCGGTGTGCCGCGCGGCATACTTCCCGAAATTTGTCCGTCTAGTGGCCGGTTTGCCGTTACAAGCGGTGTTCCGGGCTTGCCCGATGGATTGCCCGTGTCAGGAGTCGCTGGAGACCAGCAGTCCGCCTTGTTCGGACAGGCCTGCTTTAAGCCCGGCGACGCGAAATGTACCTTCGGCACGGGGTCCTTCATTCTCATGAACGCGGGCACTAGCCCCATCGCTTCTAACACAGGTCTACTAAGCACGGTGGCCTGGCAACTCAAAGGGCAGGATGCGGTTTATGCGCTAGAGGGTGGTGCCTTTGTTTGCGGGGCTGCAGTGCAGTGGCTGAGGGATCAATTGGGCATCATCGAGAATGCGGCAGATATTGAGGCTTTGGCTGAGAGCGTGGAGAGCGCAGGTGGCGTGGAGTTTGTGCCAGCACTTGCTGGATTGGGCGCCCCCTATTGGGCGCCTGAGGCTCGCGGCACCCTGACCGGGCTGACACGTGGCTCAGGCAAAGGCGAGATAGCGCGCGCAACGCTAGATGCTATGGCACTTCAAAATGTCGATATTCTCATGGCGATGGAAGCCGATATTGGTCAAGCGATGACCGCCTTGAAGGTCGATGGTGGCGCATCGGCAAATAATCTCTTGATGCAACTTCAATCGGATTACCTCAATCGACCCATTACCCGCCCTGAGGTCATCGAAACGACGGTGGCCGGAGCCTGCTTCTTGGCGGGTCTGGGTGAGGGCGTTTGGGCCAGCGCCGACGATGTTGCACGTGTTTGGCGCTCTGATCGGGCCTTCGAGGTCAGGTTGACTGACGCTGAGCGTGCTGAGCGAATGACATCCTGGCAGTTGGCCGTAGATCGCACGCTGTATACGCGCTCCTAGTGCATGACAGAAAAAAAGTCTCTTTCCTGTCTTCGTGGCCGACACAAGTGGCGGCAGATTAGACCGGATAGCCTTGCCTTGCTCCGAGGCGAAGTTGTTATGCGTCAACGCTGTGAGCGTTGCGGGAAAGAGCGAACCAAGGCGCGTTAGAGCACTTCGATGCGCTTGGTGCGGATCGTACTGTAAAAAGTATAGACCCAATACAAAGGCTTCGCTCAGCGTTGCTCATTTTAAGAGCGAGCCGTTTATGCGGACAAAACCAACCCCAGCGTGTACTATTTTTCGTGATCATAAGTGCATGAAAATAGCGATCAAAACACGGGCTGAGATCCTAGGGGGGTTGCCATGACATCCATGTTGTATCCGACGACAAATCCATCAGCAGCGGAGCAAATGGTCGTTGCGCGCGGCGAAGGACCGTACATCTATGACCGCTTAGGCAAGCGCTACCTCGAGGGCATGGCCGGTCTTTGGTGTACGTCACTGGGTTACGGCAACGAAGAGATTATCGAAGTGGCGACGCAACAGATGCGTGAGCTCAGCTTTAGTCATATGTTCGGCGGTAAGACCCATGACAGCGCCATGATGCTGGCTGACAAGCTTGCCGGCATGGTGCCGATGAAGAATGCTCGTGTGTTTCTGGGTAACAGTGGGTCAGACGCTAATGACACACTGGTCAAGATGATTCGTTATCACGCCACGGCGATCGGTCAGCCGCAGCGCACGAAAATCATTGCGCGAGATAAGGGCTATCACGGCGTTACGGTAGCGTCGGCTTCACTGACAGGGATACCCACAAACCATAACCATTTCCAGCTACCGTTCGATGCCTTGGGCGTTATCCGAACCGGATCCCCCCACTTTTATCGCTCAGCCAATCCGGGTGAGAGCGAAGCGGAATTCGTCGCGCGACGTGCCAGCGAGCTCGATGAGCAAATTATTGCTGCCGGTCCAGAGACGGTTGCCGCGATGATTGCAGAGCCGGTGTCAGGGGCGGGTGGTGTACTGATTCCTCCTACCGGCTATTACGAGGCCATTCAGGCCGTCCTGGATAAATACGGGATTGCGCTTTGGGACGACGAAGTCATCTGCGGGTTTGGCCGTCTGGGAACGGATTTTGGTGCCAATGCCATGGGAATGCGTCCTGAAATGATGGTCTTTGCAAAGGCGCTTAGTTCGGCGTACGTGCCAGTCAGTGCTGCGGTCGTTAGCAGTGATTTTGTCGAGGCGGTTGAGAGCGCCGCATCGGATATGGGGGTATTCGGTCATGGTTATACCTACAGCGGACATCCGCTGGGATGTGCCGTCGCCCACAAAGTGCTCGAAATTTATGAGCGGGATCATGTGTTTGAGCACGCAGCGCAGGTCGGCGAGTACCTTCAGGAGCGACTGAGCGCGTTTAGTGATCACCCTCTGGTGAGCGAGGTGTCTGGAAAGGGAATGATCGGTGCGCTCGAGCTGGTTTCGAATAAGACCACAGCGCAGCCGTTTGAAGGCATGGCTGTGGGCCAGTATTGCGCGAAAGCGGCTGAAGCCGCAGGTCTGATTATTCGACCATTAGGCGGTAACCGTGTTGCCCTTTGCCCACCACTGATTCTTCAGCGTGAGCATGTCGATGAACTGATCGATAAATTAACTATTGCCGTTAATGCGACGCTAGATTTTGCCAAGCAAGAGCAATTGCTGACCTAGGTGAGTAAGTCAACGCAGTGAAAGTACTTCATGTCGAAGCAGGGCGTTACCTATACGGTGGCGCTCAGCAGGTTGTCTGGCTCAATGAGGGGCTTGCAAGCAGAGGCATAGAGAACGTCCTCATCTGTCCCACAGGCTCCGATATTGCGACGGCCGTAGTGGGGAACGCGCGCGTTCACGCCATTAAGATGTCCGGTGATCTTGATCTAGGTTTAGTGCCCCGGCTCCTGCGAATCCTAAAGGCAGAAAAGCCGGACCTTGTCCATATTCACAGTCGGCGTGGTGCCGATATCTATGGCGGGCTGGCGGCGCGTATCGTGGGAATTCCGGCGATTCTCTCGCGACGGGTCGATAATAGAGAGTCTCGGCTCCTGTCGCCTTTCAAATATGCGCTTTACGGCCGCGTAGTTGTTATTTCAAAGGCAATCGGCAGCGTATTGGTGTCATGCGGGGTTGATGCCTCAAAGATTGAAACAGTACGAAGCGCCGTCAATGCCAATGCTTACAGCACAGAGGTCGATAAAGACTGGTTCCAGTCCGAGTTTTCCCTGCCGAGTAACGCAAAAACACTTGGTGTCATCGCGCAACTTATCCCGCGAAAAGGCCACAAATATCTACTGAACATCCTGCCTCAGTTACTTGAGACGCACCCGCAGCTGCAGGTGCTAATTTTCGGTCAAGGTCCGCTTGCCACAGAGCTGACGGATCGGGTCGCTCAACCGGAGTTTGCAGGACGGGTAAAAATGGCAGGATTTCGTAATGATTTACACCGTGTGTTTCCCAACCTCTACGCGGTCGTTCATCCCGCTGAGCGCGAGGGTCTAGGTGTGGCGTTATTGCAGGCATCAGCGTCTGGTGTGCCCGTTGTAGCGGCGAGGGCAGGCGGTATCCCTGAGGTTGTCCTCGATGATGTGAATGGCATCACCTTTGATATAGCCGATGAGGTAGGGCTCTTGACTGCATTAGAAGCCTTACTCGCTGACAAAGCACTTCGCGACACGCTCGGTGCCGGTGGCAGCCACCTAGCTCGTTCAAAGTTTTCTATCGATGCCATGGTTGAGGGAAATTTGGAGGTTTATCAGTCCGTTCTGGACAACTAAGAGCGTAATGAACGACTCCGGAGTCCGTGTTTTCGCATGAGGCCCCTGATTTGGTCGTAGCTCAGTCCCAGTAATGCTGCCGCTTGCTTTTGGTTGTTGGCTGTTTGGTCTAGCGCCTGCTCCAACCATGACGCTTCCTGTTTATCGAGTGCGGCTCGCAGATTCCTGGGAAGTTCCGAGTTCGGCTCGCTTTTTGATAAGGCTTCAGGGGGCGGATTGGCCGATAATCCGTTGTTTCTAACTGGCCAAGGGTTGATGACCAGTTCAGCAATTTGCTCTCCATCTTCACCTCGTCGGTGCAGTGAACGCTCGATGACGTTTCGAAGTTCGCGGACGTTGCCCGGCCATTCGTAGCGATATAGTTCGTTTTTAGCGCTAGGCGAAAATCCGGGAAAATGATGCCATCCTGACTCAGCGGCGAAACGAACAGCGAAATGTTCTGCGAGCAGCGTTATGTCACCGCCTCTCGCACGCAGCGGCGGCATATTCACCACGTCGAATGTGAGCCTATCTAATAGGTCCCATCGAAATTCCCCTTTGGCGGCCATTGCCGAAAGATCCGCATTGGTTGCGGCTACGATACGGACGTCCACTTTAATCGTTTGACTTCCGCCGATGCGCTCCAGTTCACCGTATTCGATGACTCGAAGTAACTTCTCTTGAAGTGCGAGTGGCATCGTACCCAACTCATCAAGGAAGAGGGTTCCCTCATCAGCGCGCTCAAATCTGCCTTGATGGCTTCGGCGAGCACCCGTAAAGGCACCGGGCTCATAACCAAACAGTTCGCTATCGAGCAGATTTTCGGGTAGCGACGCGCAGTTTAGTTTGATGAAAGGTCCCTGCCACCGGGAAGATAAAAAGTGGAGCCGGTTGGCCGCGATTTCTTTACCGGTACCACGCTCTCCCGTGACCAGGATAGATCGATCAATACCTGCAAGATTGGAAATGTGATCAAGCGCAGTATTCAGCGCGTGACTCTCTCCAATAACGGTTTGTATCGTTTCCATGGGTCAAGTATAGGCAATAAAAACTCTTATAGAAGGTTATTATTACTCTTATTGAGGTAAAAATTACCTTTTTGTGTCGGTAAAATACCGCCCCGATAATAGTAAATTCATCGTAGGTCATTATTTTTATTGGTTTTTATTGAAGTGGCGCACAAATGGCAACAACGACTCAGGTTTAATGGAACAGTAGGAAAAGAGACATGGGTATTTTTTCGAGGCTATCGGACATCGTGAATTCAAATTTGAATGCGATGTGTGACAGCGCAGAAGATCCGGAAAAGATGATTCGTCTGATCATCCAGGAGATGGAGGACACGTTGGTTGAAGTACGATCGGCCTCGGCGCGCATTTTGGCTGATAAAAAGACGCAGGAGCGGCAGTTGAGCTCCATGAAAACTCAGGCCACGACGTGGGAAGAGAAGGCGAAGTTAGCCTTATCCAAAGATCGTGAGGATCTGGCGAGGGCCGCGCTCAATGAAAAGCGCCGCGTTGAGTCAGAGGCTACTGCGCTCGATGAAGAACTCCAGTTGGCTGATGAGCACATTCAGCAGCTACACCACGAGGTAGCTCAGCTCCAGACAAAGCTTGATGATGCCCGTGCGAAGCGCAAGGCGATCCTAATGCGCGCAGATTCTGTTTCACAGCGCCGTAAAACGCAGACCCAGATTCATCGAAACCAACTTGACGATGCATTTGAGCGTTTCGAACGCTTTGAGCGTCGCGTCGATGGAATGGAGGGTGAGCTTGAAGCGATGAACTTGGGTCGAGGCAAGCCAAGCCTCGCTGATGAAATCGACGCACTGGCAGCGGATGATATGTTGAGCGAGGAGCTCGAGGTGCTGAAGCAGTCAATGGAGGTCGAAAAGAATGCGTAAGACATCAGCGCAGTTTGTCGCCTTATTCGTCAGTTCACTGGCGCTCTCCACGCACGCAGATGTTGAGCGTGAATTCAGTGTTGATGATTTTGACAGTGTGACGGTGTCTCAGGGAATTACCCTGAATCTTATGATGGGGTCGGCGCCCTCGGTTACTGCCGTTGCCGACAAGGACAGCGATCTAGATCGACTGAATATAGAGGTTGATGAGGGTGTACTGGAAATTCGACGTGGCTCCTGGGTTTCCGGCCTTTTCAGCATAGGTAAGTCTCATGGTAGCGTGACGGTCAACGTGGTCGCAAACAAGTTACAGGCTGTGAGATCGAGCTCAGGTGCGAACGCAGACCTCACTGACATCATTTGTAGTGATTTGCGGTTGGATGCATCTAGCGGTAGCCGAGTCGAGGTATCGGGTCGATGCGATACGGTGGTCATCGACGCCTCCAGTGGCGCTAATGTCGACAGCAGCGATCTACTCACAACCGATGCAGATGTAGACGCCTCGAGCGGCGCAAGTATCCGGGTGTTCGCCGGCGAGAGCTTTCGCGGTGATGCATCGAGCGGATCAAGCATTAGGGTGTACGGGAATCCTGAGGTGGCTGAGTCAGAAACCTCTCCAGGCGCAAGTATCGACCTGCGCAGTCACTCGTCAACGATTTAAACACCTCTAGGAGTATTTTGATGGAAGGTATGTTTGCCATTGGAGCGGGATATGTCGCTCTTTTGTTACCAGCGATACTACTCTTCACCGTGCTTAACGCGAGGCACAAGGGTCTAGAAAAGCGACTTGATGCATTAGTGCAAATGGCAAGAGTTTCAGGTGAAGTTGTGGGCGTCGATGAGATTAGCCAGCCGCTAGCTAAAGCGGGCTCACGTCGAAGCGGGCAGCAATGGGGAATTATTTTGACCATGACAGCGGTGGGAATCGCAATTGCTGGTATGTTGATTGGTGAGGAAGGCATTCTTGGTTTCGCGATTGCGATGGCTGGCTTGGGGATAGGTTTGATTCTCGCCCAAGTCTGGTCCGACCGCGTCGTTGAAACCCTACCCAAGGCATCAGCGTGAGTCGTCATCGCCGCCGACAGTATTGGAGAGGTTAGTGAACTTTTTTGAATTTATGTTTGTACCGATGATCCTGCTGATCACGGTTGTGGTTCCGATCTGGATTACCTTGCATTACCGCAGCTTGAATAACTCGAGCAGAGCGCTCAGTGACGATGATCGACAGAGCCTTGATGAGATGCTCGAAGCGGTTGACCGCATGACGGATCGTATCACTAATTTAGAAGCCATTTTGGATGCTGATCATCCCAACTGGCGAAACGATAAGGGAGACAATCGATGAGCTATAGACGCCGAAATCATTGTCGTAGTTTTGATCAGAGCCGCAGAAATGGCTGGGGAATAGGGCCATACCGAAACCCTTCTGACGGATGGTTTGGTGGTGTCTGTGCTGGGCTCGCCGATTACTGGGAAATGCCCAGCTGGCTGATTCGTCTCTCGGTCTTTGCGCTCTTCCTCTTCACTGGGTCCATGGTTTTTTGGTTCTACATTGCCGCGTGGATACTCATCAGTAAACGCTCATCTCGATGGGGTGGCATGGTTTACGAGGGAGAGGTCATTCGATGAGTCGTAGAGACAGACATCACTATCGCAGTTTTGACCAAGGTCGAAAAAATGGCTGGGGAATAGGGCTGTATCGGCATCCTTCGGATGGATGGTTTGGCGGGGTTTGTGCCGGGCTTGCAGAATATTGGGAAGTGCCGACCTGGGTAACTCGTCTCTCGGCGTTTGCGCTATTCCTCTTCACGGGATCGATTATTTTCTGGTTCTACATTGCGGCATGGATATTGATTAGCAAACGTTCCTCGCGATGGGGAGGCGAAGGGTATGAAGAGGAGGTCATCAAAGACTACGATGAGGACCGCCATGAATATCGTAGACGATCTGCTTTTCGCTATTCTGAGTCGCCATCAGCCCGCATGGCAAAGGCGCACGATCGTGTGAGAGAGGCTGAACGAAAGATCGCTATAATGGAGCGCTATGTGACCTCGAGACGATATGACTTGGATAAGGAGTTCTCCAAGCTTTAGTGTGTTGCGATGCCATTGCTAATGCGCCACGAGGAAAAGATTGATGGAAGCGTTTGGAATCGTAGGGTTTGTTTTTGGGCCTTTAGCGTTTGTACGCTTGGAGAAACTGACCAAGACGCTCAAGGAGAAAAATATTCTCGAGTCAGACTACAAAGACGAATAAATCTAACAGCCTTGTTAGTCCCTTTTCTCAGTAGCTGGCAAGTGCTGCCCCGGGTAGCGGCCCTCTACTTGTGCTCCATCTGTCACGACGGGTCGTCCTGCCACCAGCACGTGTGAAATACCGACAGACGGCTGGTAGGGATCACCGTATTCCGCCTTCGCAGCAATTGTAGCGGGGTCGAAAATGACAAGATCTGCATCCGCCCCCACTTGGATGCGGCCTTTCTTCTCAAATGCACTGGAGGCTTGTGACAGCCACTGCGCCGGTAAAAGCGTTATGCGCCGCAAGCCATCCATGAGCGGTATCACTCCCAGATCTCTCACATAGCGCCCCAAAAAATAGGCGTAGGTACCAGCGATGTTGGGGTTGGTTTTCACCTCGAGGTCAAAAGCGGGAAGTGCATCGTTCGATACCATCATACCCGGCCACTTGAGGGCTTCGAGCAACCATTCCTCCTTGACGTAGTGATGGTTGATCGAGCTGGTGGGAAACTCTCGCTGATAGCGAAGAAAACGCTCTTCGTCGAGCCACTCGCCCGTTGGCACCCACTGAACATCCTCATAATCGATATCAAAGATGGCACGCCAATCGCGGTTCACAAAAACATCCGCAGCGATCGATGTGCCTCCCGCAAGCTAGGACAGTGTCTCAGTCGTAATACGCGCTCCACGCGCATTGGCGGCATCGATCTTCGAGAGCCAGACACCAATACCGCCCATGGCTGAGTGGGTAATATGGCAAATCATGGTGGCTACCTTGTGTGCCTCCGGAAGTGCGATGACCTCATCTAGTCCCGTTGGATCGCCGGGCATGCCGCGTCGGACATGCACGTACACCGGTGTGTCGTACTCTGCCGCTGTCTCGAAGATCTTACTTAGCTCGCTTTCGGTGACGGCTTCGGTCATGTAGTCGAGCAAGACGCCAATGCCGAGGCCGCCAAGTTCAAGCCCGTTGCGGAGATCTTTTCGCATCTCGTTAACTTGAGCGGGAGTTGCCGTTTGGCTCCACATGCCGCCGCCCAACGAGATGAAGCCGTCCTCGCTGAAGAAATAGCCCTGTGTTGAGTTATCTATCACAAGACCTCGAATCGCAAAGTGACCCACTGATGAGCCGTAGTGCAGTTGTGATCCCGCTCTGTATTGGTAGCCGTAGTCTGTCGGTGGATAAGAGCCCGCTTCGAGGTCGAGTTGTGTTGTGATTCCGTCAAGAACATTGAGGTGCTCACCCAGCCGGGTTGGCGTGTGGGAGTGGATATCGATAAATCCAGGTGAAACCACCAGCCCTTTGGCATCGATGCGGCGATTGCCCTTGAGACGTGCGGTCGATATGCGGGTTATTTTCCCCTGCCGAATGCCGATATTGGCGACAGCATCGTAATTTGTCTCAGGGTCCATGACCCGACCACCCTCGATGACCGTATCGAATACCTCTGAAGTAATAGTTTTGGCCTGTGGTGCGAAGGCCACTAGCGCGAAAATGAGTGAGACAGTGTAAGTCTGGATGGTTTTTCTGGTGGCCGTTATTTATTCTCGCAGCGTTTCGTGTTTTGTATTGGTCCATGCTTGCTCACGCGGGATCATAGCCACTCTATTGTTGTTTGTCTTGGAGCCGTATGTTGCAGACATTATCTGAATTCTCCGATGCCTCAGATTCCGCTGAGCACATCGTATTCCTGCATGCGAACGGTTTCCCGCCCGACACTTACGCGTCATTTCTGAGCGCTATTAGCTCTCTGGGACGAATTTCCACAATTGAACATCGACCGTTGTGGACTAAGGAAGCACCCAGGTTTTTAGATTGGGGTGCGTACGCTGACGATGCGATAAAAACGCTAGAACGAGAGATCACGCGCCCAGTCTGGTTGGTGGGCCACTCGATGGGCGGAGCGATCAGCTTACTTATCGCCAGAAAAGCCCCGCATCTCGTCAAGGGAGTAGTGGGGTTGGATCCTGTCACTATCAACTCTCGTTTTCTAGCTTTCTCACGCTTGGCGTTTCGTCTCTGGCCGGATAAACCCAAAATGATAAAAGGCGCATTGGGGCGACCACATCAGTTTGACAGTCATCAAGCAGCATTCGAGTTCTATCGAACGAAGCGTGCGTTTTCAGGTATCGCGGATAAGGAGTTGATGGATTACGTTCTAGCGGCTCACGCCCCATCGGAGAGTGGTGTAGATCTTCGATATTCTGGTGCCTGGGAGGCGTGTGTCTATCGCTCCCCGCCCAATCTATGGAAGTGCTTTGATCACATTGACAAGCCAGTTCACATCCTGGGAGGCGAACATTCTTACGTGATTGTTCCCAGTGTGGCAGAACGGCTTAAACAACTCAGAAACGTGAAATTCGAGTCAATTGATGCGGGTCATTTGATGCCCATAGAGAAGCCTCAAGAGACCGCCTCCTTTGTCACAGAGTGTATTTCTCGCTGCGAAATATAAACCTTACCGGTCGCTCCTGTTAAGATCCTTGCATGAAGGCAGTTGAATAACCTACCCATGATTAATCCGATTGACGGGCGACTAGCGGATCTCGATGAGCGGCTCTTTATGCCGCGAGAGTTGAGCTGGCTATCGTTCAATGCCCGGGTGTTACAGGAAGCCGCCAATGAGTCGGTGCCAGTGATTCAGCGCCTTCGATATTTGGGTATTTTCTCGAGTAATCTCGATGAATTCTTCCGCGTGCGTGTCGCCGAAATCAGACGGCTAATTACAGTGTCTACCGGCGGTAAACGACAGCGGGCCAAGGAACTACTGGAGACTATTCAACAGCAGGTGGCTCATCTCCAGCGGGAGTTCGACAAAACGCAATCGAAAGTGATGGTTGAGCTTAAAAAGCGGCACATCTACATCATCGACGAGACTGAATTGAGCCGCGCTCAGTTAGCCTATGTCGAAGAGTACTTCACCAAGTACGTACTCCCTTCGCTCGAACCTATCTTGCTCAGTGATGACTTAGCCATTCCGGCACTAGCCGATGAATCGCTTTATTTGGCAGTCGACATGAAGACCACTGACGGAGATCGGTATGCGGTCATGGAAGTGCCTTCGGACGTGGTGGGTCGGTTTGTCTCTATCCCAAGAGGGCGAGATGCGCAGGGTAAAGTTTTTATTCTGCTCGATGACGTAATTCGCGCTTGTCTGCCTCGTGTATTCCGAGGGGTACTCAACATAGAGTCGGCGAGTGCCTACTGCTTCAAGTTTTCGCGCGATGCCGAGTTGGAAATCGAGACGTCGATTAACGAGAGTCTCATTGAGAAAATGGCGTCCAGCCTAAAGCAGCGTCGCAAGGCGGATGCAGTGCGCTTTGTTTACGATGCAACCATGCCAGAGATGTTGCTCGAGCAGCTCCGAAAGCGACTAGGGTTTGGCCGTTATGACAGTCTGATTCCTGGCGGGCGATATCACAACTCAAAGGACTACATTGGCTTTCCCAATGCGGGACCAAAGTATCTGGAATTCAAGCCTCTGCCACCCATTCGAATCGCTGAGCTCGATCGGGCTGACAACATCTTTGATGCGCTTCGAGAAAAAGATTACCTGTTGTACTACCCCTATCACCCATTTGATTACGTTGTTGACGTGCTCAAGACTGCGGCAATTGATCCCTCTGTCACTTCGATTAAGGTCTGCCTATACCGCGTAGCCTCTCACTCCCAGATCGTAGATGCGTTAATCAACGCGCAGTACAACGGGAAACGTGTGCGAGTAGTGGTAGAGCTGGCCGCCCGTTTTGATGAGCAGGCCAATATTGCGTGGTCGGAGCGTCTGACGGACGCCGGCATTGAGGTCATTTTTGGCATCCCGGGCTTGAAGGTTCACAGCAAATTATTCCTGATTGATCGCATGGAAAATGGCGATTTGGTCAGATACAGCCATGTTGGCACCGGGAACCTCAACGAAAAGACGGCAAGGTTGTACACCGACTTTACTCTCCTCACTGCAGACCCCGAGATTTGTGAGGACGTGAACCAAGTCTTTGAGTTTCTGAAGTACAACTATCGGCGGCCAGACTACAAGCACTTACTGGTGTCTCCACACACGTCCCGAGGCGGTATTATGCGGCTAATCGATGAGGAGATAGCCAATGCCCGTCAAGGATTCAGGGCGCAGTTATTCTTTAAATGTAACAACCTGGTAGATCGTCAGTTAACGCTCAAGCTCTATGAAGCTAGCCAAGCCGGTGTCGAGGTGAAGCTGATTGTTCGCGGCATGTGCTCGCTGCTGCCCGGTGTCAGCGGCATATCCAAAAATATTAAGGCCATCAGCATCATTGACCGCTTCCTTGAGCACCCCCGAGTTTATGTGGCCCATAACCGTGGTGAGCCGAAATACTACATCGGCTCGGCAGACTTGATGACGCGAAATATTGATTACCGAGTCGAAGTTATTTGCCCAGTGAAGGACGCGGATGCGCAGCGAACATTGCAGGATATTCTTGACCAGCAATGGAATGATAACTGTAAGGCGAGAGTGATTGACGCTTATCAATCGAACAATATGGTTACATCAGAGGGCAAAGCCACGCTCGTTCGCTCACAAGAAACGATTCACCGCTATTTAGAGACGGGTAAGCTGCCGCGTATGCCAAAGTCATCCATGCGCACACCGTCTATTCGGCGGCGGCGAGGTAAGTCGTAAGGTACTACCCCGTTTTCCGGAGAACTAACGCAGGTCGTCGGTACGAACGTTGAAGAAAGGTCGCGTAACGCCATCGTTTTCCAGCATCAGAAACTCACTTCCGTCAGGGTTGGAGAGCACCACTTCGATTGGCTGAAACACGGGTCGGCGCACGAACTTAACAAACCAGCCGAACTGCTGCTTTTGGTTAAGCGCGATTTTCTGCTAGTTCGTAATCAAGCTGTAAAAGTCGTCAGGGATAGGGGGCATGCGCATGCGGCGTTCCGCTACGCTCTGCGACTATGCATTGTTGATAGGTTCAACGACGCTCATACCGATCCCTATTCATTACTAAGGGAGAAAGAATAACAACTTTGCATGCTCGGCCAATCCGACTGTTATTCAAATCGTGAGCCACGTCACAAATTTGAGACTAGGGCTGGCGCGCGTTGCTACATCAGCCAGGTGTTCACGGTGTCTTGATTCGTCAACACGAGTTGCTGAGCTCTTGGATCCTCAAGCAACGGACCTGTATTGACGTTCAAAAGTTGCAGTAGATAGGGCGCTAGTTTGGCTCTTACCGGGAGTTCAAGGCGACCTTCAATCATGTTGTAGTCATTAGCGATGACTTCCTGCTGTTCCAGCGACAGCCGCGAGTCTGGCTCGATCTTCAGCGTCACAATTTGTTGCCAATCTTCATCATGGTCCGCTAGGCGAGGACTCTCGTCCATCAGGTCTGCTTCGCCGCGGAATCGACTCAGCACGAAGTCTCTGAAGTCCTGGTTTTTTTCACACCATGCCCGGACGTGCCAGCGGTAACCCGTCCAAACCAACGTGTGCGGTACGATGATCCTGCCCTGTCGGTCAGGGTTGTTGAGTGAAACGTAATCGACATCAATGCGGCAATGTTCTGTCATCGCCTGGATGATCGGTCTCAGGAGCTCTGCTGGTAGTTCGCGCGACGGCGCATTGACGACTTCAACACTGGCAGCCGCTACGGGGAGGTGACCGAGAATCCGTTGGACATCGCTTTGCTGTGCTGCAAGCTGCAAGTATTCCGAGGCAAGTCCGCGCGTCAGAATTGGAGCGAAGTCCTCGGAAGGTGAGTAGTGTTTAGCGACCGCATTGTAAACAAGGTCACCCCGCTTAAGAGCGCGTCGATAGTTACTTAGGTCTTTATTGGCTTGTTGACGACCAATGCCAAAGGTCTCGCACAACTTTCGCGTGGTAAGCCGACCCTCCCATAGCGAGATAAGCTCGATGTAGCGGTAGCGGAGTAGTTGCTCCCAGCGCTGGTTGGTCTGATCGGTCAGGTGATGCTCGGCCATGGTCCTACGTTAAAGGCTGGCGAGTATCTCCTCAATATGCTGAACCGTTGTTCGCGGATTGACGATACAAAAACGCAGCACTGTCTCGCCGTTGTGCTTGGTGGGTGTGACGAAAGACTGGCCGGTTTCAAGTTGATGATCACTCCAGTTTGCATAGTCTTCGGGGTTCCAACCTATTCTGCGGAATACACAGATCGACAGATTTTGCTCTGCAACTAGCTCAAGATCGGGGTGTCGCTCGATCCGCACGGCGGCCTCTTTTGCGACAGCCAGCGTCTGCTCAACCGCATCGGCGTAAGCTTCAGTTCCATGCGTGGCAAGGCTGAACCACAGCGGCAGTCCTCGTGCTCTCCGGGAGAGGTGGTGTGCGTAGTCAGAGACATTCCAGACTCCGTCATAGACGACCTCTAAGTAGGCCCCTTGTTGCTGGTGTGCTTCGCGGGCCAATCGTGGGTCCTGATAAATTAGGGCGCAGCAGTCAAAGGGTGCGAATAGCCATTTATGTGGGTCGACGATGAAGCTATGCGCCAGTTCAATGCCATCGAACGCCTCCCGAATGCTCGGAGCAGCGAGACCTGCGCCACCATAGGCGCCATCGACATGCATCCACACGTTTTGTTCGTGGCTAACGCGGCCAATACCCTGCATGTCGTCAATGACACCAAGGTTTGTTGTGCCAGCGGTGCAGGCCACGGCAAATAGCCTTTTCCGATCTATTTCCGACAATCCCGCAATTGCTTCTTCAACATCCTGATCTGTAAGGCGATCGCCGCCCACTTCGAGAAGGTCGACGTCCATCACGTAGGTGGCCTGCTTGATGGAAGCGTGCGCGCCCTTCGATGAGATGACTAGGCCGCGTAATGGCTCTAAATCTGGCTTGCCGCGTCGCCATTGGTGTCTAGCAGCAACCAGCGCCGAGAGGTTTCCCGCGGTTCCACCGCTGACAAAAGCACCTCCGGCGTTTGGACCGAAACCCGCTAAGTCAGCTATCCATCGCAGTGCTTGATTCTCAGCGTAGGTTGCACCCGCACTCTCCAGCCAGGAACTACCGCAAATACTGGAGGCGCCTACAATCAGGTCAAAAAGCGTGGAGGCTTCAGTGGGTGCAGCCGGCACGAAGGCCAGGAATTTTGGATGGTCAGTGGAAATGCAGGCAGGTGCAAGGACATCAGTGAACAGCCTGAGCGCCTCGAGACCACCCAAACCTTTATCGGTGATGGTTTGGCCGGCCATTGCCGTCAACTGCTCGGGTGTCATGGGGGCGTCGATTTCGGGTGGGTCCATGCGCATGCGTTCGACGCTGTAGCGAACGATAGCTTGCTGCAGTACTTCCATGTCCTTCGTGATTTCGTGCACGGCATTGCCCCCATTAAGCTGTAAGCCGGAAGCTTAACAATGCGACGGTGCCGATCGAATACCCTTGTAGGTTTAATTTTACGAATTAGACCGTGTAGTGACGAAATTGGTGGATGAGTGCGCTTCCCAAGAGAGCGCCCACTGAGCACAGCAGCATTAGCGCCACCGGCTCTAGGAGTCTCCCCGCGTACAAGAGACCTGCTATAGCTCCAACCGTTGCAGAGCTCAGCGAATGCACGCAACCATAGACGGCGGAGGCAGCACCTGCTTTATGGGGGTAGAGAGAAACGGCGCCCATTGAGGCGTTGGCTGAAATCAGACCAATGCCAAAGAAAAACAGGATGGAGAGAACGGCAAATCCGACCGTGGATGAGGGCAGATAAAGCGTTAGAAAGAGCACCAGTGCGTTGGCGCCTAGACACACGAAGGTGCCTCGGTGAAGGGTTTTATCCTGTCCCCACCTCATGACCAATCGAGAACTCAGTAAGCTGCCAATAACAAATCCAATCACGGTCATGGCAAAGGCGAGGCCAAAGTATTCGGTTGGTACTTGAAAGACGTCTTTAAGAAAAAAGGAGACTGTCGAAAGGTAGATAAATAGGCCACAAAACGACAGTGTTCCAGCAATTTGATAGCCCAAAAACTTGGGGTTGCCAAGGCAGTCCCTAAAAGAGATCGCAATATCTCTTAAAGTAAGTTTGCCCTTGCTGTCACTGCGCGGGCCGCTGCTCTTGGATTGCAGTGACGACAAGCCTAGGTAAACGAGCACGGCGAAAACGGATTGAGCGACAAAGGTAAAGCGCCAACCAAACTCGACTGTGATGTATGCACCCAGCGTTGGTGCAATGAGCGGCACACTCGCCATAGCAGCGCCGGTCAAGGCCATCATTTGCGCGGCTCTATCGCCCTCAAAGCGATCACGTATGAGTGCTCTCGCAATAACTGCCCCGCTGGCTGCCGCGGCGCCCTGCGCGACTCGAGCTAACCACATATATTCGATGTTCCAAGCCAGCGAGCTCAAGAGTGAAAAAGCGATGTAGGTCAGTGTGCCGACTCGGATGACCGGGATTCTTCCAAATTGATCGGACAGTGGTCCGAAAATTATCTGACCGCAGGCTACGCCCAGCATGAAAAGACTCAGTGTTAGCTGGCTTTGTGAGATGGAGCTTCCGAGCTCCTCCGTCATCTTGGGGATAGCGGGTAGATAGAGGTCCGTTGAGATGGGCACAAACGCCAGCAAACCCGTCAGTGTGGCAAACGTAATGACGTCCCTAAGGGTGTATTTACTGGTGCGCGAGCTCAATTAATGGTCGGTACTTCTAGCGGTATCACCGGGCAGGTCTCGGGAATAAAAAACTGGCCGTTTTCCATGTCCATGAAGTCCAAACCAATGGCGCTACCGTTGGTCAGCACGGCCACACGGATCATGTAAGTGGTGTTGGCGTGCTTAATTTCGACCATCTGGAACATCGTAACGCCCGCACCCGCTTCTTCCGCCATGCGGACAGCCGTATGCTCCATGTAAGTTTTCGCTTGTCCCGGTTCCATGGGGGTTAAGGATTGCTGCAATACGTCGCTTAAGCGAGCTTCGATGGCGGATCTGTTTTCGTCAGCCATCAGTGTGGCCGATACAAATGCTCTATCTGTGTTCATTGCATTCCCCCTTGGGAGTGACTCCCAAATGCGGCGGCGAGTGTAGCATCAAGTCTAATGCAATGCGCTAATGTCAGCATGGAAAAGCCGTGATAGACTTCGCGCCCTGTCGATTGTGACAGCCGCTCCGCCCGTAGCTCAGCTGGATAGAGCACCAGGCTTCGAACCTGGGTGTCGGGAGTTCGAATCTCTCCGGGCGGGCCATTTCTCTCGGGATGGCCTCTAAGCTATTGAATTACAGTCCCAATGCTTCCTATAGTCCCCATATTGCCCTTAAAAAATGGGGGTAAAATGGGGGTAAAGATGCCCAATCTCACCGTAAAAGAGTACGCGGACCGCACTCCCAGAGCGGCCATACGTGTCGAAAAGGGCGTTAGTTTTCGAGTCAGAGAAGTCTCGAAGACACTGCAAAGACAGTGGCGTTTTCGATTTACCCTACTTAACGGAAAAAGAGACGAGATTACGCTTCCAGCTTCAGGAGACAAGCGCGAACATTTAGCCGCAGACTTACGCATGATCGCGGAGTGGAAAGAACAGGTAAGAAGGGGCATTAATCCAAAACGATTTGAAAGAGAGGAGCGGAGGTTACAAGCCGCCCGCCAGCTCACATTTGAAGAGGTTGCTCTTGAATATCTTCCGAATTACCAATCACAGCTCACTAACAAGAAACAGCAAAAAGCGATTTTAAGTGAGCTTGAGCGTTACGCGTTTCCAGTTATCGGGCAAATTCCAATTAGTGACTTAAGAGTCAGGGACGTTGCTGATGTCCTTCGCCCCTTGTGGAACGACCACTATGCGGTCGCAAGAAAGGTAAAAGATAGGATTTCAAGGACGTGTAGTTACGCTGTTGCTATGGACTATCTTCCTCATAATCCCGTCGATGGAAAAGTGCTTCAAACCATTCTGGGAAAAACGACATACGAGACTCGGCACTTCAAGGCGCCTAGTGCGAACGAGTTACCCCAAATATTCAAGTCACTAATCTCATCAGACGACGTTTACGAACTTGCTACAGCATTTATGCTCGCGACTCTTAGTCGAAGTCTTCTTGGCACATATGAAAGTTGGTGAGGTGGTAGGCAATGTCTGGGTGTGTCCCACCACAAAGAATGGTAATCCCTATGCAATTCCGCTCAGTGAGGCCGCGCTAGTAATCCTAGGGAAGTTGGATATTGAAAGTCGCGCCCCAGATGAATTTGTTTTCATCGGCAAGCGTGCGCATTCGTTGCCAGAGAATGTATTACTCGCCTCAATAAAGCGCTACAGCTCAGATAAATCTGACACCGCTCATGGGGTTAGGGCGACGATAAGAACGTGGCTGGAGGAAAATCATGATTTCGGTGAGGAGCTGTTAGAGGTATCAATGCAACATGTTGTGGGGACGCTCACCCAGCGCGCATACAACCGAAGCGACTGGCTCGAAAAAAGAAGACCCATCATGGAGGTGATCAGTGACTGGCTCCTCGGATAATGAAGAACTAGCTCTCTTCAATGAGTTGGTTTCCCGATGGTTCAAAGCGGGCGACTTTGACGCTTGTGATAGCGAAGAGCAACAGCGTCGCTCGAGAGTCATAACTTCTATTCGGCAAAAGCTTCAAGTGCGCCCCGTGGGCGCACCAAGAAAGACTTCATTGCGTATTTTCATGATGCACCGATTAGTGGTACAGCAGAGATTAGCTGAGCTAGGGGAAACGAGAAAATTCATGATTCGTGCGGTAATGGCAACATTAATGGGGTGGTCAGAGTCACGAGCTAGAGAGCTGGAGCGGACTCATGACCCCGAAAATCCCAGATGGCAGAGGAGACTTAATTGGGCAAGAGGCCGTGGGTATACTTTATTCACTACGACTCAAATTGACGACGCATTGAGACGTGTTCAGCAAATGCGAAATGGGGACAATTAATAGTTTCGCCCCAATCCCCATAGCACCCCATCTTGCATGCTCCGCCTCAGATTTAAGGAGTCATGCATGGCAACCCCTAAAAGACTTGACCTCGAGCAAAGACTAAGGCTCCCGCTGAATGGTCGAAACCTTCGGATAGATGAAGTGTCGGCCCGTATAGGGATTGCTCAATCTACCGTCGATAAACTCGTATTAGATGGGACTTTCCCCGCGCCTGTGAGAGTAGGTACAACCAAAGTCTGGCCTGCGGCTATGCTTGTGGCACACGGTTTTCTCGAATCATGACTAAAGGCCGTGACCGTGACTTAAATCGAGAGCCTCATGGATGGTCACCGTCAGACGAACCCCTTTTACTGTCAGTTGAAGCCCCTGAGTTTGTTCTAGATGGGGGCTTAGCGGCGGGTGCTGTTGTTTTCGCTGGTGAGAGGGGGCTGGGCAAGACGTCAGTGCTATTGCCTATGATGATGGCTGTAGCGGGCGTCATTGATTACCCCTTCAAAGCGTCAATTCGGCGCAGAGTTTTCTACGTGACTGAGGATATCGAGCAAGCGAGACGAATAATTGCGGCCATACACAAGCACGGCTTAATTACTGTTGGTGAGCAAGAGCTTCAAAAGATGTTTCAGCTATGCCCAGCACACCGAATTTCGATTTCTGAGGCAATTCTTTTTCCAAAGATGTTGGTCGGGGGCTACCAGCCAAATGAGTGTCGCGATGGCTCCACCTATAAGGCACCCCCAGTGGTCGTGTTGGATACCGTTAATGCGACACTTGAAATAGACAATCTGAATGATAACTCTGAGGTATCTCAGGCTATTTCTCGCCTTAGAGAGGCGTTTGAAACTATCCCCCTAATTACCGTTGGACACGTCCCTAAGGCGTCGAGAGGCGACGCTAAGAGGGCCTCATTCAATGGTGCAGGTGCATGGGAAAATGATACTCAGCAGACGATATATCTCGTTCAGGAGGGAGGTCAGCGATATTTGGTAATGGGTAAGAAGCGTTTTGTTAGTGATTACTCCGAATTCCTCATAGAGAGTCATCTAGCGGAGTTTAGGAGCTTGGATAAGCTGAAGCGTGAGGTTGTGACTAAGGCGTATTACGGAATACCTGCGGGTATTTCGGAGCTGGAGAAAACAAAAGCGCAGGAGGAAGCTAAGGCCGCCTCAAATCGGAAGGCTTGGGAAGATTTGAAGGGCAGGGTGTTTGCAGAAATAACCTTAAACGCAGGTAAGGGTGTCAGTGAAATTAAGAGTGTAGTAGCTGGAAGTAGTCAGAAGATTACTAATGCCATTACATCCTTGGAGGAGGAGGGTTTAATCCGTATGGAACAACTGGGGAGGACAAAGAAGCTCTATCCCAATAATCAGAACGATGCAGAACGATACGGCTCTGAGTCAAACGGTGAATAGCTTGTTTTTATCGTTCCAGTTTTATCATTCCCCTAAGGAAATAACCTTGGAATGAATCACTCCGTGCTAGCACACGGAGGTGATTAATATCATTCTGGGTCAGCAGGAATCCACAGAGACTGAATCAGAACGATGGAATTTAAGTGCGGTTCCTTAGAAATCCGAAATTCTGGCACTAGAGACACTGCGCGTCCGACCAGCACCCGTAGAGAGTGGGGTCAAAAGTACCTACTACGATTCAGGACAAACCTCCGCCCAATAGGTATTTGCATAAGCTTGGCACATGGCTTCGAATTTGAACGTTGTACGCTCAGTCCACTGGACATATCCCGCGCCCTCAGCACCTAAACCGCCAGTTTTTTCGCATGTGGCCTCATACTTTCTGCCTAAAAACCCATCGCACTGCCTGCGCCTCAATACTCATAACCCACAGTACCAACCCAAGACTAAGCAAGACTTCGATACGCATGACGTTGAGAAAAGTTCTTGCTACTCGAGTCATCAGGGTCGCTCGTTGATGAATTAAAGAGATTTACAAGAAATCAAAAGGACTCTGTTCGTTTCGGAACTGGCCGCGCCAAAAACGCTTTCCCAACCAGTGACCACCGCCGTGGCAGTTTCATCTGTATCTCTATTAAGTACATCGTAGCCTCGCACACCACAAATCTCGCCCGCCTTTAGATAGCAAGCATCCATGCCGACTCCATACGCGTCGGAGCAGTTAATTGCGTGTGCTACCCGACCATCAGGGCCGTAGGTTCTTTCCGATACAGCATTGCAAGCCGTTCATAAGAAGGTAGCCATCGCCACTATGACTTTGAGATTCATAAGCATTTCTCGCAGAAACACTGTCACCTGAGAATATTGAAACCGAAGAGCAGGTGCGAGGCAAATGTGCGTGTTGAAATTGACACACTGGATTAGCTTCTCAGATGAAGCCGCGTGACTAAATAGGTTTGGCTTTTTACACTCACTCAAACGTTGGTGCTTGGATGGGGCGTAATGAAAAAATTAGCAGTATGTTTTCTCTTTATCTCTTCACCTCTGTTTGCTGGTGAAACAGGTTGAATGAATAACCCGATTCCTCCTACTACTACCAAGCTTATTCGAGCTCTTTCTTCTTTGCTCCGAAGAGAGGAGGGCGTCACTGCGGATAAGCTTGTAGAAGTTATGAGCGCCACGCTGCGTGGAGATGGCCCATCAAACTCAAAGATTGAAGAAACCCTAGATTTGCTTTTCGAGCATGGCAGAAAGTCTATTGCTGTTGAATACATTGCTGCTGAATTTGGCAAGGCTTCGGGTGAACGCTTCAGAGATGCTTGGGACTTCAGATATAAATACTACAGGGCTGTGGTAGAGGAAAAACAGCGTCAGCTGAGGCTGCAAGAAGAAGCTGACTTGCAAGCTAAGAGGGCTCGCCGAGAGCTTCAAAATCAACAGATAAGAGTTTCTAAAATAAGATCCAAGCTAAGTTTAGACTTCGAATCAGCATGTGATGCAAATTTCTTCCGAGGAAATGAATTCGACGATTTCAGAGAGGCTGTCGTCCTTGAGGCTCGCCATGCTTTCCCATCAATTGTGAAAAATTTGAATGACGAGCAAGTGCTTGCTGTTTGTAATCTATCTGAAGCAACTATTTTGGCGGCAAGAGCGGGTTCCGGAAAGACCAAAGTCATATGTACCAGAGCCGCATTATTGATAGATTGTCTCGGTCATTTACCAACTGAGGTGGCCGTATTGGCTTTTAATACGGAAGCCGCTCGCGAGGTCAATGAGCGAATACAGCAGGAGTTCAATATTCCGACTTTCACTAACTCTCGAACGTTTCATAGCCTTGCAATGAGAATAGTGAATCCTTCAGAAGAAGTTCTAGATGGAAATAAGCAAGAGCTGCTAGTTTCAGATTTAGTGAGGTCTTCGCTGAATCCAACATTCCTTGAATCACTTCACTCACATTTCAGGCGGGAGGTTTCTGAGATGGAGAGTCTGGGGTCATTGATGTCTCAAGAGGATTTTTATACCGCGCTCCGAGCGAGCAGGGAAGACACTTTGAACGGGGAACGGGTTAAGTCAAAAGGCGAGAAGTGGATAGCAGACTTTTTATTTGAGCATGGAATTTCCTACTCGTACGAGCGACTGTGGTTTGGAGTTTTTGACTCGATGTATAAACCGGACTTCAGCCTCATGTCCAATACGGATGCACCCCATGTGGTCATCGAGCATTGGGGAGTGGATTCTTCTGATAGGGAAAGAAAAGCGCCCGCGCATTGGGATATATCTTGGGAGGATTACGTTTATGAAATTAATGAGAAGAGAAAGGCTTGGGACAGGCACAACATAAATAATCCAGAGCAAATGGTATGTCTGCTTGAGACGAGCATTGCAGACCTAAGCTCGGGCAGACAAGACTTCGAAAATATTTTGCGAGACAAGTTGCTAAAAGCGGGAGTCAATGTCCAAAAGCTGACCCCAGAGGAACTACACGCAAAGGTAGCAAAAAAGAAAATCCCTAAATTCATCTCTATGGTGTCTCAGTTCATTAATCGGTGTCAGCAGAGGTCATGGTCTGTAGATGAGGTGGCCAGTAGGATTAACAGTAGAGCGAATAAATCGGAACGAGAGCATATTTTTTTACTACTAGCCCTACAGATATATCGGAGATATCAACAGCATCTATCTAGAGAAAATCTGATCGATTTCAACGTTGTGTTGCGGAGGGCGTGTGAGAGGGTGAGAGATCACTCGCAAGCTCTTCGGATCCGAGATGCTCGCCATGGAGATATAAATCTTGATGACCTCAAACACGTTATGGTTGACGAATTTCAAGACTTTTCACCTGCATTTTTTAATCTCATTCAGGCGTTTAAGCAACGCATCCCCAGTTTAAAATTGTTCTGTGTAGGAGATGACTGGCAGTCAATTAATAGCTTTGCAGGATCTGATCCGCAATATTTTGAGAACTTCGAAACTATCTTCTCGGGCGGTTTCCGTTTAGAACTCACCAGCAATTACAGGAGTCAGCAACAAGTTGTATTCGCGGGAAATAGTCTCATGGAAAAAGTTTCGGGTAGCCCGTCTCATGCAATGTCACCGTTACCACCGAGAAGACCTACTAAATGGTATTTGTCTGACACTTTTGTTGACGTGAGGTCCTCATCGAACAGAGATGTAAATGATGCGAAATACCTCACTTTTGTCTCTAATAAGGATAGGCGTATTAATGCAGATAGGTCATTGGAAATAGCGAAGACTCTCAAGCTGTCCTGTGAATTGATAGAAAGTCATTGGCAAGAGAATGATAGTTTCATGATTTTAGCCAGGACTAATCGGCTAAGTAATGACTATGACACTCTTTCGAAATTTCAAGCTAAATTACTGAATTGCTTGGACCCAGCGTTGCGGGGCGCCTTTTACTCTGGAGAGAAGACTTTGACTGTTCAAACCTTCCACAAAGCGAAAGGGAGCGAGGCAGATCTAGTGATCATTCTGAATGCTCGTGAGGGCATGACTCCTATGATTCACCCCGATACAGAGCTCTTTCAAATTTTCGGAACAAACCTCAAGACTGCCCTTGCGGAGGAGCGACGTCTTTTTTATGTGGCTATTACACGGGCTAAACGCGAGTTACACATTGTCACTGAGCGTCGGGAGTCTTCCCGTTATCTAAATGAGTTGCGTCTCTAAATTAACATTCATTTTTTCGTTGGGATGTCGCTGTAGAACTAGATTAGACGCAACTGCAAAATATACTGCGAATAAGTCACCACGATCTTCAGTAGCAGACTCACCTGCATCGACTCCCATCATCGTGGACTACGTTGCCCCATTGGTGATTGCGAACCTCCTTGCTTTTCTTACTTTCAATCCCAGCTATTCATCATAGCTGTCCCAACAGGCGGTATGGCGCTGGTGGCTAGCTCGGCCCAGTCAGCTGAATAACCACGGGCGGTAAATCCACTATCTCTTTTTCTTCTTGAACTGCTGGTTTGCCATAAGCTCGGTCGAAACCTGAATCTTCAAATCTCAGCATAGAAATTGACACGCTGGTGCATCTCCGCAGATGTAGCCGCGTGACTTCACTGGTTCAGCTCTCTACATTTTAACCGTTGAGCTGTGACCTACTCTTTCTCGTGACATTAAAACAATCGTTTTCTATCCTAATCCTGATTTGAGTGAATATCGTTGACACCTGAATTCGTCAGTACTCGCGTGTGTTCCGTTTGCACCAGCAAAAGATTAGTAAGGGGGAGTACCAAAATGTTGAAGAGAGAAACGAAGCAAACAACCTATTGGCTCTACGGTCTTATGCTTTTAAGCCTTGTGAATGTCGTGTTTGATTACTCAATCGCTGATTACTCCCTCAAAAACGCTGACGTTACCTCTATTAGTGCTCTTAAAGGCAGTTTCGGAACTGCCTTCACAATTGCCTACTTCGGTAGCATAGTAATTGTGGGCCGATGGATATATCGCGCGGCATCGGCCAATAAAGAGTCAGGAATTGAGGGGTTAAAATACACTCCGCTTTCGTGCTTGTGGTGGTTCGCAGTGCCCGTGATGAATCTGTGGAAGCCTTATTTTGCGTTGAAAGAACATTACTTGGCCCGACTGCAATGCAGTAGCTTTCCGTCAATAAATGCCAAGACGACATTTCACCTTTGGTGGGCTAGTTTTTTAGCTTTTGGCGTACTAGCAAATTCAAGTTACTCACGAACCTACACTTCAGGCGAAGCGGTGACGGTGGTAACCAACTCGGCCTTGTTCAGCATCGCTTCTGGTATCGCCTTAATTTTGAGTTCCCTAGCTCTGATTAAGATTATGAGGCAGTTCACCGCTGGCGAGGAGTGATATTGCATGAAGTCTGGTCTGATCTCCTCATTTCGTGCCTCTGCGGCCTTCATAGTTAAGCCATGGCATCACTTATAGGTCCGATAAACGCCAGCACCAAGCCAATAGTGAAACAAACTGCGAAAATTATTCGAGCCGCTAATTCTTCGCGGGACTCCGTCAGTGAACTGTCTGACTCGACATTTCTAGCGGTTCTATACATTAGGTAAGCAAGGGCATAAATCGATATGCCTCCTAATGCATGAGCCAACTCCGCGTCCAGAAAACCAAAGGGCGAAAACGCCACACTCAAGGAACCAATGGTTTGCTCCCACAGCGTGCCAAGGAAGAGGATTAATCCGTCAATAACGTCACTTAAAAGCTCTCTAACCGTCACTCTGATTCCTAAGGCTTGATAAACAGCAACTGTTAACGTACCCGATATTATCTGCAAACCACTTTTTTAGCTCTTGTGCGATGCGGCAAATGTCACGGTGAATAGTATGTCGCTAGTTGGCCCTGTCAGCTGAATAACCACTGGTGGCAAGTCCACTATCTCTTGTTCTTGTTTAACCGCTGGCTTGCCATAGGCTCGGTCGCGAAGGGCCTATCTATTTGACGATTTCATCCGTCTTAATTTTGCAAAGCCCAATTTCCGTACTACCTTTTTATCTGTGAGTGATTTGCGCCACAGCTATTAGAAGTGGAATTAATATTTTTTGAGGAGTGATTGATGAAGGCAACTAAGGCCATATCAGGGTTTCTCTGCACACTATTTTTTGGGTTGTCGCTAACGGCCTGTGGTGACGAATTTAAAGAGGCTTTGGATACCTCTTTCAAGGAGAGTTACAAAGAGAGTTTTATCGAGTCATGCTCCGAAGCTGATGCGAATAACCAAGAGTTGCGTGCTTTGTGTGTATGCACGGCCACTAAAGCAGTTGAACAACTGACAGTTGCGGAACTGACAGAGGATGCGTTAAACAAAAAAATTATTTTGGAGAAAATCGTACCTCAATGCAGATAGCTAGTTATCGCTCGCTCGGCCCCGTCAGCTGAATCACGACAGGCGGCAAATCCACTACTTCTTTTTCTTCCTTAACAGCAGGTTTGCCATACGCTCGGTCAAGTAGGGCATTGGCGGCTGAGACTCTAGCGGCATCTGTACGACCG
>CABYVD010000018.1:0-36067 GCA_902522335.1 Halieaceae bacterium | reverse complement strand
CTGATTTCTACTTCGATTTACCTGAGCATCTGATTGCCCAAGCACCACTGTCTGACCGCAGCGGCTCTCGAATGCTAGTGCTCGACGGGCCAACGGGTAACCTGTCTCATCGTCAGTTTTTGGAGCTTGAAGCGCTTGTTCATTCTGGCGACCTATTTATCTTTAACAATACCCGCGTCATACCTGCCAGGCTATACGGACAAAAGCAAACCGGTGGTCGCGTAGAGATACTGATCGAGCGACTTAAGGGTGATGGCTCAGTACTGGCTCACGTGCGAGCGAGTAAAAGCCCGAAAGAGGGCAGCCTGATCTACATCACCCCTCATGCAAATGGCGATATTTCAGACTTCAGTCTTCGAGTAAGAGGCCGCTCTGGTGTACTCTTCGAGCTGGAGGCAGAGACAGGAAGCGTGTCTCAGATGATGCGGCTACACGGCCACATGCCGCTCCCGCCGTATATCGATCGTGAGGATACAGAAGAGGATAGAGAGCGCTATCAGACGGTCTATGCCAAACGTGACGGTGCAGTAGCAGCGCCGACCGCAGGCCTGCATTTTGACGGCCCACTGCTGGAACTGCTCCGCCTAAAGGGCGTCGAAACTGCTTATGTCACCTTGCATGTTGGCGCTGGCACTTTCCAACCTGTGCGAGTCGATGACATTAACAACCACAAGATGCACAGCGAATGGCTTGAAGTTGATCAGGTCTGTGTTGATGCGATTCGCGCCTGCCGAGAGCGTGGTGGGCGTGTGATTGCCGTGGGAACAACATCGGTACGATCACTCGAGACTGCTGCAGCCTCAGGCGAAGTAGCCGTTGGATGCCCGGCACCCTTTGAGGGTGATAGTGATATCTTCTTGTATCCCGGCTGCGACTTTCGCGTGGTTGATGTCATGATTACGAACTTTCACTTACCTGAAAGTACGCTCATCATGCTGGTTTCTGCCTTTGCAGGCCATGAGGAAACGATGGCCGCTTATGCGGCCGCAGTGCAAAAGGAATACCGATTTTTTAGTTACGGTGATGCAATGTTCGTCACGCGAAAAGGAGGCAGCTAAAGGTGGATTTCTCAGTTACCGCAACTGATGGTCTGGCGCGACGCGGCGCCATTGCGTTTGATCGAGGCACCGTTCAGACGCCCGCCTTTATGCCAGTAGGTACCTATGGCACGGTCAAAGGTATGACGCCAGAGGATGTGCGCGCTACGGGTGCTAACATTTTGTTGGGTAATACATTTCACCTCTGGTTGCGTCCGGGCACCGACATCATTGGTTTGCACGGCGACCTGCATGATTTCATGGGCTGGCAAGGCCCCATCTTGACCGACTCCGGTGGTTTTCAGGTGTTTAGCCTGGGTGACGTTCGCAAGGTTGAGGAGTCGGGTGTCACGTTTAAGTCCCCGGTCAATGGCAATAAGGTATTTCTGGATCCGGAGACCTCGATGAAAATTCAGCGAGCTCTCGGCAGTGACATCGTAATGATCTTCGATGAGTGCACACCCTATCCCGCGACAGAAGAAGAAGCGCGTGTCTCCATGGAGCTGTCGCTGAGATGGGCGGAGCGAAGCAAGTCAGCCCATGGTGATAACCCTTCAGCCTTGTTTGGTATCGTTCAGGGTGGCATGTACAAACACTTGCGCGAAGACTCGCTTGAAGGGCTTGTCAATATTGGCTTCGATGGTTACGCCATTGGCGGTCTGTCCGTCGGCGAGCCTAAAGAGGAGATGATCAAGGTCCTCGACGATATTGCGCATCAGCTCCCCGAGGACAGACCGCGATACCTCATGGGCGTGGGCACACCCTCTGATCTAATTGAAGCTGTGCGTCGTGGCGTCGATATGTTCGACTGCGTGATGCCAACACGCAATGCACGAAACGGACATTTGTTTACGAGTCACGGCGTTATCAAGTTACGTAATGCTCGGCACAAGACCAGTACTCGGGCGTTGGACGATAACTGTGCTTGTTACACCTGCCAGAATTTCAGCCGGGCTTACCTACATCATCTGGACCGCTGCAACGAAATTTTGGGCTCGCAGCTGTGCACGATTCATAACCTGACCTATTACCAGACCCATATGCGCGGCATTCGCGAGGCGATTGAGTTGGAGAGGCTAGATGAGTTTGCGTCCGAGTTTTACGACACACAAGCGGCAGGAGACCCTCATGAGTAATCCCCCCGAGTCGCCCTGCATCTCGATCTGCTCCCTGGATCAAAACGATGTGTGCGAAGGGTGTTTCCGAACGGGCAATGAAATTGTCGATTGGTTTACCGCTGATGATGATCGAAAGCGAGAAATCCTTGAGGCGTCGACGCAGCGCCGCAAAGACGCTGGATTTTCAATTTTATGAGCGGTCAGTCGTCGTCGGCTGTCATGAAGGATAGTGGAGTGACCTTCACCTGGGTGATGGCGTTGCCTTCGATAGATTCAACGTCCAGCTGATAGTTACCAATCCTGACGGAGGCAGGCCCCATTGGAAACGCCTCCAGAGCTTCAAGTGCAAGGCCACTGATGGTCTTAGGGCCATCTGTTGGCAACTCCCAATCAAACTGTCGATTAATATCTCGGATAGGAATACTGCCCGTGCAGGATGCGCCGCCATCAGCCGTTGTGGCGATCTCTTCCTGATCCTCTACGAGATTCGAGGTGAAGTTGCCCACGATTTCCTCGAGGATATCCTCAAGAGCTACAAGGCCGAGAATATCGCCGTATTCATCGACAATCATTCCCAGTCGTAGTTTGCGCTGCTGGAAGTGTCGAAGCTGAATGTGTAACGCGGTATTTTCAGGCGTAAAATAGGGCTCTTGTAATTCGCGCAGCAGTGCAGAGCGATCGAGCTTACCCTCGTTGAGACATCGACCGATGTGACGTAAATGCAAGACGCCTTCGATCTTGTTGATATCGCCCTTAAATATGGGCACCAGCGTGTGGGTACTGCCGGTTAGATGACTCAGTATCGTCTCGTCATCATCTTCAAGATCAATACCGTAGATCTCATTTCTAGGCACCATAATGTCGTTCACGGTGACCTGTTCGAGATCGAGGATATTGACCAGCATGTTGCGGTGTCTGCGAGGTATGAGACCGCTCGACTCGTTCACAATGGTGCGGAGCTCTTCCTGTGTCAGCGTATCCTCGCTCGACGCATCAGCTTTGAATCCGAACAATGACAGCAAGCTGTTGGTAATTGCATTAATAGCCCAGACCAATGGCATGATGAGTTTCATCAGCGGCAGCAAAATCACGCTGGCAGGAAAGGCTACTTTTTCCGGATGCAGGGCCGCAATGGTTTTGGGTGTAATTTCCGCGAAAATCAAAATCACGATTGTCAGTGTGATTGTCGCGATGGCGATACCTGCATCGCCGTACAGGCGAATGGCGACGACGGTTGCAATAGCAGACGCCAGAATATTGACCAGATTGTTACCAATTAGGATTAGACCAATCAATCGGTCCGGTCGCGCGAGTAATTTACCAGCGCGCAGCGCACCCTTATGTCCTTGCTGTTGCAAGTGCTTCAGGCGGTAACGGTTGAGCGCCATCATGCCCGTCTCGGAGCTTGAGAAGAAACCAGAGAGAAGGATGAGGCCTGCCAAGATGGCAAAGAGAAGTCCCAGCGGGGCGTCGTTCAAACTTTAGGGGTGGGCGTTAGCATGTTTAGTGATTGTTGAGAAAAAACGTACGGGTAGCAACCCTGTTTTTCTCAGTTGAGTACTAATTCCAATACCAGCTTTGAGCCATAGAAACCAAGTGTCAGAAGGGCAAAGCCGCTGGCACATAACATGACAGCCGTATTAACTCGCCAGCCGTGCCTGAAATGTCCGGTCGTCAAAATCCCGTAAACAATCCAAGCGATAACGGTAAGCACCGTTTTATGGATCAAATGCTGCGCGAACAAGTCTTCAACATAGTAGATCCCGGCGACGATAGAGACGCTGAGAATGACGGTGCCCGTGAGTATGAGTTCGAACATCAGTTGCTCGGTTGCATCCAGCGGTGGAAGTCGACGGATTAAACCGCGGGTCTTGTGCTGTCGCAGCAAACGACTTTGTTGAAGCACCAGCAATCCCTGCAGCATTGCCAGACCGAACAGTGCGTAGGCAATGATTGACGTGGAGATGTGCAGCAGCAGTCCTCGCGGGGTTTCCGTCATGGGTCGCGCTGTCTCGGGAGTGAGCGTTGCAACGAGGACCGAAATAGCCGCAAGAGGGAAGATGGCGATCAGCAAGGTTTGTAGCGGGCGAGCGATCACAATCAGCACGCTCAGCACGCCCATTAGCCAAAAAGTGATGGAGGCGACTTTGTAGAAGCCAAAGCTTGCGCTAACCGAGGTGGCGCCGGCGTAGATCACGGAGCCGTGCAGTGCCAATGCAATGAGGCCCGGTACAAGGACGGCTTTTGACAGGGTTTCCTCTCGCTTTTCCAGTCGAAGAAGCTGACGTACGGCCGTATATAAGTACAGTGCTGCCGCACCGGTAGCAATTAGTGCAAGTAGCTGACTGACGTCACTGTCTGGCATTGCGAATACCTTGCTCCCCTAATTATTTTTTTCACCTAGGCGTATACTACGCGGTTCCATCGTCCGCGACACTGTTATTCGATATAGGTAGAGACATGTTTGAAAGCTTGAGTGAACGTCTATCGGCCAGCCTCAAGGCGATGGCGGGCAAATCCCGCCTAACTGAAGACAATATTCGAGAAACCCTGCGCGAAGTGCGCATGGCGCTTTTGGAAGCTGACGTCGCACTGTCTGTGGTTAGGGATTTTACTGATCGGGTGAAAGAACGTGCAGTCGGGACTCAGGTGTCCTCGAGTCTTTCTCCCGGCCAAGAGTTTCTTAAAATTGTTCAGGCCGAACTTCAAACGGTCATGGGAGAAGCCAACGAGCAACTTAATCTAGCCGCCCAACCGCCAGCCGTTGTTATGGTCGCCGGTTTACAGGGTGCCGGTAAAACGACCTCGGTCGCCAAACTGGCTCGCTATCTCATGGAGCGAGAAAAGAAAAAGGTCACTGTCGTTAGCGCTGATGTGTATCGTCCAGCGGCCATCAAACAGCTTGAAACCCTCGCCGACGAGGTCGGCGCACGCTTTGAGCCCTCTACAGTGGATGAGCGTCCTGTTGACATCGTTAACCGTGCGCTCAAGAACGCCAAGACGGCATTCAGCGACGTTCTTCTGGTCGACACGGCAGGCCGACTCGCCATTGATGAAGAGATGATGACTGAGATTAGCGCGCTCCATAAGGCGATTAATCCGGTAGAGATGCTGTTTGTGATCGATGCCATGACCGGTCAGGATGCTGTGAATACCGCGACTGCCTTTGATCGAGCCTTGGCACTCACCGGTGTGATTCTGACTAAGGTCGATGCCGATACTCGCGGCGGTGCGGCGCTGTCAGTCCGCTCGGTGACGGGTAAGCCCATTAAGTTTATGGGTGTCGGTGAAAAGACTGAGGCGCTCGAGCCCTTTTATCCTGACCGTCTAGCTTCACGTATTTTGGGTATGGGGGATTTACTCTCGCTCATTGAGGATGCCGAGCGAAAGGTCGATAAAAAGAAGGCCCAGCGTCTCGCGAAAAAAGTGGAGAAGGGTGGTCGCTTTGATCTCGAAGATTTCCGTGACCAGCTCCAGCAGATGAAAAATATGGGCGGCATTGGTGCCATGCTGGACAAGATGCCTGGCATGGGCGGCATGGCACAGGCGGCACAATCGCAGTTGGATACGAAACAGTTCGATCGTATGGAGGCAATGATTAACTCCATGACACCCAAAGAACGCAAAAACCCAGATCTCATCAATCCATCGCGTAAACGGCGCATTACGGCGGGATCGGGAACAGGGGTGCCTGACCTTAACCGCCTGCTCAAGCAGCACAAGCAGATGCAGAAAATGATGAAGAAAATGAAGGGCGGTGGCATGCAGCGCATGATGCGTGGCATGGGCGGCATGATGGGTGGCGGTGGTGGTATGCCTCCCGGTCGTGGCTTGCCTCCGGGTTTTCCTCGGCGTTAATTATTCCGCCTCTGAGGTCTTTAAACCTAAGCGGACTTCATGTACTCTTCGCGGCCTCAAATTTTGCTGTGGGATACACCCCGGCGGTAAACAGCTAGGACATAGTCATGGTTACAATTCGTCTCTCACGAGGTGGTTCAAAGAAGCGCCCCTTCTATCACGTGACTGTTACTGACAGCCGTAACTCGCGCGACGGACGTTTTATCGAGCGCGTCGGATTTTTCAATCCTATTGCGCGCGGTCAGGAAGAGCGTCTTCGTATCGACACTGATCGTATTGATGCATGGGTTGCTAAGGGTGCTCAACTTTCACCCCGCGTTGCTCGTCTGATCAAAGAAGCGGCAACCGAAGCAGCCGCTGCAGCCTAATAGGTCACCGGTGGCGCCTTTAGACGCCACATCACATCTTATTTCCATCGCCACTATTGTTGGCGTGTATGGAATCAAGGGCTGGGTCAAGGTTCGCATTAATCTTGAAGACCCAGCCTCGCTTACCTCACTTTCACCTAAGCAACTGACTGATCCAGGCGGCAAGCGTGTTCGATCGGTTGATATCACGACCGTGAGATCGCAAGGTAAGGGATTCATCGCGAAGCTTGCAGGCGTAGATGATCGAAATGCGGCGGAGATGCTCCGCGGTCACTCCATCGAAATACCTGAATCTTCACTTCCGGGCCTGAACGATGGCGAGTTTTATTGGCGTGATTTGGTCGGTTGCCGCGTCGAGCTCAGCGTCGACAACGAAAACTTAAGCCTAGGTTGCGTCGATCACCTAATCGAAACCGGTGCGAACGATGTCCTGGTGGTCCGACCCACGGAAGACAGTATCGACGATCGCGAACGCTTGATCCCGTGGCTTGAAGACGATGTGATTGTGGCGGTTGAGATCGAATCACAGCGGATTTGTGTCAGGTGGCATCCAGATGACTAACGAGGTCATGCTGTCTAAATTGGGCTTTATCAGCATCTTCCCGGAGATGGTCAGCGCTATCACCGACTGGGGTGTCACGGGCAGAGCGGTGCGGGACGGTCGATGCAGTATTGAAGTCATCGATCCGCGCGAGTTTGCCACCGACAAACATGGGACGGTGGATGACAGGCCCTATGGCGGCGGACCGGGTATGGTGATGACTGCGCCGATCATGACAGCCGCAGTGGAGAGCGCTAAAAACCGTCTAGGCGATCAGACGCCTGTTATTGCCATGAGTCCCCAAGGGCAGGTTGTGGATGAGCGATTGTTGACGACTTTGTTACAGCAAGACTCACTCATTTTTGTCGCTGGGCGTTACGAAGGTTTTGATGAGCGCTTCGTTTCACGATCCGTAGATATTGAGTTATCGGTTGGCGACATTGTAGTCAGTGGCGGCGAAATACCTGCCATGTTGATCATGGATTCGTTAATTCGTCGCATTCCGGGTGTTTTAGGTGATGAATTGTCCGCAGAACAGGACTCTTTTGTTGACGGATTGCTCGACTGTCCGCACTATACGCGCCCTGAGATTTTTGAGGGTGAGGCAGTGCCATCCGTACTGCTCAGCGGTGACCACGCACGTATCGCCGATTGGCGTGCGGCCCAGTCGCTGAAACGGACCCTCGAGCGGAGGCCAGACCTGATTTCTGAGTTTGACCTGAGCGATGAACAGCGGAGCTTGTTAGCGCGTTGGGAGATGCAGTAAGGACCTCAAGAGGGTTCAGCATCCCAACATGAGCAGCATCTGATAGATGGTGTTTGTGACACAAGCTTCTGCCAGAAAACGAGATTATGAGATTAACGTGTGCCGCTGCTCGCCGAATAGCAGTAAGCCAAGGAGATAGCCATGAGTGCCAACAAAATTATTGCGGAGCTTGATGCTGAGCAAATGACAAAAGATGTTCCTGCGTTTGCGCCGGGAGACACTGTTGTTGTTCAGGTAAAGGTGAAGGAAGGTAACCGCGAGCGTCTTCAGGCATTCGAAGGTGTCTGCATTGGTAAGCGTAACCGCGGTCTGAACTCAGCCTTCACAGTCCGAAAGATCTCGCACGGTGTAGGTGTTGAGCGTACTTTCCAGACATACAGTCCTTTGGTTGACTCGATTTCAGTTAAGCGCCGTGGTGATGTGAGACAGGCCAAGCTTTACTACTTGCGAGAGCTGTCCGGTAAGGCGGCACGCATTAAGGAAAAGCTGTCTTAAGACACTTCTGCGGGCGGGGTCAGCAATGAGTCGCCTGATTACCTCTGAACTCGATCGTTTTGTTACGGCGCTCTGGCTGGAGCGAGGCCTGAGCGACAATACCTGCCAAGCGTATAAGCGTGACGTAACGGGGCTCGATCGCTGGCTCTCCGAGCAGGGTAAGAGCGATGCCTTGGCAGCCTCAGAATCGGATATACAGGCCTATCTAGGCGCGAGACTAGCCGAGGGTAGTTCACACCGGTCCATTTCACGATTGCTCTCGAGTCTGCGGAGTTTTTATCAGTACCTCGTTCGAGAGGGTGATATCCCAACGGACCCGACGCAGCATCTAGAGCGACCAAAACCCTCACGTCCGTTACCGAGGTCGTTATCGGAGGCCGAGGTATATCGACTGCTGGCCGCACCTGACACTGCTATCGCGGTAGAGCATCGGGATTTAGCAATGCTCGAGGTCTTATACGCCTGTGGTCTGCGTGTTTCCGAGTTAGTCGGACTGACGTTACCCCAACTCAGCCTAAATCAGGGTGTGGTGCGTGTATTGGGTAAAGGCGGCAAAGAGCGGTTGGTGCCATTGGGTGAGGCGGCGATTGAAATCGTTAGCGACTACATTCGGTCGTCTCGTCATGATTTGTTGGGTGGAAAACAGAGCGATGTGTTGTTTCCCTCGACGCGTGGTACGAAGATGACTCGCCAGACCTTTTGGTATCGTATTAAAATCTACGCTCAGCGCGCGAGCATCGACGGCAGTTTGTCGCCTCATACTTTACGTCATGCATTCGCGACGCACTTGATTAACCACGGTGCTGACTTGCGCGTCGTTCAAATCTTACTTGGGCACAGTGATCTGACGACGACTCAGATCTACACGCATGTAGCTCGAAGTAGAATGCAGGCGCTCCATGAGAAGCACCACCCGAGAGGCTAAAGTGTTGAAACGAAAGCTTACAAAAAGGTTTTTTACTGTGATCAGCATGTGTCTTGGCATTATTGCGACCGCAGCTATAGCCAGTGAGGATGAACGCTTCGCTGCGGCGAAATCACGCCTCGAGGCAGGCCTCTCTGCCATGGTGGGCAGTACCATCACGATTGACCGAGTCTCTGCGACTCAATCTGACGATCTCATTGAAGTGTCAATCATCGACGGTCCCGTCCTCTATGCCACGCGCGACGGCAACTTTCTCCTTCTTAACGGTGATTTACTTAAAGTCACCGCATCGTCGGTCTCTAATCTGTCGGAGGAGCGCCGAATTACGGATCGTCTCGCGCTAATCGGTGACTTAGATACGAATGATATGATTGTCTTCTCACCTCTAGATCCACCCAAAGCGCACATCACTGTCTTTACTGACATTACCTGTGGTTTTTGCCGGAAGCTGCACTTGGAAATGGATGACTTCAATCGGCGAGGCATCGAGGTTCGGTATCTGGCCTTCCCGAGAGGCGGTATGGCGTCACAGGGTGCGAAGCAGTTGGCAACAGCATGGTGTGCCAGGAATCGAGAGGCGACGCTCACCTCGCTCAAGTCGGGTGTTGAAATGCCGCTTAACGATTGCGAGGGGAATCCCGTGGCCGAGCATTACGCTCTGGGTAACCGTTTGGGAGTCCGTGGAACGCCTGCGATCGTAACCAGTGATGGTCAGATGATACCGGGGTACCGATCAGCTTCAGATATCGCGAGTCTATTGGATATCGAGTAAGCCCGTCACAGCAGTGGCTGGCAGGAAAGGTGAATGAATCAGCAGTTTCAACGCATTGAACGTTTACCGCCGTATGTCTTCAGTATCATTGGTGAGTTGAAGCAGGTGGCGCGCGCGCGTGGTGAAGATATCATCGACTTTGGCATGGGGAACCCCGATCAGCCCACGCCTGAGCACATCGTCGACAAGCTTAAAGAAACGGTGAATCGAGGAGATACTCATCGGTATTCGCAGTCCAAGGGTATCCCGCGACTGCGGAAGGCCATCTGTAACTGGTACCAGTCGCGTTACGAGGTTGGACTGGACCCTGCGAGCGAGGCTATTGTCACGCTGGGCTCCAAAGAGGGATTAGCACATCTCGCGCTGGCGACAACAGGTGTTGGCGATGCGATTCTAGTACCCAACCCCTCGTATCCGATCCACCCTTACGGATTTGTCATTTCAGGCGCAGATCTGCGTCATGTACCGATGACTGAAGAGAGCGATTTTTTTGCGGAGTTGGATAAGGCCATCCGTACCAGTTATCCCAAGCCCAAAATGCTCGTGCTTAACTTTCCGTCCAATCCAACGGGCGACTGTGTTGAGCTCGATTTTTTTGAAAAAGTCGTTGCGATCGCTCGCGAGCACAAAATCTGGGTTGTTCATGACCTCGCTTATGCCGACCTCGTTTTCGACGGCTACAAAGCCCCTAGCATCCTTCAGGTGCCCCGTGCGATGGAGGTTGCGGTTGAGTTTTTCACGCTGTCCAAGAGTTACAACATGCCCGGCTGGCGCGTTGGTTTTTGTTGCGGTAACAAGGAATTAATCGCGGCGCTTTCCCGCATCAAGTCATATCTGGACTACGGCATTTTCACGCCTGTTCAGGTGGCAGCCATCACAGCGCTGGAGTCCGACCAGACCTGCGTTGAAGAGATACGGCAGATGTATAAAAGCCGGCGCGACGTGCTCTGCAAGGGTTTGAATAGCGCCGGTTGGTCCGTTACGCCTCCCAAGGCGACGATGTTTGTTTGGGCGAAAATTCCAGCGCCTTTTGATCAAATAGGCTCGCTAGAGTTTAGTAAATTACTGCTGAAAGAAGCCGGTGTGGCGGTGTCGCCTGGAATTGGCTTCGGTGAATATGGTGAGGGATACGTGCGTTTCAGTCTCATCGAGAACGAGCATCGGACCCGTCAGGCACTGAGAGGCATTAAAAAAGTATTACGCGCTGGGCTTCCCAGTGACTGGAAAGCAGAATGACAACGCAAAAAATTAAAGTTGGTATCTGTGGGCTCGGTACTGTGGGTCGAGGCGTGATCGCCTTACTTTCCGAGGGTGGCGACGTATTGAGTAATCGTGTGGGCGGCACGATAGAACTTGTTCACGTCGCGACGAGAACACCCAAGCCAGAGGTGGATACCCTGGGTGCGAGAGATTCGCGCGATGTCTTTGGTGTGGCTCGCGATCCCAATGTTGATGTGCTGATTGAGCTTATTGGCGGCACAACAGTTGCCAAAGAGCTTGTTGTCGAAGCATTGAAGCAGGGTAAGCATGTGGTAACGGCAAATAAGGCGCTACTGGCAGATCATGGTGATGAGCTTTTTGCCCTAGCGGAGTCAAAGGGCGTTGCACTGCGTTTTGAAGCGGCTGTCGCCGGTGGAATTCCCGTCATTGAAGCGGTAAAGACCAGCCTGGCGGGCAACCATGTCTCGTCGGTTGCGGGCATTATTAACGGTACGGGTAACTTTATTCTCACCGAAATGGCGGCTAAGAGTCGGGAGTTTTCTGATGTTCTAGCCGAGGCGCAAGCACTGGGTTACGCGGAGGCGGATCCCACGTTTGATGTCGATGGTACCGATGCTGCGCAGAAGCTTGTATTACTTGCCTCACTCGCATTTGGTGCACGCATCGACCCAGATGCACCATTCAAACAAGGTGTCGATAGCGTGGCGCCAGCGGATATTGAGTATGCACGAGAGCTGGGCTACCGCATCAAGCATTTGGGTATAGCGAAACACGAGAATGATGCGCTGCAATTGAGGGTACACCCCACGCTAATCCCCGAGGCCAAGGCGATTGCTCAGGTGGATGGTGTTCTTAATGCCGTCATGATCAACGCATCCGGGGTGGGGGAGTTATTATTAGTAGGGCCAGGTGCAGGATCACGCCCAACCGCAAGCGCTGTCATGGCCGATGTTGTCTCACTTGCGCGCTCGATCGCTAGTAACGAGCAACCGAGCATTCACAGCATGGGGGTAGGTGTCAGTGCCATGTCCCAGCCCGTTATTGCTGATATCAACGAGGTTGCATCAGCTTGGTATCTTCGTCTTGATGCCGAGGATAAGCCTGGAGTCATGGCCTCGCTGACGCAGTGTCTGAGTCAATGCGGCATTGGCATCGAGTCATTAATTCAAAAGCCCGAAAGCGCAGCGCTCGCCAAGGTGCCTGTGATCCTTATGACAGATGAAGCACCTACGCGAGCTATAGAACAGGCGATTGCCGACATTGAGGCTCTGCCCTTCGTAGGCGGACCTGTTACTTGTCTTCGCGTCGAAAACTTTTAGTCCGAGGACGTCTCTATTATGTCGATACGCTATGTGAGTACCCGAGGCCAAGCGCCCGAGCTCAATTTTGAAGACGTATTATTAGCAGGGCTAGCCTCGGATGGTGGCTTGTACGTTCCCACCGAATTGCCAATGTTTAGCCGTGAGCAGCTGATAGCCATGCAGGGTATGAGCTATCCCGATCTCGCGTATGAGATTGTCTCGCCATTCGTGGGGGACTGCATTGATGAGGCTGATCTTCGCGCCATCTTGAATGAAACCTATGCCGAGTTTCGACATCCGGCCGTGGCGCCGCTAGTCCAGCTCGATCACAAACAGTGGGTACTAGAACTGTTCCAAGGGCCAACCCTAGCCTTTAAAGATTTCGCTCTCCAGCTACTTGGGCGACTGCTCAATCACGTGCTGGCGCGCCGTGGCGAGAAAGTGGTCATTATGGGCGCCACCTCCGGCGATACTGGAAGCGCTGCAATCGAAGGTTGTCGACGCTGTGAGAACATCGATATTTTTATTCTGCATCCTCACGAGCGCGTGTCAGAAGTTCAGCGTAGACAGATGACGACGGTAATTGCGCCCACTATTCATAATTTGGCGATTCAGGGTAACTTTGACGACTGTCAGGCGATGGTGAAGGCCAGTTTTATCGCAGAGCCGTTCCTACCCGATGGCCGACGTCTCGTCGCCGTTAATTCGATTAATTGGGCTCGAATTATGGCTCAGATTGTTTACTACTTTTACTCGGCGCTTACCCTCGGTCGCATGGATGCACCCACTAGTTTTTCCGTGCCGACCGGTAACTTCGGCGATATTTTTGCGGGCTATCTCGCCAAGAAAATGGGTTTGCCTGTCGAGAAGCTGGTCATCGCGACCAATAAAAACGATGTGCTCCACCGTGTGCTGACAGAAGGCGTTTACTCGCGACTATCACTCGAGCCGACGTTGTCGCCCAGTATGGATATTACGGTTTCATCCAATTTTGAACGCTTGTTGTTTGACCTTGCAGGCCGCGACGGCGACGAACTGAGTCGATGGATGGCTACCTTCGCAGAGGGAGGTTTGGCGCTGTCAGACGAGGCGCTTGAAGAAACCAAAGCAATCTTCGACAGCCACCGCTGCTCAGATGATGAGACGTGTGAAGAGATTGCGCAGGTTTGGTCCTCCAATGGCTATCTCATTGACCCTCACACTGCGATTGGCACGAAAGCAGCGAGGGTTTGTCATGGCGACAGTCAGGCGGCGATGGTGACCCTCGCAACGGCGCATCCTGCTAAATTCCCCGCCGCCATTAAAGCGTCGGGTATTGGCGTCGAGGCTCAATTGCCAAGTCACCTCGCGGATCTATTTGAGCGTCGGGAAGCATTTGATGTGCTTCCCAATGATCTCGCCGAAGTTCAGACTTTCATGGCCGGTAATTGTCGCGCCTGATGAGTGAGGTCATAGAGCGCCGCCAAGGCGTTATCTCGCCTGCTCTGCGTGATGCGTCTTTACCACGAGCGTTAAAACAGATTTATGCCAATCGTGGCGTGGATAATCTCAACGATATTTCATTGCCACTAAACCAGCTTTTGCCCCCCAGCGCTCTGAAGGGCGCTCAAGAGGCGGCTGAGATGTTGGCGGATGCGATTGAGTTTCAGGCGAGCGTTGTCGTTGTGGGTGATTTCGATGCCGACGGTGCCACGAGCTGTGCGCTAGCGGTGTCACTCCTGAAACAGATGGGTCTTGAGGAAGTCACCTACCTCGTCCCCAATCGTTTCGAATACGGCTACGGCCTCACGCCAGAAATTGTCGGGATTGCGGCGCAGTACCAACCTGACGTGTTAATGACTGTTGATAACGGTATTGCCAGCATTGATGGTGTGATGGCGGCGCGTATGCTGGGAATGAGCGTCATCGTGACTGACCACCATCTACCGGGTGCTGAGCTGCCAGAGGCAGATATCATTGTGAATCCCAATCAACCCGGGTGCTCGTTTCCAAGCAAGGCACTGGCAGGTGTTGGCGTGATGTTCTACGTGCTCACGGCGCTTCGCGCCGAATTGCGGCAACGGGGTTGGTTCGAAACCATGGGTATCGAGATGCCTAATTTGGCAGACGCGCTTGATTTGGTAGCTCTCGGTACGGTCGCAGACGTTGTCCCACTCGATAAAAACAACCGGACCTTAGTGGCAGCGGGCATTGCACGGATGCGAGCTGGTAGAGCGAGACCTGGAATTGAGGCATTGTTTGAGGTGGCTGGGCGCGATATTCGATCGGTGTCATCGACTGACCTCGGCTTCATAGCTGGGCCGCGGATTAATGCGGCGGGGCGTCTGGATGACATGTCGGTTGGCATCGAATGCTTACTCTCCGAGTCGTCCTTTGCAGCGCGAGAGTTGGCTACCCAGCTCAATGATTACAACCGGGAGCGTAGAGACATTGAGACCTCAATGCAGGCAGATGCGCTAGCACTATTGGAAAATGGTACTTTCTCGGTCTCAGACACCGATTTTGCATTGTCACTCTACCAAGCGGACTGGCACCAAGGTGTTGTCGGTATCTTGGCATCACGAATTCGCGAGCGTTTCCATCGACCCACACTTATCTTCGCGCAGGCAGGTGACGGAGAGTTAAAGGGATCTGGGCGTTCCATTCACGGATTTCATTTACGTGATGCGCTAGACCGTGTCGCTACGCTCAACGCAGGCCTAGTTTCCAAGTTCGGTGGTCATGCTATGGCTGCGGGGTTGAGCCTCGCCGAAAGCAACTTGCCTCAATTCAGAGATGCGTTTAACCGTGTAGCGTCAGAGGCGATGAACGGTATCTTACCTGATCAAGTCCATTTGACGGATGGGGCACTTGAAGCGGTCGACATGACACTGCAGTTGGCAGAAGCGATCGAGTCGGGCGGACCGTGGGGTCAGGCCTTTGAGGCCCCGTCGTTTGACGGTGTTTTCGGGATTAGCGACATGCGCGTGGTGGGCGAGAAACACCTTAAATTCCGCTTGATAACCGATGTGGGTACGCTCGACGCCATTGCGTTCAACGCAGATGTCGACCGCTGGATGGCTGATCGGCCTACAGCGGTTCGGTGTGTCTATCGGCCATCGGTCAATGAGTACAGAGGTGGGCGTAAGCTTCAGCTGCAGCTCGATACCATTTGGCCGGCCCAATCCCATTGATCGTATGGAACTCATAGGCCGGCTCAGATAAAATCGGCGCCGCATCAGGACACCGGAATAGTTCGTGGAAATTGCTCCCCTCATAAACCAACTGAAAGATATTCGTGCCCGTACAGACGTGCTTCGGGGGTATCTTTGACTTTCCTAATAAGAAGGATCGCCTAGCCGAGGTAGAGCTCCAATTAGCCGAGCCCAGTATCTGGGATGATCCCGACAAAGCACAAAGTCTGGGCCGTGAGCGTGCATCACTTGAGCTGGTGGTTCACACCATAGAAACACTCGATGCGGGTCACGAAGACGGCGTTGCGCTGCTCGAGCTGGCACAAGCTGAGGACGATCAGGAAACGGCAGACGAAGTTGCTAGCGATATCGAAAAGCTGATCGCGCAGCTCGAGACCCTGGAGTTCCGTCGCATGTTTGCTGGTGAAATGGACCCCAATAATGCCTTTCTCGATATTCAAGCAGGATCAGGAGGCACTGAGGCGCAGGATTGGGCAGAGATGCTGCTGCGAATGTACCTGAGATGGGGTGAGAGCAAGGGCTTTAAGACGACCTTGACCGAAGTCTCTGCCGGCGAGGTGGCAGGCATAAAAAGTGCCACGGTTCAGTTTGAGGGCGAGTATGCCTTTGGATGGTTACGAACCGAGACGGGTGTTCACCGTTTGGTCCGAAAATCTCCCTTTGACAGTGGCGGACGTCGGCATACTTCATTTTCGTCGGTGTTCGTCTCCCCAGAAATTGACGACAATATAGAAATTGACATTAACCCTGCTGATCTCCGTATTGATACCTATCGGTCTTCCGGGGCGGGTGGGCAGCACGTCAACACGACAGATTCGGCGGTGCGAATTACCCACGAGCCGTCGGGCATCGTAACCAGTTGCCAAACGGAGCGCTCCCAGCATCAGAACAAAGATAACGCCATGAAGCAGCTAAGGGCGAAGCTCTATGAAATGGAGATGCTCAAGCGAAGTGCGGAGAAACAGGCCATGGAAGACAGCAAAGCTGATATTGGCTGGGGAAGTCAGATTCGATCATACGTATTGGATGATTCGCGCATAAAAGATTTACGAACAGGTATAGAGAACCGCAACACGCAGGCAGTGTTGGATGGTGCGCTTGACCCCTTTATTGAGGCCTCCTTGAAAAAGGGCCTTTAACCTAGGACAGCTTATGACTGACCCAACTTCAACAGACGAAAACAAGCTCATTGCGGAGCGTCGTGCCAAACTCGCGAATTTGCGTGAGGCGGGTAACGCCTTTCCTAATGATTTTCGTCGTACGGCCATGGCGGGTGATCTACAGGCACAATTTGGTGCCGAGACCAAAGAGGCGCTTGCTGAGCAAAATCATTCCTTTGCTGTTGCTGGGCGGCTGATTCGCAACCGCGGTGCGTTTTTGTTGATCCAGGACGGATCGGACACGATTCAGCTTTACATTGACCGCAAAGGCTTAAGCGAAGACACGCTCGAGGCCATTAAAAGCTGGGATCTGGGTGATATTGTTGCGTCCTCGGGTGTGCTTTGTAAGAGCGGGAAGGGCGATCTCTATATCAACATGGAGTCTGCGCAGCTGCTTACAAAGGCGTTAAGGCCGCTCCCTGACAAGTACCACGGTCTTGCGGATCAGGAACTCCGATACCGTCAGCGCTATGTTGACCTAATCGCAAATCCTGAGGTTCGCGAGACCTTTCAGATTCGATCTCGCGTGATCGCGTTTGTGCGCTCGTTTTTGGATCGTCATGGATTTATGGAGGTAGAGACGCCCATGCTGCACCCTATTCCCGGTGGTGCGACCGCGCGTCCTTTTGCGACCCATCACAATGCGCTCGATATGCCCATGTTTATGCGCATCGCGCCCGAGCTGTATCTGAAGCGCCTAACAGTAGGTGGTTTTGAAAAGGTCTACGAGATTAATCGCAACTTCCGCAATGAGGGACTCTCGACGCGTCACAACCCCGAGTTCACCATGCTGGAATTCTATTGGGCCTATGCGGACTACCGAGACGCAATGGATCTAACGGAACAGTTGCTGCGCGAACTCTCACAAGAGGTACTCGGGACGACCGTGGTGCCTTGCGGTGATGACAGTATTGATTTTAGCCAAACGTTTGAACGTATGACGGTAACTGAAGCCATACTTGCGCACAACGCGACGATAACGGCTGAGCAGCTGGCGTCTCGTGTATCAGCTGCCGCTGTGTTGTCAGGACTCGGCATCGACGTTAAAGCCGGTTGGGGACTTGGCCGCATCCACATGGAGATATTCGAGGGGACTGCTGAGCACCAATTGATACAACCGACCTTCATCACTGAATATCCGACCGAAGTATCGCCACTGGCGCGTCGTAACGATGACAACCCGGACGTCACCGATCGTTTTGAGTTCTTTGTGGGGGGTCGTGAATTGGCTAATGGCTTCAGCGAATTGAACGATGCCGAGGATCAGGCGGAGCGATTCAGAGCGCAAGTGGCTGAGAAAGATGCAGGCGACGATGAAGCAATGCATTACGACCACGATTATATTCGCGCGCTGGAATATGGCTTACCGCCAACGGCAGGAGAGGGCATTGGTATTGATCGGTTAGTGATGCTGCTGACTAATTCGCTCTCTATTCGCGATGTGATCCTGTTTCCTCACATGCGGCCCGAGTGAATTAGTCACAACGTAACGCTAAAAGACTGCTATTCTCCAGCCATGAACACGTTCACCCACAAGCGATGGCTCTCTTTGTTGGCACTAATGGCAAGTACTTCGCTGGTCGGTTGTCAGACTGCCCCAGTAGCGGAAGAGGAGGCGTATACACCCGTTGCGGACTCTACCGCGGTGGTGAGTGAAACTCTGCCAGAGCTCAATATTCCAAAGTCAATTGTCGAAGCGAGTTGCGATTGTTCAGAAGTGGTGGCCGAACCTGAGGAAACGTACTTCGATCGCGGCGTAAGGGCCTTAGCTGCTAGGGACTACGCTCAGGCGCTCAGCTATTTTGAGCGCCATGCAGATGCTGAATCTGAGAATGCACAGCGAGAAGCCGAAATCGGGCTGGCTTTCATCGCTGTGCTCCGCGCAGACCGCACCGATGGTAAGTCGTCGCAAGCACTGGATGATCGTGCTGAAATCATGTCTCTGGCGCTGGCCTTGCTGACGCAGCTTGAGGGCCGTGTGTCTGAGCTGGGTAAGAAAAACTCCAAGTTAGCGAGCGATTTGAAGAAGCGAGAGGCCGTTCTAAAACGGCTTCGCGAGCTCACATTGGGGCAATTGGAAGACTAACGTCGAATCGAGATCCTTCACCGGGTGTGGAGCAGAGTTCTACTGATCCGCCCAGCATGTCACAGAAGTTGCTCACAATAGCCAAGCCTAGCCCTGTACCACCGTAGTTAACACTGGTTTTACTGTCAGCTTGCACAAAGGCCTGAAAAACCTTCGCTTGCTCCTCCTCGGTCATACCAATGCCGCTGTCTGCCACACTGAGGTGCAAATGTTTATCGCGGATGTCTGCGGTCACCGTAATAACACCATTTTTCGTGAACTTGCAGGCGTTTGAAAAGAGGTTGGTGAGTATCTGCTGGACTTTTGCGGGATCACTCTCGACTTCCGAATCCTTTGCACCACTGATATCGAGTTCGAGTCTGTTGTTGTTTTGCGCTAATAGGGGCGAGAGCGCATCACAGACCTGAACCACCAATCCTGCCGCATTAAAGGGCTCGACACTGAGGGACATTTTGCCCGTCTCGATTTTCGACAGGTCCAAGATGTCATTGATGAGCGCCAACAACTGTCGACCCGAGAAAATAATGGTTGTTAGGTCGTGATGAAACTGATCGCGATCGATCGATTCACCGTCTCCCAGCTCGTCTTGGAGCATTTCGGAATAGCCAATAATGGCGTTCAGCGGTGTCCGTAATTCATGCGAGACGTTGGCGAGGAACATGCTCTTCGCCTCATTAGCTGCCTCTGCATCAGTACGAGCTTCGTTAAGGTCGGACATGGCGGTCTGGAGCGAGGCCGACATCTCATTGAATGTTTGAGCAAGATTAGCAAGTTCGCCCGCATCACGATTTTCGTCGATTCTGTGGGTTAAATCGCCCGCGCCAAAACGCTCTACGCCAACACGTAATCTGAACAGCGAGGCGTTTGTTGTTCGAATCAGCGTCAATATCAGCACCAAGGTGATGGTGATGGAACTGACAAAGGCAATGATGGTAATGCGGTCGGTAAGTTGAATGGTGTTGTCGATCACGGTGGACCGTTCCAAGGCCACCGCATTCTGCTGATCGGCTAGTGCACGCAGGCTGTCGATGGTGGTGTCGTAGGCATTTGTCGTCAGACGGGTGGGCAAGCTAGGGTTGTTGTAATTGCGATAAAACTGAACCCACTCGTCAAGTAGGTCCGACGCCGCTTTGTAGAACTCACGGAACGCCGTCTCGGTCTGTACGTCGTTTAGGCCGCCCAAGGCACGTAACTGATCAGAAATTGAGGAGAGTTCAGCATTGGCCTGATCACGCTGCGTCGCTCGTATGGGGGCATTGGTTTCCCGGAGTGCGGCCAGTACCTGAACACGTTGGTGTTCCGTTGCCAGACCCTGCTGAATCCCCCTTACGAGGCCTGTTGCCTCCGTAGCAATGCGATATGCCATGACACTCTCGCTTCGCGCGTAACTGCCCCAAAGGTGAGTAGCGACATTGAATGCGAATAGCATCAATATCGAAGCTGACGCGAGGTATAGGCGAGCTCGGAGCCCGAGGCGTGCAGTGATCATGCGTCACTGCCTTCTAGGAACTGATAAATCTTTGCTAGCAGAGCGGGAAAGTCGATGGGTTTGGTTTCGTATTCACTGCACCCGGCGTTTATGGCGCGCTCTTTGTCTGCCGCCATGGCATGTGCCGTCAGTGCGATAATCGGTATGTCGGCAATGACAGGATCTTTTTTCGCCTTCTGTGTGGCCTCCCAGCCATCAAGGATAGGTAACGTCATATCCATCAGCACAACGCCTGGCTGATGTTCTCGCATCATCTCCAATGCAGAGATACCATCAGCGGCAGTGATAACTGTGAGGCCTGCTCGCGATAACCGTCGCGTCAGCATGTCGCGATTGATGTCGTTGTCTTCTACCAATAGAACAGCGGAGTTACCCATCGCGTAATGTTCCCTCGATGGGAAAAACGGTCAAGGTGCCAGCCATGCCCTTGGCATGAACCGTTCTACTATCACCCACGATAAATTGGCTCTGATCTGTAGCCAGAAGTGTTTGCTCGGATACCAGTATTTCATTGGGTCGCGCGTCGTCTTCTATACGCGATGTCACGTTGACCTGATGTCCTACAAAACCGTATTTGGAGCGGCGCTCTGAGCCGATGTTGCCGGCAACCACCTCACCAGTATTGAGCGCAATTGCCATCTCCACTTCAGGGAGTCCATCAGCTTTATTTGCTGCGTTGACCTCCGCCATGGCCGCTTGCATTTCGATGGCACAGGTAACGGCTTGTGTCGCGTGTTCTTCGGACTCTGTGGGCGCACCAAAGGCGGCCAGTACGGCATCACCCAAAAATTCATCAATGGTGCCACCATGACGCAAGATAATGTCGGTCATTTTGCCGAGATAGCGATTCAGTAGCGCGACCACTTGCTCGGGTGGCAGGTGCTCAACTAGTGTAGTAAAGCTCCGGATGTCGCTCATCATTAACGTTACATGCCGAAGGTCTCCGCCAAGCTGGAGGCCTTCAGGTTTTTCCAGAATTTCTTCAACGATCGCATCTGAAATGTAACGTCCGAAGGTTTGGCGGATGAATTGCTCACGTTTCTCAAGCTGCTCGCGGTATTGCTCTTCTTTGTCGTGCCAGCGCTTGCGTTCGATGCCTGACTTAATGCGCGCACTGAGTAGCACTGAATTAACGGGTTTGAGCAGGTAATCGTCAGCACCCGCCTGAATGCAGTCAATAATCTGGTCCATATCCTGGCGACCCGATATCATGATGACCGGCAGTGCGCGCAAGTGTTCGTCGGCTTTAATCTGTGCCAGAACTTCTCGGCCATCAATATCAGGCATGACAAGGTCGAGTAGCACAATATCGACCTCAGTATCTCTTAATCGATCTAGAGCCTCACAACCTGACTTGGTAGTTATCACCTCGCATTGCATTTTCCCGAGCAGGCGCGACATGAGGTCGAGATTTTCAGGCAGGTCATCGACCACTAGGATGGTGCAACCTTCAAACGTGTCCAAGGAACGGGTCGCCCTAGGCAGGCTCTCCGGCGTTTTTGGTGCCCCCGAGCTAGCTGTTAGCTCATCAATCATCTTTCTAATGGCGGGGCGTATTGGTCCAACGAATCCGTCGTCCGAATCCAACAGCATTTCGGAGTAACCCTTTACCGCAGCAACGGCATTCAGCAGATCATGTCGGTTGGATTCGCCACGTGAGACCATTGTATTTAGGCGCTCAATGGAAACAGACAGGGCAGAGAGATCATCAGCCAGCTCGTCGGTGCTTTGCTTTTTGAGCTTGCCCAATTGCGGAATTAGCTTCATTCCAAGCTTGGATGCGCGATTTAAGTCAGTTTCTGACACTAATATTGAGCCAATTCGTGAGTTTCTTCGAAGTAAAGTATATCGCGCTTAAGACTTTGCACTAGTAGGGATAGGCGAGAGCGAAAGCTTAAGTTAGAATTGTAAATATTGCACAAAGAGTAAGTTGTCATGCTAGACCAAGTCGAAATATTCCACGGCCTGAGTAGAGAAGAGTTGGCAGCGCTCGAAGATTCGAGCTCGTCCGAAAATTACCCAAAAAACACGGTAGTCATTCAAGAAAATGAGCCTGCCGACGCGTTGTATGTCATTGAGTCGGGTCGAGTGAAAGTCTATTGCAGCGATAAGAATGGCAAAGAATTCATTATGAATTCTTTAGGTGTGGGCGATTACTTCGGTGAGCTTGCACTGTTAGACGATTCTGCGCGATCAGCGTCGGTAAGAACGGTAGAGCCGTGTCAGTTTCGGATTGTCAAAAAAGAGGATTTCTCGAGGGTCCTCACGGATAATCCCGGCATTACGCAGCAGTTGCTCGGTAATCTTGCGGCGCGCGTTCGCAAGCTGACGACCGATGTTAAGAACCTTGCATTGCAAGACGTTTACGGACGGGTCGCAAACGTTCTGATGGATTTATCCCACGAGCGCGGCGATGGCACTTTGTTTGTGCCTGAGAAGCTAACTCAGCAGGATATCGCTGATCGTGTTGGCGCATCCCGTGAGATGGTCGCTCGGATACTGAAAGATCTCACCATCGGTGAGTACATCCGGTTTGAGGGGCGCCACATCGTCATCAATACCCGGTTGCCTGCAAAGTATTAAGCAGGGCCTCGCGGGCCACTGGTTTTCAGTCCTGAGTTTCCGAAATCACGGTTGTCAGTCCACCGCGATGCAAGCGTACCGAGACGGTATCCCCTACATTCGCTGCACTGCTGTCTGTGATCACCTGGCCCTGTTCGTTGCTGACAATGGCATAGCCGCGCTCGAGCGTGGCCAGTGGGCTGAGGCTTGTTAGTAATGTTTTTAGATGATCAACGCGCTGAGAGTCTCGTCGAATGACTTTCTCAATTTGCGATGGGAGGCGTTCACCCATTGCACTGACCGCTTCCTTCTCCGCTTTGATGATCATCTGTGGTGATGCCGCAGACAGGGATAGGCGGGCTTGGTTTAGGCGCTGCTTATCTCTCGTTAGATGTTGCTTAATAAGCAGGTTCGCGCGCTCTTTTGAACGACTCAGTTGCTCCTCAATGAGCGTTAATCGTTGTCGGGGGTGAGTGAGGCGCGCTTGCAGGTTTGCCACTGTGGCACGGCGCTCGTTCAGTTTCTGCTGAGTCAGTAGTTTCAGTCGAGCGGAGTGACTATCGATTAGCTGTAACCATTCGAGACTGTCGCGCGTCACCAGCTCAGCGGCTTGAGAAGGGGTCGCGGCTCTGATGTCCGCCACTAAATCCGACACACTGAAGTCGATTTCATGCCCCACAGCTGAAACGATGGGTACCGTCGATCTGGCAATCGCTCGAGCGACGATTTCTTCATTAAAACACCACAGATCCTCGAGCGATCCACCACCTCTGCCGACGATTAAGACATCGAGTGCACGTTGCCTAGTGGCGACCAGCCTATTCGCTTCATCAATCGCATCTGCAATTTGCTGTGCTGCGACCGATCCTTGAACTTGCACAGGAAATAGCGCGATATGGCTTGAAGGCGAGCGTCGGCCCAGCACACTGATGATATCCTCAATGGCAGCACCCGTTGGTGAAGTGATGACGCCAATTCGCTCACAATGTTCCGGTACAGGTAGTTTACGAGCAGCGTCTAACAGCCCTTCTGCCTTTAGTTTTTGCTTTAAGGCCTCCAGTTGGCGTTGAAGAGCCCCGTCTCCCGATGCCTCCATATGATCAACAATAAGTTGATAGTCACCTCGGGCTTCGTAGATGGACAACAGACCCCGCACGATGACGGAGTCACCCACTTTTGGCTGAAATTTCACCGACAGATTGGCACGTCTGAACATGGCGCATCTCAGTTGAGATCGGCCGTCCTTTAGTGAGAAGTACCAGTGTCCCGAATTAGGTTTTGATAGATCACCGATCTCAGCCTCGACACACACTTCGCCCAGGTGATTCTCCAAAAGCGACTTCGCTTTTCGGTTCAGTTCACTGACGCTAACAGGGGTTGGTTTGGGCAAAGGCATGCGTGTTTTTCAAATTCGTCGAGATTGTTCAGATTTAACCTTAAGCGTACAATATAGGGTTTACTCAAAGCGACAACCACGAGGTATTGATGTTACGAATCGCTCAAGAAGCGCTTACGTTTGATGATGTACTCCTTCTCCCTGGTTACTCCGAAGTAACTGCGAAGGACGTTTCGCTCGTCACGAAACTGACTCGGAACATCAATTTGAACTTGCCACTGGTGTCAGCGGCCATGGATACCGTGACTGAAGCGGGCCTGGCTATTGCACTCGCTCAAGAGGGCGGCATTGGTATCGTCCACAAGAACCTCACGGTGCAAGAGCAGGCTGAGCAAGTCCGACGCGTCAAGAAGTTCGAAAGTGGTGTCGTTAAAGATCCGATCACTATCGATCACACGGCGACGATTGCCGAGCTCATTGAGTTGACACGAGCGAACGGTATCTCGGGTGTCCCCGTAATGAACGACGGTGACCTCGCCGGTATAGTTACCCGACGCGATCTACGATTTGAAACGGATACCTCGCAATCAATTTCGGCGATCATGACGCCCCGAAATCAGCTAGTAACCGTAAAAGAGGGTGCCAGCTCGGACGAGGTGCAGCGGCTCTTGCATCAGCACCGTATCGAAAAAATTCTGGTTGTAGATGACACCGGGGCGTTAAAAGGCCTGATCACAGTCAAGGATTTCGACAAGGCAGAGTCGTTTCCTGACGCCTGTAAAGACCAATACGGGCAATTACGAGTTGGTGCCTCTATAGGCACTAGCGCAGACACAGATGAGCGTGTGGAGGCTCTCGTGACCGCTGGGGTTGATGTGCTGGTAGTCGACACGGCTCACGGCCATTCTATGAATGTTCTGAGCCGTGTTCGCTGGGTAAAGGACAACTACCCAACAGTCGATGTAATCGGCGGCAATATTGCAACGGGAGACGCAGCACTAGCGCTGGCTGATGCGGGTGCAGATGGTGTGAAAGTCGGTATTGGCCCCGGCTCTATTTGCACCACGCGAATTGTCACCGGAATGGGTGTGCCGCAGATTAGCGCCGTGTCGAATGTGGCGGATGCATTGACCAGCACGGACATACCCTTGATTGCCGACGGCGGTATTCGTTTCTCAGGTGACATATCAAAAGCGCTGGTAGCTGGTGCTCACTCGGTCATGCTAGGTGGCATGTTTGCGGGCACCGAAGAAGCGCCCGGAGAGGTCGAACTGTTTCAGGGGCGGACTTATAAGTCGTACCGTGGCATGGGTTCGATTGGCGCTATGGCGCAAAAGCAAGGCTCGTCCGATCGTTACTTTCAGGACTCCAGTGCGGGCTCTGAAAAGTTGGTGCCCGAGGGTATCGAGGGACGTGTTCCATACAAAGGGCCTGTTTCAGCGATTATCCATCAGCTAATGGGTGGCGTGCGGTCGTCGATGGGTTATGCGGGATGTGTGAGCATTCCAGAAATGCGGACCAAGCCGCAATTTGTGAGAGTGACATCTGCGGGCATGTCGGAATCGCATGTGCACGACGTCTCAATTACAAAAGAAGCACCGAATTACCCGGTTCGCTGATTCGCGCTGCGAGTCAGTCCATACAATTCAACCGTGAGGACACGATGAGCCAGGATATCCATCGGCATCGCATTCTTATTCTCGATTTTGGCTCTCAATACACGCAGCTCATAGCGCGCCGCGTTCGGGAAATTGGCGTTTACTGCGAGATCTATGCCTGGGATGTTACTGAGACCGACATACGTGGCTTTAACGCTTCGGGCATCATCCTTTCTGGCGGCCCTGAGTCGGTTACTGAACAAGATTCACCGCGTGCCGCCAATGTCGTTTTTGAACTCGACCTTCCAGTCCTTGGCATTTGCTACGGCATGCAGACTATGGCCGCGCAAATGGGTGGTGCGGTAGAGGGCTCTGACACATCTGAATTCGGCTATGCCGAAATTCAAAGCGTGACTGAGGATCGACTGTTTTCAGGTCTGGCCGATCGAACCGACGAAAATGGTCACGGGATACTCGATGTTTGGATGAGCCACGGAGACAAAGTGACTCGACTTCCTGAAGGATTCGTTCGAACGGCGGAAACCGACAGCTGTTCTATTGCCGCTATGGCTCACGCTGAGAGGCCCTGGTTTGGTATTCAATTTCACCCGGAGGTGACACATACCTCGTTGGGCAAAAAGATCATGTCGCGGTTTGTCATCGATATCTGCGGCTGTGAGGCGTTGTGGACGCCTGCCAATATTGTTGAAGACGCTATCCAGACAATACGAGCGAAAGTGGGGTCGGATAAAGTGCTGTTGGGCCTGTCGGGAGGTGTCGACTCCTCTGTGGTTGCAGCACTGCTCCACAAGGCTATCGGGGATCAGCTGACCTGTGTCTTTGTTGATAATGGGTTGTTGCGCCTTAACGAGGGCGATCAGGTTATGGAGATGTTCGCCTCCAATATGGGTGTGAAGGTTATTCGCACTGACGCACAGGAGCGATTTCTCTCCCGTCTTGCCGGTGTATCCGAACCAGAGGCAAAGCGAAAGATCATTGGAAACACCTTCATTGATGTTTTTGATGAACAGGCTGCGAAGCTGACCGAGGTTAAATGGCTAGCACAGGGCACGATCTACCCTGATGTCATCGAATCAGCAGGCTCAAAAACGGGCAAGGCACACGTCATCAAGTCGCACCACAATGTGGGTGGCCTACCTGAGGATATGGCCCTCGAGCTGTTAGAGCCTCTGCGCGAGCTCTTCAAAGATGAAGTGCGTCAAATCGGTCTTGAGCTTGGATTACCGGAGTCTATGGTCTTTCGTCATCCTTTCCCCGGACCCGGTCTGGGCGTCCGTATTTTGGGTGAGGTGAAGCATGAGTATGCCGAGCTACTTCGCCGTGCTGATGATATTTTTATCTCTGAGCTCAGAGAGTCGGGATGGTACGACAAAACGAGTCAGGCATTTGCTGTATTCCTACCCGTCAAGTCGGTAGGGGTCGTGGGCGACGGTCGTCGTTACGAGTACGTTATCGCGTTGCGTGCTGTGCAAACGATCGACTTTATGACGGCAAAATGGGCGCACCTGCCTTACGAACTGCTTGAGACCGTTTCCAATCGCATCATCAATGAAATATCGGGCATCTCACGTGTTACCTACGATATTTCGGGGAAGCCGCCGGCGACTATCGAGTGGGAGTAGTCGTGTAGGTGTAAACCATTGATTTATATAGAGTTGAGAGTTACAAACTTGTTACACCAGTGGGTTGGCATCGAGCATCCTTGCCTGCGTTCTGATGAACTTATCGTGCCAGTGTTTTCTGTCAGCCGGTTTTTTGGCGATTCCGGCCAGCATCATAGAAACGGTTGCTTCTGTTTCAAGTCTGAACTGCTGATCGGTCACCTGCTGCGTAACCCAGCGCTGCAGTAAACCCAGGTATGCATTCCTGATGGTGTGCGCCACGAGTACCGTGCTCATCGCCGTGTCAATCTGACCCTGAACTGCGGCATCTTTCAGCCCGTCTTCCCACAAGGCGAGCCAATCCTCCGCATCCTGGGTTTCCGGAGCTGACCCTGGAGCCAGCTTGAACAGGGTCGATAGAACCGGGCGGTACAGGGGGGGCATCACTGATGTACCGTTCGACCCGGCTCATGGCAAATGCCATGGACTTTGTGAGTCCATCACTGTGGTCGGCGCTACCGTTCCACGAAGCAGCTGCTTCGAGGGCGTGTTCGGGGTCCAGTGCAGCAGCAAGGACACCGGCCTTGGACTGAAAGTAGCTGTAGGGCGTGACCAGTGCGACCCCCGCTCGTTCTGCCAGTTCCGGCATCGTGAAGTTTGCGTGGCCATGCTTCAGGATCAGCCCGGTAGCAGCTTCTATGATCTGCGTTTTCTTGCGTTCCTTGTTCTCGGCTCGCTTCGACACGTTCGGGAGATCTCGCATATTACTGCCGGTCGTGTTTGTCATCCCCAGTCCGACGGGAGCAGAGCTCGGTTCGGATGAACTCGAACAGAAGATCATAGGGCACTGCAGGGTCAATCTGCCCGACTTCAAGGTCGTGCGGAGCGTGCACGTGGTGGAGGAACTGCCCCGCTCTACCCTTGAGAAGATCGCCAAAAACGTACTGAGAGATCGATTGCCGGAGATCGAGGAATGAGTAGGGCATTAGCATTACACGAGAATTTATCGGGAGAATAAAATATGAAGAGAGTGGTTACAGGTCACAATGAACAAGGTAAATCAGTGTTTGTTGAGGTGGCGGAACCCGATCACGTCGTTGAAGCACCTGGCATGACATGGCGCGAAATCTGGGCAACCTTTCCAGATACCAAAGTTCCCCTGAACCCGGATTACAAGGCTGAGCATAAGTCCAGGTGGACGTCTATATTCCCTGCCGTCGGCAGCACCCGCGTTCGCATCGTACAGTTCGATCCGGACAACCGCGAGGCTGACAATACTTTTATGAATGATGAAAGAGGGTGTTTATTCTTACTAAACCCAGGCCTACGGATTCTCGAGATCAACCCCTTGCTCTAGTTTACCGGGCTGTTCAAACTTCAGGCGTACAACTTGTCGCTATCGAATGTCACGCCCTAGTAAAAGATTGTCCTCATAGCCCGCCTTCTTCATGATGTTGTTGACGGCTTCGTCGACGTCATGCATCACATTGCCCGGCACGGCCAGTTCAAAGGCTTTGGCCCGCGCCTCCATCGTCACCTCATAGGGCTTTCTGGCGGCTTCCGGCACATGACCGAGGAAGAAGGTACGCTCAGGTCATACAGTGATACAGACATTTTCTATTCCTCATTTTCCTGCTGATTGAATATTTGCATTGGACGCGATGATTGCCCCCGCGCGTGCGACTTGTCGCTTGCGCTTCTCGCTCCACTGGTGCGCTTCCTCGGGCGGTACACAGTATTTCACGCCTCTCTCGACGCCAGGGCGGGCGCGCACCCTCTCCAACCAAGCCATTACATTGTGATGGCCGGTGATGTCTACCTTTTGCCACTTCCAAGCACGCACCCAGGGATAGATGGCAATATCGGCGATGGTAAACTGATCACCACAGACATAGTCCTGCCCCTCAAGCTGTTTATTCAAAACCCGATATAAGCGCTGGGCTTCGTTGTTAAAACGCGTGAGTGGATGGCTCTTCTGCTCGGCCGGCACATCCTCCATATAGCGGGTATAGCTGAGCTTATTGCCTAAGGTAGGGCCAAGGCCGGCCGCCTGCCAGGTCAACCACGAAACAACCTGCCAGCGCATATCCCCGTCGGGCAGCAGTGGCGATGGGAACTTTTCCCCAAGGTATTGCAAAATGGCACAGCTCTCCATGATGCGAACATCACCATCCACAAGGGCGGGAATTTTCTGGTTGGGATTGACGGCGGTAAATTCATCGGAAAACTGATCGCCATCCATCAGCGACAGGTTTTTCACCTCTACCTCCGGCAGCTCTATTCCCGCCTCTTTTAGTTCTTCCAGCATAATGCTGACTTTCCAGCCATTGGGTGAGGCTGCTGTCCACAGATCCATCTCCATTACCCCCCTAGATTGATAGCGCCATAAGCGGCAATTTTTTCGGCCACCGGTGTTCTAAAACTGTGTTTAATCGCTGCATAAATTTTCCCTTCCATCTGGCTCAATGCTTTCGCTTTGTCAAAAGCGGCACATAGCACGTACATTTTCAACCAGGTCGAAAAACTCAGGATGTAGTTCGGCCATGTGCCCCCGTTAATTGAATTTGATCAGGCTGCCATCTCCTTTCTCAGTACCCGCCTCAACATGGGCCTGAATTCCTCCAGTGTCATGGAGTCATAGTTTTCATCGAAAGCAGGCATATCGTATTTCTCTATGAACTCCCTGGTGTGCTCATAGTGTGGATGATCTCGAAACTGGTCGCGTGCATTTTTGTCGCCACCAATAAGATCAAAGTAGTAGTAACCTTGAAAAACCGTGTGGTTTTCCAGCATCCAAAGATTAGCTTCGCTGGCGAATGGCTTCATGATTGCCGCGGCAATAGCGCCGTGGTCATACACACCCAGGGTGTCGCCGATATCATGCAGCAGGCAGCAGACAACATACTCCTCATCACGCCCATCGCGGTGAGCGCGGGTGGCGGTTTGTAAGCTGTGTTCCAGTCGGTCCACGTTAAAGCCGCCGGAATCACCTTCCAATAGCTGCAGGTGTGTTAACACCCTGTCGGCCAGGCCCTCGGCATAGGGCATGATATGTTCCGCAATGATCTGAATATCTTCCGCGGTGCATTCATCAAAGCGGCGAAACTTGGCTTGTTCAGTACTCATTAGATCTTCCTCTTACGTCACTCATGCTTGAATCTTCTCCAGTGGCGGCATGCCCAGGGCGGCCCGAAACGTATTGTGATAATGGTGTAGAGCGGGTTCATTGCGGCCAAAGATAACGTGATCGAGCAGGCCATTGTGGGCGGCAATCTGTTGGTGTTCACCCATCAGATAGTCCTCGTCGGATATGGTGCTGGCAAAGATCTCCGTAATGGCCTCTAATGATAAGGCGACGTCGCTGTTAACGCTGTCCTGTGCCAGGTCTGCGTCATACACGTTTTCTCTGTTTACTGTCTTCACCGAAGCATCTGATTCAGCTGCCCGGGCCAGTTTGAAGGTCTCGGGCGTAAAGTAGTTGCCAACACGGGTTATCGATTTGCCAGGGTCGCTCGGGTGCGGATAGATCTTGATCATGAAGATGGCACCTGTACCCATATTGAATTGGATATTGGGGAACAGGTAGTAGAGCAGATTTGCCCCATCGGTGAGTTTCCACTCCTCCTCGGGCATCTCGCGCAGAAGATCGATGCCCTTGCCCGCAAACACAAAACGGTGGTGGCGACCGATTTCCTCGTATGCGAGATTATCGCCGTAAAAGAGCTGCCCCAGCGTATTCCTGTGGAGTTTTTGAAAGTGGTACGTCTCACCAAAGGTGTCATTGGCGAGTTTCCAGTTCAAGTTCATCTCGATCAGGTTCTCGCCGACGTACACATAGTCAGCAAAATTGTGCGTAGAGAACTCTTCATCCAGGGGTCCCAGCAGGGCGGCTATATCCAGTTCGCCGTCGGGCTGTGGATGCACCCATAACATGCCCAGGTGCTCTGCGGCAGGCAGTGCGATGAGACTGGAGCATTGCTTGTCCACCGGCCCGAAATGATCCTGCTGGGGTACGCCCATCAAGTCCCCAGACGCAGAGTAAGTCCAGGAATGGAACGGGCAGACAAAGCGGCTGCCCTTGCCCCGGGTTTCCCTGGTTAACTTGGCCCCTCGATGGCGACAGGCGTTGAGGAACGCATGGAACTGACCCTCTTTGTCCCGTGTAGCCAGAATTGGTGTGCCGAAATCCTCGACAGTGAACCAGGTTCCGGGCTCGGGCAAATCACCGCTCAGGCCAATGAGCTGGGGGTGATGCTGGAAAAACTCGTCGCGCTCACGACGTGCCAGGTCCTCACACACATAGCTATTGGTTGGGTTCCGATACTGAACTCCGGCGTCGACATTGCGGCCTGTATCCAGCTGGTCCATCAGTTCCTTAAGGATCTTGACCTGTAAATCATGCTTCATTTACCCTTTTCTCCTCTATTCAGCGATTATAGTTTCTTGAGCAGGCCATCCCCTCCACGGGGAACAGGACCCAGGCCACGAACACCAAACCCGCCATCGTGATTCAGTATTGATCCGGTTGCCGGCACATTATCCTCTCGTGAGGCAAAGAAGACGTAGGCTCCTGCATATTCAGCTGGCGTGGGTAAACGCGACAGCGGAACAAATCCTGAGGCGCCCGCTTCCATGGCGCTACCCGGGAACTCCAGGTCCTGCATATCAAGGCTGGCAGGCCCCTTAAGCTGAGTTGATATCGCACCCGGCGCAACACCATTGACCCTGATATGCGGTGCAAGTTCGAAGGCGAGCTGCTTGATCAGTCCAACAACCGCATGCTTGGTCGTCGTATATAGAACGCCGCCACCGCTCGGCCAGAAACCGGCGTTGGAGACGGTGAAGATCATGGAACCCTGCGACTGCGCCAGCGGTTTCAGCGCAGCCTTTGACAACATCAGGTAACCGAGGACATTAATGTCAAACAGCTCGCTGAATGATTGATTCAGTTTATCTGCAGGCAGATCGACGAGCGTAATGTTGTAGTCCCAGATACCAGCATTACCGATGGCGCAGTCCAGCTTGCCAAAACGATCGACACAAGCTGCAACAGCCCGCTCATTGTCTTCGTACTCACGAACGTCTCCAACAGTGCCGATAACCCGATCCTCAAATCGGCTTTCAAGATCAGCACAACCTTCAGCAGAACGGTCTAGCACGCCGACACTGGCGCCCTCTTCGATCAGTCGTTCGACAACCGCAAGACCCAGACCAGATGCGCCACCCGTCACGAGGATTGATTGGTTCTCTAATCGGCTCATGCCTTAAAACAGGCTCGACAGGTTTTGCGACAGTATGACTGTCTGCTCCAGAAACAGATGACGGCGGCAGAGCAGAAAGCCACCTTCCGATCGACGTAGCGTATCTTCGCGGCGACCAATCCAGCTGTCCTCTTCACTGTTTAGCCTCGTTCGGTAAAGTTTGAAGTTGCTGTGCACAGTCAATTCATCTTCATCAATACTGTCAATTCGCACGTTGCTGATAAGACGCCGAGTACGAGACGGTGGATCTTCTGCCCAGGCCCGACCGATCGCCAATCGTTGAATCCTCATGGTCAGAATGGTTTTGTCATCGTCGAACAGCGCCATGCCACCAGGCACCGTGAATTCTTTTTCCACCTCCCTCGCCTGGGTGGTTCGCCTGAGTGGCATCCAGTAATGGATGTCGTCGGCCAGCAGATTCAGCCATTCGTCAAAGCGGCGCGAATCCAGCAAACCCCCCTCATAGTAGAGAAACTCTTCTGCTTCAAATTTGAGCAGCATTCTTTCCTGCAGCGACAGATCCTGATAAGCGCTCATCAGACTTCTCCCGTTGGTGGCTGTGAGTGGTTTGCAATCAACTCCGGCCAATTTTCAGCAGCCATCCAATCCTGCCATGATTGATAGGTCCAGCGTTGGGCGTGTTCGTTTATGACGGTCTCAATACAACTCTGCCCTGAAGGATCCTGGCTGACCTGATCAGCTTTGTTACCCATGGAGAAATTAAGCGGCAGGGTTTTGCTGAAAGTGCCCTTGGCGCCGCGCGTGGAATGGCTCCAATTCTCACCATCGTCCTGCTCGAGCACACCAGCAGGCCCGAACATATGGTTTTGCATAAAAGCAGAGAACTTCTGCTCATCTTCTGACATTCCCTTGCGACGGAAGTTAAACCACCAGAGCTCTGTCTCGTAGGGACCCCGCGGGATCCGAAGGCATACTTGATTCGTCCCCGCGACGACCCACAGGTTTGGGAAAATATTGGGATGACCAAATGAACGCCTTCCGACTGGACCCAGCATTTCCCTGGTTTCAGGCGAGGTCCGTTTCTCGGCCTGTTGATCGTACCATTGTGGCTCGCCCTCACCGCTGGCCATTCTGGCATCATATCTGGCCTGCTCTTCCTCGGATATGCCTGGCCCGCCAATGCCATGGCCATATTCACCCAGTATGACCATCTGATTGTCAGGTGCCGCCAAGGCGCCGTCCAAGATGCCAATTTTAATGGCCGAGCCGTGGGAAACTTTGACGTGATACCAGTCATACAGGTTATCTACGGCGAGCTTCCAGTTACATTGCAGTCGATTTTTATGGATACCATCAAGAAACTCGATGTCGCCTTCAGCCAGCAAAAAGTCGATACCAACCTTGCCAACCCAGCCAAGATACTCTTCGAGTGGCGGAGCCTCTGGATCGAGAGTGGCAAAACAAAACCCCCGGTAGTTCTCGACCTTGGCAGCCGGTGTTAAACCCCAGTCTTTTTTGTCGATGTTGTTGCGATAGAAGTCATCCTCGCCCGGCATGCCGATCAAGCGACCATCCAAATCGTAATTCCATCCGTGATAGGAACAGAAAAAACTTCTGGTATTGCCCAACTCGGCTCGACAAACGGTATTGCCGCGATGAGGACAACTGTTCAGCAGGACGTTGATTGATTGCTGCCGGTCGCGGACGACGATGACTTCATCTTCACCAATGTAGTTCATCATAAAATCGCCAGGTTTCGGTATCTGCGATTCGTGACCGACAAAGTTCCAGGCGCGACCAAAGATCTTTTTCAGTTCTTCCTGGTAGATCTCTTCATCCGTGAATATTCTCCGGTCCAGTATCCCAGTTGCCATATCAAAGCAACCGCTTACATCTACACCTGCCTTGTCGGTCGCTATCAGTGCTTCAGACATCAAGAGTCCTCCTATTTGTCTTTCGATTTGTTTTTAATATCCAGTGCGACGTCAACAATCATGTCTTCCTGGCCGCCCACCATGCGGCGCTCGCCTAGTTCCATCAGAATATCCCTGACATCGAGGCTATGATCTTCTGCGGCTCGCTCGGCATGTCTTAGAAAACTCGAATAGACACCGGCATAACCAAGGCTGAGGGTTTCGCGATCGACCCGGACGGGTCTGTCCTGTAGAGGGCGAATCAGTTCTTCAGCGGCGTCCATCAAAGCAAACAGGTCACAGTGATGCTGCCAGCTGTAGCGATTGGCCGCGGCAATAAATACTTCAAGTGGTGTATTACCGGCGCCAGCGCCCATACCCGCCAATGAGGCATCAACCCTGGTTGCGCCGTGTTGGACGGCGACAATGGCATTGGCTACACCGAGGGAAAGATTGTGATGAGCGTGAATACCGCGCTCGGTTTCCGGTTTGAGGACTTTGTCATACGCCTGAAAGCGTTCAGCGACACCTTCCATCGTCAGCGCGCCGCCACTGTCAGTGACATAGATACAGTGTGCGCCGTATTCTTCCATCAGCTTTGCCTGCCGGGCCAATGCTTCAGGCTCGCTCATATGAGACATCATCAGAAACCCGGACACATCCATACCCAAATTTCGGGCTTCGTCAATGTGCTGTTTTGCGATGTCCGCTTCAGTGCAGTGCGTTGCAACCCGGACTGATCTAACTCCTAGGTCGTGGGCGCGTCGCAGATCTTCGATGGTGCCGATACCAGGCAACAGCAGCGTCGTGACGATGCAGTCGTTGACGGAGTCACAAACAGTGGCAATCCAGTCCCAGTCCGTACAGGCACCAAAACCATAGTTGAAACTCGAACCGGACAGGCCATCACCATGGGCTATCTCGATGGCATCAACACCAGATTCATCGATCGCCTTTGCAATCTTTGCGACATGGTCAAGTCCATACTGATGCCGAATGGCATGCATACCGTCGCGCAGGGTGACATCCTGAATATAAAGCGGCGAATTCATGGCGCAAGACTCCCTTCTGCCATGGATTCAGCTGCCCTGACGGCGGCTGAGGTCATGATGTCGAGGTTACCGGCATAGGTCGGCAGATAATCTCCAGCACCTTCAACTTCCAGAAAAACAGAGACCTTCATGCCGGTGAACTGTCGGTCCATTTCAGGAATGTAGAGCGGCTGGTTACTACCAAGACGCTCAAACTGCACAGTCTGCTTTAAACGGTAACCCGGCACATATTGCTGTACCTCGGTAACCCTGGCTTCTACCGCTTCGCGAATAGCCGCCTCATGACCGCCTTCACAGAGGCAGTAGACAGTGTCACGCATCACCATTGGGGGTTCTGCCGGATTCAGGATGATAATCGCCTTGCCATGGGTCGCGCCGCCGATGCTTTCGATGGCCTGTGAAGTCGTTTCGGTAAATTCATCGATGTTTGC
>CABYVD010000017.1:0-40749 GCA_902522335.1 Halieaceae bacterium | reverse complement strand
AGGCACTGAAATATCGGCACAGGTTGAGTCAAGCGGGTCGTGACCGGCCATAGCATTCAGGACTAATGCGCAGTCCTCGGCTGTCCTCGCCATAGGGCCTGCTTGGTCCATAGAGGAAGCAAAGGCAATCATGCCGTAGCGAGATACCCGTCCGTATGTGGGCTTGAGGCCTGTGATGCCACATAGTGCCGCAGGTTGACGAATCGAACCGCCGGTATCTGTCCCTGTTGCCAACGGTGTGAGGCCGGCAGCAACGGCCGCGGCTGAACCGCCAGAAGATCCACCGGGCACTCTGTTAACATCCCATGGATTCTTTACCGCTCCGAAAAAACTGGTTTCGTTCGATGAGCCCATGGCGAACTCATCCATATTACATTTGCCCAGACTGACCATGCCCGCGTCATTAAGCTTCTTCACAACGGTAGCATCGTAGGGTGGTGCAAAGTCTGCGAGCATTTTCGAAGCGCACGATGTTCGTACGCCGCGCGTGCAGAAAATGTCTTTGTGGAGCATGGGTACACCGAGTAACGGGGAGGTCGCGCCATCCGCTCGAGCCTTATCGGCTTTGTCTGCCGCCGCCAGAGCGCCTGGCTTATCCAGAGTAATAACGGCGTTAAGTTCTGGGTTTAACCTTTCAGTTCGTGCAATCGCATCCTCCACCAGTTCCCGCGAAGAGACATGTTCGGCATCTAACTGTTTTGCCAGCGAGGAAATCGTCTCGAACGGTTCTGTCATCAGTCGAGTACTCTCGGGACCAGAAAGTAGTCATCTTCGCTGGCCGGTGCGTTTTGCATCAAAGCTGCTCTATCGACCAAGGTTTCGATACGATCTACTCTCAGGGGCTGTTCACTATCGAGTGGATTGATCATGGGTGCGGCGTTGGTCGTGTCAGCCGAACTGAGTGCGTCAAACAGCGCAAGTGTCTGATTGAATTCTGCTGTCGCGTTTTCGATGTCTTGGTCTGAGATCGCTAGACGTGCTAGCGCCGCGACACCTCTGACGGTTGCTGCATCAGTCACGATAAATGCCTAACAGGTGGTTTGAAGAGCGCAAACTAACACACTTCCAGCTTGCTCAAAAACTATCGCATTGTTACATTTCAACAACTAACCGCACCGGTCCCTCGATACGAGGACATCCTGGGTTTAGCCTGGGGTTTTGTAGCGAGGGAGGCTCGCTCTTGACGGTGGCAAAGGCGTATTTGTCCACAGGCTAAAAAGACATGTTAAAGCGTTTAGGGGGTATGTTCTCAACCGATCTGTCGATCGACCTCGGCACGGCCAACACACTGATCTACGTCAAAGATCGCGGCGTCATCCTTGATGAGCCTTCAGTTGTTGCTATCAGAGATCACAATGGTCAGAAGTCCATAGAGGCCGTTGGTACTGAGGCCAAGCGTATGCTGGGCAGAACACCCGGTAACATCACCGCGATTCGCCCCTTAAAAGATGGTGTTATTGCTGACTTCCAGGTGACGGAGAAAATGCTTCAGCACTTTATCCTGAAAGTGCATGACACCCACTCGTCATGGCTACGCCCAAGTCCACGCGTGCTTATTTGCGTGCCCTGCTTATCGACACAAGTAGAGCGCGAGGCCATTAGGCGATCGGCGGAAGGCGCAGGAGCGCGGGATGTTCGACTGATCGAAGAGCCTATGGCAGCCGCGATCGGCGCTGGTATGAAGGTCGAAGAAGCTGTCGGTTGTATGGTTGTCGATATTGGTGGTGGCACGACGGAGATCGCGCTTATATCGCTCAGTGGGGTGGTTTATCGTGACTCTATCCGAGTCGGTGGCGACCGCTTCGACGAAGCGATTGTGGCTCATGTTCGTCGTCGCTTCGGTTGTTTGATAGGTGACTCTACCGCCGAGCGAATCAAGCAAGAAGTTGGCTGTGTCTGGATCGGTAGTGAGCAAAGAGAAATTGATGTTCGTGGCAGACACCTTGCCGAAGGTGTGCCGCGTACCTTTACGCTCAACAGTACTGATGTGATGACGGCGCTAGAGGAGCCTGTCGATGCCATTATTCGCGCGGTTCGAATGGCTTTGGAACAGTCACCGCCTGAACTTGCCGCAGATATCGCCGAGACCGGCATTGTTCTTACGGGTGGCGGTGCTTTGCTGCGTGATTTGGATGCCCGAATTGCCGAAGAGACAGGCCTGCCAGTACTCATCGCTGAGGATCCGCTAACCTGCGTTGTGAGAGGGGGCGGTATGGCGCTAGAGTTGATGGACAATTACTCATTGGATCTTATGTCGACTGAGTAAGTTTCTAGGTTCGATTTAGAACGAGGAACAGATCATCAGCAGCCTTTTCTCCAAGACACGTTTCCTTACGATCCGCCTCCTTGTGGCGCTGGGCATTGCTTTTGCGCTGGTTGCGTTTCTTCGCGACTCTCCCATCATTGGAAAAGTGGAAGGTATGGGCGCAGATCTATCCGAGGTGTCCTTCTACACGCTTGACGTCCCAAAACGTGTTTTTCATACGTTAGCAGAGTATTTGGAAAGTCGCGCGTCCATGCGTAAGCAAATTCAAGCGCTGGAGGACAAAAATCTCATACTGAGCGCGCGCGCCCAGCGCATGGAGGCCCTCACCGCTGAGAATATGCGATATCGCGCGCTACTCAACTCGCCGGTTGCGGAGGATGCAACTATGACAGTTGCTCGGATCGTAGCTGTATCGCCCGACGTGAATCGCCATTTGCTTACGCTGGACCGAGGGCGGAATGAAGGGGTCGATGTTGGCCATCCGGTTCTGAACGCGGAGGGGGTCATGGGCCAGATTGTTCAAGTGGGTCAAACGGCAAGCCGAGCCCTGTTGATCACCGATCTGCAACACGGTATCCCGGTCTTGAATAATCGTACGGGGCAACGAGCAATCGCTGAGGGTGTGGGTCGTTTGGATCAACTTGTGATTCGTAACCTTGCCAGCACGTCGGACGTGAGCTCAGGTGATCTCTGGGTGACCTCCGGTTTGGGTGAGCGGTTCCCTGCTGGCTATCCCGTGGGCCGCACCCGCGAGACAACGACCTCTGGGGATGCTGCTTATTTGTCGGTGACAATTCAAACTTTAGCCGCTTTGGATGTCGAGAGTCACGTACTTATTCTCACATCCACTGACGCGCCATAGGCGGAATAAGGCAGCGGCGTGAGAGACGAGAACAATATCGGTTTTTCAGTTATAGCCTCGGTCATTCTGGCTGGCCTGCTATTCCAAGCAGCGAATACAATCGAGCTACGGATAGTTATGCCACGATTGCTCGAGCTTTGTGTTTGTTACTGGGTTTTGTCCTCGCCCGCGCGAGTAGGCATTATCTTCGCGTTTTCAGTCGGTATTTTGATCAGCTTGATCGAAGGCTCGCTTGTGGGGGCCGCGTCAATGGGTCTGTCGATAGTGGCTTATGTTTTGCTCCATAATATTTACACCATTCGACAGCTTGATTGGATCTTGCAAACGGCGGTTATCTTTCTCTTACTTGGCATTTCGGTCGCGCTGCAGCGCGTGGTATTAGCGGCTATGGGCGTGCCATCTGATGGGCTTGGTTATCTGATTGCGGTCGTTATTTCAGCCTTGCTGTGGCGGCCTTTTAATACGCTCATCGATACCGCACGTTTCCGGATTGGGCGACTGCTATGAGGCTCATTCTGGCCAGCGCCAGCCCAAGGCGGCGCGAACTTCTGCGTATGCTGGTACCCGCTTTCGAGTGCGAAGCCGCCGATATTGACGAGGCAATGCTCTGCGACGAGCTCCCTGCTGATTACGTCTGTCGCATGTCGTCGGAAAAAGCGGCTAGGGTCTGGGTGCCGGGCAGTGTGGTGCTTGGTGCCGATACAACGGTTGTGTGTCATGGTCACGTGTTGCACAAACCCGATTCCTTCGCCGATGCCGAGGGAATGTTGCGCTCATTAAGCGGTCTAACACATGAGGTAATGACATCGGTGACGCTTATGTCAGATGTGGTTGTTACAACAGAGCTAATTACTACCCGCGTTGAGTTCGCTGAGCTCTCATCGGAGCTCATTGCACAATACCTGTCGACCGATGAGCCCTGGGACAAGGCCGGTGCCTATGGCATTCAAGGTTTAGCTGGGAGTTTTGTTAAGCGACTTGAGGGAAGCTATAGCGGTGTTGTGGGTTTGCCCTTGACTGAGACTCGCTCTTTGCTAGAGGCGGCCGACATTGCGACGAGCCTTGGAGATCCCGGTGTTTGAGCGCGCCTATCGGGCGTTAGGAAGCTTCATTTGGCGGACCGCCATTGCGCTTCTTGTCTTGATTGCTGTTGTGGTCAGCCTTGCCACAGCCTTGGTGCCGTTGCTGCCTGCTGTCAAAACCTCACTCGTTGCGGAGATTGAGTCTCGCACTGGTTTTGATGCACAGGTTGTCGGAATTACAGCGGAAATGGAGGGTTTTCGACCCAAACTGGCCCTCGAGGATCTGAATATCCGCAATAGAAAGACCGCGACTAGTGTATTCAGTGCGGGGCGTCTTCAGATCACGCTCAACCCCTGGCGTTCGTTGTTACAGCGTCAGCTGATCCTCGCCGAGATGCGCGCAAGTGATGTCGCTATTCCCGCGAGATTAACCAACGAAGCTACCGGTATTGTTGTACCCATTGACCCGAGTGTCTTTGCGACTGAGATCGAACGTTTGGCGCTCGAAACTACGCGGGTTTCTCTGCTCCGTGAGCTGTCTGACACCGAGCGAGCCTTGGAGCTTGTGGTCGATCTTGACCTAAGGCGAGAGGGCAGTGACCGAAAACTTCAGTTATTGGCGACAGGTGATGGTGGGTTAACGGTCAGCATTATCGGTGCAGGGGTAGGCAATCCTCTCGATTTGTCTCGATTTGCGGGGTCGCTGCGCGGGCGTGTGTCATCCGATGACATGGGATCAATATCAGAGTTTTTCGGCGCAGATGTGTCGGGAACCGGCGATCTTCTCTTTTGGACCGACGCGTCAGCGGGACAGGCAAGTACCGTTTTTGAAGTAACGGGCGACGCTCTGTTTCCTGCGTCTGATGCACGACTGCCCAGTATGGCCTTCTCGGTAAACGGCACGGCGACGCTGGATAGCAACGAGTCGTGGATCAATATCGCTCAGGCAGCTGTGACACTTAAGCAAGGACCTGTCCAGTTCAATGACATTAATGTGGGCCTGACGACCACTGACTGGGAACTTCTGGTCAATGACCTGGATTTGGCCTCTGGCGCGCAGCTATTACTAGAGGCTGGCCTGATTCCAGACTCTGGGAGAGAGCCTTTGGCTGCCGCGTCAATTTCGGGGACCATCAATGCCCTGAGTCTCAGTGGTTCTCTCTTTGATGAATCTATTGAGCGGGTGGCGGTAGATTTTGATGATATTTTTGTGAGGGAAGACGTGCCTTTTCCAGGTATCAGCGGACTCTCAGGCTCGCTGACGCTATCCGGCAATGCCGGTCAACTACAGGTCAATAGCAGCGATTTAACGCTGGGGATTCCCACGCAATTCCCTGACCCTATGCAACTGGGGGAGGTGAATGCCGTTATCGATTTTAATCTCACCGATGATCAGGTTGTGATCAGAAATGGACGCGCTGCGGCTCAAGCAGACGATTTTGAGGCGATGGCCCTGCTGACGGGTGAGATTCCGTTTTCACAGGCATCCGGTCGTTCACCAATGCTTAACGTGGTCCTTGGTTCTGGTCGAGCTCCCGCATCGCGAGCACTAGCCTTCACACCAATGACCATCGATCCCGATGCCTATCGATGGATGCAAACATCGCTAGGTACGGGTGAGGCAACCCAGATCGGGTTTATCCTGAGGGGTGGAGTCCGTAAGGGCGATTTTCCGCTCAGATCCATTCAGCTGTCAGCCTTAGCTGACCTTGATGCCGTTACCATGATGCCGGGACTGCCTCTCGCGGAGTCGCTCACCGGCCATGTTGGGATTGATAACGGACTGGTGACATTCGATGTGGATTCGGCATTAGTCGGTGGTCTGGATATCAGCGAAGGGCTTGTCCAAGTGGGTAAACGGGACACCATTCGCGTGCTGACCGCGCAGGCTACGATCGATGGCACATTACCCGTGGCAGTTGAGCAGGTTGCTGGTATTCCTTACGTACCTGAGCGAGTGGCTAGTGAGTTACGAGATCTCACGGTCGATGGTCGAGTTCGCGGTTATTTCGATCTCTCGATACCGATTAAGGGCGCATCGAAAATCCCTACCATCTCCACGAGAGTTGAAGTCAGCGAGGCCACCGTGTCCGTCCCCAATCCTCCCATAACGCTAGAGCGGGTGAAGGGTGAGTTTGTGTATGAGTACCCGCGAGGCATTGCGGATGGTTCGCTAGCAGCGCGCTTTGAAAATCAAGACATTCTCCTTGACCTGGACCTCGATGCGAACGATTTGGGGCTTTCTCAAAAAGGCTTCTCTATCGCCACTTCCGCGCGCCTGGGAGGGGCCGATGTCAATCGGCTTTTGGGTGTTACGGTTCCCGACGGCTTGCTCGACGGCAGTTCAGCCTTCGATATCGTGTTTCAGGCTGGAAGGGGCGTAGCGCTGAATGTTACCTCTGACCTCGATGGGTTGGCCGTCGGTCTTCCCCTCCCACTTAACAAATCGCCTGAACAAAGCGAATCGCTGGAGATCGACCTGAGAATTTCTGATGCACTGTCCATCGATGCCACGTACTCAAACAATCTGTCTCTCTCAATAGCGCAAGACACCGAAAATGCATGGCGGGCATTGGCCTCGATTGGGGAGGTGAGATCGGAGTTCACACTCGATGACGTTGACGCAGGTACGGCGGTTATCTCAGGCCGTCTAGAAGAGCTCGATATCAGCGCTTGGGCAGACACACAGGCCCGCTTCAGAAGCGGCGGCAACCCGGGGCTCCCGGCGATTGTTTGGCGTGATTTTTCCGTGGACAAGCTTGCGTTGGGTGAGACAGATTTCGGCGCGTTCTCCTCCACGGGGCAGTACGAGGGGGGACTAACATCATTGGGCCTTGCCGGCGATTTTATCAAGGCACAAATTGACTTCGATGGCCCTGAAGCGCAGCTGAATATCCAGATTGAGTCGCTCTCTCTCGATTCACTACCAAATATCAATATCGCGACGTTGGATGTCGAGTCGGACAACCCAGCTGCGGCTGCTTGGCCGGCGATGCAGATTGCTGTTGATTCTCTGATGTTCAAAGGGCAAGACCTAGGTTCGCTTTCTTTCGACGCATCGATCTCGGAATCGAGTGTTGATTTGGCCCAATTTGATGGAAGCCTGGATGGTGTGACCCTCGGAGCGGAGAGTCGATTTAGCTGGCGAAGAGGGGACGGTTCGACCACGCGCGCCTCGCTTGATTTGACACTGCCCAGTGCTGCCGAGGCCTTGACACTCCTTGGTGCAAAGTCGGTCGTTGATTTTTCGTCGGGTAGGGTTGTGGGTGACGTTGAGTGGCCCGGAGCGCCACCCGATTTTCAAGCGAATAAAGTGACTGGGGACCTTGAGCTTCAACTCACATCGGGTTCATTCCTGCCTGTGCCGTCGCAGGCCACAGACCCCCTACGTTTTATTGGGGTATTTAACTTGGCGGGTCTTGTTCAGCGAGCGAATGTAAATCAGCTGTTCGATCCGGGGCTGACATTTGATCGCGCAAGTGGCGATTTTTCCCTCGGTCGTGGTGAGGTCACCATTAATGAATTCGCTATTCGAAATGGTGGGGGTAGATTGACCTTGGGTGGTCAGTACAGCATGGACTCAGAGAACATAGATGCTGAGCTGGTTGTTACGTTGCCGCTAGTCGACAATATTCCATGGGTAGCAGCCTTGGCCGGTGGCTTGCCCATTGCTGCGGGAGCCTATCTTGCAAGTAAGGTCTTTGAAGACCAAATGAAGAGTCTGTCCAGTGGCGTGTACTCAGTGAGCGGGCCCGTGAGCTCGCCAGAGGTTAAATTTGTCCGCGTATTCGACGCCAAATTATCGTCGAGTAGAGACAATGTTGCGGCTGAAGATCAATCTTCAGCTGACGCTTCGGAGAGTAAGCGCAAATAACGAAAGAGTTTTCTCGATGAAGTGGGTGCCTGATCCCGTTGCCGCTCTTCATGTGCGCTGCGCATGAGCTGTCTGATCAATTGCCGATCACCGTGAGGCCAAATGGCGAGAACCTCTGGTAGCGCCTCGTCGCCTCTGGAGAGCAGCGCATCTCTGGCACCCTCGATAACGCGCTCTTGCGCCTTTGCCTTCCATGATGTTTCGTGAAGGGCATCGAGCGCATCGGCGATGTGCTCAGCATCCGCACTGCGCATAAGTTTGCCGATGAACTGCATTTGCCGGCGTCTGCCGCTGCGATGCGATATTCGCTGGGCCAGTTGCACCGCTTCGATTAGCGCCTCGTTATCAATATTAAGTTTTGCTAGTTGTGCCGCCGAGAGGTCGACTAACTGCTCTCCCAGACTTTGAAGGGCGTACATTTGACGCTTTCGAGCACTTTTACTCTCGATCAAGCCGTCATCATCGTCCTCAAGCAAATCGTCAGACATCGCGATTCAACCGTAGAAGTAGGCCGCTAGACCGAGGAAGGCAAAGAATCCAACAACATCAGTGATGGTAGTGAGGACCACACCTCCGGCGAGCGCAGGGTCTATATCCAACCGGTCCAAGAGGAGCGGTAGAGACGCGCCGGCGATACCTGCAGTTATCAGATTAATGACGATTGCGAAGGCAATAATCATTCCGAGTCGTATATCACTGAACCAATAGGAAGCGATGACGGCAATGACTGCTGCCCACAATAGGCCGTTGATGAGCGACACGAGGATTTCTCGTTGCACCAACCATATTTCCGTTCGATCGTTAATCTGACCCATGGCCATCGCACGAATAAGCACTGTCAGGCTTTGCGTCCCTGCGATGCCGCCCATGGAAGCAACGATGGGCATCAATACAGCAAGCGCAACAACTTTCTCAATCGTGTCCTGGAAGAGCCCAATGACGGATGCCGCGAGGATGGCTGTCGCCAGGTTGATCGCAAGCCAAATGGCCCGCTGAGGTGCGGTACTTAATACAGGCGTAAAGGCGTCACCGTCACCGAGACCTGCCATCACTGCTAAGCTGTGGTCGGCTTGCTCGCGAATCACGTCAACCACGTCATCAATGGTAATTCGACCAATCAATTTGCCATTGGGATCAACCACGGGCGCGGAGATCCAGTCATTTCGTTCAAAACGACGTGCAACCTCGTCAGCGGAAGTCATGACGTCAAGTGGTTCACGCTCGGTCTTCATCATTTCTCGCACGGAAGTATGTGGATCCGAGACGAGGAGCGTCCTGACTGGCAATAGTCCAACGTACTTATCATCGCGGTTGACGACAATAAGGCTATCCGTGTTCTCAGGTAGTCGCGTATGACGTCTCAGGTAGCGGAGGACCACGTCCATTGTCAGATCAGCTCGGATCGTAAGCGTGTCGGTGCTCATCAATCCACCCGCCACGTCGTCGGGGTAGCTGAGTGCCGTTTCGAAACGGTCCCGATCGTACTCTGTCAGCGAATCAAGAATTCGGTCTGTATCAGCCTGAGGCAGTTCATGAAGAATGTCCGCAACATCATCGTCATCTAGCTGAACAATGAGTTCGGCAACCGCCTCGGGTTGCAGTTCAGCCAGGAAGTTATTCCGGATGTCATCGGGCAGTTCATTAAGGACATCTGCTTCCTGTTCGTGATCGAGCAATACCCAAAGCTCGTCGCGGGTGGTTGGAGGCGAAGAGCTGATAAGGTGAGCGATGTCACCGGGTGACATGTCCGCCAGCAAAGAGGCGACATCCGAGAGGGTGCCCGAGCGCAACGCATCGGTGGCGCGAGTCACTGCAATGCTTGCTTGTGCGCTCATATCAACCATCGTGTATCCCTCTCAATCGCGCGTGCAGGTTAACACCGCTTGCCCGTTTTCAACGTACGAACAAATACCACCAGAGAGCGATCTATGATCGTGGCATGTCTCTGTGAAGTATCGTCACGCTTGAGAACTTGTCGGCGAGCGCCCTTCCAACTCGCTCTGTCATATATACTGAGCGATGCTTGCCGCCTGTGCAGCCTATGGCAATGCTTAGGTAGGCTCGCTGACTCGCCTTATACATGGGCACCCAGCGAATTAGCATTTCGATAAGGTCATTAGCGACCTCATGCGTTTGATCGTGGCTCTCGAGAAATGTAATCACGCCTCGTGCTTGTCCTGTCGAGACCCTTAACTCGGGCTCCCAATGTGGGTTAGCTAGCATGCGCATATCGAGGACGATATCCGCATCAACGGGCGCGCCCTTTTTGAATCCAAAGGATTGAACCTGAATCGACAGCGAATTGGTGTCAGCCGCATCAACGCGCTCGGTCACAAGTTCTCGTTGCTGGTATGGCGACATTTCGCTCGTATCAATAATGAGATCAGCGGCGGACGCCAGAGGCTCTAAAACCCCTCTCTCGGCCGCAATGGCCTCGCTCAGGGAACGACCGTCTTTACTAAGCGGGTGTTTCCGACGAGTCTCGTTGAAGCGTTTGCTTAATGCCTGCGACGTCGCATCGAAGAAAATGAGTTGCAGTTCCAAGCCCTCGCGAAGTGTCTTCAGATAGTCCCTGAAATCGGTAACTCCCGCGTACTCGGTCCTGATATCGATGCAGATTGCTAAACCCTTGTGGCTGGCTGACGACTGTTGCGAGAAATGCTCAATAAGAAAGCTAACGAGTGCGATAGGGAGGTTATCAACGCAGTAATACCCTAGGTCTTCCAGCTGGTTTAGGGCTGAACTTTTACCTGATCCGGAGGTGCCACTGACAATAATAATTCGCATGGTCTTGCTCTCGTGCTCTGTTGCTCGCACTGACCCAGCGGTAGGCGAGCATTGCATGTTAAAGCCAGCCGAATAAAAAAGGCCGGCAAAAGCCGACCCACGAAGTATATACCGACCAAGCAAACATCGCTTGATCTGCTGCGTATTTTAGTGAGTTCGTTGTTTACGTTTGTGATCCGTGACTTGCCTATCTAGCTTATCAATGACCGAGTCGATAGCCGGATACATGTCAGATAATGTCTCGGAGGCGAAGAAGTCGGCTCCGGCGAGGTGAAGATTTGCTTCCGCTTTGTGCTTAGCCCGCTCCACAACCAAAACAAATTCTATGTGGTCGATGGTGTCGCAGTGCCGTTGCACTCGTCTTAGTTTTTTGGAGATGTGCTCCCTTAATCCGTCGGTTACTTCTACGTGATGTCCACTGATAGTCAATCGCATGGCCTAATCTCCTGTCGTTTCAATAATCAAATAAACCGCTTTCTCTCGTTAGATGGTCCTATGTTCATTTGCTCTCGGTACTTCGCCACCGTACGTCGAGCGACCACGACGCCTTCGTCTGCCAGCAGAGTGCAGAGTTTTGCGTCGCTCCAGGGTTTTTGAGGGTTTTCTGCAGCCACGATGCGCTTGATTAGCGCCTTAATGGCTGTTGATGAGCACTCACCTCCCTCAGTGGTGGCCACGTGACTCGAGAAGAAATATTTCAACTCGTAGATGCCGCGTGGCGTGTGCATGTATTTACGTGTCGTTGCCCGGGAAACCGTGGACTCGTGAAGGTCAACCTCTCCCGCAATGTCGGCCAGAATAAGTGGGCGCATGGCCTCCTCGCCGTGATCCAAAAAAGCACGTTGATGCTGGACAATGGACGAGGCCACTTTGAGTAGCGTCTCGTTGCGACTCATCAGGCTCTTAATGAACCACTTCGCTTCTTGCATACTGGTTCTTGCATAGTCTCTATCAGCCGACGAGCCGGCACTGAGTAGATCCGCGTAGTGATCGTTAATACATAATTTGGGTGCAATATCGGGGTTGAGCTCGACGCGCCACTTGCCTTCGGCGCGTTTTACAAAAACGTCAGGAACGATGTACTCCGTAGCCTCAGTGGCAACCGTTGATCCGGGCGTTGGGTTGAGCGTTCGAATCAGTGTCAGGGCACCCAGAATATCTTCGGGCGTGGTTCGCATCCGGCGCGCGAGATTTTTAGGATCAGCCACCGGAATTTGCTCTATGTGTCGACTTACAAGCAAGCCGGCTGTATCACGATGTGGTGTGTCGACAGACATCTGTCGGAGTTGAATCAATAAGCATTCTCTCAGGTCTGTGGCGAAGACCCCGGTGGGCTCAAAGTGTTGCAGCCGGTGCAAGACCGCCATGACCTCATCCATTTCAACATCATCAAGCGCCAATCCTGCATGGATTTGTTCCGGGGTCTGGGTCAGTCTGCCTTCACTGTCCACAGCGTCGATGAATGCTAGGGCAATGGCGTGGTCAGTCTCGGAAAAGCGAGTCAGATTCAGCTGCCACAGTAGGTGCGATTGGAGTGTCTCAGGAAACGAATCACGCTCTGCAAAAGCCAGATCATCCGATCCTGCACTCATCCCTGAAGAGGGGGGTGCGGCAGAAGGCATGACGTCTTCCCATGCGGCATCAACTTGAAGTTCTGTCCCTGGAATGGCGTCGCTGACGCTCTCTGAGAAGTCGACGCTCTCGCGTATATCGTCATCGACAGGTTCCGCAATCAGCTCCTCTTCGTCTAGAAGTGGATTGCTCTCAAGTGTTTCTGAAATGGTCTGCTGAAGATCTAGGGTGCTGAGTTGGAGGAGCTTAATAGCCTGCTGAAGCTGAGGCGTCAGCGTGAGTTGTTGACCAAGCTTTAACTGCAGCGCTTGCTTCATGGATCTCTAAAAGCCGCTATTGAAGATTCAGTTTAGCGCTTTCAAATCGGGGAAGGCAATCGAGTTGGCAAAGGTTTTGCATGTGCCAATTCCGGTAGTGGTGTTAGAGGCGGAAATCTTGACCTAGATAGACTGTCCGAACCTTGGCATTGTCAAGAATGCTCTGGGCATCGCCGTCAGCGATAACCTTGCCCTCACTCACAATGTAGGCGCGCTCGCAGATATCGAGAGTTTCCCGGACGTTGTGATCGGTGATCAATACACCGATGCCTCGCTCTTTGAGGTGCATAATGATCGCCTTGATATCCGATATGGAAATGGGATCAACTCCGGCAAACGGCTCATCGAGTAAAATCACGCGGGGCTCAGTCGCTAGGGCACGTGCAATCTCAACACGTCGTCGCTCGCCACCTGACAAGCTTTGCCCAAGCGAGTCCTTGATATGTGTGATGTGAAATTCGTGAAGTAATCCGTCACATTGGGTTTGTTGCTCTTCCTGAGACAAATCATCACGTGTTTCCAAAATCGCCATGATGTTGTCCTCGACCGTCATCCTTCTGAAGATAGATGCCTCTTGTGGGAGGTAGCCTAATCCGCGCCGCGCGCGTAAATGGATAGGTAGGTCGGTGACGTCTTCTCCCGACAAGGTGATGGCACCCTCGTCACTCGTTACCAGTCCAACCATCAAGTAGAAGCAGGTTGTTTTCCCTGCCCCGTTCGGCCCAAGTAGTCCAACGATTTCGCCAGCATTCACTGACATCGACATGCCGTCCACCACACGACGGCCCTTGTACGCCTTTGCCAAACCTGTGGCGGTAAGCACCTCGGTCATCTTATTTACCGTCGCGTAACGAGTTTGGAGGGATGGTCACCTTGACCCGTTGAGGTGCACCTGTCTCGGGTGAGCCTGCGGCCATGACGCGCTGCGTACCGACTAAATATTCGATCGTGCTGCCCTCGATAACCGCACCATCCTGAAGGATTTTTGCCTTCCCTACTAAACGCACGCGCTCACTCTTCTCGTGATATTCGATCATCTCTGCGCTGGCATCGATGGGTGTCTCGGCATTTTCAGGTTGCTGCTTAAGTGTCGCCGGGTTGCCTTTTGCAGTGATGAGGGTCGAATTGTCGCTATCAAAACTGAAGACTAGGCTATCGGCGCGAATTTCTAGACTGCCCTGGGTTAGCACGACATCACCGCGATAAGTCGTCTTACCTGAGGGCTCCTCACGCATGGCGCTATCCGCGGATATCTCGATTGGCTGGTCGGTATCTGCCGCAAGCACGGCCCCTGTCCCAGACAGACCGAGACAGAGCAATAGAGCGGTCATGTGCTGTATCTTTAACGTCATGGCGTCTGCTGGCTCCGCTGGTATGTCGATCGCACTTGACCCAGTAGCTCCGCTGTTCCTTGCTCAAGATCGATAACGAGCCCGTCTGATGCCGACGAACTTTGATCGCTGGTCAATTGTGTTTTATCCGTCGAGATAGCTCTTGCTGAGGCGATATCGACCATTACCGTCTTGGTGAGAAGGCTAACGCCATCCGCCCGCGAAACTACGACACCGCCTTCCAGTTTGACTGTGTCATTCGACGTGTCTGAAGTGCCATTGGGGGAGGCTAGTATCCATTCCTGCCCTTGGCGGTCGCGGCGCCGGACTTCTAACTCTGAAAGATCAGTCGTCGACTGATTTTCGAGTCGGATCGCGTGTGCCGCGCTGCTTTGCTCGAGCTTATTGCCCTCGTTGTCATAACGCGTGAGAACCAGTTGATCAATTTCGACTTCAACCAGTGCCTGCGGCGCACTACTCGTGGGGGATTCGCCGCCAACGCGAGCGAAAACTGCCAGAAGGGTCACGACGCCGATGAGGGCAAACGCAATACTCCACTTCATGAGGACTTATGACTCACCAGTAGATCGCATAATTCACGCACGCAACCATTGCCTCCAGCCCGGGTCGATACCCAGTTAGCCTTGGATTTCACCTCGGTAGCGGCGTCAGCGGGGCACGCGCCTAACCTCACCGACTCGATCGCCGCCAGGTCGGGTAAGTCATCACCTATGTAGGCAACCTGGTTGAGCGACAGATTCATCTGGTCCACAAGATCTGAAAGGGCGGCTAGTTTGTCCTCTCTGCCCTGAACAAGGTAAGCAATACCCAGTTCCCGCGCGCGTCGCTCAACCATGGGTGATGTACGGCCAGTGATGATGGCGGTCTCGATCCCCGACGCTTGGGCGCGCTTTATCCCTAGGCCGTCTTTAATGTTGAAGGATTTAAGCTCCTGTCCATCACTGGTGTATGTGATTTTTCCATCGGTCATGACACCATCGACGTCCATGACCAGTAAGCGAATATCAGCGAACTCGGTCATACGATACCCGCCTTCAGCAGTGCCAATAACTGTACGACACCAGTGACCTTGCTGTGCTCATCCAACACGATCAGTGCACTGATACTGTCATTTTCCATTCGCGTCACCGCCTCGGCAGCGAGCGCGTTCGCGTCGATGGTCTTGCCGCCCGAGGACATAACGCTACCCACCTGAGTGGTGCTTAAGTCGCGGTTCTGCTCGAGTGCGCGGCGGAGGTCGCCGTCGGTGAAGATGCCCAGTAGATGCCCGTTACCGTCAATTACGGTCGACATGCCGAGGCCCTTGGCGGAGATCTCCATGAGTGCGTCAGCCAATGAGGTATCCGTTGTTACCCGAGGAACATCATTACCTGTAACCAGAACATCGCTGACGCGCGTCAGAAGTCGACGACCTAAAGCCCCACCGGGGTGAGTAAATGCGAAGTCCTCGGCCGTAAATCCTCGCTGCTCCAGAAGCGCGATCGCTAAGGCATCACCCATAACAAGGTTCGCGGTTGTGCTTGCTGTTGGCGCGAGATCGAGGGGGCAGGCCTCCTCGGACACCCCTATATTAAGGTGTACATCGGCGGCAGACGCCAGTGTCGAGCTAGCATTCCCAGTCATAGCAATAATCGGAATACCGAGCCGTTTTAATAGTGGTAGAAGGGCGGTTATCTCGCTTGTGGTACCGCTGTTACTCATCAGTAGCGCAGCGTCTGACCGGGTGACCATCCCCATATCGCCATGACAAGCTTCCGCTGGATGCACGAATTGCGCTGGCGTACCGGTACTGGCGAGCGTGGCGGCAATTTTATTACCGATATGCCCGCTCTTTCCCATTCCGCTGACAATCACTCTGCCATCGACAGATGCGAGCAGATCTACCGCTTTGCTAAAGCTGTCGTCGATTCGGTGCTCTAGCTGCTCGACTGCCTGTCGCTCAATGGCGATAGTGCGTCTAGCCGACTCAATAGCCGATCTTGGCGAATTACTGTCTGAGGTCACAATGCGAAGTCCGGATAGAAGATAAGTTTGCCAATGTAAGCGGTGTACATACTAACCAATAAGACACCTGAGGCCCGCCCTAGTTCACCTTTCCCTACCTTGTCGTGTTTGGCCTTTCGGTAGGCGAACCAGGCCAACAACATTAAGGTGCCGGTTGTCAGTATCGTCACCGGCCAATCGCGACTCATCACATTAGCGTTGAGCGTCAGCGGTCCGAACAGACCTGGACCGGCGAGTACAACCAGTAAGTTGAAGACATTGCTACCTACGATGGCACCGATGGCGATGTCCGAGTGCCCCTTCAAGGCGCTCATGACCGATGCCGCGAGTTCTGGAAGGCTTGTACCGATGGCGACGATGGTCAATCCGATAATGAGCTCGGATACGCCCAATGCTGTCGCTATGTTGACCGCACCAACGACTAGGAGTCTTGACGAGATAACCAACAGCACCAAGCCAACGAAGAATACCCCCCATGCTTTCAGAGGCGTGAGCTCGGGGTCGCTGTCGACACTGCTGTCAGGCGTCGCTCCGCGTCGAGCCAGCAGTGTTAAAAAAATCACCAGACCGAAGAGAAGGAGAGCACCGTCGATAATGGAGAGAACACCATCAACCATCAAGGCACCGGCAAGCAGCGTGACGATAACCATCTGAGGAAGCTCGCGTTTTGTAGTGCTCGCATCAATGGCTATGCTTCGCAGCAGTAGCGTGACACCCAGTACCAATCCTATGTTGGTGATATTCGATCCCAGCGCGTTACCAACCGCTAGTTCTCCTGATCCCGACAGTGACGCCATGATGGACACAACGATTTCAGGTGCTGATGTGCCCAGTGAAACAATGGTCATCCCAATCAGCAGCGGTGACATGCCGGCGTGATTCGCAATGGCGGCCGCGCCCTCTACGAACTTATCCGAGCTCCAAACGAGGCCTGCAAGGCCCAGGGCAATGAATATAAAATCCAACATGTAATAAGAGTCGTGACCTTCAGGTTCAAAAACGCACCGCTGAGCATCAGCGATCGGGTATCATACGGTAATGTGAGTGCCGAGCAGACTCCGACACCGGTAAAATCGGAGCGACTCATCCCAACAATTTACGTTTTGAGCTAAAAATCGCATGAAATCTGTCAAAGTAATGATTACAAGCATCGTCGTCGGCTTACTCAGTGTGATAGCCACCACGGTTGCAATTGGAAATGATTCGGCGGGGCCGACACCGATCATTGAATCGACCACCTCTCAAATCATGGCCATCGTGGGTGAGGCGCCCGAGTATTTCGATACCGATCCAGACCGCTTCTACAACGAGATTGGTGCCGTTCTGGATGAGACGATTGATTGGCGAGGCTTTGCTAAGGGTGTAATGGGTGATTACGCCTCTAATGCGCGCTACCGCTCCCTCGATGATGCCGGTCGCAAAGCGCTGCGAGAGCAACTTCAGACATTCACCGACGTCATGAAGTCGGGTTTGATACGCACCTATGCAAAAGGCTTGCTGGCGTTCAGTGGGTCCAAATTCGAAATCGTCGATGATGAGACGATCGACCCTAACGCGCGGTCTGCGTCGATTACCCAATTAGTCTATGGCTCGGGCGACCGGACCTATACCGTGAGATATCAGATGGGTAGAAGCCGAGACGGCAGTTGGCGACTTCGGAATCTTATTGTCGCGGACATCAACTTGGGCCAAATTTATCAAAATCAATTCGCCGCAGCCGCGAAGTCTGCTGATGGCGATGTGGCTGAGGTTGTGGCCGAGTGGGATATCTCGGCCAACTTGCCGGAGGATTTGGACAGTGAATGAAGCCATGATTAAAGAGGCACTCGAAGGCGAATTTCCGGACGCCACTATTGATGTGCACCTGGATGGATCTCACTGTCAAGTCACAGTGATTAGTGATGTATTCGAGGGTCTGAGACCAGTCGCACGGCAGCAGCGAGTTTATGCGCCTCTAGGCGAATTTATTCGCAGCGGTGCCTTGCACGCGGTCAATATCAACGCGAAGACACCTTAGCAGGCAGACTTCGTTGGACTACTTTCAAATCCGCGGCGGAACACCGTTAAAGGGTTGTATTCCTGTTTCGGGGGCGAAGAATGCAGCGCTTCCGATATTGGCGGCTACGCTGCTGACAGACAAAGTGTCCACGCTATCGAATGTGCCACACCTTAATGACATCACGACTATGGTCGAGTTGCTGGGTGCGCTTGGTGCTGATGTTGCGATCGACGAGTCCATGGCGCTAGAGGTATCAGCAGCGCAACTGAAAAATCAGCGCGCACCCTACGAGCTTGTGAAAACTATGCGGGCCTCCATTCTTGTAATGGGTCCGCTCTTGGCGCGCTTCGGTAAAGCGGAGGTGTCCTTTCCGGGGGGTTGTGCGATTGGGAGTCGCCCTGTGGACCTACACTTGAAAGGATTCGAGGCCATGGGTGCGTGTATCGATGTCCGCGATGGCTATATCGTTGCCACTACAGTGAGCGGACTTAAAGGCTGTGACTTTACCTTTGATACTGTCACGGTAGGTGGAACCGAAAACCTACTCATGGCAGCGGTCCTGGCAGAGGGCAGAACCGTGCTTCGCAACGCCGCTCGTGAACCAGAAATCACTGATCTAGTAGCGTTCCTCAGAGGCATGGGGGCAGAGATTGAGGGCGAAGATACAGCTACACTTGTGATCAATGGCGTGTCGGAGTTAGCGGCAAGTCATTACAGTGTCATGCCAGATCGGATCGAGGCGGGGACATTTCTGGTAGCGGCTGCGGCGACTCGCGGGTGCATCACGGTCGAGAATGCGTATGCCGAGCACCTAGGCATTGTGCTCGAAAAGTTACGGGATGCAGGTGTGGACGTCTCGGTTGAAGGCAATACCATTACGGCTGATATGACAAAGGGTCAGCTCACGTCGGTTGACCTCATCACTGCGCCGTATCCTGGGTTTCCGACCGACATGCAAGCGCAATTTACCGCACTGAATGTGGTGGCAGAGGGTGTGGGTCGCATAACCGAAACCATATTCGAAAACCGATTGATGCAAGCGCATGAGATGAGCCGCATGGGTGCCGATATTACGGTAGACGGGCATTCAGTTATTATTCGCGGCAAGTCCAGTATCGATGGTGCTCCCGTAATGGCTTCTGACCTGAGAGCGTCAGCGAGTCTCGTTATCGCAGGTCTCGCCGCAAAGGGCGAGACTCATGTTGATCGCATTTACCATATTGATCGCGGTTACGAACGCATTGAAGAAAAGCTTCAGGCTGTTGGCGCTGACATTTTCAGGAAGTCGAGGTAAGTCATGAAACCCGCAAAAAAGGAACAGCTCACCATAGCGTTGACGAAAGGGCGTATTTTCTCCGAGACGTTACCGCTGCTTGCGGAGGCGGGGGTGTCGCCTTTGGAGTCGGTGGACGAGAGTCGGAAACTCATCTTCCCCACAACGATGGACGGTGTTTCGCTGGTCATTTTGCGTGGCTCTGATGTCCCGACCTATGTCCGGCACGGTGCTGCTGATGTGGGTGTAGTTGGTAAAGATCTCTTAATGGAATCAGGTGACGAGGGCCTTTATGAGGTGCTCGATCTTGAGATAGCCCGCTGTCGTCTCATGACGGCAGGCACGGGGCAGGCCAGAGCCGGTCATGCCGCTAAAATCCGAGTGGCGACCAAATTTGTGAATGTTGCGCGTGCTCACTACTCATCGCGTGGCATCCAACCCAATATCATCAAGCTTTATGGGGCAATGGAACTTGCACCGATTATGGATCTTGCTGATGAGATTGTTGATATTGTCGATACCGGTAACACTCTCAAGGCCAACGGTATGCAGCCACTTGAACATATTGCCGACATCTCCTCGCGCCTCATTGTCAATAAAGCGTCGATGCGCACTCGCAATCACATTATTTCCACCCTCGTCGAGCGACTGGGTACTGCCGTCGCATCGCGCCGAGACTCTTGAGTAATTGCAACGTGAGTACTCTGGAGATGCAGCGTTTCTCTCAAAGCGACGATGATTTCGAGGCGCGAGTGTGTGCGCTGACCGCGCCAATGGAGGCGTTGGATCCAAATTTGGTCCGCAGTGTGCGCGATATCATCGCCGAGGTGCGATCGAGGGGTGATCAAGCTCTTCTCGATTTCACGCGACGCTTTGATCAGCACCCCGCTGAATCGCTTAGCGAGCTGGTCTTTGAGAGCGATACTCTGAAAGCTTTCGAGTCTCAGATTACGGCCGCTGAGCGTGCCGCTATCACGGAAGCGGCACAGCGTATCCAAAGTTATCATGAGGAGCAGATCACTCCTGACTGGTCGATAACTGACGAACACGGTAGTCAACTGGGGCAGCGCGTACGTCCCATGCGACGAGTGGGTTTGTACGTGCCCGGCGGTAAAGCGAGTTATCCGTCCTCTGTGCTAATGAATACCATACCGGCCAAAGTGGCAGGTGTAGCTGAAGTTGTCATGGTGGCACCCACGCCTTCAGGGCAGGTGAATCCTCTAGTGCTTGCGGCGGCATCACTTGCTGGTGTCGATCAAGTGGTCACCGTAGGGGGAGCGCAGGCGGTTGCAGCGTTGGCCTACGGCACGGAATCCATCAGAGCCGTAGACAAAATTGTAGGCCCGGGTAACCGTTATGTTGCGGAAGCCAAGCGACAGGTCTTCGGTAAAGTGGGGATCGATATGATTGCTGGCCCTTCCGAGATCTTTGTGATTGCGGATGGGACCGTCGATCCCGACTGGATTGCGCTGGATCTTATGTCACAGGCAGAGCATGACGAGATGGCTCAGGCAGTCTGCATTGCCACCACCGAGGACTACCTCGATGCCGTAACTGAGTCGCTTGAGAAACTGCTGCCCGACATGCCGCGACGCGATGTCATTGCCGCGTCTCTGCGAAATCGGGGAGCGCTCATATCAGTACCTGACCTGCCAGCGGCAGCATCATTGTCAAACCGGTTTGCACCGGAGCACCTGGAACTGGCTGTGGCATCGCCCGAGGACCTTCTGCCTGCGATCTCGAGTACCGGTGCCGTTTTCCTCGGGGCCTACAGCTCCGAATCATTGGGTGATTATTGCGCGGGAACGAATCATGTCTTACCAACGTCAGGTGCCGCGCGCTTTTCATCACCACTCAGTGTCTATGACTTCCAAACCCGCACCTCGATTGTCAACATCACGCGCTCAGGCGCGAACGCGCTCGCTGAGGTAGCAGGCACTATTGCAGACAGCGAGTCGCTGTCGGCTCATGCGAGAGCTGCTCGGGCCAGAAAAGATTAGATTCATTCGCCAGCTGGACGTGTCGAGACAATGGCCTCAACATCAAATTCCTCGTCGCCTCGCTTAAGTCCAACCAACACACGATCTCCGGGGCGGAGGCGGGCAATGGTCTGCATCGCTTGACGAGCATCGGTAACCCGCTCCGCGTTTAGGCCGACAATAAGGTCACCTACCTGAATGCCCGCCCGCTGGGCTGGGCCGCCCGGTGCTGTATTGGTGACTAGCAGTGATTGGGTTGCTCGACCTTGATCATCAAAACCCAAAATCAGATCGACCTCCACGCCCAGCCAGCCACGGATGACCCCTCCGTATTCAATGAGATCCTTCATGACAGTGGTGACCACGTTACTGGGTGTGGCGAGATTAATGCCTATGCCGCTGGCTTCATTAGTATCGTCATTAGCGCCGGTGTAAATCAGCGTATTTATCCCCACCAATTTTCCCTCGGCATCAATCAATGCGCCGCCGGAGCTTCCTAGGTGGATGGTCGCGTCAGTCTGTATATAGTTTTCGTAAGCTGAGAGTTGCAGGCCGTAGCGCTCAAGCCCAGACACAATACCCAGCGATACTGAGTGTCCGAAGCCGAAGGGATTGCCGATGGCAAGTACGATGTCGCCGACGTTCATGTTATCGGAGTCAGCGGTCTCGATTGCAGATAAGCCTGTTAGATCAGTTTTTAGCAGGGCCAGGTCAGTCTCATTGTCAGCCCCTACAACCATGGCGTTAGCGCGACGTCCATCGGATAACAGTATTTGGATTGCCTGAGCGCCATCGATCACGTGGCGGTTTGTGATGATGTGTCCGTCCTCGCTCATAATCACGCCTGAACCCAGAGAGCGTTCGACCCGTGGCTGCCGTTCTCCTGGATTGGTAAAGCGTCGCAGGAGCGGTGCATTAAGCACTGGCGACCGGTCTGCTACCAGTTTTGCTGTGTAGATGTTGACAACGGAAGGCGTCGCGACGGCCACCGCATGACTATAACTGTCAGGACCCTGCGCGCTATTGGAGATTTTCAACCACTCTGTGTTGAGCAGTAGCACAGCCGCTAAAACACCTACTAAAGCAGGCCAAGCTAGTTGTGAAAACCACTCGCGCATGAAGATGCCCCCTGAATCTCCCGCTAGTGTAAATCAAACTTTGCGTATAATGCGGCAAATACCGCAGTTTGAGTGGCTCAAGGAGTAATCTTTATGGCCGTAGGTCGAGATGAATTACGCACGGCGCTGGATTTAGAGTTACGTGTTTCCGCATTTAAGGACTATTGCCCCAACGGACTCCAAGTTGAAGGGCGCGATGAGATTAATGTCCTTGTATCCGGTGTGACCGCATGCCAGGCGCTGCTCGACAGGGCAGTGGCGCTTAAGGCAGACGCTGTTCTCGTACATCATGGTTACTTTTGGCGCGGAGAAGACGAGCGCCTGGTTGGTATGAAGGCAAAACGAATCCGAACCTTATTGGAAGCGGGCATTAGCCTTTTCGCCTATCACTTACCCCTCGATTGCCATCCCACGCTGGGAAACAACGCGGGCCTCGCGCGAGCAATTGGTTTTCAGGCATGGCACGGAATTGATCCTGACAATATGACTCATCCCGTGTTCTGCGGCGTATTTGATGAGGGACTCCGGTTGTCCGATATTGTTGGCAGGTTGGAGCATGAACTCCAACGTGAGGCTCTGGTCGTTGGCGATCCCGATTCAGTCATCCGATCAGCCGCTTGGTGCACGGGCGGCGGTCAGGGCTACATTGATGAAGCCGCATCCTACGGAGCGGAGTTATTTATCACGGGAGAGGTGTCAGAGCAGACGATCCACGTGGCACGCGAGCAAGGTCTAGCCTTCGTTGCGGCCGGCCATCATGCGACAGAGCGATTTGGAGCTCGCAGCTTGGGTCAGTGGATTGCGGAGCGTTTTGGTATCGATCATCACTTCGTGGATATCGACAATCCGGCTTGAGATCAGCTGCTCTGCGTAGAGTAGGTCTTGTCCAGTCCGAAATCTTCCGCCAACTGCCCGGTTTCTCCAGGTGTTTTCTTAGGGGCGTAATCAAGTGGTTGCGAGGGGTCGAGTAAGTGATCAGCTACGTCAAAGGAGCCACTTATATGTTTCATGTCGTCCATCTGGCTCGCTACGTCACTGTCGCAAAGCTCCTGTGCGCCGGAGGCGATATGGGCATAGATTGAGCGGTAATCATCTTGCATGCGGTGCAGAAGCTGCGCTGTGTTGGCAAAGTGAGTTGTTACTGACTGCTCGTAAGCTCGGTGCGCGGCTTCTGCGGCTTCTACTTCGCGTTTTAGCTCGTTGATGACGTCGCTCGAGTCATCCTTGCGCTGCAAGGCTGCCCACCAACCTGCGGCAAGGCCCACAGCAAAGCCCGCAAACAGAAAATAGGCAATCGTTGTCAGAGTAGGTTCCATGAGACTCCCCCGAGTTTTCTGCATGGTAGCGCCCTCTAGCGATAAAAGGCGCGATAAAAGGCGCGATAAAGACTCCCGCCTAGGTAGAGTTTACCAAAGGCGCGCAGTCACGTCCTATGGGTCATCTTATTTAAATTATTGTCGTATACATGACTTGACGCTAGAGTCGCGCCCTCGACTCCCCTTGCACGCTTTGGATCGATCTTCTAAATGCCTCACACACCTGCCCAGCGCTATCAAGCAGATCTCGATTCAGGTGCCATTGTGCCTGATGAGGCACAGCGGATAGCTGTTGAGGCGCTGCAGGATTTGTACCGGCGTCTCGAGGATCGAGCGAGGGTTAAGCCCGGACTTCTTGATCGTCTTTTGAATCGTTCGCGAAGTGTGCCAGAGCAAGGGCTCTACCTTTGGGGTGGTGTGGGTCGGGGTAAGACGTACCTGATGGACTCGTTCTTCGAAGCGTTGAGCTTCGATAGAAAGAAACGGATGCACTTCAACCGCTTCATGCAACGGGTGCACGAGGAATTAACCGAGCTCTCGGGCCTGAAAAACCCCTTGGATACGGTGGCGGACCGAATTGCTTCGGAGACCATTGTTCTGTGCTTCGATGAGTTTTATGTCAGCGATATTGGCGACGCGATGCTACTCGGCGGGTTAATGCAGGCCCTCTTTGATCGGGGTATCACGCTGGTAGCGACATCTAATATTCCACCCGATGGATTGTACAAAGACGGTTTGCAGCGCTCGCGATTCATTCCCGCGATTCGCGCAGTTGAGTCCTTTACGCAGGTCATGACTGTCGACAGTGGAATTGACTACCGACTCCGAGTGCTCACCCAGTCTGAGCTGTATTTTGTGCCGGAGGGCACTTCGTCGGAGAGTCCTTTGCCGGGATTATTCGCAGACCTGACAGGGGGTAAAACACCAGAGCCTGGTCTGATGACACTCAATAAGCGGCCTCTGGCGTTCGCAGGACGATCGGAGGGCGTTCTATTCGTGTCCTTTGAGGCGATGTGCCTTTCGCCGCGAAGCGCAATGGATTACACGCAAATTGCAAGGGAATTTCATTCGGTGCTGTTGTCTGATGTCCCGATTTTGACCGCAAATGCAGAAGATGGCGCGCGACGTTTTATCACGCTGGTTGACGAATTTTATGACCGAAATATCAAGTTGGCTGTGGTGGCTGAAGCCGGCATGGAGCAACTGTACAGCGGGTCAAAATTGGCGTTCGAATTTCAAAGGACCTTGTCGCGACTGATTGAAATGCAGTCTGTGGAATATTTGGGTCGAGAACACAGGCCTTAACAGTCGTTTTTTTATTGAAAGAAGTATCGGGCTACTGTAATCTCCGCGCTCCTCCAAATTAGGCCTAACGGGCAAGTGCATGAAAACTTACAGTGCAAAGGCAAGCGACGTCAGCCACGATTGGTTTGTCGTTGACGCAGAAAACAAGACTCTCGGGCGTTTGGCGGTTGAGATCGCGCATCGTCTGCGCGGCAAGCACAAGGCCGAGTACACACCGCACATGGACATGGGCGATTACATCGTTGTGGTCAACTGCGAGAAGATTCGAGTGACGGGCGCGAAGTCGACCGACAAAATGTATCACCACCACACGGGTTACCCCGGCGGTTTGAAGTCATTTACGTTTGAAAAGCTTATTGATCGTGCACCTGAGCGTGTGCTGCAGCGTGCTGTTAAGGGTATGTTGCCGCGCAATCCGCTAGGCCGAGCGATGTTTAAGAAGCTCAAAGTGTACGCGGGTCCATCGCACCCACACGCGGCACAACAGCCTCAAACGCTGACAATTTAAGGAGGTCACAATGGCAGCTGCACAGTACTACGGCACAGGACGACGCAAAACATCAACGGCGCGCGTCTTCCTCAAAGGCGGTAACGGCGCGATTACAATCAACGGTCGAAGCATCGACGAGTACTTTGGTCGAGAAGTCGCTCGCATGATTGTACGACAGCCCCTTGAATTGACCGAGAATGCTGAGAAATTTGATGCAAACATCACCGTTGTCGGCGGTGGCAGTTTTGGCCAAGCAGGCGCAATTCGTCACGGTTTGACGCGAGCTTTGCTCGAGTACGACGAGTCACTGCGCGGTACATTGCGAGCGGCTGGTTTTGTTACCCGTGACGCTCGAGAAGTCGAGAGAAAGAAAGTGGGTTTGCGCAAAGCACGTCGTCGCCCACAGTTCTCGAAGCGTTAATTTTTTCTGTGGCAGCGACCGCTGTCACGTTACTGAACAAATTTTGACTATAAGTGGGCCATTTATGGCCTGCTTCGCCTTGCTGTGCGTAGTACCGACCATTAAACTTTCGCGCTTCCTAAATACATAGGCAGGCATTGCGCACTGTCTTAAATCATAACTAAGACTCGGAGAGAACCGAATGAGTGAAGTTGAGGCAGGTCAAGCAGCCGATGACGGCCGCGCATCAGACCAAACACGACGTCGATTCCTAACTGCCGCAACGTCCGGCATCAGTGCCGTAGGTGTTGTTGGGGTAGCAGTCCCATTCATGGCGTCATGGAATCCCTCAGAAAAAGCTAAGGCAGCGGGTGCGCCCGTCAAGGCCGACATCAGCAAGATCGAGCCCGGCCAGATGGTGGTAGTCGAGTGGCGCGGAAAGCCGGTCTACGTCCTCCGACGAACTCCCGAGCAAATCGCAGGCCTTCCGAGCCTGGACGACAGCCTCAAAGACCCAAATTCAGATGGCTCTGACCAGCCAGTCTACATCAGCGGTGCACCGCGATCGCTTAACAAAGAGTATTTGGTGGTTGTGGGTCTTTGCACGCACCTGGGTTGTGCGCCTAAATTCCGACCAGAAGTCGGTGCGGCGGATCTGGGTGGCGATAGTTGGCTTGGCGGTTTCTTCTGCCCCTGCCATGGTTCTAAGTTTGATTTGGCCGGACGCGTCTACAAGGGCGTTCCTGCCGCGGACAATCTGATCATTCCGCCTTACTCATTTGAAGGCGATAACGTATTGGTCATCGGCGTTGACACGGAGGTTGCGTAAATGGAAAAGGCATTAACAGTACTGGTTTCATGGGTTGACGCGCGTCTTCCCGTTACGCGTGCGTGGGACACCCACATGGGCAAGTACTACGCACCTAAGAACTTTAACCTCTGGTATTTCTTTGGTGTTTTCTCACTTCTGGTTTTAGTTAACCAGCTGTTAACAGGTATTTGGTTGACAATGAGTTATACGCCGAGTGCTGAAGAGGCTTTCGCATCGGTCGAATACATCATGCGAGATGTTGAATACGGCTGGTTGCTGCGTTATATGCATTCCACGGGCGCATCCGCGTTCTTTATCGTCGTTTACATGCACATGTTCCGAGCGATGATGTACGGCTCTTACCAAAAGCCGAGAGAACTCATCTGGATCTTCGGCATGCTCATCTTCGTTGTGTTGATGGCTGAAGCATTCGTGGGCTACGTACTTCCATGGGGCCAGATGTCCTATTGGGGCGCGCAGGTGATTATTTCGCTATTTGGTGCAATCCCGGTCGTAGGTGAAGACGTCACAACGTGGATTCGTGGCGACTACCTGTTGTCGGGTATTACGTTAAATCGCTTCTTCGCGCTCCACGTGGTTGCTCTTCCGATTGTGCTGTTGGCGTTGGTTGTGCTGCACATTCTCGCACTACACGAAGTGGGTTCTAACAATCCCGATGGTGTTGAGATCAAGAAGTACAAGGATGAGAACGGCATCCCTCTGGATGGTATCAAGTTCCATCCTTACTACTCTGTCCATGACATTCAGGGTATTGCGGTATTCTTGTTCTTCTTCTGCGGAATCATTTTCTTCGCGCCCGAAATGGGAGGCTACTTCCTTGAATTAGCGAACTTTGAGGAAGCGAACGCGCTGAAGACACCGGCACACATTGCGCCTGTCTGGTACTACACGCCTTACTACTCCGTATTGCGCGCTGTTCCCGATAAGTTCTGGGGCTTTGTTGCATTCGCCGCCTCTGTTGCGATTCCGTTCGCACTGCCGTGGATTGACCGAAACCCAGTGCGCTCATGGCGATACCGAGGCATGCTCAATCGGGTCATGCTGCTCGGCTTTGTCATCAGCTTCTTCATTCTCGGCGTGCTCGGTGTGAAAGCGCCAACTGAGAGCCGCACGTTGCTCGCGCAGATTTGTACGATTTACTACTTCGTGTTCTTCCTGGGCATGTACTGGTGGTCAACCTGGGATAAGACGAAAGAGGTTCCAGATCGCATCACGATGGATGGTGGTATGGGCTTCGGTAAGAATGTGGCCACGCTTGCAGTTGTCGCTGTTCTTACCTGGTTGCCACTCAAAGCTGTGGGCGCTGAGGGTGCCTACGACTGTGGCAGCATCCCATGTGACGAGTTTGTAGCTGACGCAGGCGATCAAGCGTCACTTCAGCACGGTGCGGCGTTGTATGCCAATTACTGCGCTGGATGTCACTCGCTTCAGTACTCCCGTCACAATCGCGTAGCCAAGGATCTGGGTATCCCGGAAGATCTATACCGTGAGCACTTGCTGCTAGACCCAGACCAGAAGATTGGGGCGTTGATGGACATCAGCATGGATAAAGATATCGCCAAAGGATGGTTTGGCGCTGCGCCACCGGACCTTACGCTCATCTCCCGTGCGAAGAAGCCTGAGTACCTCTACACATACCTTCGAACGTTCTACCAAGACGATTCGCGTCCCTATGGCGTGAACAATTTGGTGTATCCAAATGTGGGTATGCCACACGTGCTTCTCGAGCTTCAGGGATTACCGCAATGTGTTAACGCTGACGAAGGCCACGCGGATGAAGGTCACTGTGATTCACTCGAAGTGGCGTCTGCGGGCATTATGACCACGGACCAGTTTGATGATGCAATGTACGACTTGGTGAACTTCCTGGCTTACACCGCGGAGCCGTTTAAACAGACCCGAATTGAAATGGGTAAAAAGGTCATGTTGTTCCTCGCGATCTTCTTCATCATCGCCTGGGCACTGAACCGCGAATACTGGAAAGACGTGCACTAATCCGTCTCGACGGGCATAATTAAAAAAGGCGGAGCTTGCTCCGCCTTTGTTTTCTCTCATTCCGCTCGGAGTTCTTAATGAAGTTAGCCGATGATGCGTCAGGGGCTGTATCAAAACGCTCTGCGATGACCCTCTTTTCTGATAGCACCAGCCACTACAGCCATCGAGTTCGCATTGTATTGGCCGAGAAAGGTGTATCGGTTGATCTCGTTGAAAGCGAAGACGGCGTATTAGTACCCGAGCTGGGTGACTTAAACCCCTACAACACCATGCCTACACTCATTGATCGAGATTTGGTTCTCTATGAGTCAAAAGTCATGATGGAGTACTTGGACGAGCGTTTCCCGCATCCTCCACTGCTGCCGGTGTATCCTGTGGCTCGGGCAGAGAGCCGGCTCTTCATGTATCGAGTTGAGCGCGACTGGTGCTCGCTGGTCGACACGATTATTCATTCCTCTAAAGGCAGTGATGTCGCCGTCGCTCGCCGCGACCTGGGTGACAGTTTGACGGCGTTATCGCCAATTTTTGCTGAGAAGTCTTTCTTTATGAGCGAGGAGTTCACGCTCGTAGACTGTTGTATTGCCCCTATTTTGTGGCGCCTACCTGCGCTGGGTGTGGACATCAAGGCGAGCAAGCAAACGAAGCCCTTGTACGGGTACATGGATAGTCTTTTCGGCAGAGAAGCATTCCAGGAAAGCCTGTCGATACAAGAGCGAGAAATGCGCGCTTGAATCAGGAGGGACTCGAGTGACGCCAAGTAAACCCTACGTTGTTCGAGCCATCTACGACTGGATTATTGATAACAATTGCACCCCCCATGTACTGATTGACGCAGCCGCTGAGGGCGTAGTGGTCCCCGAGGATTATGTCACCGACGGACAAATTGTTTTGAATGTATCGCCCACAGCTGTTGTGAGCCTTCATCTAGGTAATGATGCGGTGTCCTTCAGCGGCCGATTTGGCGGCGTACCACTCGATGTCTTTTTACCTCTCGATAGCATCTTAGGCATTTACGCACGTGAAAATGGGCAGGGCATGATCTTTGATGACGACGACGAGCTTGGCGATCCCACGCCACCGCCGGATCCGGACCCAATTGGTCCGGGCTCTGCCCGAAGACCTTCTTTGAAGCTCGTTAAGTAGAAATTCCCTAACGCCAATGTAGCGGGATTATGCGCCGAAGAGATGTGTTTCCGTTACGCGTGCCATGGTGAGTGCGGTAATGTTCGACAGGCTGTAGCGCATTTGTGCGTCAGTCTCAGTAAAGCTCAAGCTCATCGTTGGGCCTTGCGTTCCGACCCAAAACACCTGAATGTTGCGTTGTTCCGCCGCAAGGCTCAATGTGTTGACATCGTCAGGCGTTAGTTGCGACCCCCAAACTACAGCGACGTCCCCCGGTTGCCCCAAGCTGTTTAACTCTCGTGTTACCCACGATACGCCAGCACCGGCAGGTTCCGCTCGTGTGGCTGTGAGCTCAATGACGGGTAGGGATGGCCGTTCCAACCAAAGCCCGTCACGAATGAGCTGGCAAAAAGACAAGGCAGTAGATGCATCTAAACCTACGCCGACGGAGAAGACCTTTTTTTCTGACACGATGGCATTGGCAAGATGAGCTGCGGCCGTATCGCAAACATCAGCGATCGCGTCTGCAGACAAGCTCAAATATTCGATGTGCTCATGGAACAGTTTTGCGACGGTGTCAAAATTACTCATAGTTCGGGTGCTCGGCTAAGCCAAAGGCTCCTTTTAGCCACTGCGCGCTTACACTGCCGCGGGGGCCGTCAAAGGCGATGATGTCAAACCGACAATATCGATTGCAATAGTCCTCAAGCGACGCCAAAAACATTTGAGCTGTCATCAATACCTTCTGCTGCTTGACGGGAGATACCGACGCCAGGGCTGAGCCGAAGTTGGAGCGGTTACGATATCGCACTTCAATGAATGCCAGCCTGTCGCTATCAAGGGCTATGAGATCGATTTCCCCGAATCGACTGGTGTAATTGCGCGCGATAACAGTCGCTCCCCTCGATACGATCAGCTGGCGAGCGCGCTGCTCCCAGTAGGCCCCGCTTGAGTAAGTCATGGGTATAAACCTCCATCCGATGGCTTAGTGTCATCAGATGGAGCGGGGGCGTCCTCTAGAGAAAACAACCGATTTTAATCGGCGACGCACGTTACCCTTCGAATCAACCCTCAGATCACCTGTTTCACCAAACATTAGGGTGCCACGAGCTCGGCTTGCCTGGCTAAAGTGGTCTACCAGCCCTGCGGCATCGGCACCCAGGGCGTGCAGAGGGATCGAGGTAGTTAAGGATGACCCGAGTGCAGTCGGCGGTAGCACAAACTTGATGCCATTCAGGTCACGATTAGTAATTCCCTCATCGGGCTCAAAGACAGATGAGGGCGCGAAGACGGGTAGCTTGCCGGCGTAGTGAAAGCGCAGTAATGGACGAATCTCGCGCGCCATTTGCGCTGTGGGTGACAGTAGGACCACAGAGTCCACGTCCTCTCGTCGGCGTGCCTGCGTGTCTACCGGCGCATCAAAAGCGCGCTCCACCTCTTTAATTCTTACCTCGCTAGTGAGTGTCGCGAGGCTTCGCGCAATGGTCGCATTATCGGTCTCGTCAGGGGTAGTGAGTGCCGTTTCTCGTAGCGTCCCACCCAATGCATGCCATGAGGCTGAGAATGCCCCCGTCATGCGACTTCCCCAAGCGCTGTCAGGTGCAATAATGAGAGGATTCCGAAGACCTTCAGCCCACGCTAGGTGCGCAAGTTGCTGGGCCTCATCCTCAGGCGCGAGGCTCATACTGAGCATTTGCCATGCTAAATCCGTTTGATGCTGCGATGTGTTTGTCTGTGCGCTTCGGTTGAGCGCAAGGACTGGAACGGGAAGTGCGTCAGCTGTTGCTAGTTCGGCGACACGCTCTTTAGTCAGTGGACCTATGACAAAGTCAGCCCCTGATTCCAGAGCTTGGACATAGGCCGACATTGCTGTCTCTACGGCCTCGGTGTCGATAGTGATAATGTCGGGGCGCAGGCTAGCATCACGGTAATTTGCGAATACGCCTTCCACAATGCCATCTAACGCGGTTTGACCGGCGGCTTTTAGGCGACCACTGAGGGGGAGAAGTACGGCGATGCGGCTGGGCGGCTCACTCTCTAGCCAGGTTTGTAATCCTGAGGGGAGCGAAAGTGGGCTAAGCCTCATTTGAGGGTTTTCGCTTAGCCACTTAAGCACTGCGGGACGTCCTTGACGATAAGCACGATTCAAGGACAGCCACGCATGCCAGTCGCTGCTAGGCTCAGTTCGGCGAAGCTCAGCGGCAAGTCGTTGCTCGGTCGCCGCCGATAACAGATCGAAAATGGTCGAAGAGGTGACAGTTCCCGCGCCCGGCGCTTGAAGAGCCAATCGGTCAAGAGCCACTTTCGCCGCATCAACGGGCTGACCAGCCTCCCATAGTCTTCGTTGCCGCTCTGCGAGAAGCGCATCAAACTCCTCATCGTTATCGGGAGTAAGTGCGCCGAGTAGTTGGTTGGACTCGTCGATATCGCCTTTCAGCCACAGAAGTTGAGAGCGAATAAAAGCATCGGTTTTTGGCGAAATGAGCTCTGGGTCAACAGCATCCAGCTCCGTCAGTGCGAAAAGCCATCCGCGCTCCCGAGCTATCTGCTGGTTCCAAGAAACAATGCGGGCATCAAGGGGGTTAGCCTCATCGTTCGTTTTCTCGACTTTGTCTCGCGAGGGCACGGGGTAGTCGGTCACTGGCTCGCGAGGCTTTGGTGGCGCGGGTGGTGGTGTGGCGCAGGAAGCGATCAACATGAGCGCCAGTGCCAGCAGCACAGATCGATGCAGTAGCGCCAATAAAGTGCGATTATGCGCTGCGCTCGTTGAATATTTCGATGTCATCACAAAAGAGCCGCCGAGTTTCCACCGATTGTACGTAGAGGAGCGTGAATTGAAAGCCGCATTGTATGTTGTGCCCACACCCATCGGGAACATCGGTGATATGACACTGCGGTCAGTTGAAGTGCTGCAGGCCGTCGATATGATTGCCGCCGAGGATACGCGGCACTCGCGAACGCTGCTTAATCACTACGAGATTACGACACCCGTTATCAGCTTTCACGAGCACAGCGGTGAAAGTGCAGCTGTGGCGCTTGCGGAGCGAATTTTAGAAGGTGAGCGGATTGCACTAATCAGTGATGCGGGTACGCCGTTAGTTTCAGATCCTGGCTATCAACTTGTTCGAGCGGTACAAGCCATGGATATGCCAGTGGTGCCCCTACCGGGGCCGTGTGCCGCAATTACGGCGCTTAGCGCCGCAGGCTTGCCGACACACAGCTTTCAGTTTGTCGGATTTTTACCCTCTAAACAGAATGCCCGCCGCACGCGTCTTGATGCGCTGAAGTCCAGCGATTCAACGATTATTATTTACGAGGCACCGCACCGGATTCTCGACTTGCTCAATGATGTTGAGGAGGTGCTGGGAGCGCTTCGCGAGGTCTGCCTTGCGCGTGAGCTAACGAAAACATTCGAGACCGTTCGCCGAGACACCGTGGCTGTTATTCGCGACTGGGTCAAAGCTGACGCCAATCAACAGCGCGGGGAGTTTGTTGTAATGATTGCGCCAGATACGCAAAAAGGAGAGGGCATCAGCGACGAGGCGTCTAACTTACTGCATGCGCTGGCTGACGAGCTTCCCCCGAGAAAGGCCGCGCAGATAGTTGCGGATCACTTTGGTCTGAAGTCGCGGCATCTCTATCAGATGCTAATCAACCGAGAGTAATTAGTTGCATTGAGTCAGTGTGCCCTGAGTGCTACCGTCGGCTTGAGTCAGTTAAACGGTCGCTGTACCTTACGGGTGCAGAGGAAAGTCCGGGCTCCATTGGGTCAGAGCGCCAGGTAACACCTGGGGAGTGTGAGCTCACGGAAAGTGCAGCAGAAAGGAAACCGCCTGAATGTCATTCAGGTAAGGGTGAAAAGGTGCGGTAAGAGCGCACCGCGCGGCTGGCAACAGGCGTGGCGATGGTAAACCCCGCTCGGAGCAAGACCAAATAGGGATCCTTATGCCGTGACCCTCGGCGGATCCGGGTAGGTCGCTACAGGCACTTGGTGACGAGTGTCGCAGATGAATGACCGTTCACGACAGAACCCGGCTTATCGATTGACTCACCTATGCACCCCCCACTCGGGGGTGCTCCTTTATATCTTTTAAGCATATAAATTGATCTCTTATTCGTTTTTTTGTTGTTTACGGAGAAAATCTCTCCAATAAAGAGCTAATGGACTGACTTTTTTCTTGTTTATGCGTCCGCTCGCAGCCGGTTTTTTTGCCTCTGAAGCCTTTCGCCGCCGCATATAAGGTGCTGAATTACTTAGATATTTTCTTTTCCTCGCATTGACCGGCTACACCTCGATTGTTAAAGTGGTGATTAGTGGGAAAAAGTGGGTAATTAGGGAATTGCCTGGGTTTTTTTTGAGGCGAAGTGGAGATTTGTGGTGTTCAGGGGAGTACAGCACATCAATCTGGATGCAAAAGGACGGTTATCTGTCCCTGCACGCCAGCGCGAGTCCCTCTTGGATATCAGTGCGGGCTCCATTGTTGTCACCATCGACACGCAGTCGTCCTGTTTGGTCCTATACCCGCTCAGGGAGTGGGAGCGCATTGAGCAAGATGTACAAAATCTCCCGACATTAAACCCGGCGGTTCGACGTTTTCAAAGATTGGTCCTGGGCTACGCCAGTGATCTTGATTTAGATAGCAATGGTCGAATTTTGCTTCCCGGTGCCTTGCGCGAATACGCACATTTAGAGAAGCGAGTTGTTCTGGTAGGGCAGGGGAACAAGTTGGAGCTTTGGTCGAAGTCGCTGTGGGAGGCCGAGTGCGAGGCGGCGCTGGCGGCCGATGAAGGCGATCTTCCTGCTCAGCTAATGGAGTTGAAACTTTGAGTCAGGCGGAGCACGTTTCCGTATTACTTGAAGAGTCGGTTGCGGCGCTCGCCATCAAACCCGACGGCGTCTACCTCGACGGCACCTTTGGGCGCGGCGGTCATAGCCGGGCCATTCTCGATTCATTGTCCTCCTCTGGACGTTTGATTGCCTTTGACAAGGATCCACAGGCGGAGAGCTCGGCAGAGCAATTCGCTCATGACCCGCGTTTTAAATTTATGCCGGCAAGTTTTGCGGATATCTCTGGTCGGGTTGCGAAGGCAGAACTCGACGGCATCCTACTTGATCTCGGTGTTTCATCGCCTCAGCTCGATAATGCAGAGCGCGGATTTGGCTTTAGTGATGATGGTCCGCTCGATATGCGGATGGATACGCGAGCCGGTATTACCGCTGCCGAGTGGCTGGCAACAGCGTCTGAGGCGGTTATTGCAGATGTCATCAAGACTTTCGGTGAGGAGCGGTTTGCTAAGCGGATGGCGTCGGCGATTGTCAAAGCGCGTGCCGAGTCACCGATAACGCGGACAAAGCAGTTAGCCACAATTGTGGCTGAGGCCAATCCCAAGTGGGAGCCAAACAAGCATCCAGCAACACGGGCTTTCCAGGCCATTCGCATTTTCATTAACAGAGAGCTTGAGGATCTAGAAGCTGCTCTGGGGCAGATGGTTGATACCTTGTCCGAGGGTGGGCGCCTGGTAGTCATCAGCTTCCACTCTCTGGAAGATCGCATTGTGAAGCGCTTCATGCGTGACCAAGCACGCGGTCAGCAGCTCCCAAAGTATGTGCCTATTACTGACAGTGATACAGGGAAAACACTGAACTTGATTGGCAAGGCCGTAAAGCCCTCAGCAAGCGAGGTGCAACGCAATCCCCGATCGCGATCAGCGATTATGCGCGTGGCGGAGCGTCGAGCATGATTCACCGTTTTTTTATGTCGCCTGTGGGCCTTGCTGCCTGCTTCCTTACTGTTGTAATCAGCGCGTTGTCGGTGGTTAAGGAAACGCACCAAACCAGAATGCTTTTTGCGACGCTTCAGGCGCAGGAGAGCGAGCGCTGGCAGTTGCAGGAGGACTACAGTCGTCTCGTTCTCGAGTACTCAACGCTGTCTGCACCACATCGCGTAAGCGCTATCTCGCGCACGTCACTCACCATGACATCGCCGGACACAGGCGCTATTAGAGTGGTGACCGAATGAGTGCCACAGCTAACACGCCGCCCATCTTTACTTGGCGAATTATCGTCGTGACAGCATTGCTCGCTGGTTTATTTGGCATGTTAGTCCTGCGTTTAGTTCAGCTTCAGGTTGGAGCGAGTCAATATGGTGCTGACTTCTTGCAGCGCCAAGGTGATCTTCGTGCTGTGCGATCTGCGGAAATTCCAGCTTACCGGGGATTGATTACTGATCGTCGAGGTGCGCCGCTCGCGGTCTCTACGCCGGTTGTGACTCTATGGGCAAATCCTCAGGAGCTACGGGGCAGTGGGCGCGAGATTGAGCTCGCCGAGTTGATGAACCTTCCAGTCTCTGACTTCACATCGCGATTACATCGCTACCGTAAAAAACAATTTATGTATCTTGCGAGGCATCAAACGCCTCAAACGGCGCGAACAGTCCTCGCGGCAGATATCCCCGGTGTTTACGGTCAGCGGGAATACAAGCGTTTCTATCCTGCGGGGGAGGTGGTCTCCCAGTTGGTGGGTACGACTGACATCGATGGGGCGGGAGCAACTGGCGTTGAATTAGTCTTCGATATTCAGCTTCAAGGCCAGCCCGGTAAGAAACGCTTCATTAAAGATCTCCATGGTGAGGCGATTAGAGACATTGGCGTGGTGTCGGAGGCCGCGGATGGTGAGTCGATTCAGCTCAGCATTGACCTGCGACTTCAGCACGTTCAGCACCGGGAGTTGTTGCGCGCTATGAGGGAAACAGGCGCATCGGCCGCGTCCGCCGTGACGTTGGACGCCATGACGGGTGAGATCCTAGCTATGACTAATCTACCGTCATTCAATCCGAATAGGCGGGGTCAGTTGGATCTTGCGGCTATGCGCAACCGGGTCGTTACCGATGTTTTTGAGCCCGGTTCAACGGTGAAGCCATTGACTTTGGTAGCCGCTCTCGAAAGCGGTGAGTTCGATATTGAAACCCTCATCGATACGTCGCCTGGCCGCATTACAGTGGGTAATAAGGTGCTCCCTGATCCACGCAACTACGGTGAAATTACGGTATCTCGCGTTATTGAGAAATCGAGTCAGGTGGGTGTCACAAAAATGGCCCAGGCCATTGGTCATGAGCACATCATCGATGTATTCCAGCGTTTCGGTCTAGGTCAGCTGACGGGTGCGGAGTTCCCTGGTGAGCGCGCAGGCCGGCTACCCGATCACGACTTCTGGAGCGCCATTGATCGTGTCACTCCCGCGTTTGGCTACGGTTTATTGGTGACGCCACTGCAACTAGCTCATGCCTATGCCGTCTTTGCCAATGAGGGGCGTATGGTGCCATTAACGCTGTTGGCGCAGGCCTTTCAAGAGAATGATCACAGCGCGAGTGGCGCTCGACAAATCATCTCACCGATGGTGGCAGAGAAAGTTGTTACGGTTCTACACCGGGTAACAGGCCCTGAGGGTACAGCTCAGCGAGCTACGGTTTCAGGCTTCGATGTTGGAGGCAAGACCGGCACGGTTCACAAGGTGGGACGAGAGGGGTATCTCGACGACCGATATGTCGCGCTGTTTGCAGGAGTTGCGCCCGTTGAGTCCCCCCGTTACGTGACGGTTGTTGTCATCGATGAACCGGAAGGCGACGTTTACGGCGGTGGTGCCGCAGCGGCGCCGGTTTATTCGAGAATTACCCAAGAGGTTTTGCGGATACAAAATGTCGTACCTAACTCGGCCGAGCCAGTGTCGAACGGCCACAGGCTTGCGGCATCGCGGGAGGGTGATTCCCGTGCCTGAGATGAATCTTGCGACGTTGACTCAATCGGTGGCTCAGCTACCTGCGTCACTGAATGGCCTTATTGCGACCGGTTTGTCGCTAGACAGCCGAACCATTGAGAAGGGCGGTGTTTTCGTGGCTCTGCAAGGGTTGGCCTCGGATGGAAGAGCCTATATTGACGCGGCTTTTGCTCGCGGCGCGGTTGCGGTTTTGGCTGAGGCAGAGGGTCTGGAGTCGTCTGACTCACGGGTCATACCCGTTCAGGGGTTAAAGGCGCAGCTCGGCGAGATAGCTCGACGATTTTACGCAGATCCCAGTAAAGATCTCTCGCTGTTGGCGGTGACTGGCACGAATGGAAAAACCAGTATTACCGACTACATAGGCCAGCTTCTGCGCCTCCTTGGTGCATCAGCCGGCACAATTGGTACCTTGGGTGCGAGGACGCGCGCAGGTGAGGCGGTCGATGCTCAAAATACAACGCCAGATATCCTGTCCTTGAATCAATACCTTGATGACTGGCGTGATGAGGGAGTACGTCACGTGGCCATTGAGGCCTCGAGTCATGCGCTGGAGCAGGGCCGCTTGGATGGCCTCACGGTCCACACCGGTGTCTTCAGCAATCTGACCCGAGATCACTTGGACTACCACGGCGATCTCGAGAGCTATCGCAGTGCCAAACTTCGCCTCTTCAATGATTTTTTGCCTTCGCGTGTCATTTATAACGCGGATGATAAGGCGACACACGGGGCACGAGAGGCCTCCTCAAGTCCGGCATTTGGCGTGTCCTTTATCGACCCAAATGCCGATGTCTACGTGAGAGTATTTAGCGAAACCTCATCGGGTTTGGAGTTTCAGATTCACTCCCATTTGGCACTGCTGACATTAAGATCGCACTCCACGGGCGGTTTAACGCCTTTAATGTCACGGCAGCCGTCGTTGCCGTAACAGGGCTGGGATTTCCCTTCACAGAGGTGGCAAATGCGGCCTCGCATGTGCTACCGGTTGATGGTCGGATGCAAGAGGTCAAGAGTGGTAGCGATATACGAGTGGTCGTTGATTACGCCCACACCCCTGACGCGCTAGCCAGTGCGCTCAGTGCACTTAAACAGTCATGCACTGGTGCACTTTGGGTTGTCTTTGGCTGTGGTGGTGATCGTGACGCGGGTAAGCGTCCTGAGATGGGTCGCGTCGCCGACTCATTGGCGGATCAGCTGGTGGTCACTAATGACAATCCGCGCTCGGAATCGCCCGAGATGATCGCCGAGGACATACTGGTGGGCATCACTGGCTCACCGTGTCATGTCGAGCTCGATCGGAGCGCCGCTATTCGGCACGCTGTTCTCAAAGCGCGATCCGGTGACACTGTTCTAGTTGCCGGTAAAGGACACGAGAACTACCAGCTGGTTGGGAAAAATAAGCTCGACTTCTCGGATGTGAGCTGCGCAGCCGACGTGCTTCGAGAGCGGGAGGCGGCCCATGCTTGAGCTTCGTCTCTCTGAATTAGCCCAGAGCTTGGGTGTGGCCTGCGAAACTGATGATGCTGTGGTGACGGGCTTGGCGATCGACAGCCGAGCAGTGAAACCCGGTGATCTCTTTGTGGCGATCGATGGTGAACATGTCGATGGGCACGATTTTATCAATAAGGCATTGGACAGTGGTGCAGCTGCCATTGCCTGCACTCGCGCGATTGACATCGCCGCCCCACATATTAAGACCACTGATCCGCATCAGGTGTGCGCAGTCTATGGGCAACTCATCAGAGACCGATTCCATGGCTCGGTGATCGGAATAACAGGCAGTGCTGGCAAAACAACCGCGAAATCCTTTCTTGAGTCTATTTGCGGGCTTGCTGGAGCGACGGTCGCCACCTTAGGTAACCAGAATAACGAGCTCGGTGTTCCATTGACGCTTGCAAGATTGTCAGCAGATCCGACGTTTGCAGTTGTTGAAATGGGGGCTTCGCAGAATGGTGACATCGCTTATTTGAAGTCAATGGCTGCCCCTCATGTGGTCGTGCTTCTCAACGCGCTCGAGGCGCATGTGGGCCGCTTTGGAAGTCTAGAGGCCATTGTCGAGACAAAGGGTGAGATCCTCGATGACCTTACTGCCTCCGATACGGCCGTTATCAACGCCGACCAAGCGCACTACTCAGCCTGGCAACTGCGCGCGGCACCTGCGCGAATTATCTCTTTTGGCGAGAGCAGCACTGCAGATGTTCAGCTGATGAATCTCATTGATCGTGGCTTTGATGGCTCGGATATCACCGTTGATGCCATGGGCAAAGAGATATCATTGCAGCTTTCCATCCCCGGTAGGGGCGGCGTGACCAACGCGTTGGCGGCCACAGCCGCGGCGGTGGCGCTGGATATTGATGTGTCAGTGATTGTGCAAGGCATCGAGGCCCTATCACCCGTTGAGGGGAGGGGGAACACGCTTCACCTCGATAAGGGTATTCGCCTGATCGATGACAGCTACAACGCGAGTCCCTCTAGTGTTATGGCTGCACTCGACTCGCTCAAGCATGCCAGACCACCGCGCACCGCCGTCCTGGCCGACATGTTGGAGTTAGGTGATGACGGACCGGATTACCACCGGGCGGTGGGGCGGCATCTGTCAGATCTAGGTATCGAGCGTGTTATTGCTGTGGGCGAGCTATCAGCGCACATCACAGATAACTGCGTCTCTCACGCTCTGCACTTTGCCAATACCGATCAGTTGTTGGCCGATTGCCCCGAGTTTTATCAGGACGAAACGATTTTGGTTAAGGGGTCACGCGGTATGCGGTTGGATCGCTTTGTGACTTCAATGACAGCATCTGCAGGAGAGGTGACGTGTTAACGTGGCTCGCACAACAGTTGGCGGCGTGGGAATCTGCGTTCTCCGTTTTTCAATACATCACGCTACGCGGCATCCTGTCTGCGATGACAGCTCTGGTGATCTCCACTTTGGTAGGCCCGCGGATGATCCGCTGGCTGCAGGAGATGCAGATCGGTCAGGCGGTGCGCGTTGATGGTCCTCAGTCGCATTTGAGTAAAGCGGGCACCCCGACGATGGGAGGTGCGCTCATCATTGTTGCGATTGCCTCGGGCACCTTGCTGTGGGGTGATCTA
>CABYVD010000016.1:0-42992 GCA_902522335.1 Halieaceae bacterium | reverse complement strand
GCGGCGCGGCTCTCGGCATCACCGTCACTGACATAACACGGCCTCTCTTTACTTCGCCGGAGGCCCCAGCACTTGTCTCCGAGGATCAGCTATTCGGTCAGCGGGTGGCGCAAAAGCGTCGCCGCAACGCGACAGAAGAAACCGATACGCAAGCGATCATTCGGGACCTGACCGAACTCCGAGCAGGACTACCCGTCGTGCATCTTGAGCACGGTGTCGGACGCTACATAGGTCTCGAAAAGCTGACCATCGAAGGTCATGACGCTGAGTTCCTGCTTCTGGAGTACGCAAACAACGATAAGTTGTACGTACCCGTTGGATCGCTACATCTCATAAGCCGATATGCGGGGGGTGACCAAGATACGGCCCCCCTTCACCGTCTGGGTACCGAGCAATGGTCCAAGGCACGCAAGAGAGCCTCAGAACGTGCCTCTGATGTCGCCGCACAGCTGCTCGAAGTTTACACCAAGCGCGAGGCCAGAAAAGGCTACGCCCATAGCTTAGATGAACAGGCGTGGGAGCTGTTCTGCTCGAGCTTTACGTTTGAAGAAACCCCGGATCAAGCGGCTGCCATTGAGGCAGTCCGTCAGGATATGTGTGCTGAGAAGGTGATGGATCGGCTTGTCTGCGGTGATGTTGGTTTTGGCAAGACAGAGGTTGCCATGCGGGCTGCCTTCATTGCCGCCCAGAACCACAAACAGGTTGCTGTTCTTGTCCCCACCACCTTGCTTGCTCAGCAGCACTACAATAATTTCAATGATCGCTTTGCAGACTGGCCCATTACCGTTGAGGTGGTGTCACGCTTTAAAACCGCGAAAGATATCGCTGCTGTGAGCGAGCGATTACAAGCTGGTGAGATTGATATTCTGGTCGGCACACACAAGCTCTTACAGACCGATTTCGGCTTCAAGGATTTAGGCCTGCTTATTATCGATGAGGAGCACCGGTTCGGGGTCAAACAAAAGGAAGCGATTAAGGCGTTGCGCGCTGAAGTCGACATTCTGACAATGACAGCGACACCCATACCTCGAACGCTCAATATGGCCCTGGGAGGCTTGCGAGACCTATCGGTTATTGCAACACCGCCTGCTAAACGTTTATCGATCAAAACATTTATCCGCGAGCACAATATCGGGCTTGTAAAAGAGGCTATCTTGCGAGAGACCCTGCGCGGGGGGCAGGTGTATTACCTGCATAACGAGGTCAAAACAATTGAAGAAACAGCCCGTAAGCTATCGGAACTGGTACCCGAACTTTCGTTTGGCATTGCGCACGGTCAGTTAAGGGAGCAAGAGCTAGAGCGCGTAATGACTGACTTCTATCATCAGCGCCACAACGTTCTCGTGTGCTCGACCATCATCGAGACAGGGATCGATGTACCCAGTGCAAACACCATCATCATCGATAGAGCTGATAAATTCGGACTGGCACAACTTCATCAATTACGCGGTCGCGTCGGCCGGTCACACCACCAAGCCTACGCTTACTTGCTCACCCCTCCCCGTTCGGTGCTGACATCAGATGCGGAGAAGCGACTGGAAGCCATCGAGTCAGCAGGTGCCTTAGGTGCAGGATTCATGCTCGCGTCACATGACCTTGAGATCCGAGGCGCTGGTGAACTGCTAGGTGATGAACAGTCCGGGCAGATTGAGCAGGTAGGATTTTCACTCTACCTCGAGATGCTTAATCGAGCGGTAGAATCACTCCGCAAGGGCGAAATTCCCGACATTGATGCGCCTCTGGAAACAGGGACCGAGATCAAAATGCACCTACCTGCGCTGATCCCCGACGACTATCTTCCCAATATTTCCACACGCCTCGTGCTCTACAAGCGAATCGCGCAAGCACAGGACAAAGAGGCCTTAGCTAATATTCAAGTCGAGATGATCGATCGCTTTGGTCTTCTGCCAGATGCAACCAAACAACTGTTCATCCAAGCCGAAGTTCGGCTCCGGGCTCAGGCGATAGGGATATCGGAAGTTGACGTGGGCGTTGCAGGTGGTAGCGTCAAGTTTGAATCGACGACCCCCGTACCGGTGAATGCACTCATTGGCCTGCTTCAGAGCAATCCGAAAGAGTTTAAGTTAGCGGGCTCTGACACATTGCGGTTTATTCAAGAGCTGGAATCAGGTGAGGCGCGTCGTAACTATATTGATACGCTCATGACACAGTGGGAAGAGGCATGCAAAAGCAGCTGACCAAACAGGCATTGGTATCGCTATTGGCATCATTGCTTGCTACAGCCGCAATCAGCCAGGAGCGAGGCACGGCACTCGCCACGGTGCCCGAGTACAGCGATGAGCCCTCTGGCTGGGTCCGCATCGAGGTTGCGATCTTCGCAGACTCAAACGCGGCCACACTGAACGCCGAGACTTGGGAACACGCCCCCACACTCCGGTACCCCGAGAGCAAACGCTGGCTTACCCGATACGATGAAGTCAAGGCCCTCATGGATGAGTGGGGTGAATCCGCTGTCACGGTGAACGCCGATGGCTCTATCGACGTGGTACCAGAACCCGTTATTGAGCCGGTGATCGAGGCTGCACAGGAGAACAGCGAGCCTCTTATCGCTGGCGAACTACAGGGGGAATCTCTGGAAGCCACTACGGAGGATCCACTAGAGCTCAGTAACGACCCGGATGTCGCACCAAACGGCGCTTCGGCAGCTCCAATATCTGGTGGAACGAAGGTGTCCATGGAGGAATTACTGGCGGAGGTCGAGACAGACTCAAACGCCGACAATGAGCTCACTGACGTCATTTTAGCAGGCGACGCGACGGTGGCAGTCAGTGCGGAAGAACTCGATGATAACGTCGACACCGCGGCGATTGACGCCGTTGATATCTTCAGCACGGGCGACCTGACAGATGCCAGCGCTCAGTTTGGCAGTATGAGTGGCGGCTTCTCTGATAACAGCAGTATTCCCGGCTCCGATATCAACTGGCTAGACGGTTACGCAATTGATGAGGAGAACGCTGAGGACACCGATATGATCGCGCCCGAGGAGGCACCACCTGCCCTGCCGACACCGTATCAAGCACTACCGGTGGAGATACTCGAACAAGGTCTGGTTAAACTCCAACAGCAGGCGAATAGAGCGGCCGTCACTGCTGTGGGCTGGCTGCAAGCCCCCGGTGACGACGGCACCCCCATTGTTTTGGATGCCTGGCAGGAAGCGAGTGACTTCCCCGTCGTTCAAGGCACGGTGAGATTCGCTCGTGACGACGAGGCATCTGTTACGGTCGATCTTTGGTTAAACACGAGGGGAGACTATTTACCGCCACGATTTGAAGCGATAGAAACCCCATCTGCACCCAAGCGAGTGTTAATAATAGAGACACCTCCACCGGAACAAGAACCAGCGCAGGAGGCTGAAGCACCGGAGTTTATTGACTTACGAACAGGACTGAATACCGATGGATCCGCGTCCAAGGTGGATAAGTCCGATGCGACTATTAAGTCTGCAGAGCAAACACCCAGCCCCTACCGACATGCGATCGCCGTCTCGGAGCAACGAGACATCCGAGAGGGCTATGTCCGGTACATTGACCATCCAACGTTGCAGGTTGTCGCAACTTGGCGCGAATTGTCATTCAAGGAAGTCTACGAACTCGGCGAATCACAACGCATTAGACGCGACATCGATAATCTGACTCGCACACTAACTGCTGCGCCAAAAACCACTGGGCCAAAACCACAGGGTCCGCCATCTCAGGTGGCCCCCGGGTCTACAGATACTATTGCTCCGTAGGTTCTGCTGGCGCGTGATGGATCGTTTGGGTAGGAAATGCGATCTGGGCACCATTGCGCTCAACGATCTCTAAGATCCGTAGAAGCACATTTTCCTTAATCGCGTGGTACTCGACCCAGTTCGTCGTCTTGGTAAAGGCATAGATAAAGAAATCCAGCGAGGAAGGAGCCATGTGATTGAAGTTCACAATCATTGTGCGGTCCTGTGCAATGTCTTCATGCTCTTTCAGCATGGTTTGAACATCACTGACAATTTTCGCCACTCGACCGGCATCTTCGTAACGCACACCAATGGTTTCGTAGATTCTTCGGTTTGTCATGCGCGACGGGTTCTCCAGCGAAACACTGGAAAAGGTGGAGTTAGGGACATAGAGGGGACGCTGATCAAAGGTGCGAATTCGCGTTACGCGTAAACCAATGTCCTCAACAGTTCCCTCGATACTGCGATCGGGCGATCGAATCCAGTCCCCAACCGCAAAGGGCCGATCGAGATAGATACTGAGACCGCCCAAGAAGTTGGCCAGCATGTCTTTTGCGGCAAAGCCGACGGCAATGCCGCCAATACCGCCAAAGGCAAGAAGCCCCGACACTGAAACACCCAAGGATTGTAAAACCATGAGGGCCGAGAGAACCCACACCGTAATCCTCGCTAGGCGAGCCACCGCGCTGATAGTCGCCCGATCATCCGAATCTCGAGGCCCTCGGTGCTCAGAGAGCAACTCTTTTTCAATACCTGTTGAAACACGGTGCAGGAGCCATCCGACAAGCAAAATCAACAAGGTATCCGCTAACTGAAGTAAACCCGCGCGAAGCGCCTCAGCCTCCTCAAACAAGCTCAAGGACCCGTAAACGATACAGACCCACATCGCCCATTCTGCCGGCGGGGAGATCGAATAGTAGACAACATCGTCCCAGCGTGTGGATGTCGTGTCAGCAAAGACCCCCAGGCGCTGCACGGACCGACGGATGATGAAATGACCCAACAGACCCAGTGCAAAAAGGGAGATAAGCGCAGCGACAACAACCGGGATGCCAGTCGCTTCGCTCAACGGAGTGACAAGATTCGAAAAGAAATCCATGAGAAATCCAAACCACTATGACGTTGCATAAGCTAACCATCCACTGCGAATCGGCCAATACTGTACATTTACACAGGCTGGAGATATAGTCAGTAAAACTCATAGGGATTGAGCCGTGATAAAGCTAACTGCTAGACAACAACAGGTAATGGACGTCATAAAATCGAGTATCGAAGCCACGGGTATGCCGCCCACTCGCGCGGATATCGCACGGGAGCTGGGCTTTAAATCAGCCAACGCCGCTGAAGAGCACCTTAAAGCACTGGCAAAAAAAGGCGTGATCGAGCTTGTTGCTGGGGCATCCCGAGGTATTCGACTTACCGAGCAACTGGGCTTACCGATCATTGGTCGCGTCGCCGCAGGTGCACCGCTGCTCGCACAGGAACACATTGATGATTATTGTGACTTAAGCGCAAGCTTCTTTGCGCCACCCGCCCACTATCTGCTCCTAGTCTGTGGCGACAGCATGATTAATGTTGGCATCTTCGACGGCGATCTACTGGCAGTTCATAGCACAACGGAGGTGAAGGAAGGTCAGATTGCGGTCGTCAGGATTGACGATGAAGTCACAGTGAAACGCTGGAAACGAGTCAGTGCTACGCGCGTCGACCTAGTCGCAGAGAACGAGGACTATGCGCCGATCGAGGTGGATCTAAGCAACCAAGACGTTTTTGTCGAAGGTATTAGCGTCGGTGTCATTCGACGCTGATCCAATAGGACGATTTAGTGAAGCGTGCGCTGTTCAGCTTTCTCGGCGCTCTCGCTGCTTTCCATCTCAACACTAGTCATCTCAGCCATTTTAGCCGCAGCCTGGATACCTGCCTGAATCATCACCTTGGCAACTTCGAGGTTGTTTTCCATGAGGTAGGCACTCGCCTCTTCAGAAAACTGGATGCTCACTAAAGGCTCTGAATCGTCGTCTGCACGCTGCAAGACAACTTCTCCATCCCCCAGATCAACAATTTCCAAAAGCGATGTAGACATGTTCCAACCTCACAATATGTCGTGTTGTGTCATTGACAGTAACACTATAGATCGGGTTTTACCACAATCCACAAAATTCGATTACGACTCATCTATCGCATCGGCAACGCGAGCCATCAGGGACTCGAGTTCCGCAAAACAATGACGCGCGGTGTCAAAATCAAATACATTGCTGGACACCGCAATAAAACCACCCACGGCTTGTTGGGTAAGGCCAGGAGGAATCTCTCTTTGAAGATCGGCTAACCACCCTGATCGTTCGAGCAAAGCCATCTCAGTCACCTCGGGCGATTGTGCAATCCCGTTTGCCAGTGGAGGAACGTCGGCCGCTCTGTGGGGTGGCTTCGTAGGTGTCGACGTAACACGGTTACAGGCGAGTAGCTGCCAACCATAGGCATCAAGTAGATGCAGTCGGACGGCTGGGCCAAATGATGCCGTCAGTACCGGTAGAGGCTTATCCTCTTCCACAATGGCACCATGCCAGCTTTCGAGAACAACCGAAGCCATATACATGCAGTGATTTGCAAATGACTGCGCCTGACTCACGCGACACTAGCTCCGTTTGGCTTTTGGTTTAACCTTCGCCTTCGCTTTTTTCTTTTTTGGCGTTGGTTTACCGGACCCTTCGGCCACCCACTTGCCGTTGTCGAAGAACGCCTTCCAACCCGTCGCCTTGCCATCGACCTCGGTCATCACGTATTGCTCTTTGGTCTTCCGACTAAATCGAACTTGTGTTCGATTAGCGGCGTCGTCAGTCACAGGCGCGTCGAGAATGAAGTGATATTTCGGGTCAAGCTCAGCTTGATGCGGTATCAACTCATCCACGAAGGGAGCGCGTGTCTCGCGATGTTTGGGGAATTGACTAGCGGCAAGGAACAAGCCTGCGGCACCATCTCGCAGAATGTAATGATCCTCAACCTTAGCGCACTGAAGCTCAGGCATCGGAACGGGATCCATTTTCGGTGGTGCCGCCTCACCGTTACGCAGCAGCTTACGCGTATTCGAACATGCATCATTCGTGCAACCGAAATACTTGCCAAACCGCCCGGTCTTCAGCTGCATCTCCGCGGCACACTTATCACAATCGAGTGTTGGGCCGTCGTACCCCTTAATCTTGAATTGCCCAGCCTCGACCATGTACCCATCGCAGTCTGGGTTGTTACCGCAGACGTGTAGCTTTTGGGTCTCATCAATCAGATAGCTATCCATGGCTGCATTGCACTTAGGGCAACGCTCTTTGGTTAAAAGCAGCCTCGACTCGGCTTCATCGTCCGCATCCGCCGATACAACCTCGTCCCCGGGAATAAGGTTGACCGTGCTCTTGCAACGCTCCTTGGGCGGTAGGTTGTAGCCAGAGCAGCCAAGAAACACCCCTGTACTCGCTGTGCGAACCTGCATAGAGCGGCCGCAGGAGCCACAGGCAATGCCAGTAGGCGTCGGTTCATTCGCCTGCATGCCGTTAGTACCTGGCTGCTCGGCGAGATCAAGTTTCGACCGGAAATCGTCATAAAACACATCGAGAACGTCACGCCAGTCCTTACGACCCTCGGCCACGTCGTCAAGATTCTCTTCCATGGATGCAGTGAACCCGTAATCGAGTAGATCCTCGAAACTCTCTTGGAGTCGTTGAGTCACGATATCGCCCATCTTCTCAGCGTAGAAGCGACGATTTTCAAGTTTTACGTAACCCCTATCCTGAATGGTCGAAATAATCGCCGCATACGTAGACGGCCGTCCAATACCTCGCTTCTCCAACTCTCGAACCAGACTCGCCTCGCCGTAGCGTGCAGGCGGCTTAGTGAAGTGCTGTGTTGGCAGAGGTTCATTTAGCGACAAGCGATCGCTCAGTTGGTAGTCAGGAAGAATGGCATCGTCGCCCTTCTTGGCCGCTGGCGTCTGAACCCGTGTGTAACCATCGAATTCAACCACTCGGCCCCGTGCCGTCATGTCATACCCTGCGGCACTGACAGTCACGGTCGTGCTCAAATATCGAGCTGGCGTCATCTGACATGCCACAAACTGACGCCAAATAAGCTCGTAGAGCCTCTGAGCGTCTCTCTCAGCATCTTTCAGAGATTCTGAACGTAGTTCAACGTTAGACGGACGAATAGCCTCGTGGGCTTCTTGAGCGCCCTCTCGAGCTCCGTATCGAATAGGTGCTTCTGGCAAATAAGCTTTACGGTAGTTGGCCTCGATGAAGGCTCGGCACGCTGCAACGGACTCACTACTGAGGTTCGTGGAGTCCGTCCGCATATACGTAATATGGCCGGCTTCATACAGACGCTGCGCTAAGGTCATCGTCTTCTTAACGCTGAACCCAAGACGCGTACTCGCTGCCTGCTGCAGAGTGGACGTTATGAACGGTGCCGGTGGCTTGGAACTTGTCTTCCGCGCCTCGAGATTGGAAACCGAATACTCAGCGCCTGTAAGCCGCTCAACCGCCTCTACGGCCTGCTGCTCGGTCTTGGGATCGAACGCACTTCCTTCATATTTTGTTACTTCAAAACGAACAGGGTTCTGCCCATCCATCGATAAGTCAGCATGAAGATCCCAGTACTCTTCGGGAACAAAGGCACGTATTTCTCGCTCGCGCTCGACGATGAGACGCACAGCCACGGATTGAACCCGCCCTGCCGAGAGACCACGTGCAATCTTGGCCCACAGCAACGGCGAGACTTCAAAACCTACAACCCTATCTAGAAAGCGACGCGCCTGTTGCGCTTGCACCCTGTTGGTATCTAGCTGCGTTGGGGCGGCAAAAGACTCCTGAATTGCTCGCTTGGTGATCTCGTTGAAGACCACTCGCTGATAGCGAGATTCGTCACCACCGATAATTTCTTTCAAGTGCCACGCGATGGCCTCGCCCTCGCGATCCAGGTCTGTCGCCAGATAAATAGCATCAGCTGACTTCGCTAACTTCTTGAGCTCATCGACTACCTTTTCCTTACCTGGCAACACCTCGTAACGGGCAGCCCAACCATTTTTCGGATCAACGCCCATACGTCGCACAAGCTGCTCTCGCTTCTTTTTCGCTTGGTAACGGACTTTTTCGTCAGGCGCCATTTTGCGCGTAATCGCTGCTTGGGCGGCGCGTTCTTTGGGATCCGAGGCAGGCGCGCTACCGGCAGTAGGCAAGTCACGAACGTGCCCAACACTGGATTTCACAATGAAATCCGAGCCTAAGTATTTATTGATCGTCTTTGCCTTCGCAGGTGACTCGACAATGACTAGTGACTTACCCATGGACGCTACATCTACTCAATTTTGTATCCGCGACGCGCCGTTCGAGACAGCGCAGACGGCGGAGTGTACGGGACAGTGATGGGCCAAGGTCAAGCGATATATGTGAACAGGGGCGAACGCAAGCTATTCAAAACCTTGGTAGTTGAGAAACGACCGCAATGCACTGGCCACACAATCAACCGCCTCGACATCTCCTTTTTCGTCCCAATAGAGCGTCACTGTAAATTCGGATAACTCAGCGATATGAGCACCCTCAGGTAGGGTCGGCATGAGGTCGACAAGATCTTTTTCGAGCGGCACGGAGACCCATCTTGAATCGCTTTTTACAGCAATTACGCTCCCCGAAAATAAGGGCTCGGGAGTTGCGCGACGTAATCGATAGGCCACCAGATTGTTGTCACAGCGCACCCGAAAACGCGCTGGCACATCGGGCGGAGTCTCCAACTTCACCTGTAATCCGGACTGCATTGCGTGATCTCGAATCCTCGCCTCATACCGCTGTGCCTCGGTGGGAAGCGCTGACACCAGCGGTGCTGCGGCCACAGCGATAATCACAAGAATCCAAATAATCGACACGGAGTCCACCACTAGTTCATCGGAAGGCGTAAAGGTATGCTCATCGCATGATAAGTCAACGTTGGAGTTGATATGGCCTACAAACGCCTGCTTGTCGCAATCGACCTTGGCGCCGCATCAGACAAAATCGCTATAAAGGCGGCGACGATGGCCCGCAACCAACAAGCTGAAATTCACATTTTGCATATCGTTGAACCACTGTCGCTGACTTACGGTGCCGACCTCCACCTCGATACCTCAGCCCTCCAGGAGGACATTAACGAACAAGCCGAGGTTCACTTATCAGACCTCGCGGAAAATCTGAACATACCAAAACAACATTGTCATCTCGCCAGTGGTCGACCAGAAAAAGAGATTCCAGACGTGGCAAGAGAGATAGGCGCCGACCTAATCGTATTAGGTAGTCATGGTCGATGGGGTTTGGAACTTCTACTGGGCACCACGACTGATGGCGTTGTAAGCGCTGCAGACTGCGACGTGCTGGCAGTTCGGGTAGATAGAGAGAAATAAGAGACTCATGCGGTAAAACGCTCTACATCGAGGGCATCGAAGGGCCAGCCGAGCTCCGCACCATCACTGCGCTTGAGCACCGGAATACGAATCCCATACAGTCGCACCAGTTCCACATCTGATGTGATATCAACCACCTCAAAGGGAACACCCACGTAATCGACAATGTCCTCCGCCTGCTCACATAAATGGCATCCCGGACTACTGAACAGTGTTAGTGACATGGCTAATGATCCTATAACCTAGCGGGTTCTGGCCGTTCATAGCCTACTGAATTTGACTATCGATGGATTTATCAAAAACGCTCACAATTTATGGAAGAAAGCCTGTCTTGGAAGCCCTACAGGACAATCGCTTGTATCCTTCGCGTCTTCATCTTGCTGACAGCAACAAACCCGGCGGAATTGTAGGTCAGATTGAAGAGTTAGCAAAAACCCGGGCAGTCGACGTTCAGGTTCACGCGCGTCAGGCCTTATCGCGCATATCCAAGAATGGAAATCAGGATCAGGGCGTGGCGCTCGACCTCTTTTGCCCAGAATTCGACTCGTTGGATAATTTCGTTGACGCTGAGGTGCACTCGAGCAACGAATTCAAGGCTGTGCTGCTAGACGGAATTACGAACCCGCAGAACGTGGGGATGATCATTCGGTCTTGCTGTGCAGCAGGTATCAACGCAATTTTTTATCCAAAACGCTCGGTCTCCGCCCTCGGACCGCTCGTCATAAAAGGTTCTGCAGGAACACTGTTCAATGCACCGATCATCCAGTGCGAGGATGCCCGATTGACTGCCCAATCACTGCAAGCGCGTGGGTTCGATATCGCTGTTTTAGATAGTCATGCGGAGACGTCCTTGTTTGACTTCAAGCCAGCAAAACCCACGGTTTATGTTCTAGGCGGTGAAACGGACGGAGTGGATAACACAATAAAAAACGCAGCGAGTGTTTCGCTGCGTATTCCTATGACTAACAACGTTGAATCACTTAACGTTGCTGTTACCGCGGCGCTAGTCGCGTTTTATGCCCACTAGCGATGCACCACTCTACTGATCGCCCGCCGCTGCGAGCTCGGGTGCATCGGCCGTGCCATTCTCAACAGCGAGCCACGCTTGGCGGAGTACGTACAGCCTGATGGCTTCAATCTCATCATCGTCGATGATGTCAGAAAACCCTACCATCCCGTTCGCTGTTAGCGCGCCATCACGAACCACGGCCGCCCACGAGTCCTCGCTTGCGGAAATTGCCGACCATCTCAGATCGGGAATAACGCCGGAGCTGATGGCGTAGGCACCGTGGCAAAATTGGCAGTTCTCGGCAAACCGCTGCATGCCCACTTGCCAGGTTTCAGCGTCGCCTGCAAGCGGCGCCTTTGGTGACTCTACGACTAAGTAGTCAAGTGGAGACGGCAGCTCGGCATTACCGCCCAGCTTGAACGTCACAATACGACCTGGCTCTGGCGTCACCGGCTTCTCCAGTGCAGCGCCATAAATCATCATCGAAACATTTCCCCACCCCGATAGCACCGATACGTATTGCTCACCATCGAGCTCGTAGGTCATGGGCGCAGCCGCAGCATCACCGACAAGGCGTTGAGCCCAAACTCGTTCACCCGTTGCTGCGTCATAGGCGACGAACTCGCCACGCTTGTTACCCTGAAAAACGAGGCCACCATCGGTACTCAGCGTTCCCCCATTAAACGCCTGTGGGAAAGGAACCATCCACGCAGGCTCTCCTGCAACCGGGTCCCATGCAACAAGGCTACCGCCGTCCAGTGTCTGAGTGTAGGCAATGGTGCCTTTAGGGTATTCGTAGACCCAAGCCGAAGCCGCATCGTAACCCGTATTCCAGATGCTCTTTGCACTCCGCGATGCCTCGTTATCGGCATAAACATAGGGCAAGGGCAAATTGGTAGGGATGTAAACTAGACCCGTATCTGGGTTAAACGACATTGGGTGCCAGTTGTGAGCGCCTGTAGGACCGGGAATTACCACCATGTTATCGAGAGCAATCGCCTCATCTGTGATAATGGGCCGTCCATTCTCGTCGACTTCTCCGGTAGTCCAGTTCTGCTCGGAAAACGGGGTAGCGGACAACAACTCTCCGTTAGCTGCATCCAAAACGTAGAAAAAGCCGTTTTTTGGCGCCTGCATTACAACGCGGCGCGCTGCGCCGTCAGGGCCCAACGGCAAGTCTGCCAGCAGCATTTGCTGGGTCGCTGTGTAATCCCATTGATCACGAGGCGTTGTTTGATAATGCCACCGGTACTCGCCTGTATCAGCGTCGAGCGCTAGGATTGATGACAGAAATAAGTTGTCGTAGGCGCCGCTGAAATCGCCCTCAGGATCACGAATTGACGCATTCCAAGGGGAGCCATTACCGACACCAACTAGCACTTGATCATTCACTGTGTCGTAAACAATGGAATCCCAGACAGTGCCACCGCCACCGTCTGTGGTCCACGCACCAGTGTCACCCCAGCTATCGTTCGCTAACTCTGCGAAGATTGCATCCGATGCAGCACCGTCTGGCTCTTTGTTGGGGTTTGGTACCGTGTAGAATCGCCACTCTTGTGCACCGGTATCGACGTTGTAGGCGGTCACATAGCCACGAACACCAAGTTCAGCCCCAGAATTTCCAATAATGACTTTATTCTTAAACACGCGCGGCGCACCCGTGATGGTATAGGGCTTTGACTGATCAACGGTGATGTTGCTCCAGAGGACCTCGCCGGTAGATGCATCCAGCGCCTCTAAACGTCCGTCAAACACACCAACGAAGACCTTTCCGTTGTGCACCGCTACTCCCCGGTTCACAACGTCACAACACCCTTTAACGGCGTCTTCACCCGACACCTTAGGATCATAAGTCCAGAGCTCTTCGCCCGTGCGCGCGTCAACCGCATACACAACAGACCAAGATCCGGTCACGTACATGACTCCGTCCACCACGATAGGTGTAGCCTCGGCACCGCGTGGCTTATCCATGGTGTAAACCCAGTCCACACCCAAGTTTTGAACGGTATCGCCATTGATCGAGGCGAGTGACGAGTGTCGAGTCTCATCGTAAGAGCCGCCGTAGGTAAGCCACATCTCGGGCTCTTCCGCTGCGTTCATGATGCGCTGCGTATCCACCGCAGCCACAGCACTTGAAGCTTCTGCCTCCGTCTCTACAGGGGTATTGGAATCTCCGCAGGCCGACACGAAGGCCGCCGCCACCAAACTTGCCATAACTTTTTTGTAAGACATCTCAGTTCCTCAGAGCTTTAGTTGTTATACCTCTGAGTCTAGCCAATGTCTGGCGTATGTGGAACCACAGTTATTTGGCGAGATAACCCATCGCATCCTCTAAACCGCCTAAGGTTAAGGGATACATTTTCGCTTCCATGAGCTGATTGGCAATGGAGATTGACTGAGTGTATTGCCACTCGTCCTCAGGTACGGGATTCAGCCAGACGCACTTCTCATAGGTCGAGCGCAGACGCTCCAACCAAACGGCACCCGGCTCTTCGTTCCAGTGCTCCACACTGCCGCCCGGCTGAACGATTTCATAAGGCGACATGGAGGCGTCTCCGACGATCACCACTTTGTAGTCGTGACCGAATTTATGCATTACGTCATGCAGCGGTGTTCGCTGATTGTGACGCCGGATGTTGTTTTCCCAAACGTTGTCGTAGAGAAAGTTATGGAAGTAGAAGTGCTTGAGGTGCTTGAACTCGCTTCTGGCCGCAGAGAACAGCTCTTCGCATACCTTTACGTGGGGATCCATTGATCCACCTACGTCGAGGAACAAAAGGACCTTCACAGCGTTGTGCCGCTCTGGAACCATCTTGATATCGAGAAGCCCTGCATTTTTCGCTGTGGAGCTGATCGTATCATCAAGATCGAGCTCATCTGCCGAGCCGGTGCGTGCAAACTTTCGCAGTCGACGAAGCGCGACTTTAATGTTCCGAGTGCCAATTTGGACACTATCATCGAGGTTTTTAAAGTCTCTGCGGTCCCATACCTTGACCGCTTTCTTGTTTTTACCCTGTCCGCCCACGCGAATACCCTCAGGATGAAAACCGTCGTTACCGAACGGCGATGTGCCGCCCGTACCAACCCACTTATTACCGCCTTCGTGACGCTTCTCCTGCTCCTCTAGCCGCTTTTTGAACTCGTCGATCAGCTTCTCTAGTCCACCTAGCGACTCAATCTTCGCCTTATCCTCTTCCGAGAGCTGTTTCACGAACTCGGAGCGTAACCAATCGTCGGGGATCAGCGCCTCAATAACATCATCAACGCCTTCAAGATCACGAAAATGCAGGCCAAACGCCCGATCAAAACGATCGTAGTACTTCTCATCTTTCACCATCACGGCGCGTGAGAGGTTGTAGAAGTCGTCAATACTGCCAAAGACGAGCTGTTTGTTCATCGCAGCCAGCAAATCCAAAAGCTCACGGGGCGTAACCGGCACGCCGCCGTCTTTTAATCCCTGAAAAAAATTGACGAGCATCGGCTAGCTCCTCACTGACTGCTTTCTCTACGATGCATGAAAGCGAGACGCTCAAGCAATTGAACATCTTGCTCGTTCTTGACCAACGCACCGTACAAAGGCGGAATTGCCTTACTCTGATCGCGATTCTTCAATACTTCATCTGGAATATCGTCCGCCATCAACAACTTCAGCCAATCAATTAGCTCAGACGTTGAAGGCTTTTTCTTTAAACCTGGAATCGCTCGGAGCTCAAAGAAAACTTCAAGCGCCTCTTGCACCAAATCTTGCTTAATGGACGGATAGTGCACGGCAATGATCTGGCGCATCGTATCTCGATCGGGGAAATTAATGAAATGGAAGAAGCAACGGCGCAAGAAGGCGTCGGGAAGCTCTTTCTCATTGTTGGACGTAATAATAATGACTGGGCGATGCTTGGCCTTGATGGTCTCGCCTGTCTCGTAGACGAAAAACTCCATTTTATCGAGCTCGACGAGAAGGTCATTGGGGAATTCGATGTCCGCCTTGTCGACCTCGTCAATGAGCAATACCACCTGCTCATCGGCGTCAAATGCGTCCCAGAGCTTTCCCCGCTTGATGTAGTTGGAGATGTCATGGACACCCTCATCACCCAGCTGTGAATCACGGAGCCGAGATACAGCATCGTACTCATACAAGCCCTGCTGGGCTTTCGTGGTTGACTTGATGTGCCACTGGATCAGCTTCATTCCCAAGCCTGATGCAACTTCTTCAGCCAACATGGTCTTGCCAGTGCCGGGCTCGCCCTTAATGAGCAAAGGACGCTGTAGCGCGACCGCCGCGTCTACGGCCATTCTGAGGTCGTCAGTCGCTACATAATTATCGGTGCCGGTGAATTTCATATAACAACTCCCTAAAGTCGAGACGTGAGACTAACGGACAATCCACAGGTTTACGAGTCGTTTTACTGAGTCTGACGATTCGCAGATCTATTAATTGCTAGGACGTGACGTGGACAATCGTGCGGTGATGATGCCCACAATAACCCCCACAATCGCGCCTAAGGACAGCATTAAAAAAGCCCCCACCGCCGCCTCTATACCACCTGCAAACAGCAGATTAAACACGCCCGTGATCAGCGCGGGTGCGAGCGTATTAGCGTCCACGGCCGCATACGAGGGGACGACCAAAAGACCAGCAACGAGACCCGTGGTCGCACCAGACCACATTGGCGAAAGATGACGAAAAACCATCACGTAGAGCAGTCGGCAACCCACGCCAGCGGCCAACCAATAAATGACAAGTGCAAATAGGTAACTAGTGGTGGTCATCACTACGCGTGCGCTCCCCCGGCGGCATTTGCAAATAATAACCCGCATCAGCAACGCCCTCGAGCACTTCTGCGCCCGTACACCTTGCCAGTTGCCGCTCTGGCGTAATATCCAGCGTAATGACTTCTCGAAGCTCGCCCAACAATGAAAGCAGATCGGCTGGTAAATCCTCGGCATCCGCGTCTGCCGATATGTATAGATAGGTATCCGGCTTACGCTTTCCCGCCAACACCCGGATACTATTTGCAGCGCTCATACAGTCACCTCGTCGTCTCGAGCAAAATGATTCCAGAATCTCGGTACATAAACCCACAAACTGATGGCTCGGGCAATGACGAATACCACCATTGCCCACCACAAGCCCGCAAGCGCATAGGTTTCTGTCAGTACCCAGACCGCCAACAAAAACACCAAGAGCGACACGAACGACGCATTCCGCATCTCTATTGTCCGTGACGTGCCAATGAATACGCCGTCCAACTGGAATGCTGGGAATGAGGCAATCACATAAACGGCGCAGATGTGTAGCAAACCCTGCGAGGCCAAGATGACTTCATCAAGATCAGTCAGTGCGGCCACGAGCATCTCTCCGAAAAATAGTATAGCCGCAGCGAGTGCCACTGCAGCACTCGCAGCTAATACCGTTGTTCGGTGCAAGGCAAGCTTAAATGCCGCTGCATTTCTGGCGCCGTAACTGCGCCCTACCTGAGATTCAGCGACATAAGCGAATCCATCGAGAAAGAAGGCGGTGAACGCCATGATCTGAAGCACGATGTGCGTAGCGGCAAGTGATACGACGCCGAATTTAGCGGCCTCGTTGGTAAAATAGGAAAACGCGAAGACAAGTAGCAGCGTTCTGATCATGATGTCTCCATTAGCGGTCAGCAAACGCCATATCTGCGTCATTTCGCGCACGCGGTCCACCGGCCAGAACGCGTACCAAGCCGCACCAACCTCGTGTTTCGCAGCGAGGAATCGTTGTAATCGGTAAAACCCAACCAAGCAGGTGATGATCTCGGAAAAAACGGTGCCAAGAGCAATGCCATACGCGCCGAGCCCCAAAACCCCAGCGGCGAGAATATCCAGCACCATATTCAAACCGTTGAGAAAAAGCTGAAGCTTAAGTAACTCTTTTGCCTCCCCAAGCCCTATCCAGACACCCATAATGACGAAGACAAGCAAAGTCGCAGGAGCACCCCAAATTCGCGTGTAAAAATACGTTTTTGCGACGTTCTCGACCGCTGCATCGCCTGACAGCAAGCTGAAACTGAGCTCTCCGATCGGCCACTGGATTAAAAGTAATAGCACCCCAATAATCAGCGCAATAATGCAAGATCGACCCAGAATGGCTCGGACCTCTGTATGATCAGCCGACCCGTCAGCTTGCGCGATAAAGCCGGTTGTTCCCATCCTGAGGAACCCGAAACTCCAATAAACAAAGGAGAAAATAAGGGACCCAAGCGCAATTGCTCCCAACTCAACGACGGAACCCGCATTACCGATAATCGCAGTATCAACAATGCCGAGCAGCGGCACCGACGCATTGGCCAAAATGAAAGGCCATGCCATTGCAGTCAAAGATGCGTAACTCAAGCTGTCAGTGTGACTGCGCATTCATGCCTTGGGGTCAGTAGATGTGCCAGCTAGTGACACCAATAGCGCTACTAGCTGCTGAGTTATGACCGGATCTCTCCAACCCAAGAGATCTTGCGGTACTTCCTGAGATGCCAAGGTAGCGTGAATTAGTCGCTCAACGTCCTTACTCGCAAACAGAACCTCGGGCGCAACGCCCAGAGTCACCGCAGTGGTTGCGACAGCTTCCCCTAGCGTTGATGCCCATTCTTTTTGATCTGAGCGCAGCGGTGCCTTCCATCCAGCAGGCAATTCGGACAGGTCATCACTTGCATTGGCGATGACCTCCAGAATGCGCTTACCCCTTTTTCTGATAATAGCGTCGTGAAGTCCATCGACGGTCGATAGCTGTGCCATATGCGATGGCTGTCGCTTCGCAAGTGATACCATTACCTTGTCGGGTATCACCCAACTTCGTGGCCTATCCAGTCGTCGGGCCTCTTCCTCGCGCCAGTCGATCAATCGATGAAGTATGGCCTGCTCGCGAGGTTTCATTTTCCAAGCCGATTTAAATTTTGCCGCGGGCCCTCGGCCACCAAGTGTCAGACGCGCCGTATCGTCCAGAACCCAGGCTAAACGCTGACGCTCCTCGCACGCATCGTAGAGCTGCTCTCCGATCTGGCGAAGGTAAGTAACATCGAGCGCCGCGTAACTAAGCTGACGGTCGGTCAAGGGTCGTTTAAGCCAATCCGAAGTAGTTTCCTCTTTGGATATAACGTCACCCGTATACATCTCCACCATTGCCCTATAGCCGAGTCCGAAGCCTCGTCCTAGCACAGCCAGTGCACGTTGAGTATCGAATAGAGGGGTTGGCGTCATCTGAAGCCACCGATCAAATACTTCTAAATCTTCACTAGGGCTGTGGATCAGCTTGATTACGCGGGAGTCAGCCAATAACTCTCTCACTGACTCAAGAGTAGAAATCGTCTTTGGATCAATTAGATACGACTCTTTTCTCCAGCAAAGCTGGAGAAGCGCAACCTGCGGATAAAAAGTGTCTCGACGTCGAAACTCAGTATCAACGGCAACAAATCGCTCGCCCGACTGCTGCTCCAGTAGCGCATCCAAGGCCTCATCTGTTTCTATAAGCTCGTATGTCAAGCTTGCCCTACTTCTTTTCTACCGCCCAACGCGTGAGCCAACGTGGTTGGATCGATAAATTCCAGTTCACCGCCCAGTGGCACCCCGTGAGCAATGCGAGTGACCTTGATGTTATGTCGCTGTGCGAGTTCCGCGATGTATTGACCTGTTGCTTCACCCTCGACGGTCGGGTTGGTCGCCAGAATGACCTCCGCAATCGACTCTGAATCGAACAGACCGTTGAGGCTGTCCAGACCCAGCTGCTTTGGACCGATCCCATCCAAGGGCGACAAATGCCCCATGAGCACAAAGTATAGTCCCCGATAACTTCCCGTCTGTTCTATCGCCATTACGTCAGCTGGGGTTTCAACAACACACAGTGCCGTATCATCGCGCTTTGGGTCACCGCAAATCTCACAAATAGTCAGTTCTGTAAAATTACGACAGCGTTGGCAGCGTTCAACCTTTGCCAGCGCATTTAAAAGTGCATCCCCCAACAATTGAGCTGCCTCGCGATCGCGCTCGAGCAAATGTAATGTCATTCGCTGAGCAGATTTAGGCCCCACGCCGGGCAAGTGTCGTAGCGCCTCAATCAATTCTTGTATTGCGGGACTCAGTTTCAAGGATCTACAGCTCCACTAGGGGGGGACGGACCGACTCTGGAAGGACAATGGCATCAAAATCAGTCAACAACGCGTTGAGGCAATCATCAGACTCGAGCGCTTGGCGCGCAGCTGAGAGCCGTCGCTGCTCCAACAATTCGCGTTGATACGCAGGTGTGTTATCCGAGGTTTCACCAAGAACAACCTGTACGGTCACCGGCTCTTCTAACACTTGCTCGATCGCAGATGCTAGACCTCTCTGGTGCCGTTCGTTGAAGAGCGTGGCATTGGCGGGAGACAGCGTAAAACATAGAGTCCGGTCAAAGGCCACAGACAGCTCGAAGTGCGAGGCTACCGTGTGTATAACGCCTTTGAGCCCCAACGTTTCGAAAAAGTCGGGCCAGGATCCATGGGTTGGCAGATCCTCATTTGGTGGCTTGGCTCCGTCAGGGACCTCAATTAGATTCGCGGACGGAACCTGACTTCCATTGGCAACACCGTTGGAAGCCCCCAACGGGTGGACGCTTGTTGCAGCTCGTGTTGGCACCTCGACGATTGCCTGTGAGGGTTTATCAGCAACTTCCACCGCGGGCGCGAGATATTCTGCCGCAAAGGCTCTGGACACTGGCGCAGAAACCCGCTCTGACGCGACAACCTCCTGCTCGAAAGCAATTTGATCCGCGCTTCTAACATCGTTGCTGGGTCGATCCGATGAAATACTAGGTTGTTGTTTTGACGTGGTTGCCGGCTCCACCGGCATCACCGGTGGCTCAGACTTTTTTGCCGGGGGCACCTCAGATGCGTCTGTCAACACAACGGCCGGCCTAAAGGCAATCATTCGCAGGACAGCCATATCGAGCCCAGCACGGGGATCAGACGCCAAATAAAGCTCACGTTTCGCGGCCACAGCCATCTGCCACCACAAATGCGCATCATCAGCTGTCATACCCTGAGCCACGCTCGCCAGCCTCTCATGCTCGGGTAAGGTCGAATCTACCGAGCCTGGTACTGCCTGAGCCAAGCTTATCTGGTGCAAGACTGATGCGAGCTCGTCTAATGTCCCGGCATAGTCAGGTGAATGTGACGCGATGTCCTCGACCACAGCCAGTGCAAGCTTGGGATCGTTTGCAACGATTGTATCCAGCAAGTCAAATACCTTGGTTCTCGACACTGTGCAAAGCATTTGCCGGACTTCATCAGCCGCCAACTTTCCCGATCCATGCGCGATGGCCTGGTCGGTCAGCGACAGTGCGTCTCGCATTGACCCCTCGGCACAACGAGCGAGCAATGCCAGCGACTCGTCGTCGAAGCTTACCGACTCCTCTGCCAGCACGTGACGAAGATGATCAATGATTTGCTGCGGCACCATGTTCTTCAGGTTGAACTGTAGACACCGCGACAACACGGTTGCGGGCAGTTTTTGCGGATCCGTCGTTGCCAGTAAAAACTTGACGTGTTCCGGTGGCTCTTCGAGCGTTTTCAGCAGCGCATTGAAGCTGTGATTCGAGAGCATGTGAACTTCGTCGATCAGATAAATTTTGAAGCGCGAGCGCGTCGGCGCGTACTGAACATTATCAAGCAGGTCTCGTGTGTCTTCGACCTTGGTTCGAGAGGCAGCATCAACTTCGAGTACATCAACGCTTCTGCCTTCAGCGATCTCAATGCAACTCGCACATTGCCCACAGGGCTCGGCGGTTACACCAGTTTCGCAGTTGAGGCTTTTCGCAATCAGCCGAGCGACCGTGGTTTTACCTACCCCGCGCGTACCCGTAAACAAGTAGGCATGGTGCAGTCTCTCGGACTCTAATGCGGTCGTCAGAGCCTTAACCACGTGCTCCTGTCCAACCATCTCGGAGAAGTTGGAAGGTCGCCATTTACGCGCAAGAACTTGATAAGCCATTTTGGAGCCCGACCGTTATTGGAGGCGACTCGAACAGCCACACCTCGGCACCCGAGTCGATAACTACCGTTGCTCCCTTCCGGGCCTGGCGGGGTTCACTATCTATCGCTGCGAGGGGACCGTCCGAGTCACCAGTGACCTTGTCCGAAGACAAGGCTGTGAAGTGTCTCGGATTAGGGAATTTGACGCAAGTCGAAAGGTTCTCCTCCTCAACCTAAACAGCAACATGACAGGCTGATTTTTGAATGTTACTCGTGATAACATTGTAAGTTAATATCATTAACATACGAGACACGCGAAGCTATGACAACACGCATGTTCTTTACAACCCTCTTCAGTGCTGTCGGTGCCGCCGGCATCGTACTGTTCGGGTCTGATGCAATCGAGGCAAACGTCAAACCAACCATTTCGACGGAGGCACAGCCCCTACCAGTCGTTGTTGTGCCCTATCAGCTGGAGCGCAGTTACAAGACCACTACACGCTTTTTAGGCGTTGTCGAGGCAAGCTCAGATAGCAATGTGGGTTTTGAGGTCGCGGGCGTCTTAGACGCTCTCACTGCACAGGAGGGTGATTTCGTCACCACCGGTCAAGAGCTAGGCAAACTTGATACGCGCCAGCAAGAAGCCGCGCTCTCGCTTGCGAGGGCGCAATCGAAAGAAGTTGCAGCTCAGCTGCAGCTTGCAGAACTCAACTTAGAACGCACCGACAGCCTACTCAGTCAGAATCTTGTCTCGCAGAGGGAGGCTGACGATGCACGTCTTACTGTTGAAGCTACCCGTGCTCGACTTGAGACCACACAGGCTAGCGTCCGAAATGCCGAAATAGTCGTTGCAAAGAGCAAATTAACCGCGCCCTTCGATGCCATCGTCTCAAAGACCCTGCGAGAACCCGGAAGCATCATTGGTCCTAATGTACCGGTCCTACGCCTCGTATCTATCGGTGAGCGCGAGGCTCACGTTGGCATATCACCAAAATTTGCTGACAGCGCCCGAATTGGAGAGCAGTACAGCCTCTATCTCAACGACACAGCCGTTCCGGCAACACTACGGAGTGTGGGTGCAGATGTGGATTCCCAAACGTTGACGGTGCTAGCTATTCTTACCCTACCCGAGGGTACGCCTGCTCGCGTTGGGCAAACGGTCGCACTCCAATTCGAGGAGGATGTCAGGGAGATAGGCGGATGGTTACCCCTCAGTGCCCTTCTTGAGGGTGATAAGGGACTATGGACCGTGCTCGTCACGCGCAAAAATGAGGCCGGTGAGACCATTACAGCGCGAGAAAGCGTGGAGGTCATCTACAATGAGGGTGATCGCGTCTTTGTGCGAGGAACGATCACTAATGATGCAACGGTAGTCGCCTCTGGCATGCAGCGGCTGTCACCTGGATCTCCTGTCGAAATCGTACCCTCGATCCGCGTGATGAACTGAGCGCCCAGCAATGATTGCCACAAGCCTCTTTGAAAACGGGCGTTATCTCGCCCTACTCGTAATTTCTATCATAGTTGTGGGGGTCACCTCCTATAACAGCTTGGGTCGACAGGAAGATCCCTCAATAACGCCCTTCGTTGCCTCGGTTCAAACCTTCTATCCCGGCGCCAGCCCTGCGCGTGTGGAAAGCCTCGTAACGAAGCCCTTGGAGGATGCTCTACGCGAGCACCCTGACGTCCAAGAGATCGACTCCAGTTCGATTAATGGGGTGTCTACCATCGTTATCGAGGCCGACTACTACCTGTCTAGATCCGATATTAAGCGGGTGTGGTCCGAACTCCGGGGCAAAGTTGACAGAGTCACTGCCGACCTTCCCGAGGGGACAACCATACCGGTATTCGACGATGATCTTTTCACCACATTTGTGAAAATCGTTGCCATCAGTGCCGATGAGGATGTCGATATCTCGCCATCACTCCTGCGCCGCGAAGCGCTTCGTTTTGCCGATGCGGCGCGAAAGGTACCTCAGACACGACGTGTGAAACCCTATGGCCTACCGGACGAAGAGATCAATGTAGAGATAAATGGCACAGCACTCAGCACATTAGGACTCTCAGTCGACGATATTGCTAAGACATTAGCCCTCTCAGACTCAAGGACTCCGGCAGGTAAGCTTGCCTCGCCCACAACTGCACTCACAATCGACGTCGCCGGCGATTTTGGGGATGCTCAGGCCGTGCGCGATACGTTTATCAAGGCTGATTTTAATAGTGTTACTGGCATCCGAATTAGCGATGTCGCCACTGTGACCAAATCGGAGGCGGAGCCACCGCTCCGGCTGGCGCTGTCAAATGGCCGTCGATCCGTATTCCTCGCTGTCGAAATGAAAGAAGGCTATCAAGTCGATAAGTACAGCGAACAATTCGATGCGTTTATTGAAGACTACCGCGCGAATGCCGCCGACGGCCTGACGATCGAAATAACCTATGACCAGAGTGGCTATACAGAGGCCCGCTTGGCGGGCGTTGCGAAAAATATCATTGCCGGTGTGCTAATCGTAGTTGCTGTACTTTTCATGACCTTGGGTTGGCGCGCTGCATTAATCGTGGCACTCAGCCTACCGCTTTGCACCCTATTATCGATGGTGGTACTCAACTACCTCGATGTACCCATCCATCAACTGTCGATGACCGGTCTCGTAGTGGCTCTGGGATTATTAGTAGATGGCTCCATCGTTGTAACCGATGAGATCCGCAAACATCTTCTCGAAGGTGATGAAGCAATCCAGGCGATGCAAAAAGCCGTTAAACGCATGACGGTACCTTTGGTTAGTGCCACCGCCACGACTGTACTGGCGTTTACGCCCATGGCCATTTTACAGGGGCCCTCTGGTGACTTTCTGGGGAGTCTGGCCACCTGCGTCATCGTTATGCTGGTTATGAGCCTAGTCCTCGCACTGTCCGTGACAGCCGCGCTGGGGGGACGCCTCTTACCCGGAGCGATGACTGAGGGTCTTGCGTGGTGGCGATCTGGTATCGTTTTACCCAGAGCGAGGGAGCGCTTCGCCGCCTCGATCGATTGGTCACTAAAATATCCCTTAGCCTCGGTGCTACTCGCGGCATCCATCCCCCTACTGGGCTTTGCGAGCGTGTCGACACTCACAGCACAATTTTTCCCCGGTACTGATCGTGATCAAATGTACCTTCGCGTTGAAATGCCGAGGAGCGCCGGTATCGAAGCAACGCTCGAGCTTGTCCGTCAGCTCGATGAGGACCTTCGTGCAGAACCTCTTATACGACGGGTTGACTGGTCTGTTGGCGAAAGTCCGCCGGCCTTCTACTACAACCTGCGCTCCAACAAGCGAAATGCTCCCGGTTGGGCGGAAGGTATGGTGCTCACTCGAGACGAAAACCAGACCAACGCGCTAATACGCCATCTACAGAAAAATTTTGATCGTAAGTACCCTCAAGCACAGATCCTCGTTTTGGGCATTGATCAGGGTCCGCCCGTTGATGCGCCGCTTGAGGTCGTTCTTTACGGTCCAAATACACACACCTTGCGGGTATTAGGAGAACAATTTAGACAACGCCTGCAAGAGCTCCCAGACATAACCCACACGAAGCTATCCATTAGCCCAGCCGCTCCCAAAGTAGAGTTCGAACTCGACGAAGAGAAGTTACGCCGCCTGGGTCTCGAGCGAACGCAAGTGGCAGCGCTGGTTGATGGTTATCTTCGAGGTAGATTCGGCGGTGCTGTCATTGAAGATACGGAGCAGCTTCGTGTTAGAGCAAAGTTAGAGCGAGAGGCTTGGCAAGATAGCGACGAGCTTCTCAATTTGCAGATCCCCCTCCGCGGACAACTAGGGCAGCCACGCTTTGTGCCTCTGTCCGCGGTGGGTGAACTGAACATTGTCCCCGATGACGCGCCTATCGGGCGCAGAGACGGTGAGCGAATTAATCAGGTTCAGGCGTTCTTGACCAGAGGCGTGCTCCCCGAAGAGGCATTGAAGCTGCTCAGGCAGTCCCTGGAAGACAATCCGATCACTTTGCCAGACGGCTACCGATACAGCTTCGGCGGTGACAGCGGTGAGCGCGAAGGCGTCGTGAACGATCTCATTGGGCCGGTCGGACTGGTGATGTCGCTACTTCTTGCGACCATCATGCTCACGTTCAACTCGTGGCGCCTAACCGCACTTGCCTTCGGAGTTGTAATCTGCGCCTTCGGTCTCAGCTTCCTGGCACTCGCCCTTTTCCGCTATCCACTCGGCATCATGGCGCTTGTGGGTGTCGTTGGCTCCATTGGTGTAGCCATAAACGCGTGCATCATCATCTTGACGTCCTTTCAACAGTCTCCCGCGGCTGCTAGCGGCAATCGAGACGCGATGCGTGATGAAGTACTTGACTCCAGTCGACACATCATATCGACCACTTTGACTACGTTCGGTGGGTTCTTACCTCTCATTTTGGAAGGAAGTCAGTTCTGGCCCCCGTTTGCGATGGCCATTGCCGGTGGCGTGTTGTTATCCACCATCATTTCATTTTATTTGGTGCCACCCGCCTACGTACTTCTGGGCGCACCGCAGGATAACCGGATCGAGCGCGCTCAACTGAAGGCGGCTAGAGGAGCATTGGCATGAATCAATCGGCGACGCCCTACCACCATGGCGATTTACGCAACTGCGCCATTATCGCAGCCGCTGAACTCATCGAGAACATTGGAAGCTACGACATCACCATCGCACAGGTAGCAAAACGAGTGGGCGTCAGCCCGCCCGCCCTTTATCGCCATTTTAAAGACAAGGATGCCCTACTCACTGCAGTTAGGGAGCTTGCCCATATTGGCATCATGGAATACACCACTGACGCGCAAGAGTCTGTCGCACCTGGCACCCTTACTCACATTGACGCACTTGGATCCGCGTACCTGCGCTTTGCCATGGACAAGAAAGCATTTTTTTGCCTCATGTGGGAAAACCATGGAGACGCCGATGAGCGAAGAGCGGAGGCACGTGCGAAACGAACCGGGTTTCAGGTGCTACACGAAGCAATCGAGCTCTACTTGCGAAAGCAACGTCCTGAGTCTGTAGAGACCTCGTTACAGACCGCAACACTATTATGGTCAGCCGCGCATGGCATTGCCACGCTGCAACACAACCGCTTGTTGGACGCCTTTGACCACGACGCAGACGCCGAAGCCATGCTACGCACCGCCACCCGGGCAATCTTAAACGTAAATGTTTAAGTCGGTGCACTGGACTCGACTCGGTGACGCAGGTTTTATAAATTGCTGGCCGCAGTTAAGTTTCACTCAGCAAATGGACGGTTAACCACATGACTCATGCCTCTATTCCGCTGTGGCTCATAGCCGCATTCATCGGTCTCTGGTTGGGCTTTCGGCTCAGTCATTCAATGCATGAGGGCGCTGCGGATTCACGCGCTCCCAATACAGCAAGAGCACTGGTGACGGCCTACTGTCTTGCAGTTACAGGCATCCTTGTTGAGGTGGGGTTAACGGAGTCGTTACCGCGCACCATTCAAATCTGCTGCCTGCTCATAGCGGCCGTCACAGCCATCATGCAGTTGTTACAAATCTGGACTGAAAAACCGGTACCCGGAAAGGACTGTCAAGGTCGCGATATCGTGGAATAACCGCGTTTGATTGTGCGATACTTGCGCGCCCCGCGCCCATAGCACAACCGGATAGTGCACGTGCCTTCTAAGCATGAGGTTCCAGGTTCGAGTCCTGGTGGGCGCGCCATTTACGTCAGGGAATTCTGTAAACCGCTCGCTAGTCGAATAAAACGCTCGGATTCACCATCGTTTTCATCTCGAGCACGTTGCCGTTCGGGTCCGATATGAAAAACGTCTCCTGTTCAAATTCAGTGCCTTTAAATCGACGGTAGGGCTGGTCTAGATAGTCAAACTGGCTGGACTCAATTCGTTGCTTAAGCGCCTGAAATTCCGCCTCCGGCATATGCGCGCCAAAGTGCGGAACGCTGACATTGCCCATGTCGACATCGTGGCGAACACCCGACAATTGCTCCTCACTCTGATGCAATGTCAGCTCGTTACCCCAGAAATTGATATCAATCCATTTTCCCTCTTCGCTGTTGCCCGTAGCACAGCCTAGAACCTCCGTGTAAAAAGGAATCGTCGACGCTAAGTCGCCTGCAGGTACCGCTAAGTGGAACGTATTTGACACAACACACCTCGCTTTTATTTCTTACAACCTTGGTCCGATTTAAAGATTTTACGCTCTATACGCCGAAACTGCATGCAGCAGGCCGACCGTGAAATTAAAGTAAGTCACCACCCGCAGCCATTGCAGTTGTACCATCTCGCTCATAGGCCCGCAGTACATTTTTCCCCACTTTCCAGCGGTGAACCTCATCGGGCCCGTCGACCAAACGCTGGCTTCGAATCGATGTGTACCAATCTGCCAGCGGTGTGTCTCGCGAGTACCCGAGTGACCCATGAAGCTGTAGCGCGGTATCCACGACCTGGTGAACCATATTGGCCAAAAATATTTTGGCAATCGAGTTTTCCTGAGTCATATCGAGCCCGTTCTCTGCCTTGTAGGCAATATGCATCAACATGAGACGCGCTTTGTAAATCTCGGCCGCACAATCCGCCAGCATGAACTGCACACTTTGACGGTCAGAGAGCTTTTTCCCGAATGTCTCTCGCTCCAGTACATGTTTGGCCGCCATATCGAGCGCTCGTTGTGCTTTAGCAACGTTGTGCATGCCATGCCGTAAACGACCGTAGCCCAGGCGGTGTTGGCCCATGTTGAACCCTTGACCCCGTCCCCCCAGTAAATTCGCCTTTGGCACAATCAAATTGTTAATCTCGATCTCGCAGTGGGCTGCACCTAATCGCTCACCCAGCGGTGTGTGACGATGCATGGTGTCGATATTTCGGAGAATTTTGAAACCGGGATTAGGCAACTCCACGATAAAGGTCGAAAACTGCTGATGTCGCGGTGCGTCGGGGTCGGTCTTCGCCATAACCACGGCGATATTGGCAACGTTTGCCGACGAGATGTACCACTTATCGCCGTTCAGCACGTACTTATCCCCGTCTTCGACCGCCGACGTTTTCATCCCTGTTGCATCTGCGCCACCTCCTTTCTCAGTCATGGCGTAGCAAACTCGTTTCTCACCTGCCACGAGAGGCTTGAGGAAGGCTTCGTGCTGGTACTCGGTGCCGTGGTGCAGCAACGTCATCATTGTCGCATCATCAGGACCTTGGGTGTTTAACGCGAGGGCTCCTAGAATCGACTCACCTAATTCCATCTGCACTAATGCGTTTGCCAAAGGCTTGAGGCCCATACCACCCCACTCGACTGGGAAAAAAGGACACCAAAGTCCTTTGGCTCGCGCTTTTTGACGAAGCTCTGAGAGTATTTCGTCATAGGTATCCACTGTGAGGCCCTTTTCGGCCGGAATGCAGACGTCATGCACAAACTCTCGCACAATGCCTCGGACTAACTTGGTTTCCTCGGGTATTTCAAAATCGATCATGGGCAACCTCTTTTTACCGTTATTTATTTTTTTTGTTACTAATTTTATCGTTACTAAGTCTGTCTCTCTTACTTCTCTTGTTCTTTGCCTACTAGTTAGTCGACGCAAGTTATAGCAGTAATTGTTGAGAAAACGGGATCTCGCCAATTGTTTGTGAGCGAGCCATCACTCAGCAGTGCACCACATGCGCGATTCGCAATACTTGGCATTTGCGTGGCGGTTTTGGCTAAAAAAAATGGTCAATCCCAAGCTTCAACACACTCTCAAGACAACAAAACGGCATTCAGAGCCTTCGGAATGAATATAGGGCTCGAGTCTTATTTGTTCGATTCGCGCGACGCCTGAGACATGTAATTCGATCACCAAATCAATGAAGTTCGTCGACTGCCAGTAATCGTCTCTCACCGTGAACACCAGCACACCACCAGAGCGTGTAACCCGCGCAAGCTCTTTCACCGCCTCGGGTTTTACATGGGTCGACGTGAAGGTGCCGATGCAGGTCACCGCGTCATAGCTATCCGATGGCAACGTCAGAGGAAGATTCATATCCATAGTATGGAGCGCGTCATACACTCCTTTCCTCTCCGCCTCAGCGAGCATCCCTGGGGAGTAGTCAATGCCCGTTAGAGATGACAATCCCGCTTCTTTTAGAAGGACACCCACCAACCCAGTACCGCAACCGGCATCCAATACCGCTAGCATTGGGGAGTCCATTGCCTCTAAGAGTAGCTGCACCGCTTTCTGAGGACTGGTATACCCCCAGTCTTCCAACAGTTCACGGTCGTATCGATCTGCCCAACCGTCGTAAACCTCCATTAGCGCATCGGTAGACGCTGCAGTTAGAATTTTGACGTGTATTTCGGCTTGTTCACCCATTGTTGTAACCCGCTTTTCTTATTATTTCTTTTATGATGTTGGCGCTACCCAACACCTCATTATTTACTGAAACCGCCGTTAACCCGCAAACGCGGCGTCTTTCAACGTCATCCAAAGCAGCGCAAACCCGCACATCAGCATGACCAATACAAAAGCACGTTCTGTTTCATATTTGAACATGATTGCCCCCAGCGAGACCGTATTGGATACACAGTAACCGGCCCAGACACGGTAGTCCAAACAATGCTCCTCAATAGGCAGGAGTCGGGTAAACGACACTTATCAGTGACTCACGTTTAAACAAATGAAGAAAAGCTGGACGGATCTAGTCCATGGCGATCATTTTTGGTTAACCTACGCGCCATCAGCTCAACAAACCCGCCAAGGTCAGCTATGAATCAGCCTCAAAATATCGACCATTACGCATCCGTCAGCGATGATATTTTTGTCGATACAGGTGCTACCGACCCTCTTTACCCTGAGATTTATCAGCGGTTAAAAGGCTTCAATCTGGGATCAACCAATGCGTGGACCCGCGGGCAACCGTTCGACTATTACCGCCGAATGCGTGAAGAATCCCCTGTTATGTGGACTGAAGGTCGAAAGCCGACGTCCGGTTTCTGGTCGGTCTCTCGCTATGATGACGTTAAACACGTCGAGCTGAACCCAAGGATTTTCTCCTCTCAACGCGGCAGTATGCACATGGCTGTATTACCTGCCAGCGGCAAAGCGGACCGGTTGATGTATGCCGCGCACAATTCGTTGATTAACCTCGACGCCGATGTGCATCGAGATCTCCGTTTGCAGCAGTCCGAATTCTTCTTTCCCAAATACGTGGAGACCCTCAAAGCGCGTGTTGGTAAGAAAATTGACGAGCTACTAGATAATATGGAGCGGCAAGGCCCTGAGGTCGACTTCGCCAAGATGTTCTCGACCGAGCTGCCAATGTTCACGCTGTGCGAAATGCTGGGCGTCGATGAGGAAGATCGGCCGGATATCATCAAGTGGATGCACTACCTCGAGCTTGCCCCACAGTTCCTGACTCACCCGTTCCGAATGTTTATGGCTGAGCCCATGTTCCTGTTTAGGTTCAGTCAGATGCTTGAGGATATGTTCAATTACGGCGAACGTGTCATGGCGGACAGAATCAAAAACCCGCGGCAAGACCTTCTGACAGTCATTGCAAACGCAACGCTTGATGACAAACCGCTGTCGCAGAACTATCTGGACGGCTCGTGGCTGCTGATCATTTTTGCGGGTAACGACACCACGCGTAATTCCCTTTCAGGGACCATCCGGCTGATGACCGAATTCCAGCAGCAGCGGCAAATGGTAATTGATGACCCGTCTTTGATTGACCGAATGTCACACGAGGCGCTGCGCATGACGTCACCCGTCATGCATATGCGTCGGACGGCGACTGAGGACACAGAAATCGCAGGGCAACGTATTGCCGAAAATGAAAAAGTCATCATGTGGTACGGCGCCGCAAATCGAGACCCGTCGGTCTTCCCAGACCCCGATGTCTTCGATTTGACGCGCGACAATGTGGAGAAACACGTGGCGTTTGGCCATGGTGTGCATCGGTGCTTGGGCAACCGTATCGCGCAAATGCAGCTGAAAATGGCGTACGAGCGCATTCTTGAGCGTTTTCCAAATATTCATTGGACAGGAAAACAGAAAATCGAGCCCATTATCTTAGTCCACGCCATCTCGAGCCTGAAGGTCAATCTGTATGGCAAAGGAGCCAAGCGTCCGACACAGGTAGCGGTACCAGGCTGATGTGATGCCGGCGCCACTAAAGCTGTGTAGCGATGGGCAGCTCAGTGGTGTTTTTGATTTCCGTGACAGCAATGTGAGAGTGCATCTCACGCACTAGGTCGCCGCTGAGCAACGTATTTCTGACGAAATCCTCGTAGTGCCGCACGTCTTTGCAAATGATCTTTAGTACGTAATCCCAGATCCCGGCCATTGTGTAGCACTCAACCACTTCGGGGTGTGTCTCCACTTCACGTTCGAAAGCAAGTAGGTTCTGCCTGCCCGTTTGAGTCAGGTTAACGCTCGCAAAAACGACGATCTCCATGCCGAGCGCATTTCTATCTAGCAGCGCTACCCGGCGCTGAACGACCCCCTTCTCCTCGAGGCGATTAATGCGTCGCCATACGGGTGATTGAGAACTATTCAAACGTTCGGCCAACGCGGCCGTCGATACCGTCGCATCCTGCTGTAGCGACGACATGATAGCGATGTCCTGCCGGTTCCACTCAGATGACATATTTAGTCCCTTAAAAGCTTATTTTAGAAATAATAATTCCATAACCAACGCTATGGGAGAGAAAAAGGACAAAAATTTCACTTAATAAGGCACAAAATTGCACCGGGAATACCGAAAAAATCAGCTTTCAAGCTCAGAAAATAGCCTGCCGAGGACCAAAGCATGACGCATGCAACACCACACCTCCTACGGAATGTTCAATTAGACGATAAGTTTGCTCCCGGCCCTACTCGGGTTTATTTAACGGGAATTGATGCGCTGGTCCGACTCCCCTTGCTGCAACACGAGATCGATACCGCTGCTGGCTTTAACACAGGTGGGTTTATCTCGGGATATCGTGGAAGCCCACTGGGAGGCTTAGATCAGGCGCTATGGGCCGCAAAAAAGCACTTAGAAAGCCACCACATCACGTTTAATCCTGGCATTAACGAAGAATTGGCTGCCACTTCCGTGTGGGGCTCTCAACAGCTTGGCATCATCTCAGACTCTGACTACGACGGGGTCTTTGGCATGTGGTATGGCAAGGGGCCCGGTGTTGATCGAAGCATGGACGTCATTAAGCACGCGAATGCCTTTGGAACCTCACCTTACGGAGGCGTACTTGCAGTGGCGGGCGATGATCATGCCTGCAAGTCATCGACCCTCCCTCACCAATCAGAACACATGTTCATGGGCGCCTCTGTACCCGTGCTTGCTCCCTCCAACGTGCAGGAGGTGCTTGATTTTGGGATCTATGGTTGGGCTATGTCACGCTTTTCGGGCTGCTGGGTCGCACTGAAGGCGATCACTGACAATATGGATGCGGCAATGGGTGTGGAAATAGACCCTGCGAGATACTCCATTATCCTACCGCCCAGGGAAGCAATCTCACCTGACGGCATGCATGCGCGCTGGCCCGACCCGCCCCTAGATCAAGAAAAACGCCTGAATCTGTACAAAATTTATGCGGCGAGACTGTTCGCAAGCATCAACGGGCTCAATCGCCTTGTGATGGACTCGGTAAAACCCAAGCTTGGCATTATCACTTCAGGTAAAGCCTACCTCGACGTCATGGAGGCTTTAGGTTCACTTGGGATCGATGACCAAACCGCAAACGACCTCGGTATAAGGGTGCTCAAGATAGGTATGCCCTGGCCGCTTGACCCTGAAATCATTCAAGCATTTTCGCGAGGATTGACTGAAATCCTGGTGGTTGAAGAAAAGCGATCGGTGATAGAAGACCAATTAACGTCGCAGCTTTACAACCTGGGCGGGGAGTCTCGACCGAAGATATACGGTGAATTTGACCACAGAGGCGAGTCATTACTGCCTAACACAGGTGAACTCGACCCTGATCTTGTCGCTCACGCGATTATTACTCGACTCGAGAAATTGGGAGTCTTGCCACCTCACACAGGTAGCTTTGAGGCAGCTAAGCAAAATCTCTGCATCGATGCGCCAATCAGAACACCGCATTTTTGCTCTGGCTGTCCTCACAATACGTCGACCAAGGTGCCCGCGGGCAGCGTCGCTATGGGTGGCATCGGCTGTCACTACATGGCGACCTGGATGCCTGATAGAGACACCCGAACCTTCACGCAGATGGGAGGCGAAGGCGCGGCATGGATAGGACAGGCAGCATTCAGCTCGAGAAAACATATTTTCCAAAACCTTGGCGATGGAACCTATTTCCACTCCGGAAGTCTAGCAATTCGTGCCGCGGTCGCGAGCAAGGTCAACATCACCTATAAAATTCTTTTCAACGAAGCAGTGGCGATGACGGGCGGACAAGCCATCGATGGCAGTCTATCTCTCGATGCTTTACTGCATCAGATTCGTGCAGAAGGTGTAGAACACATTGCCGTCGTTTCCGAGGATGCGGCACCTCGTGATCTTCCCTCGTTCGTTGGCCTATGGCGTCGAGCCGATTACGACGAGCTACAGCGGCGGTACGCCCACATAGAGGGAACCTCGGTTATCGTCTATCAACAACTTTGCGCGACTGAAAAGCGACGTCGACAAAAGCGACATTTGATGCCGCCGGCCAACACCAAAGTCTTCATTCACCCTGAGCTCTGCGAGGGCTGTGGCGACTGCGGTCACCAATCAAACTGCCTCTCTATTCAACCACTTGAGACCGAACTGGGGACTAAACGCGTCATTGATCAGCACAGTTGTAATACCGATCTGAGCTGCGTCGAGGGGTTCTGTCCGAGCTTTATTTCTCTGCCAGCGACAACGCTTGATGCTAGCGAGGACTCATCTGAAATCCCAGCCCCTATTTTTGATCCCCTCCCCGAGCCCTCGATTGTCGCATTAGAGAAGCCCTGGTGCGGACTAGTGGCCGGCATCGGGGGAACTGGCGTTCTAACGGTCAACTCACTCTTAGCCATGGCAGCGCACATCGAAGGCAAAGGCTTTGCCACGATGAATCAAACCGGACTTGCTCAGAAATATGGATCGGTAGTGAGCCATATTAAGATCGCGCGAGATCAGAGCGACATTCACGCCGTCAGAGTCAAGGACGCGCAGGCAAACCTACTACTGGGTTGCGATGCCCTCGTAGCATCTAATCCCGAGACACTCCGCAAGCTGAGCCCGTCATGTCATGCGATAGTGAATACCCAGACCACGGAAACCCGAGATTTTCTCTACACCGCGAAGGCAATGACTTCTGCGGGAGAAACCGCGCAACTAATTCGCCGGATTGTAGGAGAGCACCAGATCGATGCAATAGATGCGTCAGCGCTTGCCATCGCCCTCACGGGAGACGCCATTGCCGCCAATTTGTTCTTGGTGGGACTAGCCAGCCAAAGAGGCTTATTACCTATTACACCTACGGCGATTGAGCGTGCAATCGAGGTCAACGGCGTTGCGGTTGAACTTAACCAGTCTGCATTCACCTGGGGTCGACGGTTCGTCGAGCAACAAGATAAGGTGTTGGCTCTACTACCCAAATCTACGTCAACTCAGCTGACGTCCCTCGACGACATTGTTGCCGATCGAGAGGCACGCTTAGTTTGCTATCAATCTGAAGACTATGCGGCCTTGTACGTTCGCCGAATCAGGAGTGTGGAAAAGCGTCTCAATCACTTACCCGATAAGGCGGCACTTCTCTGCGATATCGCAAGACAGCTTTACCGTTTAATGGCGCTCAAAGATGAGTACGAAGTCGCTCGAATTCTGACCACTGACAATAAGCCTGATGGCATGCCTAACCTGAATGGGGCGGGCATAAATTTCTACTTCGCACCACCGCCGTTGTCCAAGTGGTGGTCGCGTCATGGTCGACCGAAAAAAATTCGGATGGGTGCCTGGGCCAGATTTCCTTTGAGGGTGCTCGCCGTACTGAAGTTTGTCAGAGGCACAGCCATGGATGTATTCGCTTATACACATGAAAGACGAGCTGAACGTGCTGACCTTGCGGACTACCTTGCTGATATTGATCTGATCGCTGAAATGGCCACCATCGAATCGATTGACTCGGCACAACAACTCGCGAATGCCCCATCAAAGCTTAAAGGTTACGGGCATGTGAGAACCCGCAGTCGCAGAACATGGCTCGAACAGCGAAATCGGTGCCGAGCTGAACTGCAATTAGTACAGCCACTAAGCGTCACAAATGTAAATCACAGAGGTCCTAATGAACACTAGCTTTACCCACCCCGAATTTGCCGACCATGAACGAGTGGTCTTCGTTAATGACAAAGTGGCGGGACTACAGGCCATCATCGCCGTGCACAACACACAACGAGGCCCTGCGATTGGGGGTTGTCGAATGTGGCCGTATGAAAGCGCAGATGCGGCACTTACCGATGTTCTGCGTTTGTCACGGGGTATGACCTATAAAAATGCCCTCGCAGGCATCAATAGCGGCGGAGGTAAATCTGTCATTATTGGTGACCCCCGAACAGCTAAAACGCCTGCGCTTATTAGGGCCATGGGCGCCGCCATCGAGTCGCTCGGCGGGCGCTACATCGTCGCCGAGGACTCCGGTACCTCACCGACCGATATGGCAGTTATGGCAGAGGCAACAAGCCATGTCGCGGGTCTTGAATCAGAATCTAGCAACGGCGACCCCTCACCCAGTACGGCCCTTGGTGTGTTCTTGAGTATTCGGGAGGCTGTTAGCTTCCGATTGGGGCAGTCGGATCTGTTTGGCATCCGCGTTCATGTTCAGGGTTTGGGAAAAGTAGGCTTCGAACTCGCAAAATTACTCGTCAGAAACGGAGCCACCGTTAATGCCAGCGATATCAATGACGATAACTGTCGTCGTGCTAGCGATGAGCTTTCCATTCGCGTTGTGAGCAATGACGAGCTGCTCACTGGCAACTGCGACGTTTTTGCTCCATGTGCACTTGGCGGAGTGCTGAATGAATGGTCTATTCCAACTCTTAATACGTCCGTCATCGTAGGTGCAGCCAACAATCAGCTGTTGACCCAGGAAGATGACATACGACTGGCCAATGCGGGAATTTTGTATTGTCCTGATTACTTGGTTAACGCAGGTGGTGTCATTGACGTCTATCACCGAAGACATGGCCACACACAAGAAAATATCGACGCTGGGGTAGCAGCGATCGCTGATCGACTCAATTCGGTTCTGATGGAGGCGCAGGCGCGGAGAATCTCTCCGGCGCAGGTCGCTCAGGAACGTGCGGAAGACTTAATCAGAGGGCCACAAAATGACCCTATTCCGACTGTAGCGGCCTGATCATTATCGACGAAAGATGGGGTGGCTGATGGGTCTCGAACCCACTACCTCCGGAGCCACAATCCGGTGCTCTACCTGGTGAGCTACAGCCACCACTGACTGGGTGATTACCCAAGACCTTCGGCCGTGGCGATATGGCCGAAAAAGTGGTCGGGGAGGAGGGATTCGAACCCCCGACATCCTGCTCCCAAAGCAGGCGCGCTACCAGACTGCGCTACACCCCGAAAAAGGCGCGATGTTCAACACCTCGCGGGCGGCGAGTCTACAAGGTTTGCGGTCGCTGGGTCAATTGCAGAAATCGCCTTTCGCCGACATTTGAATTCTGAAACAATTGCGCCAAAAAATAGGGGGATTTTTTATGCCGGCCACGCTTCTCGATGGAAAACACGTAGCGCAAATGACCGAGGCTAATCTCGCGGAGCGTGTCGCATCGCTGAAAACAAATACAGGCGATAGAGCCCCTGTGCTCGCCACCATTTTGGTGGGCGATGACCCTGCTTCCGCTACTTACGTCAAAATGAAGGCAAATGCATGCAGACGCATCGGCATGGAGTCATTAGCCATCGAACTCCCCGCCACTATCAAAACCAATGACTTGCTAAGGGAAATCGAGCAACTCAACGCGAGTCCGGATGTTCATGGTATTTTACTTCAGCACCCCGTACCCGCTCACATCGATGAGCGAGCTGCCTTCGATATGATAGCGCTTGCGAAAGACGTCGACGGCGTGACCTGCTTGGGCTTTGGTCGGATGAGCATGGGTGAAGCAGCTTACGGGTGTGCAACGCCACAAGGCATCATGCGTCTTCTGGAACACTATGAAATTGAACTCTCAGGTAAGCACGCTGTTGTTGTTGGAAGAAGTCCCATTCTCGGCAAGCCTATGGCCATGATGATGCTCCAGGCGAACGCAACCGTGACCATCTGTCACTCCAGAACGCAAAACCTCGAGTCGCACGTTCGACAAGCCGATGTGATCGTGGGTGCTGTCGGGCGACCCGAGTTTATTCGCGCCGAATGGATAAAAGACGGTGCTGTTGTTGTGGATGCGGGCTATCACCCGGGTGGGGTCGGCGACATTGAACTCGGGCCGTTGGTTGATCGGGTCTCGGCTTACACACCCGTCCCAGGTGGTGTTGGTCCGATGACGATCAATACCCTGATCATGCAAACGGTTGAATCCGGGGAAAAAGCACTCCGGTGAGGACAGGACAACCAGAGGAGCTCAACTTGCTCTCAGACATTAAATTTCAGACCGTCACCGCAAACGGCATTAGTTTGCGACTTGCAATGCAAGGTAGTGGTCCCCTGATTGTTCTATGCCATGGTTGGCCCGAGAGCTGGTATAGCTGGCGTCATCAAATCCCGGCTCTCGCAAACGCTGGATATACCGCAGTGGCGTACGATGTGCGGGGCTATGGTGAATCAGATAAACCCCATGCAATAGAGGCCTACACCCTGAAGGAGCTCGCCGCCGATGTCGTGGGCATTAGCGACGCTTTAGGGTTTGATCGTTTCATCACAATCGGGCATGACTGGGGTGGGCCCATCGCATTGACCACAGCCCTACTCTATCCGGATCGAGTCTATGCCACGGGTTCGCTCTCTGTTCCCCACTTGACGCGACCGCCGTTACCTACATTGGATTTATGGCGCGAACTTTACAAGGATCGCTTTTTCTACCAACTGTACTTTCTTAACGAGGGGATTGCTGAGGCAGAGTTTGAAGCTGACGTAGCCGAATCTTTGTTCCTGGTATACACCGCCATTGATGCTCGGGGCATGAATCATCAGCGTGAAAATGAGGAAGGCGGATTGATAGGTATAAAGCCACCGAACGCCAAGTTGCTGGACGGCATGACACGCTTCGACAGCTTTCCAAATTGGTTCTCGAAAGATGACTTGGATTATCTTGCATCGCAGTTTGAGTTGAGTGGGAAACGAGGTCCCTATAACCGCTATAGAGCGCAAAATTTAGATTGGCACGAACTTGCTGACTTAGACGGCGCAAGAATTCAACAACCCGCATTTTTCATTACCGGTGAATTAGATCCTGTCAGTAGCTTCGTTCCGTTGAGTACCTCGTTTATCGATCACGTGCGAAAAAACTATGACAATCTGCTGATGGCTCTAGAGCTACCGAATGTAGGTCACTGGACCGCGGAAGAGGCACCTGAAGCAGTGAATGACGCCCTACTAGCATTCCTACAACAGGTGCATCACTCGTAGTTGAATTCGAGCTTACCCACGTCGCCAGGTAGCACCTGACGCGCTATCCTCAATGATAATACCCACCGCATTGAGCTCATCCCGAATGGCGTCAGCTCGCGAGAAATCTCTATTGGCTTTTGCCTCGGCACGGTCGATGAGCATTTGATCGATAACCTCCGCAGTTAAGCTATCGGGATCTGATTTTGACAACCATGCGACAGGATCCTCGGACAGAATTCCCAATACGGCGCCACCAGCCAGTAAAGCCGCCTTTGCCGCGGCTTTTTCATTCTCTGACGCCTTGTTGAGCGCTTTTGCCAGCTGGTGAAGCTCGGCAATCGCAGCAGGCGTATTCAAATCATCAAGAAGCGCACTAAAAACCGGCGAAAGATGTACGTCTGACGCCCCTGCTGCGGTGTCACCCGCATTACGCAAAGCGAGATAAAAGCCATCTAGGGTGGCTTGTGCGTTATCCAGAAGCTCCTTTGAAAAATTGAGTGGCGAGCGATAATGCGCCGACAGAAGCGCGAAGCGAAGGGTTTCACCCGAGTACTGCTCGAGTAATTCACGAACGGTTCTCACGTTGCCCAGCGACTTAGACATCTTTTCACCGTCCATATCGACGTAGGCATTGTGCATCCAGGTCCCAACAAAGCTCCCGCCGTAACCACAGCAGCTCTGTGCTCGCTCATTTTCATGATGCGGAAAGATCAGATCCCGGCCACCACCGTGGATATCAATGTTGTCCCCGAGGTGCTGGTGGATCATGGCCGAGCACTCGAGGTGCCATCCTGGCCGTCCGCGACCATAGTCGCTATCCCAGCCAGGATCATCGTCTGTGGACGGTTTCCATAACACAAAGTCACCGGGATGCCGCTTGTAAGAAGCCACCTCTACGCGCGCACCTGCCAGCATGTCCTCGAGGTTACGACCACTCAATTCGCCGTAACCCTCCATCGATGTTACGTCAAAGAGCACGTGGCCCTCAGAGACGTAAGCGTGTCCGCGTTCGATGAGCCGAGCGGTAAGATCCAACATCGCCTCGACATGCGCTGTCGCCTGCGGCTCGATTGAAGGATCGAGGTTATTCAGAGCCGCCATGTCTTGGCGAAACTTATCAGTAAATTCCTGAGTGAGCGTCATGATATCGGTGTCACGCTCGCGCGCTGCAACAATAATCTTGTCGTCTATGTCCGTGATATTACGAGCGTAGGTTACCTTGGGATACAGCGCTTGCAGCACCCGAAATAAGGTGTCGAAGACCACGACCGGACGCGCGTTTCCAATGTGAACGAGGTTGTACACGGTGGGTCCGCAAACATACATCCGTATATGCTCGGGATCCATGGGCTTGAAGACGGATTTACCTCCGCCTGCACTGTTAGTGAGAAGCAGTTCAGTCATTACCAGCCCATGTATCACGCAGCCCAATCACTCTATTGAACACCAGCTTGTTGCTCGTGTGGTCAAAACGATCGGCCACAAAGTAGCCTTCGCGTTCAAATTGGAATCGATCTTCGGGGTCTGCCGAGGCGAGAGATGCTTCGACAATCGCCTGGCCGACAACAAGGGACATCGGATTAACTACATCATCCAAGTTGTCTGCTTTTGATGGGTCTTCCACAGTGAACAGACGATCGTAGCTTCTAATTTCTGACGAAATACCGGTCGCTGCATCGACCCAATGGATGACGCCCTTAACCTTCACACCGTCGTCCGGATCTTCACCCAAGGTCTGAGGCACTATCGACGCGTACACCGCGGTTACCTCACCGTCAGCGTCGACGTCGCACCGCTCTGCTTCTATGACATAACCCCCCCGCAAACGGACACGTTTACCCAAAACCAGTCGCTTGAACTTCTTATTGGCCTCTTGCCGGAAGTCATCCTTGTCAATCCAGATCTCAGATCCAAACTGAACCTTGCGCTTACCCTGATTGTCATCCGCCGGGTGATTTGCCACCAGTAACACCTCAGGCGCTTCCAGATTAGTGATTTGCAGCTTGAGTGGATTCAATACCGCCATGGCACGCGGCGCTGTCACATTGAGATCATTGCGGACAGCACTCTCGAGCATGGCGACGTCGACCACACCATCAGAACGCGATGTGCCCACCTCCTCGCAAAAATGACGCAACGCAGCGGGTGTGTAGCCGCGCCGACGCATCCCAGCAATCGTTGGCATACGCGGGTCGTCCCAGCCACTAACAACGCCGGAATCTACAAGAAGCTTCAACTTCCGCTTACTGGTGACCGTGTAGTTGACGTTCAAGCGGGCAAATTCATATTGTCGCGGCCTGGAAGGCACCGGCAGATTATCAATAAACCAGTCATACAACGGTTTATGATCCTCAAACTCTAAGGTGCAAATCGAATGCGAAATGCCTTCAATTGCATCTTCCTGTCCATGCGCATAGTCATAGGTAGGGTAAATAACCCACTCATCGCCCGTTTGATGGTGTGCTACTCGGCGGATGCGGTAAAGCGTTGGGTCTCGCAAGTTAATGTTTGGAGATGCCATATCAATCTTGGCGCGCAGCACCCGAGATCCATCCTCAAACTCCCCTGCTTTCATTGCAGCGAATAGGGCATGATTCTCGTCGATTGACCGATCCCTATACGGGCTGTTTCTACCGGGTAAGGTCAATGTACCTCGGTAATCACGAGCCTCGTCAGCGCTCAAGTCACACACGTAAGCCTTGCCTTCATCGATTAGATGGAGTGCCCACTCATAAAACTGCTGAAAGTAACTTGACGCGTAACGAACTTCACCGTCCCACTCGTAACCAAGCCATCTAACATCCGCCTGAATGGCATCGATGAAGACTTGGCTCTCCTTTTCAGGGTTGGTGTCATCAAAGCGCAGGTTACAGACACCACCGTATTGCTGGGCGAGTCCAAAATTAACCGTGATCGACTTTGCGTGGCCGATATGTAAAAAACCATTCGGCTCGGGTGGAAACCGAGTGACTACTCGATCCACAACCCCAGCGTCCAGATCGCTCTGAATTTGAGTCCGTAGAAAGTTACTGCGAGGTTCTGTGTCCATGCGACGCCCTTGATGTCTGGGCGCGAGTTTACCAAGCGAAACCGGTCACGTCAGTTTCCAACAATGGTGACAGGCTGGTAGTAATTTACTCGAATGCACAAGGTTGACCTTGTATCATACGCCCTTTCCCAAAAAAGGCAGTATCAACCATGGCGATGACTCGGGTATTAATGAAGACGCTTCTCGGGGATATGATGTTGGAGCTGGATGCCGATAAAGCGCCAGCCACCGTTGCTAATTTTGTAGAGTATGCTCAAAGCAGGCACTACGACGGAACCATCTTCCATCGAGTGATCAACAATTTTATGGTGCAAGGCGGCGGTTTTGATACCGACATGTGTCAGAAAGGCACTAATGAGCCGATTGAAAATGAAGCTAATAACGGCTTGAAGAACGACCGCGGTACCATCGCCATGGCGCGTACAATGGACCCACACTCTGCGACGGCGCAGTTTTTTATCAATGTCTCGGACAATGACTTCCTGAACTTCTCGGGAGAGAACACGCAGGGCTGGGGCTATGCCGTGTTCGGTCGCGTGGTTGAGGGCGAAGACGTTCTCGACAAGATCCGCGTTGTCCCCACGGGCAGTCAGGCAGGTCACCAGGACGTCCCCATGGACCCTATCGTTATTGAATCTGTGACGGTGCTCTCCGACTAACCATGACACAATCCCTGTTCATCAGCGATCTTCATTTAAGCGAGGATACGCCGCACATCGAACAAGGGCTGACAAAGTTCCTGAGACAAGAAGGCGGTATCGATCGTCTTTTTTTATTGGGTGACATCTTCGAAGCGTGGATTGGGGATGACGATGACAGTCCGCTGGCGCAGCGGTTTGCCGACACCATGAGACGGATCGCGGACAGTGGCACTCAAATCTACTTTACCCGCGGTAACCGGGACTTCCTTGTAGGTGAGAAGTATTTGGATCAATTCGGGGCGACGCTACTCGGTGACTCTGTGTGTATAGAGGTTTCTGGTGAATCCACCCTGCTCATGCACGGCGACCTACTTTGCTCCGATGACGTCGACTATCTGGCGTTCCGCGCCATCGCTCACAACCCCGAGTGGCAGGCGGAAATGTTAAGCAAGTCACTTGATGAACGAAGAGCACTAGCAAAGCAACTCCGCGCTATGAGTAAAGAAGCGGCGAGTAACAAGGCTGAGGACATCATGGATGTTAACGATGATACCGTTCGCTCCGTGATGGCGGAGCACGGTGTCACACGATTGATTCACGGCCACACTCACAGACCATGCCGACACCCACTGCAAAACGCCGAGCGAATCGTGTTGGGCGACTGG
>CABYVD010000015.1:0-44453 GCA_902522335.1 Halieaceae bacterium | reverse complement strand
TTCTGGTAATGACCTCTGCGCTTAGCCCACTTTGGTGGGCGTAGGCGCCAAGCCGAATGATGGTCACTTGAGGCATTACCTAAGTAATATCAATCATCTTTATAATGCCTAAGTTAGGGCTGCTACCTACGTTTGCGAGCAGAAGTTCAGGAGGGGGTGTTGACAATGAAATTACTTGATGACGATCAAGTGCAAAGTTTTATCAACTTTGGATTCCTGGAAATACCATTACCCGAGCTGGATTCAATTCACTCTGAAGTAACGTCGCGACTGCGCGAGGTATGCGAAGCTGAATCACATCATGGAAATAACGTACTTCCCAGGATACCCCTTCTACAGAAGGTTCTTCGAAATGATAAAATTCATGGTGCATTGGTTTCGCTTATTGGCCCTGATTATCTCTTGCATCCGCACCGAGCGATCCATAGGTCGACCCCTTTGAGAAAAGCACTAGATGGGTTCTCACAGAGTTCAGATGGACATTTAATGGGTGATGGTTCCACCGCAACGTCAATCTGGCATCAGGACGCACAAAGTCCCCTCGCTAGAGCTAGACATCATTTCCCTAAATTTCTTATCGGTTTTTACTTCCCGCATGAAGTCACAACTGAAATGGGCCCCACACGATTTTTAATCGCGAGTCATTGCGACAATGGCCCTGATCTAAATCGAGCGATCTATCAGCCGCAACATATTCGAGCTGGCACTTTTTTCCTTGCGCACTTTGATATTGCTCATGCGGGGTTTCCAAATGTGTCTGATGATGATCGTTTTATGCTGAAGTTCGTGTTTGCAAGAACGAAACAACCCACGGAACCGACATGGAATAATGAAATAGATGAATGGCGGACTATTGACGATACTTCATTCGAGCAGGGCCTTTACGAACCCGCTGCCTCTTTCATTTGGAATCGCATGTGCGGACGAATAAACACCGAGCGAGGCACGGTACGTATGTCACACGGGGTGCTTAAGAGGGAAGTTCAGCAAGACAAGCGTTTGCGGGCGATTTACGGGGCGACAGAAAGCCTATCGGTTCAAGAATGCGTAGAAGCTCTGAAGAGCGCTCAGGGAAAAAAGAAGCACGAGAGATTGCAGAAGAACCTACGGGACTCTGTGCGCGGTTATCCAATCCGCTGGAATGAGAGGGCTGTTGTAATGGAGACGGCAGCCTACCGGCTTGCCTTTTTTGGACAAGAAAGTACTGATGCCGTCCGCTCACTAATCAAATTTGACGATCCCTGGCTGCAGGTAAATGTTGCGTTCATTGCAGGCGAAATAGGCATTAATGATCCTGAATTGTCTCGAAATGTCAGTAAAATGTTGCACTCTCCCTATCACCAAGTCGTGCGACAAGCGATCGATGCCCTAACTTTCATGGAAGTGAATGATGCCGAAGGGGTTTTACGCCAGCTGAAGGAACTGGTCATGCACAAGCGACCAGACTGGCAACCCCCTGTGGTCCAGCGGGGCTGGAGTGCCTCGGATCAAATCGATATGAATATTGCCATGTTTCTTTTGGCAAACTGCACTCAAGTCGAGGCCAGGGACCTTATCGACATATCCAACATCTTGCTGGAAAATTCTAACGATTATTCTTCGTCAATAGTTGCCGAAGCCTTACTTCGGTCAGGCGATGCAATCGCGCAAAATCACGCGACTGACTATTATCAGACCCGAGCGTGGAACACCTCACTTCTTGGTGTCACTAGAGCTTACTAAATCAGTCATAAACTCATTGTCAGATTACAAAGAGTATTTGATGTTATCCCCACGATCTGACGGCTAAGCAATACCGCCTTGACCGCGGGGTCAGCGTAAAAGTTCGTACAGCGTTTGCCGCTGGCGGCATTTCGATTCCATGACCTGAGCCTGCGGTGTCGCCTTGCCGCGGTGCGGTTGTCGAGATCTAGATCTCAGCGACTGTAGATTTCTACCAAAATGCCGTGTCATTCATGAGCACGAGTGAGATGCCCGCGGCAGCCCCAGAGATAAAAAGGTTCCAGTCGCGGTGCTTGACCTGAGCGAACTTTACAACCAGTGACGCGACGATAACGATGATTGAAACCACGAGAAGTTGACCGATTTCGATTCCTAAATTGAAACCCAGTAGTGGAATAGTGATGGATGAGCTGTCGATCATCAGAGCTCGGAAATAGTTAGAAAAACCCATGCCATGGATGAACCCAAAGCAAAGTGCTACCAGGTAATGCCCTGTCATATTGCCTTGATCATCCGTTAGCTGATCTGACGTTGGTACGGCTACATTTCTTATGGCCGTAATTAAAATAGTGACGGGGATTAAGAACTCTATGATATGAGAAGGGATAACCACCCAACCGAAGCTCGACAAGGCGAGGGTAATGCTGTGCCCGACCGTGAATGCTGTCACTAAAATAAATAGTCTTCGCCATTGGTCTATGCTGTAGACCGCACACAGGGCGAGTAAAAACAGAATATGGTCGTATCCGGCCAGATCTGAAATATGCTGGAACCCCAAATTGATATACATGTCAATCGAATGCATATCAGAAAACCAAAGTGGACGTTGGCGTTTTCTTATTCAGCATGAGGCTCCTCGACGTATCGTCTCGATGGATATAGACAACATTGGTTTGGTCAAAAAAAAGATCGGTAAATACGGCATTTTTTACCTCAAGCGAGCGCAAGGGAGAGGTGACTGAATGCTTAATTAATAGCTCTAGAACGGTGTCTTGACCCGTCCCGCCGATGTTTTTGCTGTCTACCACAATAGGGACCTCGTCTTCATTGACCTTGAGATAGAAAAACTCATTTAGGTAGGCGATCAGCAGAGCTTCAGCGTTTGACGTTTCATCCTCACGCCCTAGCCGCAGCTGATCGTTCTCTGGATCAAATACCAGAGCCTCATTTACGTCGGTCAAAAATAATCGAAGGCTGACGGTTATTTCGGCTGTATCGCTCGCGTATTCAATCTGACTTACCGACAATCGAAGGGGATGTGCCCAGCCACTTTCAGCGAGAAGGCACACCAGAATAAACCGGATGACAAACCGACCTTTTCCTCCCATCAGTGAAATTATAGGGCCTTAGACTGCAGGTCTTTGGCTACTGCTTGCACCTCCGCAAACACACGCAAAAGATTTCCGCTCCAAATTTTCTCTATGTCTTGCTCGCTGTATCCGCGACGCACTAATTCGACCGTAATGTTCATCACTTCACTTGCGTCGAAAACGCCGTCGATACCACCGCCACCATCAAAGTCACAGCCGATACCGATATGATCGATCCCGGCAATACTCACGATGTGATCGATATGATCGACAGCGTTTTGAACCGTAGCGAGTGGGTCGGGGTATTGGGTCCTTATTTCCCTAAGCTGATCGCGCGCTGCTTTTCGTTCACCCTCTGTCATCTCGTTCGAGGGCTTTAAGGATGCTCTAAGTGACGCCAGCGCCGAATCGCGCTCGGGATTCTGGGGCGCATCGCGCAAATAATCCGAGAGCATAGTCAGCTGCACAACACCGCGGTTTTTTGCGATCAGCCGCAACATATCGTCCGACATATTCCGTGGATGATCGGTGACCGTTCGTGCATTAGAGTGCGTCGCAATAATGGGTGCCTTAGAGAGCTCTATTGCGTCATAGAAGGTTTCGTCGCTTCCGTGTGATACATCCACCATGATGCCTAAACGGTTCATTTCCTCGACGACGGAAGCTCCTAGAAGGCTTATGCCACCGTGCTCGGGACCACCGGAATCTGTTGCAGAGTCTGCAAGATCATTGTTGGTCGAATGGACCAGAGTCACGTAACGAACCCCTTTGTTGTAGAAGAGTTCCACATTTTTGAGGTCATTACCGATTGGATATCCATTTTCGATACTGAGATAAATCGCGCGCTTACCTTCTGCCTCAAGCACTGCAGCATCTTCAGGGTTCAAGGCAATACCAACAATGTCAGAATTTTTTTCAGCCGATGCCCACACCGCATCAAGCATTTCTAATGCAAGCTCGCGGGCTCGCGAATGGCCATCGTCATCTCGAATACCCTGTGCGACAAAAGCGGCAAAGAATACGGCATCTAACCCACCCTCAATCATCCGGGGGTAATCGAGCTTCGATCCAGTCTCATGGGGGTCATGACGCTCGGCCAAATCAAAGCCCGGCTCGATTAATCTCAGCGGCGTATCGGCATGGCTGTCGAGCGTTAAAATCCGATCGTGGAGCTCTAATGCGCTCGACGAAAGACTTATGTTTTGATGCAGGGATTCGTCGCTTGTTTTACTGCACGCTTGTGTGAATAGAACGATGCACAGAATGCTCGTAAGTCTGAGGAAGCTCGCTTTCTTCATTCTCATTTCCTGGGACCTAAATCACAAAGTTATCAGCGATTAACAATGGCGTCATTGAATTTGAGAAGATGCTGACACTCCACTGACGCAAATAACCCGCGATAACCCCTCAAAACCCGACCAAACACAGTAAAACAGCCGGAAGAGTAGGGGTTATATTGTGTTATCTGGGCTTATATCGCGATCCAAGGAACTTAAAATCCCCCGTTCATCGCGAGTGACCCGGTTCAAGGCCGGCCCCTGGGAGCAAAAACTTTGGAATAAAAACAATCCGTTTACCGTCGAAATTGTGACGGTTACTGTAAAAATGAATGTGAAGTAATACTACTCGCTGCTAACGCTCAACAACCTTGCTGATCATCGCCACCGGCTCGCCTTCATTCACAGGGGGGGTGCTAATGACGTAGTTCACCACTCCGGCAAAAGGTGCTCTTATCGTTAACAACTCGTTCCCAAAGAAGTCCACGAGCACACCCAGCACTGCGTTTTCGGCCACAAAATAGCCGTCTTTGGTAACTGCGCGGAAAATGCCAGATTGTGGGCTAGTTATCACTTTGTAGTCACCTAACCAGGTGATTCCTGTGTTAATCACCTCGTCCTCAGCAATCATGTCTAGGTGCCGCAACACATTCCATATTCCTTTCTCTGCCAGACCTACCCAGTAAGGCGCGTTAGACCCAGATTTTCCGGTCTCAGTTGTGACGGCTGGGATTCCTCTCTCAAGCGCTGTTTGATCTGTAAACAATGAGGGTCCGCTGGCGTGTTGTGGCCCTCTGTCCATGACGATGTGGTCCAAACCAAAGGCTACCGCCAATCCCTCTATCTTGCGGTCAAAGACTGCGTTTCCCGTAACAGGCATATAGACGTAGGGTCGCAGAGCCTCATTGCCGTCTCCTGCATGCAGATCGACAAGGTAGTTAGCTTGGTCGATTACCGTGGTGGTGAGCGTGTGGGCAATGCGTTGACTGATAGTGCCGTCGGGATCGCCGGGAAACATGCGATTCAAATTTTTACCATCACCGGGGCTGTAATAAATTGTGCGACCCAAGAAAGCGGGCATATTGGCGATATGTACCAGGATTACGGTGCCGCTTATAGCTGCAGGATCTAGCTGCGTTCTCATTACCTGTAGCGCGGTGATGGGGGGGTATTCATAGCCGTGAATTCCGGCGATTAGCGCAAGCACCGGTCCATCATTAGCTCCATGCACAATAGTTACAGGTATTGTGGTGCCGTCGTCTGTACCTTTGGGCACAGTAATGAACCCTGACAACTTCTCACCTCTAGGCACAGTAATCTCTCCGACGGTGAAGTCGTCAGCGCTCGCATGGAGATGCACTGCGCTAAGCACCGAAAACAGAAAAATCTTAGTTAACGCTGTCATGATCTGCTTGCCCTTTATTACGTGTATTGCTCGAGTTTAGAGCGTTAATCAGGGCCGGGACTCCAACCGGCACGACTTTAATCACCTGGGATTTTTGACGCCTTCCTCGCTACGACGCAGCTCAGCGTAACTCTAGATAATTCGGGAACCAAGCCACTCTTATTTCAGTTGAGGTGGGTTGAGAAGAGGCACTGCATGGGGGATTTGTCCGACGAGGGCCCTTAAAACCTATGTCAAGCTAGCGGGCAATTGAGTTTTTGTGCGGGTTGGGGTAGCGACGATCACACCGGTACTAAGTTAACCTCTACTGTGTCTGGCAGGTAACTACTATTCTCGCAATCTAGAAACCAACACCAACCTGATCAGCGCCTTGACAATGTACCCATAAAGCAGCGGTAAGAGCATGAGCGCGATTGCCGGGCCTAGCGCATCTAAATTTTGCGTATTTATGTTGATGCCGGTTAGTACTGCGCCTAGCAGGGCGCCTATGCACCCACTGAGCACTGCTCCCTCAGAAAACGCATTTAGTCTTGTGTCTGACTTCCATTCCCCGTTTGCACAAATACCGAAACATAGCGCTCCAACCAAAACAAACGTTGCTGAGATCGCATCTAAGAAGCCGCTGAAATTCGTTGAGATTGCCGCTGCAGCAATTGTAATAAACAAAAGACTTGCTACTAATACTCTAAGGTTCATGGTGTGTCTCCCTATGGTGTAATCAGATGAATGTGACAGCCCCCCGCGTTAAGTTCTAGGTGGCAACTAGCCGACGCGGCTTCCGACTATCAATTCGCTACAGTACTAAAGCTATGCCCTGGTAAAACCGCCAGAAAAGGCCCGAAAATCTGGTTCCATAGAAGCCAATGCCTCCCGTAACTCATGGCTTGCGTCACCCAAAACTGTGAAACTTTCCACTTCAAATCTGTCCATCCACTCGGGGGCGATGGGGCTAGATATGAGATTATTGAACCTAGTTAAGGCGCCCTCGCTGTCATCAAAAACCTCTATCAGTGTGGCCTTAGTTTTGTCGGACGACAAAAACCATTCGAACCTTCGGGTTTTCATTTCTTCAAATTCAAACGTTAAGCGACTGCTACGTTCAGTTATCCATGACTCGACATCGTTAGTTGTAGGCGCTACAGCCATTTGCAGGATGAACGTAATGGTTCCATCGTCGTTGTTCAGCATAAATTGAGCTGCCGGTAAATCGAATCCGCACTATAACGAAAACTTATGTTAACCACGCTTTGTCAAATTGACTTTTGTTGTATCTGGCCAATCACTGCTGCTGTCGAATCAATGCGGTAGCCCCTTTGGCGGTGAAGACACCCTGCTGATACAAGTAATCCGCAGTAACCTTCCAAAACTCAACCCAACGCAGCAAAATGGGTTGAAGAGCAGGGGCTCCGTTCCGTTATGCCGGGTTATGTTGCGATCCAAGGAACTTCCGGCCCTACGAACCATTAGATTTTGCTCGCAATTAGCAGACTGCTGATGTCGACACGACGCGATGGACAACGTTGAGCAACGGGTTAGCTCTACGCGATTTGTTTATTTTTTTTGCAACAGGGCTATCAGAGTCAGCTGATGAACACTTGGTGGTCCTCTAAAGGTTAGGTAACTGCTAAGGCGAGGGTCCCTCATTACCTTTTTTGTTTTCGATAATTAACTTACACAGATAGTTAAATACGGTCGCCCAGAATAAGGTTAATAGGGCAAGAGCGACGGCGGGGCCCAATTTCTTTGGTTCATTCAAATTCGCCAGAATCGTAATCGCGCCAATTAGTACGCCCAGAACGGCGAAGAGGGCGCTACCCCATCTGAAAGCTTCCAACCGCCTTATAGCTAGATTGTCCAACTCTTTGTTTAAACTCAAGGTCGCTATTGTGCCACCTAGGAAAACAAACGATGGGGAGAAGAAATCGCTGAACATTGCCAATTGATCGTATTTGGCGATGGACAAGACGATTATCACTAATGTTCCTAGGCATAACCCTGATGTTTTCATCATGACACTTGCTCCTATTTGACGTTGCGTATTGCCCCTCGTAGTTTTGCAGTCGCCTGTCGGGTTTGTTTGGGCCTATCGCAACACTATCGAAGAGCGTAATTCAAAGATCGAGTACCCCCAATTTTTTTACAATGCGCATCGCAGGATTTCAATGATCTGCTCAACGATGAATCATTACAGCACTACTATTGAGACGTTCCCTACGACAGCAACTAGGGCCTAATTATGGTCTGTTGGACCTTGTCGTGGTGTTGAGGCGACGCTTGATCTAATAAAGAGGAAAGCCAAGCGCCGTAACCTCTTATCAACTCATCTGGAGGTTATACCCAAGCATTCAGTACTAAATTATTGCCTCGGGATAATGATAGGCTACTGGCGCTAGCGCCCTTGGGTGATTGCCTCGAGAAGCACCATCTCCAGCTCCTCAAGATCTGGCCTTCTTGGGTTAGTTGCAGTCGCACTGTCGCTAAAAGCCCGCTTTGCAAGAGAGCTTACTTTGTTCGTGTCCACGCCAATATCAGCCAGAGATCTCGGAATCTCCAATTGATCCAGAAGTTGGCAAATCCAGTGATGGATAGCATCGAAGTCCCGTCCTTCAAGATTCAGCGCTTGTGAAATCTCAGGGCATCTGTCTCGAATCGATGCCGCATTAAATCTCATTACTGCGGGCAGGGTAATTGCGTTTGTAAGGCCATGATGAGTGTTGTACTCGGCCCCAATTGCGTGACTAATGGAGTGCACTAGACCCAAGCCTTTCAAAAATGCGACGCCAGCCATGCAGGATGCGACTTGCATTGCACCGCGCGCATTCAAATTCTGTGAGTCGAAGACTGCATGGGGTAACCACCGGGCAATAATAGTTAATGCCTTCAAGGCTATTCCGTCACACATAGGGTCAAGGCTAGGAACGCAATAGGCCTCCAACGCATGAACCAGTGCGTCAACACCTGTCCAGGCGGTCAAATTTGCCGGCAGGCCAAGTGTAAGTTTAGGGTCTAAAATTGCGAGCTGTGGTTTCAGAAGTGGATGCCACACGCACAGTTTCATACCGCGATCTAGATGGGTGATCATTGCGGTGCTTTCTGTCTCAGCACCAGTTCCAGAAGTGGTAGGAATGCATATTAGAGGAGGGAATTTGTCCGAAGGATCCAGCTTCGGCGGGACTTTTTCAAAGTCGTGTGCCCAGAGTTCGTGTCTGCTTCCAGCCAACAATGCAGTTGCTTTACCCGCATCCATTCCACTACCACCGCCAATGGCAATAACGCCGTCGTGGCTACCTGAGCGGAATGCGAAGAGCGCATTTCTAACATCACTCTCTGTCGGATTCTGGGAAATATTGTGAAAGATCGTGCTAGCGATGCCCGCCTGCGCCAGTAAATCGGTTGCGCCCGAGACGAATGTCAGGGATACAGTCCCACGGTCGGTAACAATTAAGGGGTTTTTCAAGTTTAGGCGTTGGCAGTGCTCGGGGAGTTCGTCAAATCGCCCGGGACCATATGCAATGGGAACGGGGAACGTCCAGTCTGCGTTTTGCAGGAAGTCGGTAGTAGGTAGCACTTGCATACTTCGTAACCCCGCTCGATCACATTTGGCTGTGTTGGTCGCTGCTGCGTTGAGCCTAATCCATTGTGGCGGAAGGAGCTAATTGCCCTCTAATGCGTCCGGCAAGCAACTACTGCTGCCGGATCAAGGCGATAGGCTCCAATTGGCTGCACCATAAAAACCTGTTGAAAGAATCCCTCAGGCCCGCTGACCGTCTATAGTTAGCGAATACAAGCGATTTGACCAGTAGGGTTGCGAATGACATCGTCAATTTACAAGTACCTAACAGCGCTTCTTTTTTCGTTCCATGCGATGCTCATTAACATGCAGGTAACGTCCGCGCAGGTTGCTGAGCCGACGTTTTGCAACAATCAAAACACCGAGGGATATCAGCGAATCGAGGAGAATGGAGTTCGAAGAGAGTACATCCTATACCCTTCGACCCTCGAATCGCCGGATACCCCTGTAGCGCTGATAATTAATTTCCATGGCTACGGCGACTGTGCCAGCGCATATGCGGAGGACATAGGAAACTTTTATGGGCTGAATAATCTAGCGGATGGCGAGGGTTTTTTACTTGCCTACCCCCAAGCGATGATTCGGGATAAAGGTGATCCGTACTGGGAGCCAGGCGACGTTGGGCCGGATATAGCAATTAACGATGTCATGTTTGCTCGGCGTCTCGTTTCTGATGTTGCCACTAAGCTACAAGTGGACATTGAAAAAACGTTTGCTGCTGGATTCTCAAATGGTGGGATGATGGCATATGACTTGGCGTGCACAGCGGCAGATGTTTTTGACTCCGTGGCAATCATGTCTGGTGTAAGGCTCGATGGTGTATGCGAAGAGTCGATTTCGAAGTCGGTCCTTCATTTTCATGGAAGCGACGACTCCGTAATCCCTCTTGATGGGAGTGGGGACTTCCCGTCTGTTTACAGCTCTATTGATTTTTGGGTCGAGCAAAATCAGATACCGGAGGGCTCCGAAATTTCATCAGTATTAAATGGCGGTGACGTGACCTTGGAGCGCCATGTTGGCGGGAGAGAGGGTACGGAGGTCAACTTGTATGTGATCAATACCGAATTCGATAAGCCGGCAGGTCACTCTTGGTTTTCTGCCCAGATCGAAGGAAGAACGCCTAATCAAATCATTTGGGAATTTTTCTCGGACTCAAAAAGCTCATCCCCGTCTCTGGAGGCGGTCGCCGTAGATCTCGACACAGTAAATTTCCGCGAGGGTGATGGCGATAGTGTGGTGCTTGCGTTTGATCTGCTTGGCGACGTTGATGGGCGACTTGAAGGGTTATCAATTACGGCGACGGGAGAGCTTGATGAAGTCAGCGATGTGGGTCTGGTAAAGGTGCACCTCGATGAAAATAACAACCTAGTTGCAGACCCATCAGAATTTTTGGACCAAAGTACCTACACCGCAGACGACGGTGTTATTAATTTTGAATTCGCAAACCCCGTGTTTACTCAGGGCGCTACCGTCCGCATATTGATTACCTACGAGCTATAGAGGACCCAGCCGGAAGATAAAGCTGCGGTTAGCCTTGAAACGCTTGCATTGTTGCGTGTGGGCGACTGGAATCAGGTTTGTCAAACAGCGCTTATCGAATTTAACCATGACCGCTATACGGTATTTAAAAACGACCGAAATTTTGTAACACAATATCTAGATACTTAAGCTACTGAACGGAAGCTAGGACTACACTTGATCGGATTGCTAATGCGTCCGCAGTATTTTGATTTTTCACAAGACAGGCCGTCCAATGCTCCACGACATGGGGATTGAAGTGTCATGAACGAAGTCCAACGACTCGAGGTAAGATTCAAAGAGGCGCTACGGTCCGGCGATTCGGCGAAACTCCATGAAATACACGCTAGAGCTATAGCGCTTGTCGAGCGGCGAGAGCGTCCACCAGTAATTGCAGCCAACAAAAAGGCTTACGAGCAGCTTATTTACAGCTACGTATGCCACGTGGCCTCAAGAGACGCGCATTTGCCATACATTCTTTGGTGGAAAGCGTATTACGGTGAGAGAAAAATGCCGAAAGAGCCGCGACACTCAGTCGAGAGAAGCCGTTCTCACCTTCGGGAGATGAGAAAGTACTCTAATTTCACCTCTCGTCTCTGCAGTGAATACAAAATAGCGACCCAATCAACTACTGAACGGATATTTATCGAGTGAGGCGTGCGAGTCGCGATTCTTATCCTTGCCACCGCGGTTGGTGACTTGGAGCTCACTTGGCTATTGTATCACCATGCCATTGATGGTGGTGCCTCAATGACTACGCCGCTTTTTACAACAACGGAGACATGACGCAGCCGTGTGATATCCAAAGTAGGGCGACCGCGGACCGCAATCATGTCAGCTTGTAGTCCCACGCGGAGACTTCCGATCTCCTCGTCGAGCCCCATGTGTTCTGCTGCGACCGAGGTAGCAGACTTGATAGCCTGCATGGGTGTCATTCCACGCTCCACCATAATCTCGAACTGCCAACCGCCCATATCGTGGGGCAGTACACCGGCATCGGTACCGTAAAGTATCGTTGCACCTGCGGCCACAGCCTTCTCAAATACGACCCGTTGAGCCTCAGTTGTTTCGTGATTGCGCTGGATAAAAACCTCGGGGTATCCGAGCTCTCGTCCAACGGTATCCGTATAAGTACCGTTGTAGACATCCATCGACAGCGCCACGTTGTTCTCCACCGCCAATGCAATGGTGGCATCGGTGAGCAGGGACGCGTGTTCTAGCGAGTTTACACCCGCGAGGATGGCATCTCGGGCTGATTGGTCGCTGTGCACATGGGCTGTGACTTTTACGCCAAGTTGTTTTGCCACTGCCACGACGGCTTCAATGTCATCCTGATGCATTTCGGGGGCACCGGGCTCAGTGCCTGTCGAGAAAACAGCACCCGATGCAATGACCTTCAAAAAATCAGCGCCGCTATTAATGGCTTTTGTGGCCCTCTCGGCAAATTCCTCGGGCGTTGAGGCTATACCTTGTTGTGCCTCGGCGGGTATCTTGTCCACTGGTATCTCAGGGAACGTTAGGTCGCCACCACCACCCGGTATCGTAAGATAGGGCCCTGCAGTTTGAATCCTGGGGCCAATCGCATGACCCGCATCAATCGTTGCTTTTGCCCTTGCGAGCGTATCCGGGAACCAAGCGCCTGCGTGTCGAACCGTCGTAAAGCCCGTATGCACTGTGGTCGCGGCATTTTTCAATATCAGTGCTAGATTGTCAGCCTGTGTGCGACGCGCATAGACACCGTAGTCGGCCGCATCCTCCGGGTTCGCATCAAAGTGGACGTGAGTGTTTATGAGCCCGGGAAGGCAGGTGTAATCGCTGAGATCTAGATCAATCCCGGTCGAGGGCAACGTCTCAGAAATAGAGATGATAGTGCCATCGCTTATGGTCAGTGTTTGCGAACTAAGTGGGTGGTTTGTGACGCCATCGATGAGGCTTCCGCAAAATACCCTCAATTGTCGCTTTAATGATTTCTCACTCTCGTCAGCACCCCTCGCAGAGGCGATGGTCACAGTTAACGCGAGGCAGGCTAGCGAGCTAAGAGTGTTTAAAGCGATTCGAGAAATCGCTGAATGCTGATGACGCGACATGGGAGGGGATGCTAACTGGAGTTGAGGCTTCGCGAAAGAGAATGCGTCTCCATCTTGCTGGTGATGAGTAGGCACCGCAGTACTGGCCTTCGGTACTGTGAAAATTGGTCGTCAGTTTGTGCCAATGAGACGTGTCAGGGGTTTGCTCTCGTCCAGCTTTTGCTATCTACGAACTAGGGTGCATGCCTAAGGCAGCTACGGCGGTGCATAAGTAGGGTACACTCTCGCACTGCATAAGTAACAAGCCTTAACTACATGTCGCGCGTTTTTCTTTCAGCCTTCGGCTCCACTCGGGCTACCCCTCGAGTTGTTCTAATAATCCTCACTGTTTTTCTTGCTTCGACAGCGGGTGCAAAACCCTTTGAGCGGAGTGCGCCGGAACAACAGGGGATGTCTAGTGTTCAACTTCAGAGATTATCTCAGCTGGCATCGAAGTACGTTGGAGAGGGGCGAGTGCCAGGCATGGTCAATTTGGTGATGCGCAATGGCGACATTGTCCATTTCGAGGCAGTCGGTAACCGAGGTGTTGATGACAATACGCCAATGCGATTGGACGACCTCTTTCGTATTTACTCCATGACGAAGCCCATAACGTCCGTCGCGGCGATGCAGCTATATGAGCAAGGTAAATTCCAGCTCTCGGACCCTGTTACAAAATTTGTCCCGGAATTGCAGGGTTTGAATGTGTTGAATAAAGACGGGACCCTCAGTCCCGTTGAACGAGAGATGACGATGCATCAGCTGCTGATGCATACAGCAGGATTCTCATACGGTTTTCACCCTTATCGAGACCCCGTGGACAAATTGTACGTTGCGGCTGACCTTGTAACCGCAACGAATTTGGGGAGTTTCGTATCAAAACTTGCAGAGCTCCCCCTCAGGTCTCAGCCCGGTGAAATTTATCATTACTCGGTTGCAGTTGATGTAACTGGCTTAGTAGTTGAGCGCTTATCAGGCCTGCCGCTCGATGAATACATCGACACGAATATTTTGAAGCCACTGCAAATGAACGACACTTTTTTTGAAGTCCCACCAACAAAACGAGATCGTTTCGTCCAGAACCACTTCATTAACCCCGAAACTGGATCTTTGATTAACGCTGACTACGCCCCAGCTCCCTATGGTTACCGGAAGGGTGTTGCTCTCTCTGACTATTTCAATGTGTCTTTGATTTCGGGTGGAGCGGGTCTCGTGTCGACTGCATTGGACTATGCACGCTTTGCCGAGATGTTGCGCCGAGGAGGTACGCTTGATGGCGCGCGAATTCTTGGCCCTAAATCTGTCGCCTTCATGACCAAAAATCATCTGGCGGAACCTTCGATGCATGCCGCTTGGGAACAGATGCCGACACCGGATATTGGTCGTCCGGGATTTGGCTTTGGCTTGGGTTTTGGTGTGGTTACCGATGCGGCCGCGATCGGTGTTCTAGGTAGCGACGGTGAGTATAACTGGGGTGGAGCCGCAGGAACTATCTTCTGGGTTGATCCCAAAGAGGAGCTGGTCGTGGTTAGCCTTATTCAATTAATGCAAAGCCCCTGGCCTCTTCGCGCCGATGTGAAGGTCGCTGTGTATCAAGCTTTGACTGAAATTTACGAGGACTAGAGTTGTTTACCCAACGGCACTGCCTGCAGTACCCCTTAGTACTTAGTTGAGTACCCGGTAGCCCCTACCGCGCAGGCACTGTTTTACGACACGTTCCGTCTCGCGAATGCCTTCTTGCGCGCCACGGACGCCGCCGGTGACGGCTCCTACGCCCGCGCCTCGCTCTGCAGAGTTCGGTTCCCGATCAATGATGGCGCCAATGGCGCCACCAACAACCGCGCCACCAACGGCACCCCGTGCGACTTTCTGTCCGGTACGAACCTCATTGGCATAAGCCTCGCACTCTGCCTTGTCGGCGTAGTACCGGCTGATATCCACACCTTTACGATCGATAATAGGTTCATCGACGAATGGGCGGCTACCCGCACATCCTGTGATCCAAACGCTCAAGACCAGTGTTAGAACAACTCGCATATCTACCTCTCCATCGCACGCTCTTTGCAAATTATACGGTGAACATGAGTATGCCCGTCTATGAACTGAGTCGCTTTTTAATAAATGCCAAAGTGACTTCAATTGCGTAGGGGCCAATTTCTGCAATACTGTTTTGTGACAAATTCAACAAAATTTGAGGTTGGGTATGGCTAGTCTTAATCCAAGTGTTCGACAAACGCTGGCGGCTCTGGCGATGATTTTAATTGCGAATCTGGCGCAGTCTGCTGAGGTCGTGACCGGATACTGGAGTGATGTGAGCGAGAGTGAACCTGTTGTTCAGGCGTCTCTCTCCCATAAAGCATCCCACGATCCGAGTGAAAGTCGCATGCTCAAATTCAATTTGGCCCAGTTACGCGATGCCCTCAATGGTGCGGAATCAATCAACATTATGCTGCCTGACCCCTACGGAGGTGCGGTCGAGTTTGCCCTACGTCCGTCGTCTGTCATGCCAAAGCAATTGGCGGCGCGTTACCCCGAGATTCGTGCTTTCGAGGGTGTGGCACTCCATGACGCCGCTACAACCATACGACTGGAATTCTCCTCGAAGGGTTTGACCGCGCAGGTACTTGGAGCAGGAAATCGCTGGCTGATTGACCCTGTGAAAGGTCTGAGTCCTGAATTTGCTCGCAGTTATAAGTACTCCAAATCTTTTCACACCAAGGATGAGGCTTTCTGCGAGTTGGATTCCGTCGGTGTATTCGGAGGGGGCAGTGCTCCCAATGATCAGTTTAAAAGCACGACTCGGCGGGCCAGGAGTACGGGCGAATCTGTGAAAACCTATCGTCTTGCCGTGGCAACGACCGGTGAATACGGCGTTTACCACGGTGGAACCACGGCTTCAGCGCTAGAGGCTGTTGTCGCGACTATCAACCGCGTAGACGGCATTTTCGCGTCAGAACTCGCCATACGGTTTCAGTTAGTTGATGACAATGATGCTGTTGTATTTGCAGACCCCGCTACAGACCCGTTTACCGGTAATGATGATGCTGGGACTTTGATCGATGAGTCTCAGACTCAGATCGACTTGTTGATCGGTACCGAAAATTATGACGTGGGACACACGCTAAGCACCGGCGCGGGCGGCCTTGCGGGACTCGGTGTGGTTTGCCGAGAGGGCGGTAAGGCTGAGGGAGTCACAGGATCGAGTCGTCCAGAGGGCGATTTCTTTGACGTTGACTACGTGGCACACGAATTGGGACACCAGTTTGCTGCGGATCACACCTGGAATGGATCGAACGGCGGCTGCGGGCCGCAACAGCGTGGACCCGATAGCGCCTACGAGCCAGGCAGTGGCTCATCTATTATGAGTTATGCCGGTTTATGTGGTGCAGACAACATCGCGAGCGCCGTTGATGCGTTGTTCCACCACCAGTCGTTTGATCAGATTACAGGTTACACCACAGAGGGCATAGGGTCAGTCTGTGGCAGCGAAGCAGTCTCAGGAAATACGGCGCCACAAGTTAATGCTGGCTCTGACTATGTTGTCCCAAAGCAGACACCCTTGGTCGTGACCGGTTCAGCGACTGACCAGGAGCAAGATTCATTGCTTTACAGCTGGGAGCAACGAGACTTGGGACCGCAGGCGGCTCTGAGCGATCCCGATGATGGGCGATTTGCGCTCTTTCGAATGCTGGACTCGTCATCGTCCCCGGAGCGTTACCTACCCGCACTGGCAACGGTTGTCTCGGACACTCTTGATCTAAGTGAGCGAATCCCCCAGGTGGCACGTGAGATGACTATGCGGCTGACAGTGAAGGACGGTGCTGGTGGTGTTCAGTCTGATGACATTGTCGTGTCTGTCGATGGCGACTCTGGTCCTTTCGAGGTCGTGTCACCCAACGGTGGCGAGCAAGTAGGGAGTTCAAAAACGGTCGAATGGGATACGGGCTTTACCGAGCAAGCGCCTGTAAGTGCATCGATGGTGGAGATCTATCTGTCGACCAACGATGGTGTGAACTTCGATCAGCTCATAGACACGGTGGATAACACGGGGTCCGCTAACATCAATTTCCCCGCGGGCATCCAATCTCAAAACGCGCGTCTGATGATCAAGGGTGCGGGCAATATTTTCTACGACGTATCAGACGCCGCGTTTCAGCTAGATTCAGATCGCGCGGTTCCGCCCACGCCAGTGTCAGACCGTGTCGAGGCGGGAGATACCAAACTAACTCTCTACTTTGACGAAGGTCAGCCCAATGGTGTCGTTGCTGATACCTATGAGGCGTACTGCGCAACTGAGTCCATTTCGACGGAAACCGATTACTCAATCGAAGCGCTGTTGCCGTTTGATGAGAATACGCCAATTACAAGCGAGTTGGAAATTACGGATGACTTCACCATCGAACAGGACGGCATTCAGGTGCCTGTTAACATCACGCACACTTGGCGTGGTGATGTGGTGGTTGACCTCTCATCACCAGGCGGAACAACGGTAAGGCTGAAGGAGACAGTGGGTACAGACGGTGACGACAATGTAATCGAGACCTACCCCATCACTGCACTGCCTGCTGAATCACTGTCGGCCTTCGAGGGCGAGAGCACGCTTGGCACCTGGGTTTTAGATGTCTCGGACACTCAGCTTGAGGACAGCGGTCAGCTCGAGAGCTGGGGCGTCACCATCGTTTCACGTTCATCAACTTCCGAGGGCACCGCGTCCGGAGCGTCTTCACCACTTGTGGTTGAGGGTCTCATTAATGGGGAGACCTACGATTGTCGGGTAACCCCTTTCGCAGAGGGTTGGCCTGGTGAAAGCGTGAGCTTCCCTCCGGCCATCCCGGTGGGAGCAGACGGTAATTCACTGACTCCTGCGTTTGCTGCGCTGACTAGCACCGCCGATGGCTTCACGGTGCAGGTCAGTAACTACGATGCAGAATTTACGTGGGATGTAGCGACAACTGCAGGTTCTGCCAGCATTAGCGGCACCGGCCTTGTTACCGTCATAGGATTGGGCGCAGGGCAGAGTGCAACGGTCACGGTTACCGCCTCGCGTGCAGGCTTCAATGATGGAGAGGCTGAGGTGACCGGTAGCGCCATCGTAGGTGCTGCACTGACACCCGAATTCGGTGCAGTGAGCTCTACTGCTGACGGATTCACGGCGCAGGTTAGTAACTACGATGCGGCCTACGTTTGGGAGGTGTCTGCATCTACAGGGAGTGCGGCCATCGATGGAGCTGGCTTGATAACGGTCAGTGACCTGACGCCTAGCCAAAGCGCGACAGTCAGCGTGACTGCTTCCCGCACGGGCTACGAAAGCGGTACGGCTGAGATTAGTGGCTCGGCGAGTGTGGGAGCAGCGTTGACCCCCGAGTTTGGTGGCATTGTCTCGACTGCGGATGGATTCACCGCTCAGGTGAGCAACTACGACTCAGGCTTCACCTGGGATGTCACTCCGACTGCCGGTACCGCCTCGATCAGTTCATCAGGATTGATAACGGTAGTGGGCCTAACGTCGGGCCAGAGCAGTGTGGTCACTGTCAGCACCTCGCGCTCGGGTTACGAGAGTGGGAGTGCCGACATTAGCGGTTCAGCGAACGATACCGGTTCAAGCTTGAACATTACCTTTGCAGTGACGGAGCTCTCGTCGACCGCTTTTGAAGAGGGCGATGGAGATACCGTGGTCCTCGCATTCACTGTCCAGGCTGATGTTGCTGATGCGCAGATTAATGGGCTTACACTTGACGCAACTGGTGATCTCAATGATTCCAATGAAGTGGGTGCGGTGAAGGTATTCGCGGATGCTAATGCCGACGGTGTTGCTGACACCTCAGAGCTGGTAGCTGAGGGTTTCTATACCACCGATAATGGCAGCGTCACATTTACCTTTAACGAAGCATTGCTGATTACGACCGAGGCGAGTCAGGTCTTAATCACTTACGAACTTTGAGGAAATAATGATGTTACTGATGAATCAAATGAAGCAAGTCTGTGGCGCTCTCTTCCTTAGTTCGGCGCTTGCCGCCTGTGGTGGAGGTGGCGGCGGTGGTTCTGCACCACCTTCAGGCGGCGGTGGCACCACGCCACCTCCGCCAACGACGGTTACTAAAAATTTTACGGTGACTGTGTCGGAAATAGATGTATCGCAAACCAGCACAGGAGAGTCAGTGGTTGTTGATGCGTCTAGCGTATCCGCGAGCGGAACGGTCGAAGTGACTCAGTAGCCAGTGATGGCCCTGCGGCTGCCCTTACGATGATACTCTACTCATCTTGGCAACGCTCTGGGCGGTCGCCAGTAGCTTCCCGTCTTCATCGAGAAGCTCTGACTCCATGAAGGCGGTTTTGTAGGTCGCTTGGCGAATCCAGCCCTTGGCGTAAACAGGGCCTTTGCCACCGCGGGTGACCGCGTGGTATCGCGTTGTAACCTCGAGGCTTGAGAGTGCAACGACGCCCTCAGGGCCCAAATGCGCGAAGACGGCGTGTGACATAGCGGCATCGAGCATTACGGTGATGAAACCGCCTTGCACCACATCAATAGAGTGACAGTGGTCCTTTGTGGGTAGAAACTCAAACGTACAGCTCTGAGCCTCACTATCGGCTGCAATGATCTGCCCGTTAAGCAGTTCGATGAATGGCGGTTTGTGCTCATTCAATCGTGCAATCTGATCACCGCTAGTCATTTCTCAATCCTTAAATTACTGCCTAAAACGTGGCGCGCCATGGTACCGTTTCCAGACCAAACCTAATAGGACCTCCCTAAATGTTAAATGCTGTACGTACCATGCTAGACCTGCAAGACCGGATGAATACCAAGGTTCATCCTGAGTGGCGCGAGCAAGGCTTTGAATGGTACCGGGCTGCATGGATCGAGTGCGCTGAGCTGATGGATCACGCGGGTTACAAGTGGTGGAAGCACGCGGACCCCGACATTGAGCAAATTCAACTTGAAGTCGTGGATATATGGCATTTTGGACTATCTGCCATGATTTGCCGCTGTGACAGTGTCGATAAACTGGCGGCTCAAATTGCAAAAGACTTATCCGCTACACCGAAAGAGTCGTCTCTGCTAGAGGCCACTGAGGTCTTAGCTGAGTCGTGCATTACGAGTCAGTCGTTCTCCACCAGCGCGTTTTTGGGGCTCATGGCCGCGAGTGACCTCAGCTTCGAGCAGCTGTATTGCATGTACGTAGGTAAAAACGTCCTCAACTTTTTCCGGCAGGACCACGGTTACAAAGACGGCTCATACATCAAAATTTGGGCTGGCCGCGAAGATAATGAGCATCTGTCCGATTTGCTCGTTCGGCTAGATCCCAACCAGACAGACTTTGCGGACGCGGTTTACCGAGGTCTCGCCGAGGCGTATCCGGGCTAATGTCGGAGCAGCAGAGCCCCAAATACGAGGATTTGTTCTACCAAAGCGAGGATGGCCTCAACTTGTATGCGCGTGACTATCCTGCACCTTCTCCTGATGCTCAATGTGTGCTGTTAATGCATGGCCTAAGCCGCAACTCGCGAGATTTCGGAGTCCTCGCTAATCGTCTCTCTACGCGTTATCGCGTATTGGTTGCCGAGCAGCGCGGTAGGGGCAAGTCGGAGTGGGATACGGACCCAACACGCTACGCTATTCCCCACTACGTTCGAGATATGTTCGCGCTTTTACAGGCGGCAAATGTTTCCCGTGTCGCCACGGTAGGAACCTCTATGGGCGGACTCATGGCGATGGTCATGAACTCAGCGATGCCGGGTGTCTTTTCCCATGTAGTACTCAACGATATTGGCCCCGAGCTCTGTGACGAAGGCCTCAACCGAATCAAAGGTTATGTAGGGCAGGGCGAGCCAGTCACCACGTGGACTGAGGCAGTGGCCTACAACAGACAAATTAACGAGGTGGCGTTTCCCACCTTGTCAGATGAGGGCTGGGAGCAGTTCGCGCGACAAATCTTTAAGGAGATCGACGGTGTGCCCGTCTTGGACTATGACCCGAGGATCTCTGAGGCGGTAACTGCGGAGGATTCGGACGCCGTACCCCCAGATCTGTGGCCGGTATTCGATTTGCTAGGACAACAACCCCTGATGCTAATACGAGGGGCCTTGTCGGACCTTCTCGACACCCGAATTACAGCCGAAATGCAGCGTCGCGTACCCGCGATGGCTTATCTCGAGGTTGCTGATGTGGGGCATGCACCGATGCTGAAGGATGAGGCAGTTATCGCTGCGATCGAGGGTTTCTTCAGCCAATAATCCTATGGCAATACCGAATCGATCGCGCCAGCCAGCTGAAAGTCCTTTTCGGTCAGGCCGTCGGCGTCGTGCGTCGACAGTCGGATGGTCACCTGGTTATACACATTGTCCCAATTGGGATGATGATCCATTGACTCGGCGAGTAGGGCAACGCTGTTCATAAAGCCCCAGGCCTCGACGAAGTTCTGAAACACAAAGTCACGACGAATGAACTTGCCTTCAAGACGCCATCGACTGTGTGTGGTCTTAAGCGCGTATTCTACCTGTACGTCAGTTAGTGCTTTCATGTTCTCCTCGCCGTATCAGACTGACCCCACACTCCAGGTGATGGGTGTATGGAAACTGATCAAAAAACGCGAGCGCCTGGATTCGGTGCGTCACGCTCAACGATTTAAGATTATCAATTAAAGTCAATGGGTTACAGCTGACATAAAGAATTTGATTGAATTTTTGACATAGCCTTGCCGTGCCATCGTCGAGACCCGCGCGCGGCGGATCAACAAAGACAGTAGCCAACTCATAGTCACTCAATCGCGGGTCTAGCGACTTCAGTCGACGAAATTCGCGCTCACCGTTCATTGCTTGGGTCACTTCTTCCGCAGCCAAACGCACGAAGGCGACGTTGTCGACTTCATTCAACACCAAGTTTTCCTGCGCCGCCCTAGTGGCCACTTTGGACACCTCGGTCGCTAAAACACGTCGATAGTGTTTCGACAGCGGGATCGTGAAGTTACCAATACCGCAATACAGCTCAAGAAGGTCTTGATTTGAATTCTGAGCATGCGCGCATGCCCACCCGAGCATTTCCTGATTAACCACGCCATTGGGCTGTATAAACGCTTGTTCGGGTTGTTTGTAGGTAAGCGAACATCCCTCAACTACAAGTATCTCCGTAACCCAATCGTCACTTACCACCAGCTTCTGGCCGCGCGATCGACCAACCACCTTGATTTTCAGTGTTTTTTCGACCTGTGTTGCTTCCTGAACCCACGCGTCATCGAGTTGTCGATGGTAGATCAAAGTAACTAGGCACTCACCGGATAGTGTGGTTAAAAGCTCTACCTGGAAAAGCTTGGTGCGAAGTACTGTGTTACCTTGCAGGAGCGCAATCAGCGGGTCCAGTACCGCCTGCATTTTTTCACTGCCGAAGGGAAATGCGGTGATCTTAATGGGCTCCCGTGGTCTGTCAGACTCAAACATGACGAAGTTGAGATCCTCACCATCATGCCAGACCCTGAATTCGGCTCGCATCCGAAAGCTATGGGTGGGCGAGAGGAATATTTGGGGCTCAGGCGCATCCATCCTCTCAAAGTGGGGGATAATCATCGCTACCTTTTCACTAAGTAGCTCCTGATAGCGCTCGGGTTGAAAATCGTTGGGTAGCACGAGAACTTAGAGACAGTTTTTAGGCTTGGGTAAGCCGGCTATTCGACTACCGACGCGGGCAGGGGAGCCTGGGAATAGGGACATTAGATAAATGCTCGATCCCTTCGAGGGCCCAAGTTTTAGTTTGGCGTATTTTACCAGCGCTCGATTAGCAGGTGATACATCGAACTCTTCGAAGTATTCTCGCAGCAGATAAATGACTTCCCAGTGCTCATCCTGCAACGCAATGCCTTCCTCCGCTGCAAATACCGAGGCCAGCTCGCGCGTCCAAGCCTGTTGGTCTTTCAAAAAGCCGTGCTTATCGAGCGTTATGGATGACAGACGCGTAATCACACTATCCCCATGAGCAAAGGGTGGTTGAGCCAAGCACGTATTGTACCCAGGCTTGGTCGCTAATGACGGTAAAATCATGATTCTTCTCGAATGATCCATCGTCTGAAGCAAGACAAACAATTTTCACCCCTGCTGATTTAAGCTCTTCGGCAAGGCATCCGATGGCCGATGTATCGGTCCAAACCACGAGGTCATCTGCCGCGATGAATGGTCTAGCAGTAGGCCATGCTCGTGCACGATTGATGACATGAACGTTCATGTGAAGGTCACCACGTGAGATGCATTGCTTATGAGTGAAGCGATATCCGAGGGCTCGAGGCAGGTCACAGGTAGATCAACGACAGTGATATCGGCAGGTTCGTTTGAGCTCACGTAAAGATGATCTATTTCGTAGAGCGGCAGTGACTTGAGGAGTTTCCGCAGATCGGCCTGGTCAGTCGGCGGCGATATATCTTGGTTTAGATACTGACAACCCGCACCGGTGAACAACACTGAGGCCTTTTGCCCAAAGGCGCCTGCAGCCATTGACGCGTCAATAGCCGGGTCGCTGGGAAGCTCATGGGTGTAGGGCCTACTGCCGATGATGAACAGCCACGTGCTCCTCTTATCCAAAACTCAGCACCTTGCCGCTTTTAAGCCCCGCCTCAATAAGCTCACCCAAACCTTCGAGAGAAAAATCGTCGTCTGCTTTGAGTCCAAAGGCTTCAGCGGAGGCACTGCAGAGAACGAGCCGGGCGCCCACCGAGCGCGACCAGTCAGACCAAAACTGTTTCTCTGGACCTTTGGCGTGCAACACACCTTTACCGTAAAAAAAGACGCAATGCATACGCGCATCGGTATCGCTACTAGCCCTGGCAAAACGAAGGGCTGCCGCGGTCACAACCGGTTCATTTTTGATGAGTAAGGACAGTGTGGTCATTGAAATCGAGTGCGCAATAAAAAACCCCGGCAAGCCGGGGTTTTAATACTGAAGAGATGGTTTAGTCGTCACCGCCGAACACACCGAGTAGGTGAAGTAAGTGCACGAATAAATTGAAAATATTGAGGTACAGGCCCACGGTGGCACGAATGTAGTTGGTCTCACCACCATGAACGATGCGGCTTGTATCCATCAGGATAAGACCCGACATGATCATTACAACCGCGGCCGAAATGGTAAGTGACAGCGCAGGAATGGCCAAAAAGATGTTAGCGATCATGGCCACGATGGCGACCAACAAGCCAGCAAACAGGAATCCACCCATAAAGGAGAAGTCGCGCTTTGACTGCAATGCATAAGCCGACAGTCCAAAGAAGATGAGAGCCGTTCCGCCTAGTGACTGCAACACTAAATTGGGTCCATTGGGCAGTGCGAAATAGACGTTAAGTAGCGGACCTAGTGCGGCCCCCATCACGCCTGTGAACGCGAAAATAGCGGGAAGGCCCTTTGCACTGTCTGCCATTCGGTTGACGACAAACAGCAGACCGAAACCCACCAGAACGAAGACCAGATACATAAAGGTCGGCAACTGAAGCACCATTGAGATAGTTGCGGTTACTGCACTGAACGCCAGTGTCATCCCTAACAGCATGTAGGTGTTGCGTAGAACTCTATTTGTCTGGCGCGTTGCCACGTCCATTGGTGCAGTTGAGACATCGACTCGTCTTTCAGCCATGTTTGGTTCCTCTCATAAGTTAACCAATTGGGTAATTATTTCGTTACACCACCTAATATAGGGGCGACTCGGTTCATATCCAAGCAAAAACGCTATTCAGCCTCTGCTTGTGCCCTAACTTCTGCCACAAAGGTTAAATTTCCCTGTAAAAAGGTATTGGAAGAAGCTGAATCGAGCGCCATTTCCGCGCGCATCATAGTGGGCTGCGGTCTTGGCGAATAGGGCGCTTCTTCAGAAATTTGTGTGATGCTGGTAAGCGACATGTTCGCGGCCCCCGCAAGTAGTGTGAGCTTTTTTCGCGCGTCCGTCACGGCCTTGACCAGTGCTTCATCCCTTGCGTCCTGTGCCTCGGAAGACCCCATTACGGGAGAGCTGATTAGCGTGGCTCCAGCATTGGCAAGAGCGCTCAATGCCGCCCCCAAGCGGTCTATTTCGGCAATGGTGAAAGAGATAGTTCGTGTGACTCTGAAGCCGATAAATTGCAGCTGATCGGTTGCTCTATCCCACCGGTATTCATGGAGTAACGACAGTTCGCTCGCGTTCAGACTGTCTGGCTTTAGTGAAAATGATTTTATGGCGGAGAGCATTTCATTGACTTCTTTTGAAGCGCGTGCCTGCGCCTTGCCTGCGTCCCGATCGATTAGTGATACCTGTGCTGTGACGGTTGCTTCGTCAGGTGCAACTGAGACCATCCCCTTACCGGTGACGTCAAGCAGTGTTGTGGCCAATGAAGGTACACAGATGAGAAGCCCCAAAACGAGCTGAATCAATAGGAAAAATCTCAGTTTTTTCATGACGCTATCCAAAGGCGGTATCTACTTTTTGATCGTGAGGCCCGCAAAAAAGTTCCACTCAATGTGATTTTCATCATACTGCGCCTGTTACAGTGAAACGTATCAGCACGGAAATTAGTACAGAGAGAAATTGTCATGCCAAACCTTCGCCTATGCATAGTCATTCTCGCTTTTTTGTGTGTACCCACAGGGTGGGCTACTAGCGACACTTCGTATTCACAAGCTGATGTCGAGACGGCAATCTTACTTCGTGACGACGCGATGTCGGGGACACGCGCGTGGAATATTGTCGAGAGCTTAACTACTGAAGTTGGACCGCGACTTGCTGGCAGCGAGGCGGAAGCTCGAGCGAGAGACTGGGCTGTCGAAAACCTCACGCGCTACGGGTTTGAAAATGTTCGTGTGGAACCATTCATGATCGAGGGTTGGCGTCGCGGCGCTGAGACGGCAGAGGTCGTATCACCATTCCCACAAAAGCTGGCTATCACCTCGTTAGGCAACAGTGTGGCAACACCTGCAAGGGGTGTTGAGGCAGAGGTCGTTCTTTTTGAATCCTTGGCCGCGCTTCGGGCTGCGCCTGATGATTCCTTGAGAGGTAAAATTGCCTACGTTGGTCATGCCATGAAGCGCACTCAGGACGGTTCCTCGTACGGGCATTTTGTTCGACTGCGTTCTGCCGGTGCTGTTGAGGCGGGTCGCCGCGGTGCCATAGCGACTCTCATTCGCTCGATCGGGACCGACAGCCACCGTATGCCGCATACGGGCAACATGAGTTACTCGAGTGACGTAACCCCCATTCCTATTGCGGCTTTGTCCAACCCTGATGCCGACCAGCTGGAGCGAATGGCGCAGCGGGGCCAAAGTATTCGCGTCAAATTGACCTTAACGCCCAGCTACACGGGCGTGGTAGAGAGCGGCAATGTGGTCGCCGAGCTGCCCGGCAGTGACCTAGCCGATGAGCTGGTCGTTATCGGTGGGCACCTAGACAGTTGGGATCTTGGAACGGGGGCTATTGATGACGGGGCGGGTGTTGCTATCACAATGGAAGTATTACGACGCATTAAAGAAGCGGGTCTCAAGCCCCGCCGCACCATTCGGCTGGTTTTATGGGGCTCGGAGGAGGTAGGACTGCTCGGTGGTTATGCTTATGCAGACAAGCACAAAGATACCCTGCGGAATCATGTCATCGGCACGGAAAGCGACTTTGGCGCCGGCAGGATCTGGAAGATCACTCGCAACATCAATGAGCAAGCAAAGCCTGTGGCGGACAAGATTGCCGAGCTCGTCGAGCCGTTAGGTATTGCCCCGGGCAGTAACAGTGCGAGATCCAGCGGGCCTGACCTCAGTCCCATGAACGCACAGGGCTTCCCTGGGTTCCGCTTTGTTCAAGATGGGAGCGACTATTTCGATTTGCATCACACGCCAGATGATACGCTCGACAAAATCGACCCTGCGGCAATGGATCAAAACGTTGCGGCCTATCTCGTTTTCGTCTGGATGGCAGCCAACAGTAATGTGAGCGACTGGGGCTGGCCCGCGGAGTAGTAGGTTCTGTGCGACCGATGGTTTCGGAGCAGTTGATATGCTTGGTAAAGCCTCAGGCATAAAAAAACCGTCTTTCGACGGTTTTCTTAAAATGGCGGTGGGCCAGGGATTCGAACCCCGGGAACCTCTCGGTTCAACGGTTTTCAAGACCGCCGCTTTCGACCACTCAGCCAGCCCACCAAAACTCCCAGGACGCTAGTCTCGAGAAGCGCCGCATTATAGCGAGGCTGTTCCCCCGATCAAGCGTCGGCCGCCTCATTTTCCTCGATTAATTCATCATTTGCCGCAGGCTCATCGATTCTCGGGCCTCGGGGATCATTTGCGGCTCTCGGTGCCGCGCTCGCAAAGTGCTGAGCGTCGGGGAAAGCCTCGGCACCAAACACGCTGCCAATCGCTGTTTGCACCTTGATCTTACCAACAGGTCGTGCATCTATTCGCGGGTCATTAATGGCACGACCCTCGGCAGTGATGCCCGACATGTCGTGTTGATTTTTGGCCTGATTGGAGCCAGTGTTAACCGCCTCGATCTCGACCGTTTCATTGACCTCAGGAGGCTCCTCTCCACTCTCAGCGGTCGATGCATCGGTTGTCTGCGCCGATGGGATGGTTGCAAATAACGCCTCTTCAGCGCTTGCATCCGAACCGTTGTCGCTATCGACATCTGCGAGCGTAGCAGCGCTGGTAGATTGCACGCCCTCAACGGCAGTGGGCTCCGTATTGCCAGCCGTATCGGGTACGGGCTTGGGACCACGTCGTCGACGGCGACGCCCCTCAGAACGCTTTTCCGCTGGTCGGTGACGGGGTTCCTGCGATGCATCTTGTTCAGTATCTGCCCCGTCAGTGTCTTCAGCAGCTGCTTCGCTGTCGCTGACTGCCTCCTCGGCATTCATTTGGTCTGAAGCTACATCAGTTCCTGAGCGTCTACGCCCGCCTCTGCGACCCCGTCTGCGACGTTTTTTAGGCTCACCGTCGGCATTGGAGTCATCCGACGTATTCGCAGCAGTTTGTGTGACCTCAGTAGTCTCCTCGGCTGTGTCAGCTGCCTGAGTTTGCTTGGCAGGACGCTTTCGCTGTCGATTATTGCGACGCTTGGGTTTGGTACCGTTTTGGCTCGCGCTCTTCTTGGAATCTGAGGCTTCGTCTTCAGCGTCTTCCTCCACCTTTGGCATTGGCGCGAACAAGGCCGACCACAAACGCGGGAAAAGACCTGGTTTTGGACTTTCTGCGGCTTCAGCCGCTGCAGTTATCTGCTCTGGAGCTACCTCAGGAGCGACCGCGGGTGGCGGTGCGTCGGGTGTCACCCCACGCACGAGCGCTTGAGGCGCAGCTACCGGCTTCTCGGTGTCCTCGTAGGCTGGTTCGCGATCAAACTCACTGAGGTCAATCTCGAAGCTCTCGCGATCGTCCTGATAAATTTCGTCATCTCTTAGTCGAATAACCTCAAAATGCGGCGTCTGCATATTCGGGTTTGGAATCACGACCACCCGCACTTTAGTAGCCTGCTCGATTTCGCCGACGGCAGCGCGCTTTTCATTGAGCAGGAAGGCCGATACATCGACGGGGACAATCACACGCACTTCGCCAGTACGCTCCTTGGATGCCTCTTCCTGAATTAATCGCAAGATGGCGAGCGCCAGTGACTTGGTGTCACGAATCGAGCCTTGGCCTGTACAGCGTGGACAGACCATTCCGCTGGTTTCTCCCAGCGATGGGCGCAACCGCTGACGGGACATTTCCAACAAGCCGAAGCGAGAAATCCGGCCCAGTTGTACTCGAGCTCGGTCAATCTCAAGTGCTTCTCGCATGCGATTCTCGACCGAGCGTTGATTCTTCGACGCATTCATGTCAATGAAGTCGATAACAACTAATCCGCCCATATCACGAAGACGCAATTGGCGTGCAATTTCGTCGGCCGCTTCAAGATTGGTCTGAAGCGCTGTTGCCTCGATATCGCTTCCTTTGGTCGCTCGTGCCGAGTTGATATCAATCGATACCAGAGCTTCGGTCGGGTCGATCACGATAGAGCCTCCAGAGGGGAGTCTGACTTCGCGTTGGAAAGCCGTCTCGATTTGACCCTCGACCTGGAATCGATTGAACAAGGGTAGGCCGTCGTTGTAGGCCTTGATGCGGTTCTGATACTTCGGCATGACCATACTGACAAAGTCGAGTGCTTGCCGGTGCGCGTGTGGCTCGTCGATCAACACTTGATCGATATCGTCTTTCAGATAGTCGCGAATCGCTCGGATGATGACGTCGCTTTCCTGGTAAAGCAGCGTTGGCGGTGCATTCTCGTCTGCAGCTTCCGAAATGGCTGCCCAGAGCTTCAAGAGGTAATCGAGGTCCCACTGAAGTTCTTCGGCCGTTCGACCGACACCGGCCGTACGGATGATGACACCCATACCGTCGGGTATTTCCAGTTGGGCCAGTGCGTCTCGGAGTTCAGAGCGATCATCACCCTCGATACGACGTGAAATGCCACCCGCCCGCGGGTTGTTAGGCATGAGCACCATGTAACGCCCGGGTAGGCTGATGTAGGTCGTAAGCGCAGCGCCTTTGGTGCCACGCTCTTCTTTGTCTACTTGGACAATGACCTCTGTGCCTTCTTTGATCGCATCTTTAATCTTCATCTTGCCATCATCGGGAGATGAGGAACGGTAGTACTGGTGTGCAATTTCTTTGAGCGGTAAAAAGCCGTGTCGTTCTGCACCAAAATCCACGAACGCAGCCTCTAGGCTGGGTTCGACGCGAGTAACTTTTGCCTTGTAAATATTGGCTTTGGTCTGCAGTCGCGCCCGATTTTCGATATCGAGATCGTACAGGCGTTGGCCATCTACGAGCGCTACGCGAACTTCCTCGCGCTCGGTGGCGTTAATCAACATTTTCTTCATGTGTCAGGTTCCATAAGGCAACCCAACAGCGGGGGAGTGCACAGTAGTGCACGACATGTCAGAGAGCGGACAGGGCTCTGTCGCTTAGTTCGTCTTGTCGTGGCTGATATTACGGGTTAACTCAGCCTAAATCTCTCCGCGCTATCGGATCGCGGTGTTTACAAATAACTCTGAGCTGCCGTGCTTCGTTTCCGTTTCCAATTCGCTGGCGCTTCGAGTTCGTTTTACTGGTTTTGCGGTCCGTGTTTCGGGTAGTCTCCTCCCGGTCGCTTTCGCGCCGTTCTCGGTCCATCGCAAACCAGGGCGGAGCATAGCACTGGGGTGTTGATTCATCAATCAAAGAGTTAAGTAGAGCGCGATGTCTGAATCCCAACCTGAATCCAGAGTTCAATTCATTGAGTTGTCCGACGAGGAATCGGGTCAGCGCCTTGATAACTACTTGATGCGGATATTGGGTGGCGTCCCTAAAACACGCATCTACAAAGCGATCAGGACGGGAGAGGTTCGCGTCAACAAGGGGCGAGCCAAGCCTGAACGCAAGTTGAATACTGGTGATGTCATTCGAATACCGCCCATCTCAGTCGCTGCACGGGAAGAGGGGAGGCGTGTTCCAGATCGCTGGTCGCAACGAATCGACCGCAGCATCATTCACAACGACAGCGAGCTGATGGTAATCGATAAACCCACAGGCCTTGCGGTGCATGGCGGCAGCGGGGTCCAGTTCGGGCTCATTGAGTCGCTGCGACAGATGTTCCCAGACCAACGGTATATGGAGCTTGTTCATCGGCTTGATAGAGATACATCGGGTTTGGTCATGATTGCGAAACGCGCTTCGGTCCTGCGCGAGCTTCATACACTGCTGCGAGGTGATGGCGTCGATAAGCGTTATCTGGCACTTGTTGCTGGAAAGTGGCCTGCACATCGAGCGCGTGTCGAGGCATCTCTTGAGAAATCCGCGCTTCCGTCTGGGGAGCGTATTGTCCGAGTGACGCCAGAAGGGCGTCGAAGCCTGACTGATTTTAGGGTGATTGAGCGTTATCGGGGCGCGACCTTGATCGAGGCCAAGCCAGTGACTGGTAGGACGCACCAGATACGTGTTCACACACAGCACGCGGGTCACCCTATCCTAGGCGATCCAAAATACGGGTCTGAAGAACAGCTCGCACTCGCAAAGACGCACGGGCTAAAGCGATTATTCCTGCATGCACAGCGGTTGGAGTTTCGTTTAGGTGGACGACGCTACCGTTTCGAGGCGCCACTCGACGATGAACTCTCTGCGGTGTGTGATTCGTTTGGAGCGAACAGTTCAGGGTAACGCTAGGCCTTCATTGCGTAACATGTTGCACAGGGCTATCAGGGGTAGGCCTTCCAGGGCAGTAGGGTCAGCGCCTTCGAGCGCTTGAATCAGAGAAATTCCTAAACGCTCCCACTTAAAAGCGCCTGCGCAGTCTAACGGCGAGTCGGCAGCGACGTAGGCTTCGATTTCGTGACGGTTAAAGTCTCGGAATGTCGCCTTATACTGCACAACCTCTGTTTGACAACGATCCCTCGCAGTGTTCCAGAGTGATACTCCGGTATAGAACTCAACGGTTCTGCCGCTGATAAACTCCAGTTGCTCTACCGCACGATTCACAGAGCCCGGTTTATGGAGCTGCTGGTCTCCCACTACGGCAACCTGATCAGAGCCAATAATTAAGGCATTGGGATGTCTAATTGCCTTTGCTTTCGCTTGGGATAAACGTGCTGCCATGACGTTAAACGTCTCATTGGGTAACCGAGATTCGTCTACAGCAGGCGCGCTCGTCTCAAAAGGAATGCGCAGACGGTCAAGCAGGTTGGCTCGGTACGTCGAGGTTGAAGCAAGGATGAGCACTGGATCTCTTGAGGGCATATTAGTCGTGTTAGTTTTTGACAGCTTTCGATTTTGACAGTTAAAGGCGCGGAACGTATAGTCCGCCGCCATGTCGAACACTGCATTACCACGCGAGGCTGAGCTACGAATTTGGGCCTCCCGCGGCATCGAAGTCGAAGGTGAGGTGCTAGTGACTCGGATGCCAAGATTACAAGCTGTCATCGCAAGCGGAAAAGAGCCTGCTTACGCGACACTCAGATGCTGGAAAGACGAGCAACATCGCTACATCGTTGACGTCAGAGTGCAGGTGACAGTGGCTCTCGAGTGTCAGCGTTGCCTCTCTCAATGCGAGCTGGAACTGGCAACGCAGACTAGCCTCTGTGTCGTTTGGAACGAGGATTCGATTAAAGAGCTGCCATCGGGTTATGACCCGCTGGTAGCCGGCGACGTCAGCGACTTACATGCGCTGGTGGAGGAGGAATTACTTCTTGCGTTGCCCGCAGTGCCCATGCATGACGCGGGTGATTGTAAGGCCGTATCGAGAGCGTTCGGCGACTCAACGATGGATGTTGGCGAAGAGAAAGCAAGTCCGTTCGCGGCGTTAGGTGCTTTACTGAAAACACCGGGCGCAGAGGACGTCAAGGGATAGAACTTAACACTGGATTCGGTGTCCTACACCGAGCCGCTTAAAGAGATGGGAGAGCACCATGGCTGTTCAACAAAATCGTAAAACGCGTTCCAAGCGCGGTATGCGTCGGTCGCACGATGCGCTGAGTGGGTCCACACTGACTGTGGATAGCACGTCAGGTGAGACGCGTCGTCGTCATCACGTAAGCACCGATGGCTTCTACAAGGGTCAGAAGGTCATCGATACAAACAACGACGACTGAACTTATGTCATTTGGCGTCGTTTTTCCCGGACAGGGTTCGCAGCGCGTCGGGATGCTTGAGGAAGCAGCCGGCGCGTTTTCAGTTGTGTCAGATACCTTTTCCGAGGCCAGCGAGGCTCTTGGCTATGATCTGTGGCAATTGGTATCGCAGGGACCTGCGGAAAAACTAGGCCTTACCGAATACACCCAGCCGGCGATACTAACGGCCAGCGTTGCGCTTTTTCGAGCCTTTACTGAGGCCAATGCGTTTCAGCCAATAGCAGGCGCAGGCCACAGCTTAGGAGAGTATTCGGCTCTTGTCAGCGCAGGCACCTTATCGTTGGCAGACGGCGTTCGCTTGGTTCGGCAACGTGGTGCAGCGATGCAAGATGCGGTTCCAGTGGGTGTGGGTGCCATGGCTGTGGTCATGGGTCTCGATGACGATGTTGTCACAGGCACGTGTACCAGCGTGTCGACGGCGGATAGCTTTGTAGGCGGCGTGAACTTTAATGCGCCCGGACAGGTCGTTATTGCGGGGCACTCGGCCGCGGTTGATGCGGCAATAACAGCCTTGAAAGACGCAGGTGCGCGCAGAGCGATGCCTTTACCCGTTAGCGCGCCGTTCCATACTCCCTTGATGCAGCCCGCAGCCGAGGTGATGCAGCAAGCCTTCGAGGACGTCAGCTGGTCTACACCTCAGTTTCCGGTTGTCAGTAATGTCGACGGCTCGCTGCAAAGCAATGCGGACTCAATTCGCCACAGCTTAGTTAGGCAGATATCAGCGCCCGTTTTGTGGACAACATGCATTGCCACATTACGTGAGGCGGGGTGCACTCATTTTGTCGAGTGTGGCCCCGGAAATGTCCTCAGCGGGTTGAGTAAGAGAATGGATAAATCAGTACCTATTAAATCATTAGAGACGGTCGTTGCGATTGAAGCTGGCGTAACCGATCTGTAGGGCTTAGATATGTGTGGATCGACAGAAAGTCGTGTAGCGCTGGTTACCGGGGCTACACGCGGTATTGGTAAAGCTATTGCTCAGGAACTGGCCAGGGCAGGGCACAGCGTCATAGGCACGGCGACTTCGGATGCTGGTGCAGAGACGATAACGTCGCATCTTTCGGAGTGGGGCGGCGTAGGTAAGCGGCTCGACGTGAGCGACACTGAGGCTGTGAAGGCGGCGCTTAGCGAAATTGCCGAGGAACACGGCGCTCCTACCATTCTTGTCAACAATGCTGGAATCACGCGTGACAATCTAATGATGCGGATGAAGGATGAAGAGTGGAGCGACGTCATTGGGACAAATTTGAATCCCCTGTTTACCGTCAGTAAAGCCTGCTTGCGCGGAATGACGAAGGCTCGATGGGGCCGTATCATCAATATCTCGTCTGTGGTTGGACAGATGGGGAATGCAGGGCAAGCCAACTACGCAGCCAGTAAAGCGGGCGCAGAAGGGATGTCCCGAGCAATGGCAAAAGAGTTGGGGTCGCGCGCAGTAACCGTGAATTGTGTAGCGCCCGGCTTTATTGATACAGACATGACCAAAGTGCTAACGGACGATCAGAAGTCTCTGATGCTGGGTCAAATACCATTAGGGCGTTTGGGTGAACCAGAGGAGATCGCGAAAGTGGTCGCCTTCTTGGCGAGTGACTCGGGTGCCTACATTACGGGTGAAACCATTCACGTGAACGGCGGTATGTACATGTGATGCGAAAAAATGCGGGTTTTAATCTGTTCAATAATAGGTAAAATCCGCACGCTATCCGTCTTAGGGCAGGCGACAACAGGAAACCAGGAAGGGGACGTCATGAGCAATACTGAAGATCGCGTTAAGAAAATCGTGGCAGAGCAGCTCGGTGTAAAAGAAGATGAAGTGAGCAATGAGTCATCATTTGTTGATGATCTCGGCGCAGACTCTCTCGATACCGTCGAGCTTGTCATGGCGCTCGAGGAAGAGTTCGATACCGAAATTCCAGATGAAGAAGCCGAGCAGATCACTACTGTTCAGTTAGCTATTAATTACATTAACGAGAATCTCGCTTAAATCCAGAGACTAATCTCGCAAAAAAGCCGCCCTAGTAAGGGCGGCTTTTTTATGCTGGTACAATAAGGGGTCTGACATATCTGGGGGCACAGATGAACAACCGCAGAGTAGTGGTTACTGGTGTGGGTGCAATAACCGCATTGGGTTTGGACGTTGACAGTACATGGCGTGGTGTCACCAATGGCGTGAATGGGGTTCGCCCAATTGATCATTTTGACGCGTCAGCTTTCTCTACTCGTTTTAGTGCGAGTCTCAATGATTTTTCTACTGACGGTTACCTAGAGGCACGCGACGCGAAGCGCATGGATGCGTTCATTCAGTACGGAATGGTCGCAGGCATTCAGGCTATGCGGGACTCAGGTCTCGAAATTACTGAAGAAAATCAGGATCGAGTTGGCTGTAATGTCGGGGCGGGCATAGGTGGTATTGGATTAATCGAGAAGATGTCCTTAACACTCAATAATTCTAGCCCTCGAAAAATTTCTCCCTTTTTCGTTCCCGGCTCAATCATCAATATGGTGGCCGGTAACCTGTCTATCGAGTTCAATCTGCGTGGACCTAATCTGGCCATAGTGACTGCGTGTACGACCGGCACACACAGCATCGGCTTGGGTGCCCGACTGATTGCGGCTGGTGATGCGGATGCAATGTTGGTAGGCGGGGCAGAGATGGGTACGACACCGGTTGGTTTAGGCGGTTTTGCAGCTGCCCGAGCGTTATCAACGCGTAACGACGATCCTGAGCACGCCTCGCGGCCTTGGGACAAAGATCGAGACGGCTTTGTGCTGGGTGATGGCGCCGGTGTGATGATGCTTGAATCGCTAGAAAATGCTCGGGCTAGGGGCGCTAAGATTTATGCGGAAGTGGTTGGCTTTGGCATGAGTGGGGATGCTTACCATATGACATCGCCACCGGAAGATGGACGTGGTGCTGCTCTGGCAATGCGAAACGCCCTTCGCGATGCCGCAATGAACTCCTCTGATGTGGACTACATCAACGCTCATGGAACGTCGACTCCAGCAGGTGATGTCGCCGAAACCGTGGCGATAAAGAGCGTATTCGGGGGACACGCATACGATTTGGCGGTCAGCTCAACAAAGTCGATGATTGGACATCTGCTGGGCGCTGCTGGCGCCGTAGAGGCAATATTCTCAGTTCTCGCGATCCGTGATGGTGTTGCACCGCCTACGATCAATCTCGAAAATCCAGACGATGGCTGTGATTTGAACTACGTGTCGGGTACGGCGCAGGAACGATCGATCGATGTCGCAGTATCGAATTCGTTTGGCTTTGGTGGCACCAACGGCACGCTCGTCTTTAAAAAGTTCAGCTGAGCGCAGCCAGGTGCTGAGACGAACTGGGTTAGCACTGGCGCTTCTCGCTTCGTTAGCCGTTACTGTTCTGGTCTCATCAGCACGAAATGAACTACATAATCCTCTCAATCTAAATGCGGCACCGGGTATTTTTGAGGTTCAACCAGGAGACGGGCTAATTAGGGTACTGAATACCCTGCAGTCCGAGGGAGTGATCGACTCCGCGCTCAAGATTCGGGTCGGATTGCGGTTGAGCGGTAAGAATCTTGTAGTAAAGCGAGGAGAGTATCAGCTCTTTGCAGGGGAGACTGTCCTCCAACTACTCGATCGAATGGATAGAAATGACGTTATTCTCTACCCAATCACCATCCCGGAAGGCGTTACCTTCAGTTGGTTTTTATCGACGCTGTGGGAACATCCCGAGGTAACGAAAGTGCTCGAAAACGTTCATGACGAGCGTCTTTTGAATGTCATTCAGCCCTATGCCAGCCCCGAGGGCTTATTCCTTCCCGAAACGTATCTCATCCAGTCGGGTGATACAGACCTTGACGTCCTGATACGCGCAAGAGCTGCAATGCAAGACGCGTTGATGGGCGCGTGGAGCGCGCGTAATAAGAGCCTGCCACTGACAGAGCCCTATGAGGCTCTTATTTTGGCTTCGATCGTCGAAAAAGAGACAGGAGTCGCCAGTGAGCGTCCTGAGATCGCAGGTGTTTTTGCTCGGCGTTTGGCGCTGGGTATGCGGCTTCAGACCGATCCCACGGTTATCTACGGACTTGGCGCTGAATTTAACGGTAATCTTACTCGTCGTCATTTGCGGGATGACAACAATCCGTTCAATACCTACCGCATTACTGGCTTGCCGCCAACGCCCATTGCACTACCGGGAAAAGAGGCGATTGTGGCTTCGCTGAATCCGACAGACGGAGAGGCTCTGTATTTCGTTGCAAAAGGTGACGGCAGTCATGCGTTCAGTCGGACCCTGAGCGAGCACGAGGAAAATGTGAGACGCTATCAACTGAAACGTCGCAAGGATTATCGGTCGAGCCCCAAGCAATGACAGGATCAAAAACGTCAGCAATGTTCGTTACGCTTGAGGGGGGCGAGGGGGCAGGCAAGTCTACGAGCCGCGATTTTATTGTGTCCATGCTTGAGGAATACGATGTTCCTTTTATCCAAACACGAGAACCGGGTGGGACACCGATTGGTGAGGCCTTGCGAGAGCTGCTGTTGTCGAAGGAAGGCACGGCTCCTTCCGTGACCACCGAGCTGTTGATGGTGTTTGCGGCACGTGCGCAACACCTGCACGAAGTTATTGAACCCGCGCTGCGCGAGGGTAAGTGGGTCTTGTGTGATCGTTTCACTGACGCCACCTACGCCTATCAAGGGTTCGGTCGAGGTTTTGACTTAGGCGAAATCGAAGCGCTTGAAACGTTGGTTCAGCGCGGAAGACATCCTGATCTCACCCTCTTGTTTGATATTGATCCGCAGCTTGGGATGGCGCGTGCGCGCCAGCGTGCTGAGCTCGATCGTTTCGAGCAAGAGGAATTGGGGTTTTTCAAGAGGGTCAGAAATGGCTACTTGAGCCGTGCTGAATGCGACTCGCGTTTCAAAATCATTGATGCATCGCGATCAGTTGACGATGTGCAGGGTGCATTGCGAGAGATATTGAAGCCCTTTTTGGACCGGACGTCATGATGTTGGATGTCTTTTCTGAGCATAAAATGGTTATTGGTAATCTCCTGTCGCTACACACCAATAATCAGCTACCCCATGCCGTTCTTATTACAAGTGTCTCCGGAGTTGGGCTTGCGAGTGTTGCTAGTAGTCTGTGCGCGACGCTTCTGTGTGAGCGAGATAATGACTCGCCCTGCGGTGAGTGCAGTAGTTGTAGCCGCGTATCAGCCGGCACGCATGGTGATTATCGTTGGGTGGAGGTCGCCGAGGGGAAAGCGAGTATCGGTGTGGATCAGATCCGCGAAGCCGGCGACTTCATCACAAAAACGGCGGGTTACGGGTCTCAAAAGATTTTGGCCATCTCCGACGCCGAGAAAATGACCGCGGGCGCTTCAAATGCGCTCCTTAAAACGCTAGAACAGCCTCAGGGAAACTCATTAATCGTGTTGTTGTCGCAGCGAACCTGGCTATTACCCGCTACGATTCGCTCGCGATGTCAGACTTGGCGGTTACCCGCGCTCACAGCCGCTTCTTCGATTGATCATCTTTGCGCTGCAGGCGTTGCTGTTCCCTCAGGTATTAGCGGGAACGATCGAGCGCTCGAACGATTGGTCTCATGGGTTATCGATGGAAAAGCGGAGGCGCTCGCTGTGGTGATGAACATGGTTGAAGCGATGTTGTCGACCGACATGTCTGTGGCTGACGCGTCAGGCGTGCTTCAAGGCTTTGAACTTACCGACAGTGTCGAGGCAGTCGCACTTGCCCTTGAGGAACGACTGAGCAATCAGACCGCTAAAAGCAGCTCACTTATCGCCTTGCTTCAGTTGCATCGTGCCATCGCCTCGCTTTTGCAGCGACTTCGTTATGGTGCCGTTCCAGCGAAGGAGTCCACGTGCTACGAGATTGCGAGCTTGATTGCGACAGCAAGGCGCGAAGATGTGGCTGCTATTAATCGAAGCCTTGAGGTCATGGGGGCTTGAACGCGACTTGGCAACCAAGCCCGTGAGCGATAGGCTGAGACAACAAACAGGCCATCCTCTCCCTGACGATCAAGGATCGTGCGGTATTGGACGCGGCCTATATGCCCTTGGTTCGGCACGGCGGTCTTTTTGTACCCAAGAATAAGAAGTGTGAGCTCGGAAAGGAGGTATTCATCCTACTGGCGCTCATGGACGAACCAGAGAAAATCCCGATCAACGGAAAAGTGGTATGGGTTACCCCAAAAGGTGCGCAGGGTAATCGGCAGGCTGGGATAGGAGTTCAATTCTCCGAAGCGGACTTTGCTGCGGCCACAAAAATTGAAGAGCATCTAGGTACTGGTCTTGTCTCTGACCGTCCTACCCATACGATGTGAGATTCCCCTTATCACAGCAGCATCAGTTTGACGATTCTTGCCATGGAATTGGTCTCCCCCGATTGAATCGATTCACCTAATGTGACACCATCCGCGCCCGTAGGTCAGGAACCACCGACGCACTCGCATGAGTGATCGTTTGCGCGGAAGTGGCGAAATTGGTAGACGCGCTGGATTTAGGTTCCAGTGTCTTACGACGTGAGAGTTCGAGTCTCTCCTTCCGCACCAAATTCCTTCATGGATTACTGCCCCACGACGGGGCCCTTAAGTGTTTTAAGTTAGGAGACGAAGATGCGTGTCTCGGTAGAAACGACATCGGGTTTAGAGCGAAAATTAACAGTGGGTGTGCCAGCGGATGAAGTGGATTCCGCGGTTGCTAAGAAGCTAGCGGAAGCGTCCAAAAATGTCCGCCTGCCTGGGTTCCGTCCCGGCAAGGTTCCCATGAGCGTCATGAAACAGCGGTTTGGCCCTGGTGTCCGTCAGGAAGTTCTCGGTGACGTAATTAATCAGTCGTTCCAAGAGGCGGTGATTGGTGAAAATCTAAGACCCGCAGGACAACCAAACATCGAAGCCAAGAGTGTCGAGAGTGGGAAGGACGTTGAATACGTTGCAACATTTGAAATCTATCCCACTGTTTCCCTTAACGAAGTCAAAGACTTTGAGGTAACAAAACTTACCTGTGACATCGGCGAGAGCGACGTCAACGACATCATCGAAGTGTTCCAGAAACAGCAGGGACAGTTAGTCGACGTTGATCGCGCTGCGGAAGAGGGTGACACGCTGACCATCGACTTCGAGGGTTTCAAAGACGGTGAGACTTTCGATGGCGGTGCTGGAACAGATACCGCGCTGGAGCTCGGCTCAGGCCGAATGATTCCTGGGTTTGAGGACGGGCTGGTTGGTGCTTCCGCCGGTGATGAACGTACGCTTGAACTGACATTCCCAGAGGATTACCACTCCGAAGAGCTTAAAGGGGCGGCAGTCGAGTTCAAAGTGACCGTAAAGGCAGTGAAAGCGATGGAGCTAGCGGAACTCAACGCCGAACTCTTCGCCTCCTATGGCGTAGAGGGTGACGATGTAGAAGCTTTCCGATCCGAAGTTCAGAAGAATATGGAGCGAGAGCTCAAGGGCGCGATCGATGCGCACGTTAAACAGCAGGTTATGGATGCCATCATAGAGGCACATCCAGATCTTGAGATTCCGCAAAGTCTGATTGCGCAAGAGACAGACGCACTCCGTGGCCAGATGTTCCAACAGTTTGGTGGTGGTGTGAGTCCAGATATGGATCTTAAGAGTATTCTCCCTGATGAGATGTTCAGCGAGCGCGCCGAAACACGTGTCAGATTGGGCTTGTTAGTCAGCGAGCTTGTCCAAGAGCTGGGCGTCCGTGCTGAACCAAACAAAGTGCGCGAGCTGATCGAGGAGATTGCCTCCACCTATCAGGATCCAGATGAAGTCATCAATTGGTACTACGAAGACAATAACCAATTGATGGGCATTGAGTCGCGTGTCTTGGAAGACTCGGTAGTGGAAAAGCTACTTGAACAGGCTAAAGTCACTGAAGAAGCAACGGGATACCAGGACGCATTGCAACGGACCCGCGCAGCGACACAGCAATAAGCGCTGCGAATTAACTAGGAGAGTAGGAATGTCGTACGGCTACGAGACAGGAAACGAGAAAGCACTTGGTCTAGTGCCAATGGTGATTGAGCAAACCTCACGTGGTGAGCGCTCGTTCGATATCTATTCTCGCCTGTTAAAGGAGCGCGTCATCTTTATCGTGGGCCCAATTGAAGATCAGATGGCAAATCTTGTCGTGGCTCAGTTGCTCTTCTTGGAGTCTGAAAACCCCGACAAGGATATTCACCTATACATCAACAGCCCAGGCGGGTCTGTGACCGCAGGTCTGTCAATTTACGACACGATGCAATTTATCAAACCTGAAGTCAGTACCATGTGCGTCGGACAAGCCGCATCAATGGGAGCTTTCTTGCTGAGTGGTGGTGCTAAAGGTAAGCGACTCATGCTACCAAATGCTCGCACCATGATTCATCAGCCAAGTGGCGGTGCCCAGGGGCAGGCAAGCGATATTGAGATTCAGGCCAAAGAGATCCTCTTCTTGCGCGAGCGACTCAATCGAATGCTTTCTGAACACACGGGTCAGCCGTTGGACGTAATTGAGCGCGATACCGAACGTGACCGCTTCATGAGTGCAGAGCAGAGCGTGGAATACGGCCTGGTAGACCAGGTCATATCATCACGCTAACGCCTTTTTGTAGAAACCAGATCTGTCGCCTTGCAATAGGCGTACAAACCTATCATCTTTGTAGTGATAAGTTAGGCAAGATAAAGGGTCAGACGCGATGACGGGTGATAGCACCAGCGACGAAAACGGAAAACTGCTTTACTGCTCTTTTTGCGGGAAAAGTCAGAACGAAGTCCGCAAGTTAATTGCGGGACCATCCGTTTTCATCTGCGACGAGTGCGTTGACCTCTGTAACGACATCATCCGAGAAGAGATTCAGGAAGCTGCGGCGCCAGAAGCGTCTGACAAGCTACCCGTGCCTCGCGAAATTAATGAAATTCTAGACGAGTACGTGATTGGCCAATCCAGAGCCAAGCGGGTTCTGTCAGTAGCTGTTTATAACCACTATAAGCGATTGCGCACCGGTGAGGGTCAAGCCTCAGATGTAGAGTTGGGTAAATCTAATATCCTTCTAGTGGGTCCGACGGGTTCTGGTAAGACACTGCTGGCAGAAACGTTGGCGCGCCTATTAGACGTACCTTTTACGATTGCTGACGCAACCACACTGACCGAAGCGGGCTATGTGGGTGAAGATGTCGAAAATATCATTCAGAAACTGCTACAGAAGTGCGATTACGATGTTGAGAAGGCTCAAATGGGCATCGTATACATCGACGAGATCGACAAGATTTCTCGGAAGTCGGATAACCCGTCTATTACGCGTGACGTGTCGGGTGAGGGCGTTCAGCAAGCACTTCTTAAGCTGATCGAAGGAACTGTGGCGTCAGTGCCCCCACAGGGTGGCAGAAAGCATCCGCAACAGGAGTTCCTACAGGTTGATACCAGCAACATTCTTTTCATCTGCGGTGGCGCGTTTGCCGGTCTGGATAAAGTGATTCAAAACCGTTCAGCGAAAGGCGGTATTGGTTTTTCGGCAGATGTAAAGGGCCAATCAGAGCAGAAGAATTTCGCCGAGAGCTTGCATGACCTTGAGGCTGAAGACCTTGTTCAATATGGATTGATTCCTGAGTTTGTCGGGCGCTTGCCGATGATTGCGACGCTGGAAGAGCTGGACGTCACTGCACTGATGCAAATTCTGACCGAACCCAAAAACGCGCTTACCAAGCAGTACCGTAAGATGTTCGACATGGAAGGCGTAGAAATCGATTTCCGCGAGGATGGATTACGTGCCGTTGCTACCAAGGCGATGGAGCGAAAGACTGGCGCGCGGGGTTTGCGGTCTATTCTAGAGAATGTCTTGCTTGAGTCCATGTACAACATCCCATCGCAGACCGGTGTTGCCAAGATCGTGGTAGACGAGTCGGTCATAAACGGCGACTCTGAACCTTTGCTGGTCTACGAAACACAAGACGAGACGATTGCTGCTCAAGACGCATAAAATGATGCGCCTAGGGGCTTGAGATTGGTGAAAAAGCCCCCATCTCTACCCTGAACATTTGGAGATGACTATGAGCGATACATCCGCACTTCAGTTACCGTTACTGCCACTTCGCGACGTAGTGGTTTATCCCCACATGGTGCTTCCCCTGTTTGTTGGCCGCGAGCGCTCGATTGAAGCGCTGGAACACGCCATGGCAGGTAACAAGCAAGTGCTGCTCGTTGCTCAACGCCATGCCCCGGATGACAATCCAGATGTGGACGACCTCTACCAGGTAGGTACCGTCTCCACGATTCTTCAGCTTCTCAAATTGCCTGATGGCACGATTAAGGTGCTTGTAGAAGGTAGTGAGCGCGCGGTTATTGAGGCTATCGATACGGGTGAAACCTTCTCGATGGCAACGGTCAGGCAGATCGAGTGCGAGGATCTGGGTGATGCCGATGCTGATGCGGCAATTCGTGAAACGGTGGATCACTTTGAAAAGTATGTGAATGTCAGCAAGAAGGTGCCCAATGAAGTTCTGACATCGCTTTCCGGAATTGATGAGCCCGGTCGGCTGGCCGACACGATAGCCGCGCATATGTCAGTGGATTTACAAGAGAAGCAGAACATTCTAGAGATGTCAGCGGTTAAAGCTCGACTTGAGCATTTGATGTCTTTGATGGATTCAGAGATCGATCTGTTCCAGGTCGAGAAGAAAATACGCGGTCGCGTCAAAAAGCAGATGGAAAAAAGCCAGCGTGAGTACTATTTGAATGAGCAGATGAAAGCCATTCAGAAAGAGCTGGGTGAAATGGACGAGGCACCTAATGAGATCGATGAGCTTCAGAATCGTATCGACGAAGCCAAGATGTCGGATGAGGCCATCGAAAAAGCGAATGCCGAGTTGAATAAGCTTAAAATGATGTCTCCCATGTCCGCTGAAGCCTCGGTGGTGCGGGGTTATATTGAGTGGTTGGTCGGTGTTCCTTGGGCAAAGCGCAGCAAGGTTAAACACGATATTAAGCGGGCTGAGACCATCCTAGATCAGGATCATTACGGTCTTGAAGAGGTAAAAGACCGTATTCTGGAGTACCTGGCTGTTCAAAAGCGGGTCAGAAAGCTCAAAGGACCCGTGCTTTGTCTCGTCGGACCGCCCGGAGTAGGTAAAACCTCACTGGGCGAATCGATCGCTAAATCGACTAATCGTAAGTTTGTTCGTATGGCCCTGGGTGGCGTGCGTGACGAAGCTGAGATTCGAGGACACCGACGTACCTATATTGGCTCGATGCCGGGTAAGTTGATTCAAAAGATGGTCAAGGTCGGGGTCCGTAATCCGTTGTTCTTATTGGATGAAATTGACAAGATGGGTATGGATCATCGTGGGGATCCTGCATCAGCAATGCTTGAAGTGCTCGATCCGGAGCAAAATCACGCCTTTAATGATCATTATCTTGAGGTTGATTACGACCTGTCGGATGTCATGTTTGTTTGTACCTCAAACACCATGAATATCCCCGGCCCATTGCTGGATCGTATGGAAGTCATTCGAATCCCCGGGTACACGGAGGACGAGAAGCTTAGCATTGCGCGTAAATACCTTTTGCCTAAGCAGGTCAAGGTAAATGGGTTAAAGCCTGCTGAAATTAGCGTTGCGGACGAAGCAATTCTCGATATTGTCCGCTATTACACGCGCGAAGCTGGTGTTCGAGCCATGGAGCGGGAGCTTGCTAAAGTATGCCGGAAAGTCGTTAAAAAATTAGCGCTCCAGGAGTGGGAGTCCGGTACTGAGGTTACGTCTGAGAATCTTGAGGATCTGCTGGGTGTGCGCAAGTTCACCTTTGGTGTGGCTGACGAGGCTAATCAGGTTGGCGAGGTCACGGGTCTCGCCTGGACGTCGGTTGGTGGTGAGCTCCTCACAATTGAGGCAGCATCGGTAAGTGGTAAGGGACGTCACGTCAGGACAGGTAGCCTTGGCGACGTCATGCAAGAGTCGATTCAGGCTGCGATGACAGTGGT
>CABYVD010000014.1:0-46766 GCA_902522335.1 Halieaceae bacterium | reverse complement strand
GGGCCTCAGTTGTAAGCACCGTTAACACACCACAATAAAAAAAGGCGCTATTGCCCCTTTTTTTATTGTCTAATTTAAAATTTCAGCCCACCTCGAAGAGACCATTGCAGAAAAGCACAGTATGGCCCAGTCAGTCCTTTACCGCATTAACCCTTTACCCCTTCAAACCAGGGGTGGCGATACGTCTCCTTCCTGTCGCTCCAGTTCGCGCTTCGTCACGATCGATAGAAACTTACCAATATCATCGCCCAACAGGTAGAGCGCAGGCACCAACACCAGCGTCACGCCTGTGGCAAACATCACCCCAAACGACAAAGATACCACCATGGGAATAAGGAACTGAGCCTGAACACTGGTTTCCAGCATGATTGGTACGAGACCGACAAAGGTCGTCACTGAGGTCAGGATAATCGGTCGGAAACGATCGGTCGCTCCTTGCAACAGCGCGTCAACCAGATCCATCCCCTCATCTCGAAGATTATTGATCCGATCAATCAACACGAGATTGTCGTTTACAACGACGCCCGCACAGGCGATGACGCCCATGATGGAAAACATACTGACCTGCCAACCTAGCATCCAATGACCAAAGATCGCACCCATAAGTCCAAAAGGTACGGCCGTGAGAACCAAGAAGGGTTGCCAATAGGACTTAAACGCAATCGCCATTAGCCCGAAGATAATCAGCATTGAGAGCGAGCCCATGTAGACCATCGCCTGCTGAAACTCGATCTCCTCCTGAAGCTCACCATCCATATTAATGATCAACCCAGGATACCGTTGCAGCCAGACAGGTCCGTCATCTCGAAGCACCGACTCTACGATGGCCCGCGGTGGTGCACCGTCCTCGGATACATCCGCGCTGACTTCCAGAGTTCTCAGACGATCCAGCCGCTCAATCGACTGATAACCGGTTTCAACACGGTAAGTAGCGACGGTCGAAAAAGGAACTTCGGCGCCATCACGGGTACGGATATACATCGAATTTATATTGGCGATTGCTCGGCGCTCCGACTCTGGATAGCGAATCATCACCCGAACATCTTCACCATCCCGGGGTATGCGCTGAACCTCTTCACCATAAAACGCCTGACGTATCTGGGTCGCCACATCGGCGAGCGAAACGCCGAGTGTTTCAGCCGCCGGCTTCAAAGACAGCACGAGCTCCTCTAGCGGTGCATCAAAACTATCGGTGACATCAAAGACGCCCGGGTACCGCTCGAGTGCTCCGCGCACTTCCTGCGCAAGGACCTCAAGATCGGCGATGCTATCGGAGGCAAATAACAAGGAAATAGGCTTACCTGGATCACGAATAGTGTAATCAAACCGCACGTCCTTTGCCTGAGACAAATCGCCAAGGCTTTGTCGCAGGCGCTTGGTCATTTCTTCCGTATCGAGATCATCGTTGACTGTTTGAACCAACAGGTCGACTTTATTTCCACCGGCGACGCCCAAGATATTGTCTATAGCTGGCGTCTGCTGATAGCGAGGCTGACTATTGTAATCCGTCTTAATGGCCTCAGCCGCAGTGACCAAGCGGTCGCGCATGGCCCGCGAATCAGCAAAAGCACCACCCTGAGGCAGCTCTACAGTTCCTACGACGAAATCTGAATTCACGCGAGGGAAAAAGGCGCTCTTCAGATAACCGCCGCCGAACAATGCCAAACTCAAACACAACAGAACCAGGAAGAAGCCACCCACCGATGCGTGATTGCGCAAGCACTTCTCGAGGAACGGGCGGTAGCGTTCGTTGGCAAAGCGTGCGAGCCAACTTGCGCAGGCCATGCGAGTGCGCGTTAACCAACCGGAATCGGGCACCTCTGGCTCAGGCTTCATGTGCGCTAGATGCGAAGGAAGAATAAGTAAGCTCTCAATCAACGAGAAAGCCAGAGCTAGGCAGACTACTACGGGGATTCCTGTTGACGCAGGCCCCCACTCACCGGGCAAGAAGAACATGGGGGCGAAGAACACCATCGTACTGATGACGGCGAATACAACTGGTTTCACCACCTGGCGCGTCCCCACCAAGGCACCATGAACACCGCTCAAACCGCGGGACTGTGCCGAATGCACCGACTCTCCGACGATAATGGCATCGTCAACGACAATACCGAGTGTCAGTAGGAAGGCGAACAGGCTGATCATGTTCAGTCCCTGCCCTGTGTAAGGCAGGAGGAAGAGCGTGCCCATGTAGGCGACCACAATGCCGACCGATACCCAAAAGGCCAGCATAGGACGCAGGAACAACATCAGAACGATGATCACCAGCACCAAGCCGCCAAGACCATTGCTCACCAGAGTTCGAACCCGCTCTTTAAAGGACTTTGAGGGGTCCTGCCAGAATTCCAGGGATACGCCCTCGGGTAAGGAAAGCTCGCGCTCCTTGACCCAGGCTTTCACCGTATCCGTGGTCAAAATAACGTCTGGTGACGTTGTGACATACACATTGAGACCCAGCGAGCGCTTGCCGTTGAACTCGATATCAACGTCGATATCCTCAAAGGTATCCCTCACCACAGCGACATCACTCAACAGCAGTTCCTGCCCAGAGAAGTCACTTCTAAGCACAATCGACTCAAAGTCAGCTCTGTCGTAGGCCTGACCTCGAGTTTGAATCAGCAGATCACCGCTGTCCCGCTGGACTGCGCCAGCCGGCAGGTTAATAGAGGCAGAGCGGACAGCAGCTGCCACCTGATCGAAGGTCAGTTGATAACGTTGGAGGCTCTCTTCGGATACCTCAATCGATACTTCGTAAGGGCGCGCCGTCTGGAGTTCGACAATGGATACCCAGGGCTGGCGCACAAGCTCGTCACGTAACGTCTCGCCCAGCTCTTTCATCTCACGCTCACTTAGATTCCCGAAAATCTGAACGCGACCCATCTGGTGTCGGTAGGTGATTTCAGTGACGGTTGGCCGCTCGGCGTCTGACGGGAAACTTCTAATCGCGTCGACACGGGTGTTGATGTCATTGGTTAGCTTCTGGGTTGGGTAATCGCTCTCCACCTCGACCAGTACGACGCCAACCCCCTCTCTAGAGGTTGACCGGAGCTCCTCGATCCCGTTGAGGTCGTGAATGGCCTCCTCGATGCGAACCGAAATTTGCTCTTCAACCTCTCTAGGACTTGCGCCGCGAAACTCCATGCGAATCTCGATTTGATTGATTTCAGGTGTGGGGAAGAACTGCTTATCCAGCTTGGGAATACTGGTGTAGCCGCCAATGATGAGAAGCACCATAAGCAAATTGGCCGCGATGGGGTTCTTAATGAACCACGTGATAGGTCCACTCATATCAGTTAACCGCTAGCTCTGTTGCAACACGCAACCCTGGGAAGAGCGTGTTGTTAAGTTGTGCCACCACCAAGTCACCAACAACTAAACCGGACACCCAAACCGATCGACCTTCGCGGTTAATAACCGCAACATCACGGCGCTCTAACTTCGACTCCTCGTTGACGATCAGCACGTGACCGTCGGGACTCAATGCGGCATTCGTAAGTTCGATCACGCCATCGACAGGTCGGCCAAGGATTTCTGCGCGCGCAAACATGCCGGGCGTCAAAGCGGGTCTTCCATTTTTCAAATCGGGACTACCAGGGAACTCAGCAATCACCGTCGCAACGCGACTTCGCCGATCAAGCTCGGCCTCAGATCGCTTGATATCAGCAGGAAATTGCCATGCTCGACCACCAATGTTGACCGAAACAGACGAGGTAGATCCGACTAAACCTCCCGAGGAAGTCAGCAACTGCTCGGGCAACAGGGCAAGCTGAGCGTCCGACAAAGGCAGCCGCAGCTCCAGTGCCTCAAGTGCGTAAATCTGTGCGAGCGGAGTACCGTTTCCAACAAACTGTCCAATATCGACGCGCTTCTGCTGAACACGTCCATCAAAAGGTGCCCTGATAATGGTGCGATCAAGCGCAAGCTCAGCAGCCGCAACATCCGCTTGAGCAGCCTTGACCGCCAATTCTGCTGCTCGTAACTGCGGCTTCCGTAGAAAAAGATCGTTGGCTTCATCCGAACCCAGCTCTCGCCACTCGCGACGCGCCTGCCGGCTGCGTCCTCGCTCTTCCGCCAGACGTTGCTCGGCCTGTGCAAGCGCGGACTCGGCCCGCGCCAGCGCAAACTCGTAGTCAGCACGTTCAATGGTTAACAGAACGTCATCTTTTTCGAAAAATCCACCGTCTGCAAAGGCATCACTCACCTCCACTACCTTGCCAGCCACCTGAGCCACAAGATCCACTCTGCGCTTCGCATCAATAGTGCCTTGCGTGTAGACCAATAATTGGTGTGTTGACGGCGCTGCCTCGATTACAGCCACCATCGGAGCGGGACGATCCGGTGGTGGTCCAGCCTGCGGCTCGGATTTGGCTGTCAGAACCACCCATGTGAGTGCAAGACCAGTAAGGGTAGCCGCAGTGGCGATAAATAACTTTCTTAGTGACAGGCGATTTGCCACTGTAGAAACCTCTGGGGTATCAGACATGTTTTGTTCCGTCTCGGAAGGCAGTCGCCTTAATGGGGATTCATCAGCCCGAACTCAAGCCTTGTATCCGGCGTATGTCTCAGGTGGACTTGGGCATTATACGGTGCAGGGTCAGTTACCCGTTTAAAAACTTGTCACATTTTCAGGGCAATACCCAAACGTCATCGCGGAAAATGGTCATCGGGTTAAATTCGGGTCAATCGCCACTTGCCTAGTGAGGGAGTTTTCGCGGACTATTTGCGGCTCAATCAAAACTATTTGGAGTTTTTCATGGCGCTTACCACGGGGGACAAAGTCCCATCTTGCACACTGTCTGTTATGGGCGAATCAGGTCCCGCACCGCTCTCTACTGATGATCTTTTCGGAGGTAAGCGCGTGCTGCTGTTTGCACTACCAGGCGCTTTCACGCCGGGCTGTTCCATGGCTCACCTACCAGGTTACGTCGCCAATGCCGACAAGATTAAAGCAGCCGGCGTAGATTCAATCGCCTGCCTCTCGGTCAACGATGCATTTGTGATGGGGGCTTGGGGCGAGGCTCAAAATGCCAGCGAAATCATTATGGTCGCCGACGGTAATGCACAATTTACTGACGCCATGGGACTTACACTCGACGCAACCGGATTCGGCATGGGCAAACGCAGTCAACGCTATGCCATGTTGGTTGATGACGGCGTCATTACCCATATCAACGTTGAAGAAGGCCCAGGCGTGGAAGCGAGCTCTGCAGAAACGATGATGGCGCTACTCTGACAGATAAAATGGTTACTGCTGCGGCTAAGCCGCAGCAGTAACCACGTAAACCACGGATGTAATGATGAGCGTGCCAAGGAGGTTTACCCAAATTCCCCAGCGCACCATCGTCCGAATGTCGATCTGACCCGTTCCAAAAACAACCGCATTGGGTGCAGTGGCGACAGGAAGCATAAAGGCACAACTGGCGCTCATCGCCGCAGGCACCATTAATATCAGGGGATCAATATCGGCTGCCATGGAGGCTGCCGCCAAAATCGGCATGAGCAGTGCGGTTGTTGCTGTATTCGATGTAGCCTCGGTTAAAGCGGTTACCAACAACGCCACTGTCGTTATCGCAAGAAGCGTCGGTACCATGGCAAGACTGGCAAGAAGTTCTCCTACCTGACCACTCAAGCCCGAATTTACGAAGCCCTTGGCCAGCGTGATGCCACCCGCAAACAGTAACAGCACACCCCACGGTATATTGCTCGCCTGCTCCCAGGAGATAAGCGGCTCTCCCTCTCGGTCACGAGTTATGAATAGGGCCACGACCGCACAGAACGCTACCGCTGCATCATTGGCCATTGGCATATCGAGCCATTCGCGCCAACCACCAAACGGCTCGGTGCGCGTCATCCATGCGAGCGCGGTTATTCCGAAAATAATGAGTACCCGTTTCTCTGCGCTGCGCCAGGCACCAATATCTGGAAGATCCACGACGAGATCGGTTGGGACTTTCCGTGCCAGCGTTATGGCGATCAGCGGAATCATTAACGCTACAACTGGAACCCCCCATGACATCCACTGACTGAAACTGATCGGCGTGCCTGTCGTGTCCTCATATACTTGCATGAAGATAAGCGTAGGCGGTGTTCCGATCGGCGTTCCCAACCCACCAATACTGCAAGCCCAAGCAAGCCCTAACAGGAGGGGTGCTGCCAGCGCTTTTGGCGCACTCGAAGTGGCAATCACCGCGAGCGCGACTGGCAATAGCATCAATACGGTGGCAGTGTTGGAAATCCACATGCTGAGTAAGGCTGCAGCGAGCATAAAACCCATGATCAAACGCTTCGGCTCGTCAGCGCCAACGAAGCGAACCACCGTCACCGCAATCCGCGTGTGAGCCCCCGTGGACTCCATACCCTTAGACAATAAAAACCCGCCCATCAAAAGCAGGATCAAGGGTGATCCATAGGCAGCGGCAACATCACTTGGGCTAATGACGCCCAAAAGCGGCAGTAACGCCATGGGAATCAAGGACGTGACCGGAATGGGAATGGGCTCGAAAATCCACCAGAACACACACAGCACAGCGACGCCTGTCGCAACAGAAGCGGCCTCCGACTGCCCCAGTAGAGCCGAGATACATCCCGCTGCTAGCGCGGCAACCAGTCCTGGAATTGCCGATGCATTTAAATTTAGCCAATGCGATTTCAGCATTGCATATTACCCATGGTTCTTCGTTACACTAGGTGTTATGAAATCTCAGCCAACCTCTCTTGTCGATACTTTCGATCGCCGGATCCGTTATCTACGGATGTCGGTGACCGATCGGTGCGATTTTCGCTGCCAGTATTGCATGACTGAAGAGATGCGGTTTTTACCCCGTAAAGCCGTGCTGTCCGCCGAAGAGATTATCCGGCTCGCCACACTGTTCGTGGATTTAGGTGTTCAGAAAATTCGACTGACCGGCGGCGAACCGTTGGTGCGTCCTGACATTGTTGATATCGCTCGGGGGTTATCCAACATCGAAGGGCTCAATGAGCTTGTAATGACAACCAACGGTAGCCAACTGCCAACGCTGGCAAAGCCCTTGGTCGACGCAGGAGTCTCCCGTATCAATGTGAGTCTGGATACCTTGTGCGAAGATCAATTTGCCGAATTATCGCGAACCGGCGACCTTAACATAGTACTCGCTGGATTAGACGCAGCCATTGATGCAGGGTTCGAACGCATTCGACTCAACACCGTCCTACTGACGGGTAAGAATGACACCCAGATAGAGCCACTCATTGACTATGCGCTCGACAGGGGCATTGATATTGCCTTCATCGAAGAAATGCCAATGGGACATATCACTCAAACCAACCGCGAATTGAGCCTTGTACCCTCGGCGCAGGTATTGGAGACGATTAGGCGCCGGTTCAATCTTGTACCCGTCGTGGGGTCTTCAACCGATGGACCCGCACGACGCTATTCGGTGGAGGGAACCAGTACCGAAGTGGGGGTTATCTCACCGATTACGGATAACTTCTGTGATGCCTGCAATCGCCTCAGAATTACACCGGACGGCCGATTGGTCCTGTGTTTAGGCCACGAAAACTCCCTGGATTTACGTCAGTTGCTGCGTAGCGACATGGATTCGTCCAGCTTGAAACGTGCAATTGTTGCCGCTCTTGCGTATAAACCCGAGCGTCATGTGTTTGATCAGCCAGATGAACCTCAGGTTGTCCGTTTGATGAACGCCACTGGCGGATAACATCACACTAGGATTTATTTATGTCCCATTCCTTTCCGAAGCTGGAGAGCATTGACAGCATTGTCGAGTCACTTGCTACCGCGGGTTACATTTGCAATGAGCAAATTGCGACGGTTGTCTATCTAGCCGCAGCACTAGAGAAGCCTATCTTGGTAGAGGGTCCGCCCGGTGTAGGTAAAACGGAACTCGCGAAAAGCTGTGCGCTGGTCACAGGCGCACCACTGGTGCGCTTGCAGTGCTACGAGGGTCTCGATGAGTCAAAAGCGATTTATGAGTGGAAGTACGGAAAGCAGCTGCTTTACACACAGCTTCTTAAGACACAGCTGTCCGAGGTAATGGAAGGGGCGCAGGGTTTACGCGCATCGGTCGAGCGACTGCACAATTTCGATGATGTCTTCTTCTCAAAAGAGTTTTTGGAGCCGAGGCCGTTGCTCCAGGCAATCGATGCCGAGGGTGGTGTTGTGCTTTTAGTGGACGAGATTGACAAAGCAGATTTCGAGTTTGAATCGCTACTGCTCGAAGTGCTCTCCGACTTTCAGGTTTCTATACCTGAACTCGGCACACTTAAGGGACGGTCAAAGCCACTTGTCTTCCTCACCAGTAACGACACCCGGGACCTGTCCGACGCACTAAAACGCCGATGTCTACACCTGCATATCGACTTTCCAACGACGGAGCTCGAAGGCCGCATCGTCAGAGCGCGCGTACCTCAGATAACGGAGGCCATGACAGATCATCTGGTCACCTTCGTCAGCAAAGTACGCGAGATGGATCTCAAAAAGCTTCCTTCGGTATCAGAAACCATCGACTGGGCTAAAAGTCTGGTCCTGTTGCACGCGGACTCGCTGGATGAAGAGCTTGTGAAGAGCTCCTTGAATGCACTTCTGAAGTATGAGGAAGACTTGACCAGTGTGGTCGAAAACCTAGTGGATCTCCTCAATACCGAAAAGCAGGCGGCCAACGCCTAAACGTCATGGCACACGCTGAGCGATTCAGTCAGGACGCACCCACCGATCGACTACTGGCATTCATCGAGTTTCTGCGCGGTCGCGACATACTGATATCGCCAGCCGATTCACTAGTAGCCATGGAAGTCGCTGGACTTGTGGGCTATGACGACCGGACACTGCTTAAAAACGGTCTGGGCAGTGCGCTGGCTAAGTCGAAGTTTGAAATCGAAGTTTTCAACGAAGCCTTCGAACAATACTTTGGCGCACCCGCGTTCGATAAATCCAAAAGCGAAAACTCATCCAGCAGCGCAGATGACGGCACGGGCGACAGCCCATCCTCTCAGGAACTGGGCGAGCAACTCTCACAGGCAATGCAGGCCCAGCCCGAACTGGCAAAAAATCTGTCCAGCGGATTGGTAGATGCGCTGAAGAGCGGCGATGAGGCAGCAATTGCTATTGCCGTGGAGACCGCGGCACAGCAGGTCGATGTGTCAGCAATCAAGCTACTGACGCAGCGAGGGCAGTACATCCGCAAAATGCTCGATGCGCTCGGCGAGCAGGCCCTTCGCGACGCGGCGGTAGAACTTGAAAGCACTGAACCCGCTGCATTTGAGGCAGTGCAGGCGCTTCGCGAGCAACTTCGCAACAAAGTCCGAGATAGGGTCGATAGAGCCTACATGGTCCACGCCAGTGGCGATGCCGAAGATATGCTCGATGAAGCATTGAGCAACATGTCGCTCGGCAATGTAGACCAGCACCACAGAGCGCGACTTAAGCGATTACTGGAACGCATGACACGCAAGCTGGCCGCTCGTCACGGCCGCGTCCGAAAACGTGTCAAACGGGGTCAACTCGCAGTACCAGCAACCCTGCGAAAAGCCATGGCGACCGACGGTGTGCCTTTCAAACCACAGTGGCGAAAAAGCCTTCGTCGCAAACCTCAGATTCTAATCCTCTGTGACGTCAGTGGTTCTGTGGCAGCTTATGCGAAATTCTTATTGCTGTTCCTACATTCGCTTCAAGATATTCTGCCGAGAACTCGCAGTTTTGCCTTTTCATCTAACTTGGGTGAAGTCACCGAGACATTACGTGCGCTTCCTGTAGAAATCGCCATTGAGCGCGTCAACTTGAAGTACGGTGGTGCTACGGACTACGCCCGCGCCTTTGAAGATTTTGCGAGTCTGGCCATAGCCGACATCAATCGCGTCACTACGGTGATTATTTTGGGTGATGCGAGAAATAATAATACGGATCCAAGGCTCGACCTGCTTGCTGAAATTCGATCGAAGTGTCGGCAGCTGATTTGGCTGAATCCGGAAAGTCAGAGAAGTTGGGGCACGGGTGATTCTGAAATGCCGGGCGTCATCCGCAACTGCGATGTGGCGGCCGAGTGCAGCACCCTGAAGCAATTAGAGCGAGTCATTGATGACTTACTGGTTCAGCTCAACAGCTGAGTTAGTCGGCCTCTTCCAGCGATAGTCCGCCAACACCACCGGCACCGCCCTCATCGGCAAGCTTGATTTTGAGTCTCAGGTTATTGGCAGAGTCCGCGTTTCGCATTGCCTCCTCCTGAGTGATCTTGCCCTCGTGATACAGACTGAAGAGTGCCTGATCAAAGGTTTTCATGCCCTGATCAATCGTTTTCTACATGATGTCCTTTAGCGCGTGAATATCGCCTTGCAAGATCAAGTCTTTCACCAAGGGCGACGCTAGCAACACCTCGATCGCCGCACAGCGTCCCCCCTCGCCTGTGGGGATAAAGCGCTGCGACATGATGCCCAGTAAGTTCAGCGAGAGGTCCATCAACAGCTGGGGGCGACTTTCCTCCGGGAAGAAGTTAACAATCCTTTCGAGTGCTTGATTGGCGTTATTGGCGTGCAATGTTGAAACACAGAGATGGCCTGTCTCGGCAAAGGACACTGCATATTCCATGGTTGCGCGATCGCGTATCTCGCCGATGTAAATGACATCGGGCGCTTGCCGTAACGTATTTTTAAGTGCGTTTTCCCAACTCCGCGTATCAACGCCAAGTTCTCGCTGATTAACGATCGACTGCTTGTGCCAATGAATAAATTCAACGGGATCTTCTATGGTGACGATATGCCCACCCATGGTGCTATTTCGATGATCGATCAGGGAGGCAAGGGTGGTGGACTTACTTGAGCCCGTTGCACCAACTACAAGTAACAGGCCGCGTTTTCTTTTGATTAAGTCAGCGGCGATTGAGGGTAAACCCAATTGTTGCATTGGCGGAATATCGACAACGATATAGCGAACCACCATTCCAACTTCGTTTCGCTGTTTGAAGATATTGACTCGGAAACGCCCGATACCAGGCAGAGAAATTGCCAGGTTCATTTCGAGCTTCTCATCGAACTCGGGTGCTTACTGACCGTCCATGAGCTCGTAGGCGAGATCCCTTGTAAAATCAGGAGACAGCCTCTCGTCCGACAACGACTTCAACTCACCATCAAACTTCACACTGGGCGGTGCGCCCGTCGTCAAGTACAAGTCCGAACCGCCCTCATCAGCGAGGGTCTAAAGCCAATTTTCAAAATCCATGCTGTCTCCATGCTCGGGTTCACGTCGAACTGCTGTACCAACTGATCTGATAGAGCGTACACTTGCGACCGACGTTGTGCGGCGATCCGAAATAGCGCATCGACGCACATGACCCCAGTGGTTTGTAAGGTACTACAAGATGATGGCTGCGGCATTCAGAACGGCAATAACAAACGGTAGCCCGTCCGACATTCTGCAAGTTACCAGAGGCATCGAAAAAGAAGGCCTTCGTGTCTCTTTAAGCGGCCATAGGCTCTCGCAGAGGTCCCACCCCACACCACTGGGTTCTGCCTTGACCCACAACGCCATCACAACGGATTATTCGGAAGCGCTTCTCGAATTCATCACGGGCGTCCATGACACGCCTGCAGGTGCGCTGAACGAGCTCCATCAACTGCACGCATACACCGCTCAGTCACTTCGAGGCGAAATCATCTGGGGCGCCAGTATGCCGGGAGAGCTGGGACCTGAGACGGAAATTCCCATCGCGAACTATGGCTCATCCAACATCGGCACGATGAAACGTGTATATCGAAATGGATTGAGCGCGCGGTATGGTCGAACCATGCAGGTCATCGCCGGAATTCACTACAACTTCTCATTGCCCAATGCTTTCTGGGAGACGTCTAGACGTATTGGGAACCCGGACTGTTCGCTGGCGAATTGGCGAACGCAAGGCTATCTGGCGCTGATAAGAAACTTCCAGCGCAACGGCTGGTTACTCAACTTTCTGACGGGCAGTTCTCCGGCGCTAAGCCGATCGTTTGTTCGGGGCGGGTTACCGGAGCACCTACAGAGCATCAACAACCACACACTTTATGGCGAGTTTGCGACGTCACTTCGTATGGGTGATCTCGGCTACACCAGCTCCGCGCAGGATGGTTTGCAGATTTGCTACAACCAACTAGAGACCTACATTGAAACGCTGACCAAGGCCATCGTGACGCCACATGACGACTATTGCCGATTACCAGATGTCACCAGCGGCGAGCGCACCCAGCTAAATTACGGATTACTGCAAATTGAAAATGAGTTCTACAGTGCCATCCGTCCAAAGCGTGTCACCCGATCAGGTGAGGCTCCGGTGCGAGCGCTTGAAGAACGTGGTATCGAGTACGTCGAAGTAAGATGTCTCGACATTAATCCCTTCACGCCCCTTGGTATCAATGAAGAAATCATTGCTTTGGTCGATACCTTCCTGCTGTCGTGTGTCCTGTCGGATAGCCCACTATGTAATGCCGCCACTCGCAACATTGATAACAGCAATACTCAACGGATCCTTAACTTTGGACGTGATCCGTCACTTCAGCTACTGACAAAAGATGGTCGGGCAATATCCCGTAACGAACATGCCAAACCCATTCTTGATGCGATGCAAGAGGCCGCTGGGTGGCTCGACAGTGCAACGAGTACAACGCGTCACAGCGACGCCATGATTCGAGCACGAGGCATGTTAATGGACGACGTCGAGACACCATCTTCGCGCGTGTTAAGGGAAATCTTCGAGCAGAACATCAGCTACTCAGGCCTGATGGGGCGCTATGCTGAAGAGTGGCATCGCCAATTCGACGCCCACCCGATACCGAGCGAGATCAGAACCAGTCTGGCTGATGAGGCAATCGCATCGCTACGACGCCAGCGTGATATCGAGTCCGCCGACAGTGTGTCGTTTGATGCGTTCCTACACGAGTTCTACGCGCAGTACCGGCGCTAAAACTCAACCGGAAGCGGCCGATATCGACAGCCGTCGTGTGAGGCAGGGCCTACCCCGCCCTCATTACACGTTCATTTAGGCACGGTGAACCGCCAAGCGGTGTCACTGTTTTCAAGCGCGAGTCTTTAGCGGTTTATTTTGAAACGACCGCGACGAGCTCTACCTTAAAGATGAGCACCTCATTTGGCCCAATCGCAGCGCCCGCACCACCGGCGCCATAGGCCAGGTTGGATGGGATGGTCAGCTCATACTCGGCGCCCTCGCTCATCAACTGCAATGCCTCTGTCCAACCGGGGATTACTTGCGTGACACCAAAAGTGACCGTTTGGCCGCGACTGTAACTGCTGTCAAAAACAGTGCCATTAATCAGACGACCTTCGTAGTGCACTTCAACCGAGTCAGCCGACGAAGGCTTCGCACCAGTGCCCTCTCGAACCACGCGGTACTGGAGACCGGTCGCTGTCGTTTGAACGCCTTCAGCGCCTGCGTTCGCCTCCAGATAGGCAATACCGGCTTCAAGGTTAGCGTCCCCTGCTGCACGCATCTCAGCTTCTTGCTCAGCCTGCATCTGTTCCTGCATAGCGATCATTTCGGCGTTTATTTCGTCGTCAGTCATCTTCGCTTCCGCACCTGACAACGCGTCGCGAAGCCCCTCTGCAAACGCATCCGCGTCGATTGGCACGCCCTCAGCTTTCATGCGTCGGCCCATGTTCACGGCAATGCCATAGCTGATACGTTGCTCTTGGCTATCTAAACTCATTTCAGTTGTCTCCGCATTTTGATCACAAGCGACCAAGCCGACACTCATTAGCGCCGCCATCGCTACAGTTTTACACGCAGATTTCGAGAAAAAACTCGCATTTAACATGGCAAGTTGTCCTGTGTAGGTAGTAAACAAAAAAGGTCCGCGCATGGTACGCGGGTCCAGCAGTACTGGCTACCGCCCGAGCATGTCGACCACCCACCGACGAGTGGCCACATCATTGAGCTCTGGGAGTTGGGACAAGTTTCGATCTACTGCTGGCGTAGCGAGGTCGTTTAGCTGCTCCTCCATCGGTAATGCATCAATAAGCAACTGAGCTAACATTCGTTCTGCCTCCAGCTCGAGTCCAAGCAGGTGGCGTCGATTCGTGATCATAGATGGCATATCAGTCCAAACCTGCCGCTGCCGACGAAGCGGCAACACAACACGTTCCACCCACGGTGTGATGGCCGCGCGAATGCGCCGTTGGTCTTCTTCTCCGATGGCCTGACCTCGATGCCCCAACCATGCAAGAAACATGGCTTCCAAAATAATGAGACCCGAACTCTCCTGAAGCTCCAGAAGCCCTTCCCGCACTTGCACATCCTCATACTGCGCAACTGCCCAACGCCAAAAATCCTCTAGCAAATCACTGCCCAACGCCTCGTTTCCTCTCGTCATCTTTGCCTACCGCCGCTTTTGTTGCTAAACGCTGCTTCTCCCGTCTGGACAAACGACGAACGGAATACTCGCGTTGCTGAGCGACAGACCGATTTTCGCACTTCTCGCACCAAGCCAGCGCCACAGGCCTCCTTGCACGGGTGTAGTTCGCACCGCCGACAATCTCACCATTATGCTGCCTGACTCGGCGCTCTAGATCCGTTGTGACCCCAGCGTAAAAAGAGCCGTCCGAGCACCGCACTAAATAAACAAACCAAGAATAATCGGAGTTCGCGCTCATTCGTTTTCAACACTGTCATCCGAACATATTTTTTGAGAGTATATGTCGCGAAACATGCGGAGGCACCATGAGCGACAACATTACACACGTAACGGACGCAGAATTTCAAAATGAGGTTTTGTCATCAGACTTACCCGTCCTAGTTGATTTCTGGGCAGAGTGGTGCGGACCCTGCAAGATGATTGCACCCGTTCTAGAGGAAATTGCCAATGAATACGGTGACCGCCTGAAAGTGTGCAAAGTGGACGTGGATGCAAACCCGGACCTACCCGGTAAGTTTGGTATCCGTGGAATCCCCACGTTGATTGTCTTCAAGGGTGGCAGTGCTGTTGAAACAAAAGTGGGCGCACTCTCCAAGACACAACTGGCTGAGTTCGTGGACGGCTGCCTCTAAGTACCTCGCTCCACCAAAAAATTTATACCCAGTCTTAGTAGACGCACCGCTAAAGCGGTGCTACCTTTCAGTTGTGGGCTGTATCTCGCCCCACTTCCCCTAGTCAGCGACCAGCAAATTCAACACGCACTTGCGTTGACTGTGGGTCATCAAAAGATCCTTTAGCGCCCGTTTTGCGGGTAACAAAACTTTCCCAACGCAACAGGTGCAACCGCGTGCAAGAAGAAGAAACAAACATTGTCGAACAGGCTGTCGAACCAACCGCTGAAGCGACACCCGATACCGAACATCAGGAAGCAGCAGGTAGCGAAGACAAGCCGACTCGAACTCTGAAACTCAATCGCAGTGCGACTTCGGCGGCAGAAGAATCATCGGCGGCCGACGGCGAAGAACCGGAAGTAGTGGCTGATGGCGATACTGCACAAGCCACCGAAGAAGGCGAGCACCAAGGTGGCGGCCGCAATCGACGAAACCGCAATCGTCGCAACCGACGAGAACCGCATGTGCCATCGGAAAATCCGATGAGTCTGACAGAATTAAAGACCAAATCGACGCAGGAACTGATCGATATGGCCGCTGAGATGGGCATCGAAAACATGGCCCGCTCACGAAAGCAGGACATCATCTTTTCGCTACTCAAGAAACATGCAAAAAGCGGAGAGGATATTTTTGGCGACGGTGTGCTTGAGATCCTTTCAGATGGTTTTGGCTTCCTGCGATCAGCGGACAGCTCATTCCTGGCAGGCCCAGACGATATCTATGTCAGTCCGAGCCAAATCCGACGATTCAATCTGAGAACCGGCGATACCGTGACCGGTATGATTCGTCCGCCAAAAGACTCCGAGCGCTACTTCGCACTGTTAAAGGTGAGCGAGGTCAACTTTGAGTCACCCGAGACGGCGAAAGCAAAAATCCTTTTCGAAAACCTGACACCCCTGTTCCCGGACGAGCGTTTGACACTCGAAAAAGGCAACGGCTCCACTGAAGATCTCACGGGTCGAATTATCGATCTGTGTGCACCCACTGGAAAAGGCCAGCGAGGCCTGCTAGTGGCTCCCCCGAAAGCGGGTAAGACCATCATGATGCAGAGCATGGCGCAGGCCATCATCAGTAATAATCCCGAGTGCTACATTATTGTTCTGCTGATTGATGAGCGTCCCGAAGAAGTGACCGAGATGCAGCGTTCGGTAGGAGCGCGCGGTGCCGAAGTCGTGGCATCAACCTTCGACGAGCCACCCTCACGGCACGTTCAGGTAGCCGATATGGTCATCGAGAAAGCGAAGCGATTGGTCGAGCACAAGCGCGATGTGGTGATTCTCCTCGACTCTATTACGCGACTCGCACGTGCCTACAACACCGTGGTGCCTAGCTCAGGCAAAGTACTTACGGGTGGTGTTGATGCTCATGCATTGGAGCGTCCCAAGCGATTCTTTGGTGCAGCGCGAAACATTGAAGAGGGAGGGAGCCTGTCCATCATTGCAACGGCTCTGACCGAGACGGGCTCCAAAATGGATGAAGTCATCTACGAGGAGTTCAAGGGCACAGGTAATATGGAACTCCACCTCGACCGAAAAATTTCGGAGAAGCGTGTCTACCCTGCCATCAATATTCGTCGTTCAGGTACCCGCCGCGAGGAGTTGCTTACGGGCGAGGAAGAATTGCAGCGCATGTGGATCCTTCGCAAGCTTTTGCATGGCATGGAGGACCTCCCAGCCATCGAATTCCTGTTGGACAAGCTGAAAGATACGAAGTCAAACGACGAATTCTTCCGTTCGATGAAGCGAAAATAACTCGATCGAACGGGATCGTGCAGTCGAGTATCCGCGTCAATAATGAGACGTGGATGCACGCTTAAACCCTAAGTGTGGCATGCTCGTAATGACACCTTGATAAAGAATCATCGTATGAAATTTCGGGACCTCCGCGAATTCCTTGACACCTTGGAAGCCAACGGCGACTTGGTGAGAATCAAAGAAGAGATAGATCCTAATCTTGAGATGACCGAAATCGCCGATCGCACGCTCCGCGGCGGTGGCCCGGCCTTGCTCTTTGAAAACCCGAAAGGTTACGACACCCCGCTCCTTGCAAATCTTTTTGGTACCGAAAAACGCGTGGCCCTGGGTATGGGCGCAGACTCGATCGAGGCCCTCCGCGAGATCGGCGAGCTACTCGCCTATCTGCGACAACCCGATCCACCCAAAGGCATGCGTGACCTTATCGATAAAGCACCGCTGCTCAAAAAAGTGCTGAACATGGGGCCCAAGATTATTGGTCGACCGCCATGCCAAGACGTTGTTTTGCGGGGTGATGACATTGATCTTACGACCCTGCCGATCCAAACCTGCTGGCCAGGTGACGTTGGACCGCTGGTCACGTGGCCACTGGTCATCACTCGTGGTCCTGAAAAACCTCGCATGAATCTGGGCATCTATCGGATGCAGCTATTGGGTCCTAACAAACTCATCATGCGATGGCTGTCGCATCGCGGAGGTGCACTCGACTTCCGCGACTGGACACTGAAACGACCCGGTGAGCCCTACCCTGTCGCCATCGCACTGGGCGCCGATCCTGCGACGACGCTCGGCGCGGTAACACCTGTCCCAGATGCACTTTCAGAATATGCGTTCGCCGGATTACTGCGGGGCGGTAAAACGGAGTTGGCCAACTGCCTCACCCCTCGATGCAAGGACAACGAACTGCTCGTTCCAGCGCACTCAGAGATTATTCTGGAAGGCTACATCGATCCCAACGAGATGGCAGACGAGGGTCCATTCGGAGATCACACGGGCTACTACAATGAAGTAGAGAGTTTCCCGGTCTTTACCGTGGAGACAATGACAACACGTAAAAACCCCATCTATCACAGTACTTACACCGGTAGACCTCCGGATGAGCCAGCTATCTTAGGTGTGGCCTTGAACGAGGTTTTTGTGCCGCTTCTTCAAAAGCAGTTCCCTGAGATTGTCGACTTTTATCTACCACCCGAGGGCTGCTCTTACCGTATGGCGGTTGTCAGCATACGCAAAGAGTACCCCGGGCATGCCAAACGTATTATGTTGGGCATTTGGAGTTTTCTCCGTCAGTTCATGTACACCAAATTCATTGTCATCACAGATGAAGACGTCGATGTCCGAAGGTGGGAGGATGTGATCTGGGCCATGACAACGCGTATGGATCCACGTCGCGACTCTGTTTTCATCGATAACACGCCCATCGACTACCTAGACTTCGCGTCACCTGTCGCTGGTCTAGGCTCCAAAGTGGGTATGGATGCGACCAACAAATGGGAAGGGGAAACCGATCGCGAGTGGGGTACTTCGATTCAGATGGACGCAATGGTCAAAGAGCGCGTGGACTCGATTTGGGATTCTCTGGGCATCCACCTGCCCGGGCGCAAACGCTAAGACTTTTTGACCCCAATTGTTCCCAGGGCTGTCACCACAGAGGGTGTTGGCTGTTTTCCATAGTGCTCAATCAGGGTTTTCTCTGCGTCACCCTTAGGCAGTAGCTGCGCTTTCGCAATCACCAACCCATTGGCCACATCGGTGGCACTCCGATTGCCCGAGAGCTCGGTTAAGGCATTGACCATCGACGGCGCATCGTCGAGGTTAATTTGCGCCAGGGCGTGCGTCGCTGAAGCTGTCCAGCCACGTTTTGAAAGCGCCTGTAACTCTAATTCTGCGTCTTTCGAGCGCCCCAACCGACATAACTGGATCGCATAATGCGCGGTCATTTCCGGGGCTTGCTTTAGTTCTGCTTTAGCACCACTCCACACCCGTTTTAACTTGTCGGGCTTTGCCGTAGCCTCGAGCTGTCGCTTCAATACCCAGATATCTACCTGAGCGCGTTCGGCGTCAGAGAAAAGATCAAAGTTCATTAACTTTGGTAGCCTCTGTACCACGGTGTCGGTCCGCTCATCAAACATGGCAATCAAGATTTCTCGCAACAAGGCAGACGCTTTGTCTTCGCGCCTTTTTTCCAGCCAGCGCCCGAATCCGGGTCCAAGCCCCAGAATAGCGGACAGAAAACGAAAACTTACTCGCACTATCCATAATAGGAGGAAAAGTGCGATGCCTGCCGCTACCAGCGTTGTCTCGAGTCGATGATGAGCAAACTGAATCAGGACGTAACCTGCGTCGAACGAAAGCAACGACACGAGAGCAACACCGGCTGCGAGACCCCCAAGAATTAACCACACCTGCCGCCGCATTACTTCGTCCCTCCTCCAACACTGTCAGCTAGCGCCTCGGGAATGGGTCGCGGCTCGTCGCGGAAGACGCGCAGAGTCTCAGATAGATCAGGAAAGGGTGGTGCTATATCGACGACTGTCAGTGCCACGAGCGACTCGACAATACTTATGGCACGCGAGTCATCAGCGCGTGAATGCCGCTTAATAAATGACGCGGTGCGATCAAGTGACGCAACAAAATTCGTTTGATCACCCATCAATAGAGACAATCGAGCCTGCTCAAACATGGCGGTCAATGAAGATTGTGCCAGTGCAGCCCACTCACTGGGCAGGGGTCTCACCTCAGAGGATTGAAGTGTAGTGACCACGAAGTAAGACGACAAAACACTGATCGCCTGCTGGAGGAACGACGGGGAATCTAATGGATTATCTGGGGCAGGCCCTGAAAGCGGCTCCGACTCAAACTCGAGCGAGATCAGCTCTAACCGTCCTACCTGCTGCTCGAGGGCCTGCAACTGACTGAGAAGCCCGATGCGATCCACCTGCGGTAATGCAGACAACTCAGCGATATTCGAAGTTATTAACCGCCGAAGCAATTCCGCTTTAAGGGTATCAACACCCGTCAATAACTGATCAGCTCCCCGCAACAAAACGAGCGCCGCTGCGACATCTCTGGCGACCTGGAGGCGCTGGATTGCCATACGAACATTAAATTCGGCCTCAGCCATTCGCCAGGCGGCTTGGTCAATGCCCGATTGTCGTTCCAGCTGCGCCTCAGCGCGGGTAAGTGAATCCTTTAATCGCCGCTCGGAGGCCGTAATGCGCTCAACCTCCCCTGTTAGCCGTGACAATTTTTTGTCCTGCTCCTGAACGACTGCTTCCAGTCGTTCAGTTATCGCAGCATCAACATTTCCGGGAATAGCGTCGAGTACAGACTTCTGACTGGCCTCGAGTTCTGCAACGGACGCTTTAATCGAATCGAGCTCATCGAGCAGTTGATTGGCAAGTGGAAGACCATGGTAGTAGCCAGCGGCCCCAAGTGCTGCGAGGCAGGGGAGCAAAACAAACAGCAGACTCCGGGTTATCCAACTACCCGTTCGACTCGCCTTCGTTGCAACGCGCTGCTCACTCATAACATCATCTCGGAATTCTGCTTGCTAGGAGAGATCAGCAACTGCCTTTAGTAGTGCTTCATCCCCCGCCCCATCCGCTACTATACGTGATTGCCAGCCCAGCTCTCGAGCCTGATTGGCAACTCGTTGCGAGGGTAACACTAGCGTGTGCGCGTCTAGGGCATCAACGCCATGGGCCCAACACAGATCCGTTAGCCGAGTTAGCGTTTCGCCGCTGGCTATGTGGATAATGCTAGGACTCTCAATCGATACCGCCGATAAGAAATTCGCCTCCGACACCTCAGGCCAGATACGGCGATAACATTCGATGATAGTGAGATGAATACCCAGGCGAGCCAAACGAGTCTCGATGAGATCTCTGCCACCCTGACCCTTCACAACCACCACGTGGGTCGGCGACTGATCGAATGATTCTAGAAAAGCGAGAAGACCCTCAGAGTCTTCCCTAGCCGGGGATTCAGCGCGAACACCTTTTTCGCCCAATGCATCTCGTGTTTTAGTCCCTACCGCAATCGTCACTAACCCTTCATTTGGTATCACTCCCGAAATTGCTTCGAATCCATGACGGACCGCATTAACCGACGTGTAGATAATCGCCGTGGTAGTCCCCGGCAGATTGCCGATATCCAATGAACTTTGTAGTGGCTCGATAGCCAGCAATGGCAGCTTTACGGCCAAATGCCCGTCGCTTGTCAGACGCTCGGCAAGGCGATCGACATCCTCTACTGAACGAGTGACAACAACGCGTTTCACGATCGCGCTGCTTTCAAAATTTCTGCTGCCCCCTTCGCAATCAGCGCGTCGGCAACTTCAATTCCAAGCGCTTCGGGTTCAGACCCACGAGCCTCCGAGACAATAACCGTCTTTCCATCAGGCGAGCCAACTCGAGCGCGCAGCCAGAGAGAGTCGCCCTCGGCCACCGCAAAACTGGCAACAGGGACGTCACAACCCCCATCAAGTCGTCTCACAACCGTTCGTTCAGCAATGACGCGCCGAGATGTTTCTTCGTGTGCGAGTGGCGCTAGCAGCTCCGCAACGCGACTATCCGTTTCTCTGTACTCAATACCAACCGCACCCTGCCCGCCCGCGGGGAGCAGAAAGTCTTCATCGATTGCAGCACCAATACGGTCATCAAAGCCCAGACGCTTGAGACCGGCGCACGCCAGAATGATGGCATCAAACTCGCCCGCATCGAGCTTCGCTAGACGGGTATTCACATTACCGCGAAGGAATCCAATTTGCAGATCAGGTCGTCGCTGCATGACCTGACACGAGCGCCGCAAACTGGAGGTACCCAGTCGAGCCCCCTCCGACAAATCATCAAAGCTCGTCACCCCAACCAGCGCATCGCGCGGGTCCTCACGCTCGCAAATGACGCCCAGCGTAAGCCCTGGCGGCAACTCCATTGGCACATCCTTCATCGAGTGAACAGCGATATCGGCACGCTCATCCAACAAGGCCGTTTCAAGTTCTTTAACAAACAGACCCTTACCACCCACTTTGTACAAGGGCTTATCCAAAAGTTGGTCACCCCTCGACGTCATGCCCAGCAATTTCACCTCAATGCCTGGGTGATGCCGCTTCAGCTCGGCCTCGACAAAATGGGCCTGCCACAAAGCGAGTGGACTCTCACGAGTCGCTATTGTTATTGAATTCATGCTTCTCCCTATTTCTTTTCAGCTTACCACCCGCGCATGCAACGCCCTGCACCTGATACAATGGCCAACTGTAAAACAAGAGAAGTGTATCGCGTGTCCAGTTCTTTAGACAGTCATACCAGTCAAACATGGGGTGGTCGTTTTAGCGAGGCCACCGATGTGTTCGTTCAGGAATTCACTGGGTCCTACTCCTTTGATCTCGTGCTTGCTCACTACGATATTCAGGGCTCGCGTGCGCATGCCGACATGCTCGCTGCCTCTGGCATTTTGAGCAATGAGGATCTAAGCGATATCCACCGTGGACTGACACAGGTAGAAGACGAGATCGCCTCTGGTGCCTTCCGCTGGCAGGTAGAACTGGAAGACGTACACATGAATATTGAGTCACGACTCACCCAACTGATTGGCGATGCCGGCAAGCGTCTCCACACAGGACGCTCGCGAAACGATCAAGTTGCCACTGACATTAGGCTCTACCTGCGTACCGCGATCGAGAGTATACGAAGTCAAATGACCCGCCTGCGAACAGGACTGATTGATCAGGCTGAGCGGTATGCGGACACCGTCATGCCAGGCTTTACGCACCTACAAGTCGCACAGCCCGTGACGTTCGGTCATCACCTGCTGGCCTGGAATGAGATGCTGGCCCGTGACGATAGCCGACTCGCTGACTGCTCTTCCCGAATGAACTACTGCCCTCTGGGCTCTGCAGCACTAGCAGGCACGTCATACAATATTGACCGGCATATGACAGCCAAAGCGCTCGGCTTCCAAGCACCAACCGAAAACTCCTTGGACTCGGTATCCGATAGAGACTTTGCCATTGAATTTACGTCCGCCGCAGCGATCACCATGATGCACCTCTCGCGCATGGCTGAAGAGATGATTATATGGACAAGTACGCAGTTCGATTTTGTCGATCTGCCAGATCGGTTCTGTACGGGCTCTTCGATCATGCCGCAAAAGAAAAACCCGGATGTTCCGGAGTTGATTCGCGGTAAGGCCGGACGAGTCCAGGGGCATCTAGTGGCACTCATCACGCTCATGAAAGGACAGCCGCTCGCTTACAACAAAGACAACCAGGAAGATAAAGAACCTATCTTTGATACCGTGCGAACCGTGCACGACTCACTGCTTGCTTTTGCCGATCTCGTACCTGCTATGTCCGCAAAACCGGCGTCAATGCGACGCGCTGCGAGTTTGGGGCATCCGACAGCGACCGACCTTGCCGACTATTTGGTTAGAAAGGGTGTCGCCTTCCGCGATGCGCATGAAATTGTGGGCACCGCGGTAGGAATCGCTGAATCCCAAGGCGTGGATGTAGCAGAGCTGTCGCTCGAGACGTTTCAAAACCTGAGCACAGACATCACTGAAGATGTCTTTGACGTGCTGACACTCGAGGGCTCTGTTGCAGCGCGGGACCATATTGGTGGCACTGCGCCAAAACAGGTCATGGGCGCTGCTAAGCGGGCGAGAGACGCGCTGAACTCATAGCGCTAAAGACAACATGCTTAGGATCGCGCTGGTTTCTGATCTAGGGACGAAAATGCAGCGATGCCTGAAAGATAATATCGGGGGCGCTTTCGACCACAATATCCTCAGCAAAACTGACATCAAGCGCCCACTGCCGACTGAGTTGTCGCCGCAGTCCAAGGCTGAGCATCCCAGCCGTTTCACCAACCGCATCAACCTCGCTTTTCATTAGAGCACTGTGACTATCGAGCTGGGCGATCAGCGACCAGCGGTCATGCAGGAGCCACTCGGCTGACAAGCCGGTGAACCACAACCAAGCCTTTTGCTGAGCGCCCATGAGTGCACTCTCTCCTACTCGAGTGACACCAAACTGCCCGTGCCAATAAAGGGGCAGATCCCCTCGATGCGCACCGCTGAAGCGCGCAACCCCATAGAGGCTGTCAGCACCACTACCGAGCCATTGCTCTGACGAACCATTAGAGGCTTTGTAGCCGACCGCGTAGGCAATCTGCAGCGCTTGTTGGCGCTCTGCGACGTAACTCAGCTCAAGCGTCGAGTCGCTCTGACCGGAAACCGGACGATCGAGCGATGACTGCCGATCTATCCCATCAAACTGAAACCGTATTTGATCTTCCGGCAGTGTGCTCCGACCGCCGTCACTCATTCCAAAGAAATTATGCCAGCGATTTACGTAGGCGTCGACAAAACCACCGTTATGTTTGATGGACGAGAGATGCGCGCTAAGTTCCCACCGGGGCGATAGACCCCATCGAAGATTCACGCTGTGCTTTTGTGTCTCCCCGTCAAAAAATACCCGTTCACGCGCCGACGCCTGAGAGACAAAATGGGTCGCGATATCCGTATGCACAGAGACCGCGATCCCTTGCTTTATATCGGCTGAGCGTTGTGAAGGCAGCGCAACCAACTGCGCAAGCGGAGAGAGATTTTCCACCCACAATGGTTCATGAATCACCTCGCCCGACACTGTCAGAGGCAGAATTAATCCTGCAAAGGTCGACGTTAAACGCCGCAGCAATCTCACCATTGGATGTGCTCACCCGCATGCTCTGCCAGTTCGCGGCTCAACAGCTGTCGAAACCCGTCATTAGTTTTGGTGTCGAACCACTCTTCATCGGCATCTCGCCATACAAAGTGAAAGCCACCGCCTGGGGTTGCCAACCAAAGCTGCTCTACCGCGGGTTGCCGACTTAGCACGAAGACCACCCCGTTGCTAAAGGTCACATTGAGCACCCCCTCGGCCGCGGCAATATCGGGGTCCGATTCCAATTCCTCCAACTTCGACTCAACCTCCTCGAAGGTTTCATCGATACATTCATAGTACTGTGTCGATGCAGACATTCTGTGTCCTTTTCATGGGCTCAAGCGAGACGTCGGACCGAGACCATAACCAGATAAGGATCTCGAATCACGAACATAGGATAACAGCTGGTATACTCGCGGTTTAACCATTGGTGGCTCCGGTGCGACTACTTTTCATTTATTGCATAGCGGTCGTGTTATCCCTCACCCTGGGATGTGGACAGCCCGGCGAGTTACGGCATCCGAAACCAGAATCCACCACGACTAACTAATTTCTACCATGTCGCATGATCACAACATGCCTAACGGATTTAGTGTCCGCGAGGGTTCTCTTTTCTGCGAGGCAGTCTCGGCTGACTCCCTCGCGCAGCGTTTTGCCACACCCTTATATGTCTACTCTCAGACCGCAATCACGGACGCATTTGCTGAATGGACCGATGCCTTCGGCGGAGCTGACCATCTCATATGCTTCGCCGTAAAAGCTAATTCGAACATCGCCATTCTCAAGCTGCTGGCAAGCCTGGGATCTGGTTTTGATATTGTGTCGGGTGGCGAATTGCGGCGCGTACTCGCAGCAGGTGGTGATGCAGGAAAGGTGGTTTTCTCGGGTGTAGGTAAGTCAGCAGCGGAGATTGAATTGGCGCTTACCGCGGGCATTCGCTGCTTCAACGTCGAGTCCGCATCCGAACTTGCGCTCATTGAGAGGATTGCTCGTCACCTTAATACAGTTGCACCCATCTCGGTCCGACTCAATCCTGATGTAGATGCCAAGACACATCCCTATATCTCAACCGGCCTGAAGGAGAATAAATTTGGGGTTGACGCTAAGATTGCGAGGACGCTGTACCACTGGGCAAATGAATCCGATGCGCTACTGCCTGTCGGAATCGATTGCCACATTGGCAGTCAGCTAACGGAGATCGAGCCCTTCATCGATTCAGTCAAGCACCTCAAAAATCTCGTGCTAGACCTTCGCTCCGGCGGCATTGCATTACAGCACATCGATATTGGGGGTGGCTTGGGTATCCGGTATCGCGATGAGGAGGTCCCCAGTGCCAAGGCGCTTATTACCTCGGTAAGAGACCAACTTGGCGATCTTTCGATGGAGCTGATGATTGAGCCAGGACGATCGATCGTGGGCAACGCAGGGGCCCTACTAACCCGTGTCATGGTGATTAAAGAGGGTGAGACAAAACACTTCGCTGTAGTCGACGCTGCCATGAATGATCTGCTGAGACCCGCGCTGTATTCAGCATGGCAGACCATTATGAAGACCGCGCCTGACTCAGAACAAACGCGGGTATACGATGTTGTTGGACCGGTCTGCGAGACAGGTGATTTTCTGGGTAAAGATCGAGAGCTAGGCATTACTGAAGGTGACCTACTAGCCGTCCTGGGTGCAGGTGCGTACAGTTTCACGATGTCTTCAAACTACAACTCCCGACCTCGCGCAGCTGAGATATTAGTGAGCGGACCCGACGCTCATGTCATTCGAAAGCGAGAGCGAGTGGAGGACCTCTGGGCGGATGAGTGTTTGCCCGAGCATATTGGGAGCCAAGCTCATGATGATTGATTTCACCAAAATGCACGGCGCGGGCAATGATTTTGTCGTCATCGATGCAGTGCGAAAGGCTGTCAGCCTGTCCTCTGAACAGATTCAAACGATTGCGAATCGAAGAACCGGCGTTGGCTGTGATCAGGTACTCGTTATTGAACCACCTAAACGCGGTGATGCGGATTTTGAGTACAAGATTTTTAACGCGGATGGGTCAAGCGCCGGTCAGTGCGGTAATGGTGCTCGTTGTGTGGGCCGATTTATTCGTGAACAGGGTCTTTCTCCCAAACAGGAGATAACGCTTGAGGTGGGCGACTGCCTCCGCCATCTGTCGCTGTCTCAACATCTCGATGTGAAAGCCGAACTCGGCGCACCCGTATTTGACCTCGCGGCTGTCCCCTTTGTACTTCCCGACGGCAGTGTGACTTCAAGCACTGAACACGAGCTAAAGCTCGGTAGCGTGACGTTAAACGCAGGCATCCTATCGATGGGTAACCCGCATGCCGTGATCGTGGTCGATAATTGTGCTGCGACGCCCGTTGCGAAGATTGGCCCCATGATCCAGGCGCTCGATGTCTTTCCCGACAGCGTCAATGTTGGGTTCATGGAAATTAAAAGTCGCGATGCGATAGCACTGAGAGTTTTTGAGCGAGGGGTCGGCGAGACACTGGCCTGTGGCTCAGGTGCCTGTGCCGCCGTCGTTCACGGTATCAAGCTTGGTCTGCTATCGCCCGAGGTGACAGTCGATCTACCCGGCGGTAAGCTCATTGTGAGTTGGACTGGCGGCAGGGACGCCGTGTGGCTTTCGGGTCCAGCGGAAACCGTATTCCAGGGCAAAGTAAACCTTCGGTAGGCACTATGAGTGACGAGTCGACAGCGAGTGAGGTAACTGCAGAGGTCGTTAGCGACTACCTCAGAGACAATCCTGACTTCTTCAATCAACACCCCGAGGTGCTGAGTGAATTGAAGATCACACATGTCGGAGATGGCGCCGTATCCTTGGTGGAGCGTCAAGTAGCGACACTGCGGGAGCGTAACGCCGAGTTACGCCGCCGACTGGATGCCCTTATGGCAGTCGCTGAGCAAAATGAAGCGCTACTAGAGGCTACTCAGGAAGTGATCGCTTCTATCGCGGAGCGAGGCTCTCACGAAGATCTCGCTACGCTATTTTGCAATCTTGTCAGGAAACGCTTCGAGGTTGAACTTGTCGCCTTTCATTGGTGCGATGAAGAGATCAGTGCTGAAGCTATCTCGGTAGCTTCGCACTTGATGGGCAACAAAAATGCCTCCAGCGGACCGCTGAGAGCGCACGAGTTAAACGCGCTCTTCGGAGAAGACAAGGGCGAAGGTTCGGCTGCTCTTGCTCGGCTCAGCATGCGGTCAGGAGACGGCGCGGTCATTGCGGTAGGATCAACCGCTGCCGTGCGCTATGGCATAGGCGATGGCACGTTGTTTCTGGAATACTTAGGAAATGTTATCGGTAGTCTACCGATCAACCGAGCTTCGGATTAATCCTTTGGCTGAGAATAATCTCAATCAGGCGGTTGACCATTACCTACAATACATTGAAGTCGTCCGAGGCTACTCCGCACACACCGTAAAAAACTATCGCCGTGACCTAAGCAAACTCATCGAGTTTTGCAGCGTACATGCGATCGACGATATAACCCGGCTCAATCAATCACTTCTTAGGCAGTGGGTAGCGGCCTTGAGTAGAGAAAAACTCTCGGCAACGTCGATTCAGCGGCATCTTTCATCGACGCGATCACTGTATAAATTTCTGGCTCGTACGCGCTCGGATCTTGACGATCCAACGGCAGGCGTCAAAGCGCCAAGAACACCGCGAACACTGCCAAAAAGTCTCGAGCCCGATCAAGTTAATCAACTGCTCAACCACCACAGCGAAACCGCGTTGATGGCACGCGACCTGGCGATGGCCGAGCTCCTCTACTCAGCGGGCTTGCGCCTGTCGGAATTGGTAGGTGCGAATCTCAACGATCTCGATAGAAACGAGAAGATCATTACGGTTGTTGGTAAGGGCCAGAAAACCCGTGTTGTTCCCGTAGGTGGCCCTGCATTGGCCGCGTTGGCCGGGTGGATGAAATATCGGCCCATGGGGGACGAAGCGCTTGGCTACGACTCGCCACTTTTCGTGACTCAACGCGGAACGCGAATCAGTCCGAGAGCCGTACAGGACAGAATTCGTCAGCTAGCGATTAAGCACGGGATGACACAACGGGTGCATCCGCACGTGTTGCGTCACGCTTTCGCGAGCCATCTACTGGAATCCAGTGGCGACTTGCGCGCCGTACAAGAGCTTTTGGGACACGCCAATATTGCAACGACCCAGATTTATACACATCTCGATTTTCAGCACCTTGCCAAAGTCTATGATCGGGCGCACCCGCGGGCGCAAAAGCGCGGCAAACGAAATACGGACTCATGATCACAACCCTCTCATTCGATCTTGACGATACACTCTGGGATCCAAGACCTGCCCTCATCGCCGCTGATAAAGCGCAGTGGTTTGCACTCGCTCAGCGCTACCCCGATCTCGCAGAACGTCTTACGCAGGATCAAATGTTCGTTTGTAGAAAACAGATTCTTACCGATACGCCATCCATCATGGGTGATGTAACAGCGCTGCGAATTGAGGTGATGTATCGGCTTCTACTCTCGCTTGATATCGCGCCCGCAGAGGCCGATGAATCAGCAAAAATGGCATTCGAGGCCTTTATGGCAAAAAGAAATGACGTGATCCTGTTTCCAGAGACAATCCCCATGCTCGAAAACGTCTCGAAGTCATACACTGTTGTGGCCATTACTAATGGCAACGCGGATGTTTTTAAGACGGAGATCGGACCCTATTTCGACCTATCGATTCGCGCAGACGAAGCCGGAATAGCCAAGCCGGACAGGGGAATTTTCGACCTGACCTGGGAAAAACTTGACTGCCAACCAAACGACGTTATCCATATAGGCGACAGTGTTGAAAATGATATTCAGGGCGCGATCAATGCTGGAGTGACACCTATTTGGTACAACCCTAGTAAAGAAAAAAACACGATAGGAGTGAATGAAGTGAGAGCCCTGTCAGAGCTCCCTTCAGTGATTCAGCAGATTAGCGACAGGCACTAAGTTGTCCGAAGCGATTGCTCAGATTGCTTCATCGCCCGTTTCACCGGTGCGAATACGAACGACTTGCTCCAACTCCGAAACAAAGATCTTGCCATCACCAATCTTCCCGGTACTGGCGGCAGAAATAATCGTGTCGACGATTTGATCTAGCTGTTCGGCCGACGTTGCAATCTCGAGCTTTAGCTTTGGGAGAAAATCGACAACGTACTCTGCTCCTCTGTAGAGCTCGGTATGCCCACGCTGGCGACCAAAACCTTTTACCTCGGTGACCGTTACCCCCTGCACACCAATCTCTGAAAGCGCACTTCGAACATCATCCAGTTTAAAGGGCTTAATAATTGCGGTGACTAACTTCATGAAAACCTCACACCTATTCTTTTTCTTAACGGCTGTACGCCGTCGTCGCCAGAGTATGGCGTATGCGGCTGTGTTTATGAAGTAAGGTGGCAGGAGTTAATGCTGCAGATAAAAAAACCCGGCAAATGAGCCGGGTTTCGATTCAAGAGCTGACTGATCAGCGGTTCGCGACCGAACCTTTAGAACTGACCGCCTCAAGGTCAAAGCGATCAGACTGCATGACCTTTGTCCATGCCGCAGCAAAATCACTAACGAACTTAGCCTCGCCGTCATCCGCTCCATAAACCTCAGAGATTGATCGCAGCTCAGAACTTGATCCGAACATCAGATCAACGGGCGTGGCCGTCCATCGACGATCCCCTGTCTCACGGTCAGTCGCAACGTACACACCTGGGAACTCCGTCGACGCGGTCCACTCAACACCCATATCTAGCAGGTTCACGAAGAAGTCATTACTGAGTTCGCCTTCGCGATCAGTCAACATACCATGTGACGAACCGCCGGCATTAGCACCCAGTACACGCAGGCCACCGGTGAGCGCGGTCATCTCAGGCACTGAGAGGTCGAGCAAACTCGCCTTATCGATCATCGCACCAACGGGTGACATGTAGTTACGATCCGCATCGTAGTAATTGCGGAATCCGTCAGCAACAGGCTCTAGTGCACCAAATGAATCAACGTCGGTTTCAGCTTGCGATGCATCCATACGACCCGGTACGAACGCTATCTCCAGGTTATGACCACGCTTCGCAGCCGCACTCTCGATAGCGGCCGCACCGCCCAAGACAATCATGTCAGCCATACTGATTTGCTTGCCACTGCGGGCCTTCGCGTTAAATTTGCTTTGCACGCTCTCTAACGCAGAGAGTGTCGCTGCAAGTTCATCGGTATCGTTGACGTCCCAGCTGTTCATTGGCGCCAAGCGAATTCGGGCACCATTGGCACCACCTCGCATATCGCTGTCCCTGTAAGATGACGCTGAAGCCCACGCTGCTTTGACAAGAGCAGCTTCGCTCACTCCCGACTCAAGAATCGCTGTTTTGAGCTTCTTCACGTCTTTCGCATCTACCAACGCATGATCAACCGCACGGATTGGATCCTGCCAAAGAAGCACTTCAGCGGGCACATCTGAGCCCACGTATCGAGCCCGAGGGCCCATGTCACGGTGAGTCAGTTTGAACCAAGCACGCGCAAATGCATCTTCAAACTCCGATGGGTTCTCGAGGAATCGCTTAGAGATTGCTCGGTAAGCCGGATCAGCCTTCAAAGACAGGTCTGTGGTGAACATAATCGGTGCATGCTTCACATCCGCAAGGTGCGCATCAGGGACTGTACCCTCAGCCTGACCGTCCACGGGTACCCATTGGACGGCACCGGCAGGGCTCTTGGTCATTTCCCAATCGAACGCAAATAGGTTTGCAAGATACATCATGCTCCAACGGGTGGGTGACGCAGTCCACGCACCCTCAAAACCCGATGTAACCGTGTCTTCTGAGTGACCTTTGCCGCAACGGTTGTTCCAGCCAAAGCCTTGCTCTTCCAGAGCCTCGCCTGCAGGCTCAACGCCCACACATTCGCCCGGCTTGTGCGCGCCGTGCGCCTTACCGAAGGTGTGACCACCCGCGATAAGCGCCACAGTTTCCGCATCATTCATGGCCATTCGACCAAATGTATCGCGAATATCGTGCGCCGCCAGCGCTGGATCTGGGTTGCCATTGGGACCTTCTGGATTTACGTAGATCAGGCCCATTTGAACCGCGGCGAGGGGGCTGTCTAGCTTGCGATCACCCGTGTAACGCTCGTCTGCGAGCATGACCTTTTCGGGACCCCAGTAAACAAGATCGGGCTCCCAGTCATCGGTACGACCGCCTGCAAAACCAAATGTTTTAAAGCCCATATCTTCCATCGCGACGTTGCCAGCGAGGATCATGAGATCTGCCCAGCTGACGTTGGCGCCGTAAGCCTTTTTGACGGGCCAGAGTAGACGACGTGCTTTGTCAAGGTTGCCGTTATCGGGCCAGCTGTTGAGCGGCTCGAATCGCATCTGACCACCTCCAGCACCACCTCGGCCATCGGCCACACGGTAAGTACCTGCGCTGTGCCAGGCCATACGGATAAAGAAGGGACCGTAATGACCGTAATCAGCCGGCCACCAGTCTTGTGAGTCTGTCAGCGTTGCACGGATATCGGCCTTCAAGGCATTCAAATCAACCTGTGCAAACGCTTCAGCGTAATTAAAGTCCGCCCCGTAAGGATTTGACTCAGGTGCGTGCTGACGCAGCGGTGTCAAGTCAATACGATCAGGCCACCAAAACTTAGGGGGCTTGGCAAACGTGTTTTCTGCCTGGACCGGTGCCGACATTGCGGTGAAAACCGCGAGGCCTGCAACGGCGAGCTTGAGAGCTTTCATAAATACCACCTCCAAAAGAGACTTATTGTTTTTTTTTGGGAAGAGAATGAACCCAGTCCTCCCATGACGACTAATCTATTCCTCTTATCGATGGCGTTCCAATCGGAATATCTGTCGAACTTGATCGAAATTTCTGATCAGTGGTCGGGGTAACCAAGTGAGCTTTTAAAACGCACGACCAACTGTGGTTAGTCACGCTTTTGACGTGCTCTCAAGAGATCGCATCAACGTGGTGTTGAAGAGTGTCAGTGCCGCCTCGGTGAAACGGGTCATGTTTTCTTCACGATTCTCCGAGAATGTCTCTACTGTGATGGCCGCGTTAACGAGCCCACTGATCCCAATGACACTGGTGCCGGGCGCATGTCCATAAGGCGTTCCTGTGGGTCCTGCAGCGCCCAGCTCCGCGATGCCCCAGGTGGCATCAAGTTTCAGTCTTGCAGCATGAGCGAATTCAGCCACCATGGGCTCCGTTAGGGGTTTAAGTCCTTTCAGTTTGATCACATCAAGGTCAAGAAAGGCATGTCGCGATTCGCGGGTGTAAATAACGCTGCCGCCACGAAAGTAGCTGGATGCGCCAGCAACGGATAGAAGGTTTGCCGCAATAAGCCCTCCGGTAGACGACTCGGCGACCGAGACCGAATGCCCGTTGGCGATAAGTTTCGACGCGATGGCAGCGCAAACACTTGAGAACATAGGGGCATGCCTTACGATCTGAAAAAGACGACACGCTAACCCTAAAGGCCATTGTTTGCTACACAAGATATCGTCGAACGTGACTTAAAGGTGGGAGTCAGAAGCCAAACCCAAAAGTGGGGCTTTATATTTATGGCGGGTAACAAAAAAGGGGGAGCAAAGCTCCCCCAACGTCTCACTCAAACATCTAGCGGGCGGTTTAAGCCTTGAATTCTGGGTACGCCTCGAGTCCACACTCGGCAATATCTGAACCCATCTCTTCCTCTTCATCGGAAACACGAACCGGCATAACGAAGCCGATCAACTTGAAAGTTAGGAACGACGTGAAAAATACCCAACCGAAAATCGTCGCGCCACCAATCAACTGTCCCGAAATACTTGCGTCTGAATTGGTGAAGGGGACCGCTAACAGACCCAACAAGCCTACGGTTCCGTGAACCGAAATCGCGCCAACAGGGTCGTCTATCTTGAGCTTGTCTAACGTGACAATTGACCCAACCACTAACGCACCACCCAAACCACCAATAATGGTCGCCACTAGTGGTGATGGAGTATCTGGCCCGGCGGTAATCGCCACTAAGCCGGCCAAACAACCGTTAAGTGCCATCGTTAGGTCAGCCTTACCAAACATTGCTTTCGCAACCAAGAGTGCAACAATGCAACCCCCCGAGGCAGCAGCGTTTGTATTTAAGAACACGACCGCAACCGCATTTGCGTCGCTGACTGTTGCGGTAGCGAGTACCGATCCGCCGTTAAAACCGAACCACCCCATCCACAGGATAAATGTTCCAAGGGTCGCAAGTGGCATGTTAGCGCCAGGCATGGCATTTACAGATCCATCTGCACCATATTTTCCCTTCCTCGCGCCTATCGCTAATACGCCTGCCAGCCCCGCCGCGGCACCAGCCATGTGTACTATCCCGGACCCGGCAAAGTCTACAAAACCCAGATCGCCCAGATTATAAAGTCCGAAAACGTCCTTGCTACCCCAAGTCCAACCACCTTCCGTCGGGTAAATGAACGCTGTCATCACGACCGCGAAGATCAAGAACGCAAATAACTTCATCCTCTCGGCCACAGCACCGGACACAATTGACATTGCAGTTGCGACGAATACTACTTGGAAGTAGAAGTCGGCAGACGGAGCGTAGCCTGCTGGCTCTTCCGCACCCGCGACTCCATCAGCGGCTAGGCCATCAAGTAAAATGCCTCCGCCATACATGATGTCGTAGCCGACAACCATATACATGGTGCAGGCGATAGCAAACAAAACAATGTTCTTCGTTAGAATTTCGGTCGTGTTCTTACTGCGAACGAGACCAGCCTCTAGCATGGCGAACCCTGCCGCCATCCACATTACCAACGCACCGCACACCAAGAAATAGAAGGTGTTTAACGCGTAACTTAATTCTGCTGTAGCTTCCATAATTTTTTGTCCTCTGTGTTCCTAAAGCGCCGCTTCACCGGTCTCGCCGGTACGAATGCGCACTGATTGCTCGAGAGACGTCACGAAAATTTTACCGTCCCCAATGTTTCCGGTTTGCGCAGAGGCCGAAATGGCCTCTATCGTCTGCTCAGCCATCTCGTCTGAGACGGCGACCTCGACTTTCGTTTTCGGTAAGAAATCGACCACGTATTCAGCTCCCCGATAGAGCTCCGTATGTCCTTTCTGCCGCCCGAAGCCTTTCACTTCGCTTACTGTGATGCCCTGTACACCGATGCTTGACAGCGCCTCGCGGACGTCGTCTAACTTGAAGGGCTTTATGACCGCGGTTACCATTTTCATTTGCTTCTCTCCGTTGTAATAGCCGAACCTGCTGGCGCCTTAGAGGCTTTTGCCAATCGAGAGAATCAAAGCAGCATCAGCCCAGTCATAACCGTAGGCATCTTCCTTATCCAAATCGGTATCTTCATACGTAATAGCAAAATCAAGGCCGCCGGCTGAGGTAGACAACGCCACTGACCAGTTCATGTGTTCAGTTGCGCCATCCAAGTAGCCAGCTTCGTCGTAATCGCCAGAACCCACGAGTAAATCCAGAGCCACGCTTTCGGAGAGCGCCATGCTGTAGGTGGCGTAGGTGTATGTAAACTTGCCAGTCTCGCCCCAGTATTCATCGGAGTAATTCATACCAATGCCGAAATCACCAAAACTCAAAGATCCGTAAATCTCACCGTAATCGCCTAGCAAACCTTCGTCCTGAGGGTAGTCGTAGTAGATATAACCAATGTCGAAAGAAACACTGTCGCTGATGTCGGACGCGAAGCCTGCGTAGTAGTCGAGCTCGATACCGCCATTTAGGCCACCACACGTGTCGATGGCGCAATCAAAATCGACGGCCGCGCCCCATGTACCGATGTATGCCCCGTTGTCAAAAGCGATATCGAAACCGCCCTGCACTGACGGCGCGCTATCTGACTGCGAGATGCCGCGGAACTTATAATCCGTTGTCAAAGCGATGTTACCACTGACTTCTGCTCCGAACGCCTGTGTCAAAGGGAATGAACTTAGGGCTGCCGCGAGGGCTACTTTCTTTAAAGACATTATGCTCTCCTTTAGTAAAGACAAATCCAGGAGACAACACCCCGCGCTGCTCCTTTGGACATTTTTCTCCTTGCGAGTGGCGCGCCAATAAATTTAAACCTAACAAAAACAGAAAGTTATCGTTATTTAAGACCGCCTTAAATGGTGGCTAGCAGTTGGATTGCACCACGATAGTGCGAGTCGAAATCACCGATGCGCAAAAATGATGCGACACCGAGACCTCAAATTTAGTTAACCTGTACCCTTTTTGAAGCGAGTCACATGGCATGAGTGATCGAAAACCTAAGCCTGACCCAATTGGTTCGGTATCATCAAAGCTCGGCGATATGTTAGCGGACGGTAAATCCGTGGCTGACGATGTAGCGGATAACGCAAAGGCGGTTGCGCGAGTAGCCCTGGGGAATCTCGGTGTTGTAAGTCGTGATGAATTTGACGGTCAAGTCGCAATGCTGAGGACGACGAGAGCGCGCGTGGAGCAGTTAGAGTCTGAGATTTCGAAACTGCTTATAAAAATCGACGAACTCCAAAGCCAATCGAGCGATTGAAATAATCGCGACTCGCTCCTTTAGCTGCCGACTTTTTTGGCAACTCTTGATCGTGTAAAAAGGCTTGACCTTTACCAATTTAGCGTTGACCATACATTCGCCCATGGGGCTAAACACGTTCATCTGGCACGAGTAAACGTAGGTCAGACGGAAGTAGGCAGATAAAAATACATCTCTTCAAAAAGAGAGGTTCGCATCAAGCGTCTGCTTGTTGCACTAAACAATCTACCGAAGGAACGCATTGAAAGAAGGTGTGTTGTCGTAAGGCAGCGCGTGTTTAATCAATCGTAATGTTGGAGGTTGACATGACTTCATGCACTTATCGTGGCGCAGAATATCACCCATCTCAGAAGGCAGGCACCCAATTTTTGGGTGCGGGCGTTTATCGAGGTGTGAATTGGAAGCGCCGCTCTATGAAGCCTGCTGCTAACCCAGAAAGAAATCTTATCTGGCGCGGCACAACTCATACAAAATAAAGACCATTTGGTCGTCTCGCTCAACAAAACAAGGGGTCCATGAGTGACCCCTTTCTCTTGCTTTCTTACACAAATACGGAATGACTGCTAACGGTGTAGCAGCTAATCCCATACTTCGAACTTAATAGCGGGCGACGCTGCGTTGAACGGAATTAGAGCCTAAAAAAGAGTAGCTTGAATCCGCAAACGTCAGCCGGATCGTTTTCTAATTTGCCGGATGCATCAGAAGCTCGTGACGTACTCCGCAAGATCTCGGATGTCGTCATCACTCAGCGCAGCGGCCTGTCCCCACATGAGCGCACTCTGAGCGCCAACCATCTCGTTTGCACGGTAGGCCGTCAGCCGCCCGACAATATAGTCGGCCTCGCGTCCTGCGAGCGCAGGGCCAATACCGCCGCCGCCATTGGGGCCGTGACATGCAGCGCAGCCTGCGTACTTTGCTTCACCGGGAAGCGAAGCCACCGCCGCATCAGCGACAGATGCGCCGCCGCAATCCTGTCCCGCGACACAGACGTTTGAAAATGACTTAATTCGGTCGGCAATTGCAGCACGTTGTTCATCTGTCTGCGCAAAAGCTGAAGCAGAAAGAGCTAGTATAGTGACTAAAAGGTATCGCATGACTCTGGAAACTCGTTTGGCAATTTTTCTGGAGCGCGGAGTATACAGACTAAAGTGGTATCGAAAAAACTCGGTTGTCCAGATAATGCATATGACAATGACTTGCAGTACCCAGCTTCTGTTAGATAGCCACTGCAAAAAAACAGGCTTTATGAGTAAGACAGTGCACCCTAGACAGCGGCCCAACCCCAATAGGACTCCTTATGAAACTTTACACCTTCGACCCTGCCCCCAACCCACAGCGTCTCAAGATGTTCATCGATTACAAAGGTATTGAGTTAGATGCCACGCAAGTCAACTTTCCGGAAGGCGAACAGCGAACCGATGCTTACAAGGCCGTTGTTCCCACGGGTACGGTTCCAGCACTCGTGCTTGATTCAGGGCGCGTACTAAGTTCCGTGTTTGCGATCACACAATATTTGGAAGCGCTGCACCCGGACAGTCCGCTTTTAGGGACGTCCGAGGAAGAACGAGCGCTTATCCTCGATTGGAATCACCGTATCTCTACCGATGTGTTCAAGGCAATTGCCGACCTCTTCCGAAACACGAATCCGGCATTTGCAGGGCGCGCGCTCCCCGGAACACTGGACACCGAACAAATTCCAGCGCTCGCCGAGCGCGGAAGAAGTCAATTATTGCACGCGCTGAACATCATGAATGATGAGCTTTCCTCCCGAGATTACGTGGCTGGTGACAGCTTCAGCATGGCGGACATCGACTTACTCGTATCACTGCATTTCGCTGGCTGGGCAGCAAAGGTTCAGCCCGATGAGTCACTCACCGCGCTATCTGACTGGCGTCAGCGAGCGCAAGCGGCCCTCGGCTGAGATAGCACTAACGCACACAGCCTTGATGTAAACAGAGAAACGTGGATCCGTGTTACTAGGCCAACAGACATCGCGATCGGGTATGCGGATCTCAACACTTTGGATCGGGCTCATCGCAAGCCTCGTGATTTCGAGTTGTGCTGAGCGCGAAGTTGGTAGCGCAAAACTAGCAAATTACGTTGACCGTCTGAGCACCGCCGCCGACATTGACACGGAAATAGTCGAAGGGGACCAAAATACTTGGCAGCGAGTAGACCTTCCATCTGACTTCGATACGGACTCGTTGATGGCTACTGGCTCCTTAACACTCATCGACTTCCTGTCCCTGAGTGGCTGTGAGTTGCAAGCCAACATAGCGAAACGCAATACATCGATGGGACGGACGGCATCCTCGTCACAACGTCTCATCCTCGATCTTGAGTTTTTAAGACTGGCGTCTGCCTGCGTAACCCTCATGGAAGAGAGGGAAGAAAATAGCGTTGCCGACACGCTCCGGGAAAATATTGAACTCCGACGTACCAATTTGCCCATACGCATCTTCGCGGCAACCCTCGGGGGTCCGGAATGGCAAAAATTCTGGAACCAGCCCATGTTACTGGGGTCGTATCCCGAGTCGGCAAGTGGTGACTCGGCACAGGCGTTGTGGGAGCTATCCGAACGGGTGGAGCGTTTTCTAGACCACAACTGGTCTGCCGCGGACGAGGACCTCGAGCCGCTACTATCCTCAATAAGGGCAAACTCAGGGGGACAGCTGCTGGCAGCCGCTGCGCTTCAGTCAGATTACCTTGAACACGCCAACGACATATTGCGCAGGGCCGGTAAAGAAGGCATTTACTGTAAAAATGAGGCCATCACTGAGGCGGGGACGATCACAAAAACGGTGGTGGCCAAATACTTTGCTGTAGATGTGCAGCGATGGTCTGCACAGGTTTCGCAGCGGCATTATGAGATTCAATCGGCGTTGATTGCGCTGGAGTCTCACCTTACATCGACCTTACCTCCCCGTTATTTAGATTGGGTTACCGAGCGCGATGCACTGCTTCATCGGCTTTACACTGCAACTAGGGAGCACGTGGCCGTCATAAAGGAGACGGTTAATGCCTGCTAGATACCCAGTTAGAGGGGTCATGTCCCACCGTGTGCTCTGATATATTCGACATGGGGCGTTGAGCACCCATTGCGGAGCCAATCGACTACGAGGCAACACAAAGGGATTAGAGATAAGACATGGTTCAGGTCATTTCAGCAACACTGCAACCCAGCCTATGTGCGACGGAAGAGTCGAATTCGCGGCAATTGCGTGTCGGCCTCTATCAGATGAAGTGGTACGACAATGCGAGCGAGCACCTGCAGCAGCTTCGTGCAGGGGTCGCGGCCTGTGCACATGCGGGCGCGCAGATTGTTTTTTTGCCCGAGCTCACACTCAGTCGCTACCCAGCCGACAAACGACCCGAGTCCTCAAGCGACCGCCAACCCGAAGACATAAGTAATGGACCTACGGTTGCGTTTGCGAAAGACGCTGCGCGCGAGAATGATGTCTTTGTTCAGGTATCCCTCTACGAACAAGCTGCGCGAGATGATGGCCTCGGCTTCAACACGGCGGTGCTGGTGGCACCTAATGGTGAGATCGCCGCGCAAACGCGCAAACTGCATATCCCCGTCACCGAGGGCTATTTTGAGGACTGTTATTTCGCTCAAGGACCCAGTGACAACCCCTACCCCCTTCACCGGATCGCGGTCGACTCCGCAGACATCAATCTGGGTTTGCCAACCTGTTGGGATGAATGGTTCCCAGAAGTTGCGCGTAACTATGGCCTTAGAGGCGCCGATCTACTCTGCTACCCGACTGCTATTGGGTCAGAGCCCGATCACCCTGAGTTTAATACACGCCCACTGTGGCAATCGGTCATCGTTGGACACGCCATTGCCAACGGGCTATTCATCGCGGTGCCGAACCGAACGGGTATGGAAGGATTAATCCGATTCTATGGCGGCAGCTTCATTGCCGACCCGTTCGGACGAGTTTTGGTGGAAGCGCCCGAGGATGAGGAAGCCGCACTGGTGGCCGAAATTGATCTGAGTCATCGGCAGGACTGGCTGCAACTCTTTCCGTTCTTTGCAACACGACGACCCGATACTTACTCCAAGCTAACAGATCCCGTCACCAACCCCCGACAATCTGACGGGCAGGGGGCGATGGGTCCTATCGCCGGGATTTCAGTCGAGTGAGACGATGACCATGTGGACCATGCCACCTGAATGGCAACCCCACACTGCCACCTGGATGGGCTTTCCTACCGGTGCCTATGACACAGCCGGTGTCAGCGACGACGATGTTTTTGATGCTTGGGCTAAAGTCGCAAACACTATCTCTGAGCATGAGCCTGTTCATATGCTCTGCCATCCGGGACAGCTGACCATTGCGCAAAAGAAATTAGCAAGTGCTGTCACTCTGCACGCCTTCGAGATTGACGACGCGTGGATACGTGACTCAGGACCTACTTTCGTCACAGGCGAGCACGGCCTTGGCGGCGTGGACTGGGTTTTTAATGGTTGGGGCGATCACACTGCATTCGATTGGAGCCAAGACGCTAAAGTGGCCAGTCACATTATCGAGCTGACAGGTGCCAAACGTCTAGGATCCGACTTGGTAAACGAGGGTGGTGGTATTCACGTCAACGGTGAAGGCGACGTACTGCTTACGCGCACGGTCCAGCTCGATCCCGGTCGAAACCCGACGGCAACCGAGGACACTGTAGAAGCAGAGGTCCATCAAAAATTGGGGACGGAGCGTGCCATCTGGTTTGACCGCGGTCTGTGGCGGGACTATCAGGACCATGGCACACGCGGACACGTTGATTTGATCGCAACCTTTGTCCCTGATGGCTCAGTGTTGCTGCATCGCCAATTTGATACCAACCATCCAGACAATGCGCTTTGGCAGGACCACTGCGAGACCCTAGAGGCAGCTGGTTTCATAGTGCGCGCACTTCCAGCACCTCGAGTAGCGAGGGATAACAACGGCTGGGTCGATTATAGCTACGTCAACCACTACGTAGGGAACGGCTTCGTATTACTACCCGCCTTCAAGGATCGCACCGACGAACATGCCATCGAGATTCTTAAAGATCTGTATCCCGATCGCCACGTAAATAATTTGGACGCTCGAGTCTTGTTTGCCATGGGTGGTGGTATACACTGCATCACCCAGCAAGAGCCGGCCCTTCCCTAGGGGTTGAGCGCTTTTATACAAACCTTCACGGGATAGTTGATGTTTACATACCTAAACCCAGGCATACGAGAGCGCCTAGTCAACGAAAATAAGCTCTTCCGAATCGACGCCGACGGGAACCGACTCGATGCAGAGGTTGCTGGTTCGTCAGGGCAGCGCATCGTCAACTTACTTGGTCCCATTCCGCTACCCCTCGCGCGTGGTGAGGAGCACACGACAGCCAATTGGTATGCCACGGTTCGAGCGACCGAATTGGCCGAGGTTGAAAATCTTGCTTCGAACCTGCGTGAGCAAGGGGGCCAGCACTTATTTTCGGCATTAGCATCAAGCATGGCTGTTAACAGCGTCATGGAAATTGGAAACGCGGCAACCTCGGCGTCACCCATCGTTAGAGTTCACTCCAACTGTTTGACTGGTGACATCTTTGGCTCAATGAGGTGCGAGTGCGGTCCTCAGTTGGACGCCGCGATCGATCGAATTGCGCGCGACCCCGAGGGAGGTTACATAGTTTACATGGCAGGGCACGAGGGCCGTGGCATTGGTTTGTGGGCGAAAGCGGCGACCTACCTGCTGCAGGATGCAGGAGAGAACACGTATCAGGCTAACCGCTCGCTGGGTTTACCCGACGACTCACGCGACTTCAGCGACGCGGCGTACCTGCTTAAGTATTTTGGAAGAAAGAGACCGCTGAGACTACTGACCAATAACCCGAAGAAGATAGAAGACCTCACCGCATTGGGGGTGGTAAATCTCACACGGGTTAAGCACGTCTCAGGGGTTACCTGCTTTAATCGACGCTACTTGGAAGCAAAACGCGAATGGGGGCACAGCCTTGAAGACTCGGACATTACGTAGACCTCCCCGGTTAGGTATCCAATAAACTCGAATGCAACTAATTTAGCCACTCCGGTAAAGGCTGATCACCGAGAGGCAGCTCCATGGTATTGTCCCCGCTTGATGAAGCGCCCTTACCCACCATCTCATCGTAAGCGCTGCGCTGACGAAGCACTGCCTCCACCTTGCCAAATTGCTTTATTTGACGCTGCATGGACAGCAGATTGTTGGTCTTCAAGGGCTTTCCCGTGTTGTCAGCTATCAGGTGCTCCTCTCCATTGATCTGCACAAACGCAATGTAGAGGCTCAGATCGACCGACTCGATGACAAAGCGGTCAATGTTGGATTTATGCCTGATTTCTTTGAGTCGGAGCTTCATCGTTTTTAACCTTTTTGACCCGGCCGTTGTCGCCCATTGGGGTTACTTTTACGAAAAATACTCAGGCTCGGTTTTTCCGCCGCCAATTGGCGATGACGGGAGACAGAATATCGAGGCCCTTGTAACGACGAAGATCGTCGGGAACCGTCTCTACCGCAGACCACAAGGACTCCAGCGCCCCCTCAATGGGCAACAACGAAGTGAGATCACAAATATGAACGCGAATGGTGAAGGCAATCGCACCGGATTTAGGAAGGCGCCGAAGCGACTGTCGTTCAGCGCGGTACCACAGCTGATCAGAAGCGGGGTTCACCTGCCATTTATCGCGTGACATAAAGTTAGGATGCGGCATGAGCGTCCAATTGAAGCGGTGAGTAAAGTGATCAGTAGGTAATCGAGTGAAGAACCGGTCAATCTGATCACCAATCTCTTCATTCAACCGGGGAATCGGCCCGTGGACTTCCGCCATGGTGGCACCAAGCTTCTCTTCCAAGCGCCAGCCAGTGGGACTGCACAATGAAGCGGCGACGAGCCGATACTTACCTTGATCATCTGACTGCATCACTACTAAATCGTCTGCTACCTCTAGGGAAGCGCGCCACAACGCCTCTGCATCTGATGCTCCGGGCGTTTGCACGCTAAATTGTTCGCCCGCAAGATCAAAGATCAGTCCCGCAAATTCTTCCGCCGCGGCGACCCCCTCATCCAGAACGGCATAAACCCGTCTGCCCAGCTGCTTGCGGACACTTGTCTTGTGGGCACGCCACAGGTCCGATGATGTCGTGTCGACCCATGAACCCTGCATCGGTGCCAAACCCATCGTAACGATACGTGAATCGTTACAGTGGGGAAGAAACGCCGGAGCCTGTTCTATCCGTGCAAAAGATGGACGGCTCTGGGTCATCGGATCGTCTTGGGGAATCATGCGCGCATGATGCCAGAGCTTGCCAATATCACCATTACCTCTAACGGAGAAACTCTGGACGAACTTCCGTCGTACAGCGGTGTTTACCGTTTCTTCTCATCCGAGAACACCCTGCTCTACGTCGGCAAAAGCATCGATATACGCGCTCGCGTTCAGTCCCATTTTCAAGAGGGCAGAAAGCCGGGGCGGCATCAGCGCATCATGTCACAGGTCTCGCGTATCGAGACCCAGTCCACGGCAGGGGAACTTGGCGCACTCCTCGTCGAAAACGCAGCGATTAAGGCAGAGACACCGCTCTACAACCGTCGTCAGCGGCAGGTCAGGAAACTGTGGACGATTCATCTGAATCGATCTCGCGATAATTTCCTGCAACCCGTCAGTGCTGACTTCTCACCGTGGGGTGAACGAGCACTGGACAGCTATGGCTTATTTCACAACCGCCGTCACGTCGACAACACCATTCGGCGGCACGCCCGTGACCACGGACTCTGCCTGCGTATGCTTGGACTCGACTCGGGCAAAGGGCCTTGCTTTCAGTACCAGCTAAAACGTTGCGATGGTGCCTGTGCAGGAGATGAAACTCCTGAAGAGCACAACGCCCGCCTACTGTCGGTGCTCGACCGTGACCGAATCGCCGCCTGGCCCTTCGCAGGACCTCTATTCCTCGTGGAGCGCAATATTCGACCGCAAGATCAGCAACCTGCTGAGCAGTACCATCTCGTCAATCATTGGTCTTGGCTCGGTTGTTTCGACGACACCAAAACAGCGCGCAAGGCATCGAGGGATCACCATCAAACGGTCTTCGACCGTGATGCATATCGCATGCTGATCAGTGCGTTACGTAAGGGGAAATTAGAACTCGTCAATGCGGCAACCATGAAAGCGGTCGATAACCCACTGATTAGAGAGAACTTCGACTAATGGCGGTCAACATTGTCTGGTTTAAACGCGACTTGCGATTCACCGATCACGCGCCGCTGGAGCTAGCACTGAAGTTAGACGAGCCTACGCTGATGATGTATCTCATCGAGCCGAAACTGCTTCGGAATCCGCATTATCGTGGCCGCCATTGGCATTTCATTGGTCAGTCACTCGAAGACCTGCAGCACACTGCTGAAGCTTTAGGTCATCGAATAGAAGTGCTCGAAGGCGATGCTGTTGATGTCTTTACTGAAGTTCACCGAAAGCTCGGTATCACGCGATTGCTTTCCTATGAAGAGACCGGCCTAGATCTGACCTTCCAGCGAGACCAAGCCGTAGCCAAGTTTTGCCATTCGGCGGGTATCGAGTGGCGAGAATTCCAAACCAACGGCGTCGAACGCGGCCGGCGGGATCGAAAAGGCTGGAATCGGTCATGGCACCGATTTATGACCACTGACCCACACCAGATTGAGCTGCGGTCAATAAAGCCCATTAGTACCGAGGCGTCAGAGCAACTCAACAATCTGCGCAGTGCCAAGCATCGACAATGGGTCAAACACAGGGGCGATATGCAGACCGGTGGACCCAGTCAGGCGCAACAAGTGCTTAACAGCTTCCTTAGTGACCGCGGCTGGGGATATCAAAAATTCATTTCCAAACCCGAGCAAAGCCGAACGCATTGCTCGCGGCTTTCTCCCTATCTTGCTTGGGGCAATCTCAGCATGCGGCAGGCCTACCAAGCCCTACAGCAACAGGATAAAAAACAGGGCTGGGGGCGTGCGATGAGTGCTTTTGAATCACGGCTACATTGGCACTGTCACTTCATCCAGAAGTTTGAGATGGAGTGCCGGATGGAATTTGAAGACATCAACAGAGGCTATGCGGCGCAGCCCCGCGGTCACGATGAGCACCTCGTTACCGCCTGGAAAAACGGCATGACAGGCTATCCCTTGATCGACGCCACCATGCGCGCGCTCAAGGCCACCGGCTACGCCAACTTTCGGTCTCGCGCCATGTTGGTAAGTTTTCTCACCCACCATCTCTGGCAGGACTGGCGGGCCGGGGTAACCCACTTGGGTTCACTGTTTTTGGACTTTGAGCCCGGCATTCACTACCCGCAAATGCAGATGCAGGCCGGGGTCACTGGTATCAATACGATACGCATCTACAACCCTATCAAGCAGTCGTTAGATCACGATCCGAACGGTGAATTCATTCGCAAATGGGTGCCAGAATTGAAGGATTTACCGACACCTCTGGTTCACCAACCATGGCTCATGTCCCCCATTGAGCGAATGCTCCAACCCATCGACTATCCAGAACCCATCGTTGACCTAAAGGAGTCCTATAAGCGCGCACGCGATACGCTATGGAAATTAAAATCTGATCCAATGGTTGGCAGGGAAAGAGAGCGTATACTCAATCAACACGTTGAGCGACGTTACCAAAAACGCTTCGAGGAAAGGGAAGCGAGTTAACTTGCTCGACCAACAAACGTCATGGCAGTAGGCTGCGCATGGGATTCGGTAAGCACTCGGAGTAAGCATGGGGACATTGATCATCATCGCTGGTTTGGCTGTCGTCCCGCCCCTGGTTGCCCTCATGCGGCCATCCGCGCGAGTCACAGTCCGATCGATGCTCAACTTTGTCGCTAATTTCGTTCACTCACTACTCAAGCGGACACGGTAACGATGGCTACTCCTCAGTGGCAGCACTCCTTTCAAGCGCTCGGTAGCCGCTACACCAGTCGTGCCAGCCCGGATCCGGCTAGCTCTCCTGAGTGGATGGGTTGGAATGAGGCGCTCGCTGAAGAGCTGCAGTGGCCGGAAGATCTGAGAAAAACTGACGAGGCCTTAGCGGTCTTCGCAGGTCAAAGCCCTTTGGAAGGCACAAATCCAAGTGCATCGGTTTACGCGGGCCATCAATTTGGTCAATACAACCCGCAGCTGGGTGATGGACGAGCCATCCTATTGGGTGAGTGGGCGCTAAGTCCCTCAGAGCGCTATGACATCCAACTCAAAGGTGCCGGCCAAACACCCTACTCCCGCGGAGGCGACGGCAAGTCACCCGTGGGACCCGCGGTCCGTGAATACTTAGTCTCAGAGGCCATGCACCACCTTGGGGTACCGACGACCCGCGCACTGGCGGCGATTGCTACAGGCGACAAAGTTTTTCGAAACACCGTCGAGCCCGGCGCCGTGATGGTGCGCGTTGCCAAGAGTCATTTGCGCTTCGGGAGTATTCAGTATTTCGCCGTGACACGGGACGGTGACGGACTGGCTGAACTGGTGGACTACGCGGCGGAGCGTCACTTCGCGGAAATCCTTAGTGCAAAGACTGCCGAATCCACAGCCGCCAAAGCAGAGGTCCTGTTGGAAGAAACCGTAAAGCGGATCGCATCGCTGGTTGCACATTGGCAGAGTTTAGGTTTCGTTCACGGCGTCATGAACACCGACAACATGCTTCTCTCCGGTGAAACCATCGACTACGGCCCCTGTGCCTTCGTCGACACGTTTAAAGCCGA
>CABYVD010000013.1:0-47218 GCA_902522335.1 Halieaceae bacterium | reverse complement strand
GATCGACGAAGTTGTAAACGATCAATTTGAAGTCTGTGAACAGTTCTACACGGCAAACTGAGTTCAATTGAAACGGGGGGTGCTCAGCCCCCCCTTTTCTTAGAGTTTTTAGCTAACCCCCTCTTCTTGGTCGGTTCTTTCCAAGTAGCGATCGAGATAACCATCGAGGGTTCTGACGGCGCGTGAACAGGAACAGATGCGATTCTAAGGCAGTCACAACGATAGTTTTAGATCCGCTCCACGCGACTGTCACAATTTGTTGCCTGACGGCGGATGGCGACTGCGAAGTAACTTTTTATTTAACGAGGAGAGTTCGATGAAAAAAGCTATTTTTGTCTTGGCGGTAATGATTATGGGTGTGGGTTGTGCCAAACAGGATGACACGGAGGCTACGACACCTGTAGCGGTCGCTCCTGAAGTGGAAGAGATGGCGGCCAGTGATGGTCCCGACGCCTATTACGAGTACTTGTGGTGCAACGAGGGCGAGGATTTTTCACAAGAAAAGTTCGCCGAGTTAACTTCAAATTGGAACGCGGTCATCGATGGTCTGGATGCGCCTGCCCTCGCGGCATTTGGCTACATTCCAAGGGGCGCAGAAATTGAAGGCTATGATGGCCTTTGGGTGCTGCGATGGAACTCTAAAAGCGACAGTGCGGCGGGTTGGGAAGCCTTCGCTGCATCGGAAGCAGGCCAGGCGCATGAAGCGACTTATACTTCGGTACTAGCCTGTGGCAGCGAGGTCGGCGTTAACCGATTTGGGTTTAACGCATACATACCCCAATCTATGCCTGCTAGCTTCACTGGTGAGCCGGCGCCGTATTTCCTTACAAACACTTTCTGCGCTTTCAATGACGGTAAAGGTCCTGAGGACCTGCGTAAGGTAGTCATGGGAGAATACCTCCCACTCCTCGCAACAGCTTCGGAGACTAATCCAGAATCTAGCTATTGGTTCATGATTGGCGCTCCCGATTTTGAAGAGCGGATCTCTGGCCCGTTCGATTTCAACTGGATAAACTATTGGCAAACGGTTAAGGAGGGAGAAGCGTCATCGGCCACATTTGCAGCTTCCGAGGACGGGCAGGCTGTAATGGCGTCGCTAGGTGAGGTCGCAACCTGTCAGGATCCACAGGGTTGGGATGGGTATCTAATCCGGTCAAACGTTGATGCCTAAATAACTTCAAAAAACTATGCAGGGGCGGTAGGTCGCCCCCTTTTTTGTGTTTGGTAGGACCAGCCAGATTCGAACTGCGACCTCTACCATGTCAAGGCTTACAGAGCTCGCCACAACACGTTACTGGTTTGCGCACAGATGTGGTCTACTAATGGCCGTAACTAGCGAGGTAATTTTTAAATAAAGGGTGTTTATGTCTGGGAATACCTACAAGAAAACATCGTTGCTCCAGCGGGTCAGAAATGAGAAGGACGCTGAGCGAGTATGTTTTGATATTTCTTCTGTTGCCCGCTTTCTCCAATCTGTTTTAGTGCTCCTATCTCTTACGAGTGCTGCCCACGCTTTTTCCGCGCCAGCAGACTCAACAGCGTCAGACCCAAGAAATATGGGATGGATGGAAGGCTTTCCACCGCCGGTCGATAAAGTGATTGGTCAACTCTCAACTGACTATTTCAGTTTTCCAAAACTGCGATGGTCGTTTTGTCACTTTAGGCAGCTACAGGCGACTCGCGGTGTTAATCGTGGCTTGAATCCGATTTCAAAGCTACAGGTCTCCCTCGACCCTATGATTGACGCTGTCGCTTTTACGCCAATCAATGCAGACGCGCCGATGACGTGGCAAGAGTCGCTATACGCTAACTACACTGACGGTATCGTTGTTATGCATCGCGGCAAAATTGTCTACGAGCACTACTCAGGTTGCTTAGATCGAGCGGGTAGGCATGGGGCTATGTCGGTAACAAAATCTTTTGTGGGTGTAATCGCAGAAATGCTCATTGCCGAGGGTACTCTCGATGATCAAAAGCCTGTAGGCGAATATGTCCCAGAGCTTATTGACTCAGCATTTGGAAGCGCTTCATTACGCCAAGTTATGGATATGACGACGGCACTCGATTACAACGAAAACTATGCGGATCCAGAATCGGATATTTGGTCGTATGCCGCTGCTGGTAATCCAGCACCAAAACCAGCGAGCTACAGAGGCCCTCGTTCACTTTATGAGTTTTTAGAGGGTGTTGAACAGGATGGACAACACGGCGAAAAATTCGTGTATAAATCCATCAACACGGATGTACTGGCCTGGGTGATCGCAAGAGCTAGCGGTAAAGACTTTATCGAGCATCTGTCTGAAAAGATTTGGCAACCACTTGGCATGGAGCAAGAAGCCGACATGATGGTCGATAGTCTAGGGACCCCCTTTGCGGCCGGTGGGCTCAATTTGTCGCTTCGAGATGCCGCTCGCTTTGGACAGCTAATGTTGCAACAGGGTGTATGGAACGGAAAGCAGATAGTCCCTAGCGAGGCAGTCGCTTCCGTAGCGAACGGCGGGGACCGTTTAAAGTTTAGTGAGGCCGGTTATAAAACGCTGCCTGGAGGCAGCTATGGGAGTCAGTGGTGGGCTCTTCACAATGAGAACGGCGCTTACAGTGCGCGCGGTATTCACGGGCAGGCAATTTATATTGATCCCGCGGCTGAAATGGTCATTGCGCGGTTCGCATCTCATCCTATTTCTTTTAATTCCGGTATAGATCCTAATTCGCTACCCGCGTATCAGGCAGTAGCGGATTATCTTATGGACAAAAAAGATAAATGATCACTGTCTGAGTCCCTTACGGGCATCAATGCTGGGGTCCAGGCGATGGGGTTGTAGAAAATGATAATGATAAACCGAACACAACTTTTGATCGCTTTAACACTTTTTTTGGTGGCGGCGTGCGCAGACAAAAATGAGGACGTTGCAAATTCAACGCATCAGGGGTCAGCTGCCGTGACTTTGTTTAAGTCCGGTGCGGAGATTTCGGGTGTAAACGGCATTCACTTCGGTCCGGATGGGATGTTATACGCGACCTCTGTGATTGGTTCGACGATTTCCGTGGTTGACACGCAGGCAAAAAAAATCGTGTCTGAGTACGGTCCCGATCAGGGCGTATTCGGGCCTGATGACGTTGCCTTTAATTCGCGCGGTGATTTTTTCTGGACAAGCATTCTGACGGGGCAGGTCGCCGGTTTCCTCAATGACGGCACGCTGGTCACGGCCGCTCAATTGGGCCCGGGTGTTAACCCAATCACCTTTTCCGACGACGATCGTCTTTTTGTATCTCAATGTTTCTTTGATACGGGGCTGTTCGAAGTTGATCCTACGGGCGCTACGCCAGCAAGGTCGATTAGAGATGATCTCGGTCCGGGATGTGGTTTGAATGGCATGGATTGGGGACCTGACGGACGGCTTTACGGACCACGGTGGTTTAACGGCGAGGTAATCAGTGTCGACGTTGAAACGGGCGAGTCCCGAACGGAGGCAAGCGGATTTAACGTACCAGCTGCAGTGAAATTCGACTCGATGGGACGTCTCCACATCCTAGATACGGGCTCAGGTGATGTCATAAGACGAGAGGAAGACGGGAAACAGACGGTGATAGCAACATTATCAACAGGGCTGGATAACTTTGCTTTTGACGATGCTGATAATCTTTTTGTCTCGAGTTATGCAGACGGCTTTATCAGTAAGGTGACCTCCAGCGGGGTAGAAGAGATCTTGCCCGGAGGCATATCTCATCCGGGTGCCCTAGTGATTCACAACGACACTGTTGTCATCGCGGATATTCAGTCCGTTCGAGCGATCGATGCGGCTACGGGGGAAGATATTTGGACGCTGAGGAATATTTTTCAGTTTGCGCCCATCGGTACTGCAACAGCAGTGTCAAATCACGGACCCGATCTTTTACTGACCAGCTGGCTTGATAACTCAGTGAAAGTTTTAAACCCAACGTCTGGTGAAATTACCTTGAGTTTGACGGGCCTTAATATTCCAGTGTCTGCCGTGAAGTTTGGAGATCAGTATGCCGTCACGCTGCATGGCGACAACACACTTTCCTTGTTTAACGATGACGGCTCTCTTGTCTCGGTGCTCTCTGACGATTTCGGCGCGCCAACACACGTAATCACAGAGGACGATCGATTATTGGTGTCTGACCGAGTAAGGGGAGAAATTGTAAGCATTGATGAGGCTGGTAAGAAGACAGTGCTTTTGGACGGGCTCGATTCACCAGAGGGCATCGCTGTTTCAGGCAGTACACTCTATATTTATGAGGGAGATACAGGCGAAATTAAGCGCCATGACGCATCAGGGACAGAGGTGATAGCTACCTTGAATTCGGGTAGTCCCGCTGCCACTCCCGTACAGCCGCCGTCCATGGTATTTAATGGACTCACCGTTTATGAGGGAGCATTGTTCGCAACTGACGAACGAGAACGTGCTGTTTATCGAATCCCTCTATGACACAGCAGAAACAAAGAGACCCATTTCTTTTAGACTCCTACCGTCGTGGTTGGGCAGATTTGTCGCCTACTCGAGACAAGCCGCTGCTGAGGGATTCGCCACCTGATGCCCAAGGGCAGTGAGCATCTGGCAGTTTCGAACCTCCACTATTGACTATGATTTATCCGAGCGATTCGATTTTCACTGCGTTTAATCTCCAAACCGTGGCTCATGCGCGTAAAAATAGGAAGCCCTGAAAATGAAGATGAAGAACCTTTATGTTGTCTCGCTACTGGCTGCATGCCTTGCAGCGTGTGGCGGTAAAGACCCTGAGTCAGTTAGAGATGAAAATGGCGGGGCTACTACAGAAGTAGTAGATACCACCTCCGAGGAGATAGTGGTGACTGCTGAAGAGCTGGAGGGCAACCCCTTTACCCAGGAGTGGGATACACCATTTGGTATTCCATCCTTTGAGTCGATTAAGGACTCACACTTCATGCCCGCATTTAAAGGTGCGATTCTTGAATTACGTGAAGAGATCGCGACCATTGCTGATAACCCTGAGCCCCCAAATTTCGATAACACCATCCTCGCGCTTGAAATGTCCGGTGGCCAGATGAGCAAGGTTTTGGGGGTCTTTTTCAACCTTGTGTCCATGGAAATGAATGACGAGAAGCGCAAGTTACAGGCGGTGATTTCTCCGATGTATACAAGGGAGATTGATGCCATAACGCTTAACGAAGCGCTTTGGCGGCGAGTTGAAACAGTTTACCAGCAGCGGGATAGCTTGGAGCTTGGCGAACAGGAAGCGCGTCTTTTGGAGCTGACGCACCGAAACTTTGTCCGAGCGGGCGCTGCCCTTGATGCTGAAACGAAGGCCAAAGTAGCGGCAATCAACTCGGAGATGTCAGAACTGACGACGCAGTTTGCACAAAATCTGTTGAGGGCTACTAAATCTTTCAAGATTGACATCACCGACGAAGCCGATATGGCCGGGCTCACCGACAATTTTAAAGCCAGTATCTGGGATGAAGACAAGCAGGCCTGGGTGGTGACTTTGGATCGGTCGGTTTACGAGACATTTATGACCCAGTCTCAGAATCGAGACCTTCGTGAGCGAGCGTTTAACGGGTATCGGCTGCGAGCCACCGAGGGAGATACTGACAATGGGCCGTTGGCAATTAAGGTTGCACAGCTGCGAGCCAAGCGGGCAGCCCTGCTGGGGTATGACAACCACGCCCAATACATACTCGAGTACAACATGGCGCGCACGCCAGCGGGTGCTGAGGAGTTTCTGCTGAAGGTTTGGGAACCAGGCCTTGCCCGTGCCAAGGAAGAGCGCTCAGATATGCAGGCTATGATCGATAGTGAGTTTACCTTTGCGGGCCATGACTGGTGGTACTACTCAGAAAAGGTCCGCGCCAATCGCTTCAATCTTAAACAGGAAGAGATCAAGCCTTACTTTGATCTTAAGGCCGTCAAAGCAGGCGCCTTTGAAATGGCAAATCGATTGTTTGGCCTGAAGTTTATCGAGACTGAGGCACCGCTCTGGAACGATAAAGTAACTGCCTACGAAGTAACTGAGGCCGATGGTGACCATCTCGGCGTCTTCTACTTCGATATGTATGCTCGGGACTCTAAACGCGGCGGGGCCTGGATGAACTCCTTCCGATCAGGTTCCAATATCGATGGTGAGTCGGTCCGCCCGATTGTGGTGAATAACTTAAATTTGACAGCTCCCCCGCAGGGACAGCCCACGCTGCTGAGTTTCAGTGAAGTGGAAACCCTTTTCCATGAGTTTGGACACGGCTTGCACGGCCTGATGACCAAGATCGACTACACAACGTTCTCCGGTGTGGATGGTCCTCGAGACTACACGGAATTCCCAGCGCAGATTCTAGAGCACTGGACTAGCCAGCCGATAATGTTGGGACTCTACGCTAAGCACTATGAGACAGGTTTGGTCATTCCCGAAGCGCTGGTTGAGCGCATGATGCTCGCTGCAAATCACAATCAGGGATTTGCTACGACCGAGTTCATCGCCGCAGCACTGCTCGATTTGCGCTGGCACATGTTGAGTGAAGAAGAGGCCATGGCCATCACTGACGCCCGAGCTTTTGAACGACAGGTGTTGCGCGGCTACGGTCTGATTGATGAGATAGAGCCTCGCTATCGTACTCAATACTTTTCACATATTTTCTCGAGTAATACGGGTTACTCAGCTAGTTACTACGCGTATCTCTGGTCAGAGATTCTCGACGCCGATGGATTCAACGCTTTCCGCGAGGCGGAAGATATTTTTGACCCCGAGGTCGCGGGTCGTCTTAAAAAGTGGGTTTATGAGGCTGGAGGTCTTATGGAAGCCGATGAGCTATATCGCAAATTTCGAGGTTCGGATCCCGATATTGCGCCGTTGCTTCGTGGTAGAGGGTTTGCGGTCCCCACCGAGACCGAAGAGTGAGATGCCTCAGTGTCGATTTAGCAACCGTATTAAGGGCCCCTTTTCTGGTGGTCCTTTACTTTCTAGACGTAAATCGCTGTCATGTAGCCGATTAGTTCAGAAATACTCTTTCCATCGCCCACCAGGATCCTGTTGCGCCAATGAGCAAGGATCCGGGTAATATCATAAAGCGCCGATAGACCACGTCTGTGTATTCAATGTTGTTGCGCCATCGCCATACACTGAGTACTGCAATTGCAAGTATGATTACGCTTAGCTGACCAATCTCGACGCCAATATTGAAGCCTATCAAAGCGCTCCAGAATTGCCCTTCGGGAAGCCCAAGTTCGCCAAAAAAGCCAGCGAAGCCGAGTCCATGGAGCAGTCCAAATAGGAAAATCACGATGGGTCGCCAACGAGGTGGTTTTTTAAAAAATAGATTTTCAATGGCAACCAGTGCAATCGATAGAGCGATGAGGGGCTCGACAATATCTGATGGCGGAGAGATTACGCCGGTCGCTGCAAGGCCCAACGTTATCGTATGTGCCAAGGTAAAGACTGAAATCTGAATTACCAGTGATCGTGAGGTGGTCGAACTAAGAAAGAGCGCGAGCACAAACAGTATGTGATCCAATCCACCGGGCAAGATATGATCTACGCCCTCGCCGACGAAGATAGTCAGTGTCTGATAGACACCTAATAATTCCCCTGAATCATCGCGCAATGGAGTAACTACTCGGGATCGGTTGTCACCGGGGCGATCGAGTGCCATGAGTTCTTCGCAGAGGGCTGGGTCCAGAAAGCTCTCTCCGGGAAGACACAGTTCGTCCTCCGGATGAGCACTGACAAGTGGGGGGAAAGCTGTGAGTACTAGCGCAAAGAACAGGCGGACAATCTGGTTTCGAAGCAAAAAGTAAAGCATTTCGATCGGGCCATCTACTTAAAAAGCTGGCTTCTGCTGATGCTGGCGACTGATGTCTGCTGCAAAGAGCAGAGAAGGTGGTGCATATTTCGTGACGCTATCCTTCTGACTTTTCCTCCGCTATTCGAAATAAGCTAAGCATTTCATGGATTATCTCAGAAATTAACGCTTCCGGTATCTCGTGGCCGACTCCATCCATAATGAACTTTTTGGCGCCAGGAATGTTGTCCGCGAGAGCCATGCCATGATCCAGAGGTAGTATTGGATCTTCTGTACCATGCACCACTAAGGTTGGTGCTTTTATTTTATTTAGCCTGTTTATTCTGCTTCCACTAGCCACAACCGCTTCGGCATGCCCCGCATAGGGGTTATGACCATGACGCAGGTATAATTCAGCCTGCTCTCGAAAGTTAGACTCATTGAAAGGAAAACGAGAGCCGGCGAGCGCCTTGTATATTCTCACGACACCATCCAAAAATTTGCCTTGAATGTTGAGGAGAAACATCTCTTCCATGCCCTGTGCTAGTGAGGGAGCGACCCCGGATAAGCCGTCGTCCCTTACTCCCGGGCTTGACATTATTGGGGTCAGACTCAGTACCCTATCAGGATAATCGAGACCGATAACCTGTGTGATCATGCCACCCATAGACGCACCAACTATATGAGCTTTGTTAATTTCCAGATAGTCCATCAGGCCAACGGCGTCTTTAGCCATATCATTGAGATTGTACTTTGCGCCTTTACCCTCTGGCATTTCAAAGCTGCCATCCTCACTTATTAGTCTTTTAAAAACATAAGAGACAAGTTTCCTCGACACCGACACGGGCACGACTTTACCAAGCTTGGCCAAGAGAGGTTCCTTGTTAAACCACGTGCTCTTTCCAACATCTCGATTGTCAAAAATTACCACGTGGTAATTGTTCTTCACTAATTCGTCGATAAATCTTTGATCCCAATACAAGGCGTTCGCATTAGCCCCCATTATGAGCAGAACGCTTGTATTAGATTTCTCTCCAAAGTCCTTCCACCAAATATTTATGTTGTTTACACGCGCGATTTCACCCATTCCTGCCCCCTCTGCTTTTTTCCAATCCTAATTTGGTAGGACGAGCTAGATTCAAACCACATTGCTAATTTAGCGTCGTACTGTGACAACATTGAAACTGAACACTGCCAACTCATCAAATCTAAGAGATGAAATTAAAAGACTGGCGTGTCTCTTCATACGTAGCCGCGTGGCTTAATTATCTGCATTTTGCTCTGACTCCCGATGGGTGGGCAAAAAAACGAATTCATTGTTCCGGTGTGTTTCTGATGACCTTCTGGACGACTTTAGTCAGCGCGGCTATAGGGTAAGTTGATTCGCCTACTGTGAAAGTCAATTGTCTTTTGAAAAAGTAGCACAAGACAGCAAATACAAATTCATTCTTCCACTACCAAGCTAGTCAAAAGATTATCGAGCCATTCAGCGGCTTCTTTAACTGCATTACTGCAGGCGGTAAATTCACTATATCTTGTTCTTCTTAAACCGTTGGCTTATTGCAAGCTCGGTCAGATAGAGTAATAGCGGGAGAGACTTTAGCGGTATCTGTTATACCCTCACGGGCGCCATCAGCGAGTACGTATCTTGCATTCTCGGTGAATGTCTCCGCAATCTCTGAAAGGCATTGATACTGCTCGGGAAAGTATTATTGATGAGGGTCCATGAACAATTTGCCTCCCCAGCGCGCGCCATTCTTAGATTTGCGCCTCCTGCCTGTTCGCCTTCAACCTTGCGTGCTTCTGGCCCCAATCCACGCGCCTCTGGTCGCCGCCGCGAGAAGTTTTAGTCTATTTTCGTCAGTCGCCGCCGGCTCCGATTCCCCAAATATCGCGCGAACCCAATGTCCGTCGGTAGCGTTTGGCAAGATAATGAATTTGTCGCCTATCTCTGCCCTATCACGCTCCATCAGTGCACGTCGCTCTTCAACATCTGCTACGTAGTAGTCGCGTTTAAAATCATTAAGGTTATCGCCCAACAGCAGTATTAGCTCGTGAGACTCACCGATTCTCTTTCTGGCCGAGGTCTTGTCGGAGGATTCTCTGAATACAACTAGATGCTCTGAATCAGAATAAGGCAGGTTCAAATACTGAAGTTGATTCAGTGCATAACTGTAAGTCCGTGGTCCTTGATCTCTATTGGTTACATAAAAAATCTCTACTCCGTGGTATTCGCAGTATTTTAAAAAATCCATAGCCCCCGGCACTAGCGCTATTAAATTTTCTGGGATCCAACGATCCCAGATTTCGTCATCGAAAAAGTCGACTCCCTCACTTATGAGAAAGCTCCAATAACTGCCTGCGTGGACGATTGTGTTATCAACATCAGTCACCACGGCCAGCGGGCGTTCAGATCTTGAATGCTTCTCCATAGCCTCATTCACCCGCAGTCGAGCGAGATTGAATGCTTGGTGGCAGAGCGCACCAAATTCTGCAGCTGTGTTGGACCAAGCTACTGTCCATAAAAGAGGGTTCCGACTGAGCTCGATTTCGTTGAGTTGGCCGCTTATGGAATTCTCGGGCGAGCGCGCATTTACCCCAGCCGTCAGACCTCCGGCCACCATAGAGGTCATGAAGGCTCTCCGATTGATTTCAAGTGTCCCAGACGTCATTAATGTCTCCTAGTTATCGGCTCCTATGAGTGTTAAGTAGCCGACCTATTGGTTTACGCGCGTTATCCAACTTAGCGGTCGCGACAAATAATAAGTCGCGTAACGGTCGGACACTCCTCTGCTGCCTCCCTCAAGTACAGAAGGCGTAACTACCAGCGCCTTTTAGCAAGGCTTATTAATAGTGGTAGCAGATAAAAAACTGATGAATAAATCCGTCGCTCTTAAGTGGTCGTTAGTTAGCTAAATAACCAGAGGTGGTAAGCCAGCTTGGTTACGGTCTCTGTAACATCCACTCTAATCGATTTTGGTCTAATCCAGTGGATGCTATGCGAGAGTGACACATCGCCTTACATAATTACGAGGAGGTATGCGGTGAGCGAGACGGTAGGGGCATAAATTTTGCTGCACTTGCGTTTCAAATGGCGAGAATTTCTATTCTGAGGTGTGACGATACCCCACGTGACATTGCATATTTCTCCGCAACAGTTTTACTTCTGATTGACGAGTTTGAGGCTATCGGAGAGACCAGGGGTGCATGTGCTGTGCTACTCGAGGCACTGATGATTTTTAGTGATTTAGAGGATGTCAGCTATAGATTGGATAGAGATTATGACCGTCTGGCTGCTGATCTTGTCATCGAGAGTCGCCTGATTCATGGGCGCTACAACAAGGCGAATCACCTGCGGCTTGTATGGTCTAACTCGGTGAAACTTGACTCGATTTGATGAAAAAATTCGAGATCAGGCGCCTTTCAGTGGGGCCACTTGTGTCGGTGAGATTTGCTCTTGCCTTTTAAAATATCGCTTACCTGACTCATCGCAACACTTAGCTTGGATTCAAAGACCTTCTAGGTATGTATTAGCCAGTTCAAAATACTCTTGCATATAGACTTTTGTTTCGCTGGCGCGATTATTTTCTGCGCTTACATGAACAAGCTCCACCAACTCAGCAATCTCCTTTGCAGAAACTTGCTGATCACCCTCCATATTCTTGGAAAAATAGGCGACAGCCTTTTCGAGAGAATAGGTAATCATGTGAACTTCCTGCAGCTCGGTCGCATCAAGCTTGTTTTTTCCCCGCAACTCCGATGTTGTTTGATTGAACACCTCTTTCGCTTCCTCGTATGACGTAATATCGGGCAGATCTATGTGCTTGATGGCCTTCGTTGTGGCAAATGCCGGTGCTGAAATATAGGCAGTTAAGGTGGTCGCGAATATCGCAAGCAATACAAATTTTATAGTTGTCATACCACATCCTAATGGCTAACAGCTGATGGCGCCTCAAGGCGTCAAACATAACTCACCTTTGTTGTTAATTTATTAGTTTTGAGTGCCAAATGTATCAAATATTGGTGCAGAAAAATCTGCAATTGAATAAGAGTAAATAGTCGGGCAGTTACAAACTGTGCTTATGGGCTCTAACCTTGGATCTCTGCACGTTGAATTTTAGCGCAACCAGGTTTAATTGGAGCTCAAGATTAGGAAATGGTTGATTTTACTTACGGCACCGCAAGCCTTTAGCTTGGGCTTAGCCCTGGAGCGACCAGTTTGCTGATTCGACCATGAGAAACAAATCTCGATTAACATCCCTTGAAATGTAATAAGAGCCAATTACGTTACCGACAGTTGATTCAAAGAATCCCCGCCAACAAAACTCTTTAAGAGAGCCCTGTGATGAAAATCGTAAACCGATGTTTTTTTCTTCTGTTGCTCTTGTGGAGCGCATTACCGGCTCAGGGAGACACCATCAGTATCATGACCTTCAATGTCGAAAACCTTTTCGATAATACCCATGACGCGGGTAAGAATGACGAAACCTACCTACCTGCTGCCCGCAAGAAATCTAAGACTCATATGGAAAAATGTAATCGGATTCAGGTTCGTCGATGGCGCGACCAGTGTCTTTACTGGGACTGGAACGATGCAGTAGTCGAGAGAAAGCTCAATGTCATTGCTGACTCCATAAAGCAGATAAATCGAGGCCAAGGTCCCGACATTATTGCGTTTCAGGAGATAGAAAATATTTTGATTCTAGAGCGGTTGAGAAATGAATACCTCAGTGGCCTTGGGTATCAACCCGGTGTGTTGATCGAGGGCAAGGACCGCCGGGGTATCGATGTCGCCTTTCTAGCAAAATATCCTGCTATTGACGTTAAGATTCATGAGATCAGATTCCCTAAATCGCAAAGACGACGGGTTGGGGATACGCGTCCTATCCTGGAGGCTACCTTTAAGTTGTCCACTGGCGAACTTTTGACCGGGTTCTCGGTTCACTTTCCGGCGCCATATCACCCGACTGAAATGCGAGAGAGTGCCTACAAAACCCTCGACGAAGTTGTGAGCAGATTGCCTGACGATCGTGCGGTTTTCGCAGCCGGCGATTTCAACACTACTCGAGAAGAAGACGCTAATAAAAATATGCTCGAAACATGGGTGAGACCAACATGGCAGGTTGCTCATGACCTCTGTAAAGGCTGCCCTGGTACCAGTTATTACCCACCCAAAGACGACTGGTCGTTTCTCGACATGATCTTTTGGCGCGCCAGCGATGACTGGGAGATGATGAGGAGTTATCTCGCCAACAAAACACCTGCGCAGAGAAACCTTGATGGAACCCCTAAGCGTTTCGCATTACCTGAAGCCAGTGGAGTTTCGGATCACTGGCCGCTAGTTATGGTGATAAACAAGGCAGCAGGCGAGCAGCCATGATAAACGCCTTTGAGGCGTTATTGGATAAATTACTGCGCGATTCCTCGCCATATTATTCTCAATGAGCCGCGCATGTGCTCGTGCCGCAAAGACTTTATCGATATTTGGTAGGACCAGCCAGATTCGAACTGGCGACCTCTACTATGTCAAGGTTGATAGAACTCGCCCCAACACGTTACGACACGTTAAAATTTGACAGCGGAGTGGCTCGGATGCCCCCGTCTTACATTGCAAAACTCATGTTTCCAGTCGCTATCATCTGCACCACGTCACTCGCCAAAGAAATTCAAGTCGATATGTGGCTTATGTCTGCTTGGGCGCTAGTGGGCCCGCCGAAGAGCTGAATCAGGCCATAAGAGAGCAGGTCGCCTGACTCCGAACTAACCAAGTCTTACACTGATATCGTCTTAATTTTCGGATCAATACAAGGGTATTTAGATAGGTCAGCTGGACCAGTAGACACAGCCGGCGATGATGTGTAATTTCAATGGGCCGTTAGCATTCCCTGTCATTACGCTACGCGCAGATGCAGACAGAATAGACCGCTAGTTGAGCCGACCCGGGGTGTTCCCTGATGAGTAAGCCGTGGAGCCGTTACAGCATAGGGCCTTTTTTTGATGAATTGATGACCCCGCACGGCAGTCCGCGGGCTGCGGCACGGCGTGCGGTAAATTTCTTCAAGAGTTTGTCGGTCGGTGAGATGGACGCACGGAGAATGGCTGCTGCGCTGGCGATCAAGGAGATGGGGATCTCATTTACCGTTTATACGGAGGGAGGAAATATCGATCGGGCTTGGCCCTTCGACATGATCCCTAGAGTTATCTCTACGCGTGAATGGTCCCGTGTAAGCCAAGGTTTGGTGCAGCGGACCCGAGCCCTGAACTGTTTTATCGATGACATTTACAACCGGCAGCGGATTCTGGCCGACGGTCTCGTGCCCGCAGAGATTGTGCTGGGGTCGGATAATTACAAGGCGGAGTGTGAGGGCGTGAACCCTCGCTTTGGTGCCTGGGCGCATATTTGCGGCAGTGATTTAGTGCGCGACCACAGAGGTCGTTTTTTTGTCTTGGAGGACAATCTGCGTGTGCCATCAGGTGTGTCTTACATGGTCGAGAACCGCGAAATCACCAAGCGCGTGGTGCCTGAATTATTCAGAAACTACAGTATCCTACCGGTCGATGATTATCCGCTAAAACTCTACGAGATGCTGTCAGCGCTCTCTCCGCGGAATGTCAAACGCCCTAATATTGTTGTACTAACACCGGGTATCTACAACTCGGCGTACTTCGAACACGCCTTTTTGGCGCATGGCATGGGAGCCGAGCTGGTCGAGGGCACTGACCTGATGGTGTGTGACGATGATTTTGTCTATATGCGGACGGTGGACGGACCGGTTAGAGTCGATGTGATTTATCGGCGCATTGACGAAAACTTCATGGACCCGGAGGTGTTCCGCCCCGAGTCGGTGTTGGGTGTGCCCGGGCTCATGCGCGCATGGCGAAGTGGTAGAGTGGCGATCGCAAATGCGCCAGGCTCAGGGGTAGCCGACGACAAGGTGATTTATGCTTTTGTGCCCGACATGATTCGGTATTACCTGAGAGAAAATCCATTGCTGCATAACGTGCCGACCTATCTGTGCATGCGAGAGCGCGATCGAAACTATGTGCTGAAAAACATTGCCAAGTTAGTGGTGAAGCCCGCTAATGAATCAGGTGGTTATGGGATCATGGTAGGGCCACACAGTAGTGCCGCAGAGCACCGGAAGTTCTCACGGCTCATTGAAAAAGACCCGCGAAACTACATAGCCCAGCCCACGCTGTCACTCTCTACTGCACCAACCTATGTTGACGGCGAGATCCAGCCTAGGCACCTCGATCTGCGGCCTTTCATCCTACAGAGCAAGGACAGCTGGGTGACCCCGGGTGGACTGACGCGTGTCGCGCTTAAAAAAGGTTCTCTGGTTGTCAATTCCTCACAGGGCGGTGGCAGCAAAGATACCTGGATTGTCGAGGGTAAAGCGTGAGCATGCTCTCCAGCGTCGCCGAGCGGCTGTATTGGATGTCGCGCTACTTGGAGCGGACCCAGGATACCGCGCGGCTGATTCAGTCTTATAACCATTTGATTATGGATATTCCAAAGGGAGCAGAGCCTCCGTGGGACATCATGATCGATATTCTTGATGCGCGTCCGTTGTTCCGCGCCAGCTTTAAGACAGGCAGCGAGCACAATGTGTTGAAGTTCCTAATTGCTGACAACAAGTCGAGCTGCGGCATTCCCTTTGCTGTCAGAGCTGCACGAGAAAACGTCCGTACCACCCGGGACGTACTGCCGGAAGAGGCATGGGAGCTTGTGAATGGGCTCCATTTGTTCGTCGAGGACCGCGCCAAAAATTCATCAGGACGCCGTAACCGCCATAACTTCCTGTCTGAGGTAATTTCCCGATGCCAGATGATCAACGGCCTGTTTGCGGCGTCGTTGCCGCGTGATCATGCGTACGGTTTTATTAAGTTGGGAAGATTGGTGGAATGTGCTGATATGACAACGCGGATCATGGATGTTGGTGCTCGCGATATCATGGAGCGGGCAGGGCGCTTCGGTACGATTGACCCACTGCTATGGGGGGCGCTGCTGCAAGCGTTATCAGCAGCAGCGGCTTATCGCCGCGAAGTTGGACCTCTCATTGAAAAAGATGCAGCGCTGAACTTCATTTTCCTGAGCAGCACCTTTCCAAGGTCCATCAAATATTTCGTCCGCGAGACTCGCAAAGAACTTATGCGGCTGAACAACCATGATCTGGCTATGCGCGCAGTAGGACGGCTAAGCCGGCGACTAGCCCGGCTCGATACCGAGCACTTTTCGAGTGTGGAGCTTCATGAGTATATCGATGATTTCCAGTTGCAGTTAATCAGCCTTGATGCATCGATTCAGGCCACCTGGTTCAGTTGGGAGAGAGCATGAAGCGCTTTCAGTGTAGCTGCGGTGCGCCGATTTTTTTTGACAACCACCAGTGCCTTCAATGTGGTGCCCTAGTCGGTTTTGACCCTGAAAGCATGAGTGTGGTGCCTATGGAGCAGCATGCTGATCTGGTTTACTGTGGCAATCACGACCACGGCGTGTGTAATTGGTTAAGGCCTTCTCAGTCAGACCACGACTTGTGCAGGGCATGTCAGTTCAATCGCACCATTCCTAACCTCAGTCTTCCATTTAATACTGAGCGTTGGGCAGCCTTGGAGCGCGCGAAGAAGCGACTATTTTATTCGCTTTACCAATTGAGTTTGCCGATGACTGATGGCTGGCAGGCTAGCGACGACGGCCTGCTGTTTGATTTTTTGGATGACGCGCGTACCCAACCTGATACCTATCCAAACACTTTCATCACTTCGGGCTTCGCTGATGGCGTGATCATTATCAATTTGCTCGAGGCTGACGACGTTGCCCGCACCGCTGCTCAAATCGAATTACGGGAGCGTTATCGAACCTTATTGGGACATTTCCGACATGAGTCGGGCCACTACTATTGGTCACTACTCTCGGGAGACGAGATGGCGACCAGTCTGTTTACCGAAGTGTTTGGCGATGCGAACGCTGATTATCGGTCGTCACTGGATGCTTACTACCGAGAAGGGCCCCCGGCTGATTGGGAGCAGAAATATATTAGCGCCTACGCCAGCTCGCACCCTGTAGAGGACTGGGCTGAGACTTGGAGTCATTACCTGCTGATGCACGATGCACTCGAGACAGCCCATGCGCATCATTTAATCGATATTACCCCCTCGTCCGGTGCGCTGGCCGAGCGGATCTCCCAGTGGCAAGCCGTGAGCGTGGGCTTGAACGAGATGAATCTGAGTCTCGGTCGCGAGGATGCTTATCCCTTTGTGATCAGCCCACAGGTGCATAACAAGCTAGCTTATGTGGACGCGATGATCAGTCGGTTTCGAACACTTCAGTGAGACTGGGTAGCTGTTGAAATGCTGACCGAATGCTCTCGTCCCAGGTCTGACGTATGCGGGTCAAGTAAGGGTGGCTCTCTTCCAGTTTGCAGTAATGCTCGAAGCCATCAAGGCAGTCGTTCCTATAGAACAGACACTCCAGCGGTGGCCCGACGGTGGCGTTTGAGCGCATTGTCGAGTCGATCGATAGCAGGCCGCAGCGCATTGCAATTTCGGGTAACGTGTTGGGCTGAATAATGCGATCCAGAATCGGCTTGCCGTATTTGGTCTCACCAATCTGAAGGTAGGGGTGCTGTTCCGAGGCCGTAATGTAATTGCCTTCGGGGTAGATAAGATAGAGCTCGCTGGGTTGACCTTTTACTTGCCCGCCCAATATGAAAGAAGCACTGGCGTTAAAAGCTTCTGCATCGGGCCCCTCGGGGCGCCGGTGCTTTTCTTGCTCGGCGACATTGATCTGACCAACATAGTCGGCGATGTCCGATACATACTTGGCCTCTGTGATGTTGAACGCGGCGTTTTCTTGAAGGTCTCGCTGTATCTGCGTCACAACCGCCTGGCTCGTCGCCAAGTTACCGGCGGTCAACAGAATCAGTGAGCGGTCTCCTGGGACGGCAAACCGTTGCATTTTGCTGTAGGTGCTAACCCGATCGGCGCCGGCGTTTGTGCGCGAGTCAGAGCAAAAGACGATTCCCTCGTCCAATTTAATGGCTAGACAGTAGGTCATTTACAGATGGTTACCGCCAAAACAAACAAATTGAAGGCCCTTGGTATAAGACGCCGTGAATGTTCCCGACAATATAGACGGGTACATAAACCTACACCGCTCTACATCTAGTATAGCCTACAAAAGAAGCTTGGAAAGGTTGCCATCGCTGGCTTATTTTTGGTGATGTCAGCTGAATAACCACTGGCGGTAAGTCCACCATCTCTTTTTCTTCTTTCACTGCGGGGTTTCCATAAGCTCGGTCGAGTAGGGCATGAGCACCATGATGTTATCGCTTTTTCCCAAAACGATAGTGTGGTTTCAGTAGTCTTTCTTATTGCCCCACGTATGGACAGTGACTCCATTATCGAAACCGCCTTCTAAGATATCTTTAGTCGCTTCTTGAATGCCCGTTTCAATTCGCCACTCGAGATATTTTTGCTGGTGTGCTAGTGTCTCCCACTCTTCGACCAAGGTGATAGTGGAGTTACCCTCATCCTCGTAGGCGTCGACCTTGATGCATCCGTCGTACGCACGAGTATCACCTAATACAGCTCTGAACATGTCGGCTACTGCATCAAACTTACCCTCGGCGGCTTTAAAATTTAAAACGACTAGTTGGGCCATGAAACATCTCCTTTTTTCGAAAAGAGGGTGCTCGCGCCCTCAAAGGTTTACTTGTGCGTTCGGCACTGTTGCTAGGGTTGGCATACATGCGCGGACCTGCAAAATTTTCCAGTTCATGAAGCACTTAACCAAATAGCCCAAAGTCGATATCGTCAAAGTTTGGCAGCCGTGGAAATACCTCCAAAATATCGGACTCACTTAATCCAAACCATCGGGCCAAGTTCGAAGCGTATTGCTCCACGCTGAAATCAGGTATTAATAGATTGTGGAGCATTTTATCTGTGTCTACATCAAAGTTCGGGACCTCGCCAATCATTTGCCCGCCATTTACCGGTGAGCCCATTACGAATTGGTGGCCGCCCCAGCCATGATCTGTGCCGTTTGTATTTATCGTCGGAGTACGTCCAAAATCCGACTGACTAAACGTGACTACACGATTGTCAATCCCGCGCGACTCAAGATCTGCTTGAAACGCTTCAAGGCTCCCGAACAAGGCTGAGACCAAGTTAGGGAGGTCGCGATCTTGATTATCGTGCGTGTCGAAACCATGCATTTGAAGCATTATTACTTGCCTATTTTGACCCAGAAGTGGTGCACTTTCGATGAGTCGAGCTGCCATTTTTAGTTGATTTTGGAAATTGCTTGCGGTGTAACCTGCGACACGCGGATATGTTACCAGTGGGCTATTAATACCATCCAAAATTTTTGCAAGTTCAGACGAGCTCTCAATTGTTCGGGTATTACGTAAAGCAAACTCATGCCCCAACAAGTTGACTCTCGTTTCATTTTGAATGTCATTAAAAAGCGAATGCTGACTCGGATAGGAGTTAGCGTCGTAGACCTTCGGAATATTTCTTACACCCTCTGGGTTTACCGTGAACGAAGGCATATTGAGTGTTGTTGTGTATAGCTGAGACCTATCCAACGAAATATTAGGGTTGATCACCGTTGAGGGGAGTCGCATCAGCTCCAACATGCGGCCTCCCCAGCCCTCGCGAGCATATGGATCCATAGTAGAACTTTGCCAGAGGATAACTTGAGAGTTGTGTGAGCCAACGAAGAGGGGCATCGCGTTTTCATTTTGCTCAATCATTGCTTTTGTTGTTGGTTGTCTTAGCGGTCCTACGTTGCTAACCCAGGAAAGTGTTCCACGCTGAAAGAGATTCGCCATGGATTGGCAAAAAGTGGGTGTTGCGTAATCGCTGAGACCGAAATCAATTAGATCATTTGACTCAAAAGCGAGGTTTTGCCGCAGATTTCTGTATCTTTGATAAGGGTCGCCGCCAGCTGGAATTATGAGACCTAGGGAGTCGATGCCGCCATTTAAGTAAACCATGACAAGTGTCTTGTAGTCGCTCGGTGCTGAGCTACTAGCATTTGACAAGTTGCTAAGGAGGCCCAAGCCAGAGCCTAAGAACAAGTTACTGGAGGAGATGGCTCCGGATGTTAAGCCTCGCTTCAAAAAAGATCTTCGATTCATAGATATCTATAACGGTTGCAGAGCATACTCTGGTGAAATTGCGACCAAATATATTAAATCTATCAAGAGACGATGTCTGGCATCGGTTCTATGCGCCTCACTAGAATAATGTTCTGCTGTCTCGATTTGGCCCAAACCGACTGATAGATATTCGGATAAATAATTTCTTAGCGAGGGAGTGAGTTGCCCCTGGGACATGTACTCGTCCAGGAAGTCAATAACGGATTCTTGGCCCGTCTCGTTCAGGCGATTGATTATTGGGCTTAGGTCATGCACCGGTGAATGCTCGAAGTAATCGAGCGTTTCGTCTGACACGCCTTGTGAGACGTGGAAGTCGCGCTGGAAGCTCGTCGAGATGTACGCGTATTTTGAAGCGTCAGATACAATGGTTTCCGCGGTAATAACCTCTAATTCAGGCGCTACTAATCCCAGCTGAGCAAAGGCTAGGTTAGGAACGTGTGTAGGGCTGTAGAAATTGAAAACACTTTGTGCTCCTAGAAAAGTTTGGGACGGTCGATCTTTAAGAAATGACCTATTATTTCTATAACTACCTATTGGGAATAAGCGGCTGAAGTTAATGTATTTCAGTAGCGGATCTTTAATTTTACCGCGATGTAAGACCGCTTCACCCGATATATCTCGCGCTTCTGGATCAAACAGAACAGCTTGCACGACCGACGCTAAATTTCCCCGCTCTCTATTTGCATCACTGTTAAACACAGTGGCGACACGCTCTATATATGCGGCTGAGGGATTACTGGTCACCAAGCTTTTAATGAGATGTGTGGCGATAAACGGGCCTAAGTTTGGATGGTAAAATAGGCTATCCAAGACCGTATCTAAGCTTTCCTCTGCGGATGCTCCAGCTGGCACGTAGTAATTTCGCAAAAGCTTTTTATGCGTTTTTTGATGAAATTCGTCATAAGCTGACATAGGTTTGATGCGATCTTCCCATGCAATACTGTGAAAAATATCGCCGAATTTATAAGCTTCTTGATTTGAGAAATACCAACCAGTGAGTGCTGCTGCGTAATTCTGAACATCCACCTGTCCATAAGTTTGTGAGGGCTGTTCTGTCGCCGCATCCAAAATCAAGCTACCGTCCTGGTTCATCAAGGCGAGCCCTATTGTGAAGAGCTGCATAATCTCCCTGGCAAAATTTTCATCGGGTCGGATGTTATTTTGGGGGTCAGCTTTCTTATTACCTAGCATCGCAAGGTACATGCCCATTGCTGGATGCAGGGTCACTTCTTTTAGTAACGTTCTATAATTACCAAAAGCATTTCTGTGCAGTACATCTGCAAAGCCAAGTATCAATCTGTCTTGGCCGGCGAAGTCAAATTGATCTGATATTACGAACAGCTGACTGAGAGCGTAAGTCATTCGCTGGCGCAGTTGGTCTGGGCTCGAGAGCGCGTTAACCATGAACGCCTCATGAGTCAATTGTTTGAAATTTGCATTGTCACCATCGTCGACGTCTCCAAACTCCTCCGCTATGTCGCCCCATGCAGTCGTGTAAAGATGTGGCTCCATCGAGATCTGCTGTTCAAACCAAACCTGAGCTCCCATCCCCACTAGCAACTCTACATCGCCATCCTTGGGTCCAAAGGTTCCTTGATATAAAAGCTTGGTTGCATCGGCCCTGTCTGCAATGGTGGGAGATGGAGGCGCAGTGCTCGAGAAGTTGGGAAGACTATCGGGAGTTGGTAAGCTAGCCGCAACGGTTAAGGAACTCTGATCAATTCCACCTTTTCCATCAGACACCTCCAGATAAACCGTGAAGTTACCGGCCATATCAGGCTCAAACTGAACTTTTTGACCTTCAGAACTGTCTAGCTGCGCAAAACTGGACCCCGGGGATTCCAGCCGCCATTTGCTGGATAAAGCATCACCGTCGCTGTCAGAGCTCCCGGCGGAAGATAACTCTATGGCTGTTCCTGCAACAAAACTATTTGTTGACGACTCGATTGCGGCGACCGGAGGAGAATTGCTCGGAAAACCCACGATTGAGGACGTGGTCGTATCGCCAGCTCCTCCACCGCCGCAGCCACAGGCCGCCGCTATTACAGCTAGAGGGAATAGCGGTTTTAGTCGAATTTCTCTCGCATTATTGTGCACTTGTCGTTCACCTAATTTTTTCAGCTCTAACCGCGCATTAAGTTCAGACAGCCTCGACCAAAGCGCAGTCAGCAGTAAGGTCTGCTCCAACTTTGTTCTTCATGTTAAACGACTGAGCTCGTTCATCAATAAATTAGCAATTTCTTGTTAAAGGCGCGACCACATCTGTTTTGGTAGACGGCTCGAGCACCAGCGGCGTTAGCTGTAAATAATGGCTCAACAATGCTTTCACGAAATGCTAAAAACAGCGGGCAGAAAGATGGTAGGACCAGCCAGATTCGAGCTGGCGACCTCTACCATGTCAAGGCTCATAGAACTCGCCACAACACGTCAGGACTCGTTGAGATTAACACGAGAGAGCCTCACTCGTGTTCTTCTAAATATTTTGGCGAGAATTCATCGCAGAAAGGGGAGGGGCTGTTATCAGGACCTTTGAACCATAATCTGACTATGAATTAAGTGGCTCCAGTAGGTTAGTTAATTGCCCCTAGATTTGCCGAGCGCGCGTGCATTAGTTGAAATAAAAGATCGATAAACACACGGTAGTCCAACTTAGAACTACTATCGCAATTGCCATGAAAACGGCTGCGGAACCTAAATCTTTTGCGCGTCCTGATAGCTCATGGTACTCCTCCCCAACACGATCAACTGTCGCTTCAATGGCGCTGTTAGCCAGTTCCGCGCACATGAGTAGCAGGAGGGGTAGAGTAAGCAAAAGGAAATCCACCGTGTCTCGTGCTAACCATAATGCAAGTGGCAGACCGACGAGAACGACGAGGACCTCTTGGCGGAATGATTCCTCAGTCTGCCATGCCGACCGGATACCGCGATACGAGTATTGAGTTGCAAGGCGCATGTGCGCGAAACCACGTTCCGTGGGCTTCATTTCTCATCTCCTAAACGGAAGAGGCGCAAGTATGCTGAGACTAATATTAAGGTTGCAAGCATGGTGATACACCAATTGTTTGAAAGACACCGTTTTTTAATAAAACCATAACGGAGACTTAACTGCGCCGATCAATAGTTGTGATCTCGCTACATGACTACTGAGGATGAGAAATGAAGACAAAGCAGCTAACACTCGCTTCGCTGGCAATTTTTTCGGCATTGCTACTCTCTGCGTGCGATGGCGACGATGGACAAGACGGTATTGATGGACTCCCTGGCTCCCCAGGTGCGGACGGAGCGCCAGGCGCAGATGGCTCTGATGGCGCAGATGGTCAAGACACCAACGCAGCGCTCTCGCTAAAGCTGGTCGGAAGCACACCGGCGCTTGTTGAAAACTTTGACGAGTCTGCCGCAGAAATTGTTGCCTATCACGCTGGGACCAAAACTGCGTTCTTGGTCAACTCCAACTCGAAAGCGGTTGATGTCGTTTCCCTTGATGACGTCACAGCGCCGATTATTACCCTAACGCTCGATGTGGCGGGTGATGTTGAAGGTGCAGTAGCTGATTTGTCAGATGGTGATCTGGGCGGCGTTAATAGTGTCGACGTTTATGGTGATCATATGGCCGTGGCGATCGAAGCCGACACAAAGCAGGACACAGGCTACATCGCCTTTTATAACGTTGACGGCACTTATGTGTCGGCTGTTGCTGCAGGCGCGTTGCCTGACAAGGTGGGTTTTAGTCCCGATGGCAAATACGTAGTAGTGGCCAACGAGGGTGAGCCTAACGGTGACTACAGCAACGACCCCGAGGGCTCTATCACCGTGATCGACGTTTCCGGTGGCTTCGATGTTGCTACCGCCGCGACTGCTGACTTTCAGGCTTTCAATGCGGGAGGTAGTAAGTCGCTGACAGGTCCCGTGCGAGTTTCCTCTAAGGCAGCGAGCGTTGCGCAGGACCTAGAGCCGGAATTCATTGCATTCTCAGAGGATGGCGCTACTGCTTTTGCAACACTTCAGGAAAATAATGCGGTAGCCATTGTCGATCTTGCATCTGCGGAAGTGACGACTGTCCTGGGAATTGGTTTCAAAGATTACGGACTTCCTGGGAATGAGATCGATGCCAGCAATAAGGACGGTGGCATAAATCTTGAGAGCTGGTCGATTTTCGGTGCCTACATGCCGGATGGGTTTGATGCTTATGAGGTGAATGGCATTACCTATTTAGTTACCGCAAACGAGGGAGACGGTCGTGAGTACCTGACAGATGCCACTGACGACGCCGATTGTGCGGCTCAGGGTGGTTTCTTATTTGATGATGGAGATTGCTTCCATTATTTAGATGAGATTAGAGTCAAAGATCTCGACGCAAGCCAGTTCACCGATGATCTGGTTGCCAAGCTCGGCGCAGATTTTCAAGATAACGGCAAGTTGGGTCGATTGAAGATCATTACTGATTTGGGCCTGGAGGATGCGTCGGCTTGCGCTACGTTGGCAACCACGGGCCAGCCAATCGCTTTCCCGGACGAGACGCCGGTGGCTGGCTGCGTCTATGAAGATCTCTATTCCTTCGGATCGCGCTCGTTCACTATTTGGGATACCTCGACCGGTCGCCCTGTGTTTGATAGTGGAAGTGACTTTGAGCGAATCACTGCGCAACAGTTGGGTGGCTCCTTCAACGCGAGCAACGACAGCAATGACGGCGATGATCGCTCGGATGACAAGGGACCAGAGCCCGAAGCTGTGGAAATCGCGTCGATTAACGGCAATACCTTCGCATTTATCGCTCTCGAGCGAGTGGGCGGCGTTATTGTTTACAACATAACCAACCCACAAAATGCGGAGTTCGTGCAGTACATCAATCCTCGAGACTTCACGGTGGACGATGATGTGGTCGAAGCAAACTTGGCCGGCCCCCTTGGTCCTGAAGACGTAAAGTTCATCACTCAAGATGGCGAGATGTATCTTTTGGTGTCAAACGAGGTATCTGGCACGCTGTCAATTTACAGCGTTTCACTGCTGTAAGGTTCAATGAAGGCGATGGACGAGTGTGATGGGTTTATTTGAACGGTATTTAAGCGTTTGGGTTGCACTCTCTATTGCCTCTGGCGTTGCTCTGGGCAGTTTGTTTCCCGCTGTCTTTCAGTTGTTTGCGAGCCTGGAGTACGCCAGTGTCAATTTGCCTGTGGCAGTACTCATCTGGTTGATGATCTACCCCATGATGCTGCAGGTGGACTTCGCATCGATCAAGGATGTCGGTAAACAGCCCAAGGGATTAGTGCTGACACTTGTGGTCAATTGGCTTATCAAGCCTTTCACCATGGCGGCATTAGGCTGGCTGTTCTTTCGCGTCTTGTTTGTAGATCTTGTCGATCCAACGACTGCCAGTGAGTACATCGCCGGGATGATTTTGTTAGGTGTGGCTCCGTGTACCGCAATGGTGTTTGTATGGAGCCAACTCACCAAGGGTGATGCCAACTACACGCTCGTACAGGTGTCAGTCAACGACGTCATCATGGTCTTTGCTTTTGCGCCGATTGCAGCCTTTCTCCTCGGGATAAGCGACGTGTCCGTACCCTGGGAAACGCTATTACTGTCAGTAGGGCTCTATGTCGTCCTGCCATTACTTGCAGGGTTTTTCACGCGTATAAGCCTCGAGTCAGCGACAGATCACGCTTGGTTAGATAACTTACTTGCAAAGCTTAAACCGGTTTCTGTTGCCGGCCTGCTGGCTACCGTCGTGCTTCTCTTTGGTTTTCAGGCCGAGACCATTTTGGAACAGCCTATCGCTATAGTGCTTATTGCCATTCCATTGCTAATACAGACTTATGGCGTCTTCGCTATAGCCTACGCGGCTGCCAAATATCTTAGACTCCCACACAATATTGCGGCTCCAGCTTGCATGATTAGTACGTCAAACTTCTTTGAGCTTGCAGTTGCTGTGGCAATCTCGCTATTTGGACTGCAATCTGGCGCAGCTTTAGCGACTGTTGTCGGTGTTTTGGTAGAGGTTCCAGTCATGCTTTCGCTTGTGGCAATTGCTAATCGCACGCGTTATTGGTTTCCTACTTCACTTTAGAGCCCTGGTTGCATTCGCTTAAGTAAGCGAATCTTAATCCACGTAAGCAGTGTAATATTTGAGCACTACCTTTCGAAGGTAGAGGTAACTGGCCGTAACACGCGACGACTCAGCGAAAAAGAAAAATAAATATCAGGAAAACAGAGACTAAGAATTTGGTAGGACCAGCCAGATTCGAACTGGCGACCTCTACCATGTCAAGGCTCACAGAACTCGCCGCAACACGTTAGGACACTAATAAAGTAAACATACCTCGTTATTTACTCAAGCTTCACTTGTTACTTGGGTAAGCATCTCTCCCTTACGAAAGTGAAACTTCCCTTGTTAATCGCAGTTGTCGCCGTTAACGAAAATTAAGCCCGCATAAATCGGACCTGGAGGAAACCTCAGGTTATCTTCTTTGTGCGATCAGTGGTCATGATCTCCGTCATGTCCATGGCCGAGCTTGTATTTTAGATAGCCGCTGTTTCGAAAGAAGGCCTCCTCTTCATGATCTCCGAGATCGGCGAAGTCATAGGTTCTGTAGGTATCCAACTTCGAAGAGATAGAAGTAACGTGCGCGGGGTTAGCCTCAAGCGAATCGACCACCCAGCGACTACCACCCGATGACGTCCTTCGCTCCATAAGAACGGGCAAATTCAATTCATCAATTAATGTAGCTTTGATGGTCTCGCCGTTAACCACGCCTTCATAGGTGCTCGTTTCGAGACATTGATGTTTGCTTGAGCCCGTTTTTTTAAGTGATCCCAGCGTGTCGTCTGATATGAAGCTTCTGACCTCGCTCCAGCCCCCAGGCACGTTGTTGGGTGAGGGCTCGTGTTCAACACCTATTTCCTCCGCGTTGAAGTATTCCTCGTAACCTATGTTTTCCTCGGAGTAGCGAAGGTAAACACGTGTAATTCCTTGGGGTTTGAAATCGTAAATAACCTTGCTGCTTGTCTCTCTTAAAATTGAGACGGATTGCTTCTGCCCTGCCGCACTCTCGCTGCTCAGGGTTACGCCGATAACGTTTTGGGCGTCGATGCACTCCGATGCTGATAAAGACATCGTGAAAAACGAAAGAAGAATAGTCGCGGGCAAAAAAAGTTTCATATTGTTACTCCATAAAAAAAGCCACCGCTCAAGATGAGCGGTGGCTATAGTTTTCACTCAGTTATTTACATTGCGCCAGCGTTAGCTTTTGCGATGAGATCGAGCGCGTAGTCAGTAAAGTGGAAGATCGCGTTTTGCTCGTTGGTTCCTCGAACGAGCGAGGCACCAGGACCAATTGCGTATACACCGATATCTTCACCCGCGTGCGTTTCAGAGGTTAGCGGTACGATAGCCTCCTGGTGGTAGCCGGGTGCTGTCGTATCAACCGATGAAATATCAACTCGTCCCGATGTAATAGGGCAACCATAGCCCGCATCAGAGTTAGTTTCAGCGCCCAAATCACAGAAGCCACGGCCGTTGGTGTAAGTGACTGTTGTGAAGGGAAGTTCATCCGCTGCAGCTTGTGGATCACCACCTGCCGAGTAGACGGCTTTACCCAAGATTGGGTTACCGCGAGTGACGTAGCCACCCATAGTCATCACGTGGCTGTGGTCAGCGGTAACGATGATGAGCGTGTCTTCTTGACTGGTGAGATTAACAGCTGTTTGAACCGCGTTTGAGTACTCAACGGTATCCATAAGCGCACCGTACGCGTTACCCGCGTGGTGAGCGTGATCGATACGACCTGACTCGACAACAAGCAAGTAACCGTTTGGATTGTTGTCAAGAATCTGGATCGCTTTCGCTGTCATTTCTGAGAGCGAGGGCTCGCCAGCGATGTCGTTGCCACGATCAGCTTCGTACTGCATGTGAGACTCGTTAAACAGACCCAAGACTTTGGATGTGCTCTCAGTGTCAATCATGTCAAACCCAGCTTGGTCGGTGATGTACTGACCCATTGGGTACTTTGCTGACCATTCCGCTGGCAGGTTGCGGCCATCAGTTCGGTCACCTTCAGCACCGCTTGCAACTGGCTTTTCAACGTTGAACGCAGTGTCTTTGGGGATGAAGTGCCGTCGACCACCACCCATTACGACATCGATACCATCGATATCAACACCTGCAAACTTCGCTTCGAGGTTGTCCTCGAAGTTAACCAGCTGCGAGGCAATGTCTTCTTGGATAGAGCATGCGCCCTCGCTTGGAAGATCAGAGTTATCTTCGTAGTTTCTGTCAGCTGATTTAGCGTAGTTAGCGCCAGGTGTCGCGTGAGTGATGCGAGCAGTCGAGATAACACCCGTTGAAAGACCAGCTATTTCAGCTAGCTCCATACTGGTAACAAGCTCGTTAGCCGCTGATGTTGTGTCGCAATCGCCACGGTTCGCAGTTTCGTTGTAACCGAAAACACCAATATCAGTTTTCACGCCTGTAACCATCGCACCCATAGTCCCGGCTGAATCTGGTACCTGTGAGTTTGTGTTGTAGACCTTGACGAGACCCGCAAATGGGAAGCGGTCGAAGGACAGATCGTTAGACTCGGGGCCGTCAAAGTTCGTTGACTGACCGTCGGTCCATGACATGCCTTTCATTTCGCCTTCAAAGATACGTGCAGCGGTTACCGTTGAAGGGCCCATGCCGTCGCCAACGAAGAGGATGACGTTTTTGGCCGAACCGCGTACTTCTTTGATGTCAGACGCTTCCATGGCGCGAATACGTCCTTCGTCGTTCACGAAGAATGCGTTGTTGACGTTGTTGAGCACGTCGAGACGCGTCAACTTCACGTTGCGAGCATCTTCACCGTCAGCACCGTCAGCACCGTCAGCACCGTCAGCACCGTTTGCGCCGTCAGCACCGTTTGCGCCATCAGCACCTGCGGCACCTGCAGGGCCTGCTGGTCCTACAGCACCATCGCGTCCATCGTCACCCGAACAGGCTGCAAGTGTTAAAGCGAGCAACGCAGAGGCGATCAAATTTAGTTTTGGAGTAAGTAGCATTGTTAATCCCCTTAATCAGTAATCACAGGGCGAGCGTTGTTCATGATGTGGAACACCATGCTCTGCTCGACAGTGCCGCGGACAAATGATGATCCGGGACCTGTAGCGTGAATAGAAATGTCTTCGCCAGAGTGAGTTTCAGACGTGAGCGGTACGACTGCTTCTTGGTGATAACCCGCCGTTGTGGTGTTAACGTTGGTCAAATCCACCCGCGCACCGGCTGCGATGTCGCACCCATAACCGGCGTCAGAGTTAGTCTCTGCCCCAAGATCACAGAAGCCGCGGCCGTTGTTGTAGTTAACAGTAGTGAACGGAAGACCATCGCTCGCTGGCTGTGCGCCGCCACCGGCACTGTAGACAGCTTTGCCTAAGATAGGATTACCACGCGTAACGTATCCACCCATGGTGTTAACGTGACCGTGATCCGCTGTTACGAGGATGAGTGTTTCGTTGGGATCCGTCGCCTCGTAAGCGGCTTTAACAGCGGCGGCGAGCGCTACTGTATCGGTCAATGCGCCAGAGTAGTTTCCTGCGTGATGCGCGTGGTCAATACGACCAGACTCAACCATCAAGAAAAACCCATTAGGATTGTTGTCGAGAACGTCAATTGCTGTTTTAGTCATCTCTGCAATTGATGGCTCACCAGCAATATCGTTGCCACGATCAGCTTCGTACTGCATGTGAGACTCATTGAACAGACCGAATAGCTTGTCTGTTGACTCAGTATCAATCGCATCGAATCCGTCTTTGTCCGTGACGTAAGCAACATTCATGTCGGCGTATTTCGCCATCCACTCTTCAGGCAAGTTGCGGCCATCGGTGCGATCACCTTCGGCGCCGCTTTCTACAGGCTTTTCAACGTTGAACGCCACATCTTTAGGGATGAAGTGACGGCGGCCGCCGCCCATAGCAACCTCAAAACCATCAACGTCAACGCCATCGAATCGCGCTTCGATGTTGTCCTCAAGGCTGATCAACTGAGAAGCGATATCTTCGATTTTACCGAAGCAAGATGTGCCATCTCTGATGTCTGAAATGTCTTCGTAGTTGCGGTCTGGTGTTTTTGCGTAAAGTGCTCCAGGTGTGGCGTGTGTTAATCGTGCTGTTGAAACGATACCTGTAGACATGCCTGCAACTTCTGCCATTTCTAGGTAGGTCGTTACGCCGTTGCCTTCCAACGTATCGCAGTCGCCACGGTTAGTGTCCTCGTCGTAACCGAAAACACCGATGTCAGTTTTAAGACCCGACACCATCGCTGTCATAGTGCCTGCAGAATCAGGAACCTGAGAGTTGGTGTTGTAGGTCTTTACCAGTGCTGTGTGTGGGAAGTTCTCAAAGTACAGCTCATGCTCTTCACCGCCTTGGTTCCCCTCGATAGACTGGCCTTCGAAGATACGTGCGGTGGTCAATGTGACAATGCCCATGCCGTCGCCCACAAACAAAATGACGTTCTTGGCAGTGGACGGTGTGTTCATGGTCTTTTCTTTCATGGCGATGTTTGCATTTGCTTCCTGGAACCAGACGCTCTCAGTCTGATGCGCGGGAAGTACTTGCGCGTTGGCGGCGACGCCGCTTACGGCAAGTGCAACAGCCATGCTTAACTTGCTTAAACTTAGCTTCATTTTTTTAGCACCTATAGAGTGATAGTTAGTTAAGGGTTAGCAGGTACTGCCACAACACACTATGACGCCTCAGAATTACGCTGAGGTTTCGAGATGGTTAACTTTTCCTTGCTGTTTCTTTGCTGTTTCTTTGCTGTTTCTTTGCTGTTTCTTTGCTGTTTCTTTGCGGGCTTATGACGGGCGCGCGCTTTTATTTGGGGGTTGCTTGCCGTGTCGCAAGATTGCGGTTCTGGTTGTTAGCGAAACATTGCCCAGGTTAGACCTTCGAGAGTGAACGTAACCCCTAATTGTTGAGCTTACGTTGACCGACGGTGGTCCCAACGATGCTGATGGCATTGCTAACGGTCAGATCTTTGATCCAGGTGGTGTTGCAGTGGATTACATAGCCCCTCCACAGGTTAGCGCTTCGCTGCGCGCTCTAGACACCACAAGCTTCAAGTCCGGCGATGGTGAAAAGGTCGTGCTCGCATTCCGCCTGGAAAGCGATTCAACAGACGCGCAAGTAGATGACCTCACCATTGAGGCTAGCGGCTCAATGCACGACGTAGATGATATCTCTTCTGTGAGAGTTTATTTTGATGAAAATCAAAATGGCGTCCCGGAGGCATCAGAGCGGGTAGGTGACGATGTTTATGGGGCTGACAACGGTACCATTACATTTAATCTTGAAAACTCGGTTCAGCTTCGAGTCGGCAGTAATGATTTCTTAATCACGTATCAGTTTTAGGAGTTTCGTGATGGCTAGTTCTAGGCTGCTTATATCGTTTTTGACCGTCGCTCTCAGCGTCAGCTGCGGAGGAGGGGGCGGATCTTCGGGACCAACGCCGGGAGGCTCGGGAGGTGGCTCGGGAGGATCTGGCGGAGGCTCAACAGAGGTGACCAAAGACTTTACGGTTGCTTCAACAGGCGTCTCCGTAAGCCGCCCAAGTAACGGTGATGCTATAGAGGTGAATACGTCGGGCATTACTCAGTCAGGGAGCGTTACAGTCACTCAATGAGGCTATGCCGCAGCAAATTAGTCCGTTGCGCTTGTCACCCTCACGAAAATGCTGATCGTGATCTCGATTGCTACTTTATCTAGGTAGTGATCAATGTTTCGCTATCAGCTCTATAACTTGCGGCGTAAAGTTCGAAACTTCGATATGCGGATGCACAGATGGGCGGCCAAAAGCCCTATCTAGTAGAGCGTTAGCAGCACTTACTCGAGCAGAGTCGGTTTTACCTTTTAAAGCCACGTCTACCAGCACCTGTAACGCTAGCTCACAGTGAGTTTTTGCTAACTCAGTGATTCTTTCATTCTGATCAGGTGTGGATCTGTTTTTTGATCCAGCAGGTCTGCCTGCTCCCTCTCTTTTACCGCCATGCATAACTAATGACCTCTTGAATAAGTCTCGATAAATTTTCAAGTTGGAAGAAGTGATCTTTGGTGAGTGTCAGAGAGATGTCCCTCTCCGGTTTTCGACCAGGCAAACTTAGCCCTTTCAGGCCAAGTGATTGTTCTGATCTTCGGAGCCATGCCATCGATCAATCCCTCTCGGTATAGCGTCACCTAATAGGTTGGGGGCGGTTGAGCGGTCTCCCCATTACGCGCTGCCTCTTAACGCAGAACCACTGGCTTGCCATACCGACGACCGCCAGTTGTCCGCAGGTTACCGCGAGGTAGAGCCTGCTCGTGAGAAATTAAAGGGTTCTTCTCTTACCCAGCTGAGGTCACTGCCAGACTCCGTAAGTAACACTTTGTGTCTCACTTCCTGACTACCTGTCACAGCCATTTGTAGGTTTGAGGGAGTCCGGTGTTGCTTCTGGATTAAATAACAAACCATAAACAACGCGACCGAATTCGGAAGTCACTAACGTGCACCGGTTCCCTCGACTCGGGATAAGAACTTGAGAGTCGATAAGCGTCGTCCGATGTTGCCGGATAAACCACTGGAGCGAAGCGAAGGTTCGAAAAATCTTCCCTCCGTTCTTTTGATGAAATTGAAACCACTCATGTAGTGGTCTCAATTGTGTTAAACGCTTATCTGCTTCCCGCATATCATCCTCGAAAAACACACCGACACGATGTCCTCAGAGCATGAGGGGCAGAAACGCACGCCCGTTATTTGGGAGTGCGCATTTTTTTACGCAAATTTGACCTCGGTGACGTGGGCGAAGGTTTTTGCGTCGCAAATAACGGGGTTGGCTTTGAATTCAGATAAGCGTGTTCGTATGCGCGACCTAGTTAGCGCTGCTAGCTCATCATTTGGTGCGCCGTTGAGAGTCATCAGAGATTTGACCCGCCGCACTAATCGCCGTTCGCCCACTATCGAATGTTTCTCGTGGAGGTCAAGGTAGGCGACATAGAGAAGCACGTCGGTCTTGTCACGAAGCTGAATGCCTCGTTCTTCGTTGCTGCGGGTAAGCTCTCTGCTTTGTTTCTCCCTATTCGAGATCACACGGTTCAATTGGTTATCAATTTTCTGTTGAACAGCGGCCATGTCGTCCGACTCATCCAGAACACCCAGGGTGAGCGAGGCTTTACGACTGGCCTTGCCGGACTCGAGGGTCAAACGAAGAAGCTGCTCTTCACGGGTCGATAAACCATTGGAGATATCAGAAACTGTCTCGACAGGTCCTAACGACAAGATGCCGCGAATTTCATTGGCATCTTTAAGGAGTTGTTCACCCGAGCTAATAACGAGGTTTAACTCTTTGAGGCGTTTAAAACTGCTCATTGAAAGACCCTCTCAACGACTGACTTTCGATCTTCAACATTACTATGCATGTATCGAGCGGATGCGGTAAGTGTTCGGTGCGCCATTACCTGCATGATTTGCGCCTGTGATACACCGGCGGACGCGAGTGCAGATCCGCAGCCATGTCTCAACCAATGGAATGTCCTGCCTTCAAAGCCGGCTTCTTTACACGCTTTATTTAGGATGTAGCGGTGATTAAAGGGCTTTTCCGTTAGATAGCTCTTAAATATTAAGGCTGACGGATCGGCCTTCGGGAGCTTCTGTAACTCTTCGATACAACTGTCTGTGAGAGGGGCGATGTGAGGTCGGCCGTTTTTAGTAACGGCAATAGAGGCTCTCTTCGCCTCGAAATCAATGTCTTCCCATCTCAAATCTTTTAGGTTGCCGATTCGCACGCCAGTGTGGAAGCCCAATACAATCAGTGCGGGCAGTTTCTTCCAGCGTCGGTCGACGACTCGCGCGACAGCCAGCAGGCGCTCGACTTCCTCAGGTCGGAAATACTTATCGGGATCAACTGGCTCTGGAGCCTTCTCAAATCCACGAGTCGGTGGCACATGTGAGCGTGGGAGCACCCGAAGTCGCCGCGCATATTTGAAGAGGCCAGCAAGGGTCGATACGAATCGATTGATTGTGGCGCCAGAGAGCGGTTGGCCTGTAGGTTGGCCTCGATCCTTGCCGGTACCACCTTTTAGCTTTCCCCGGGCTACCAAGCGATTAATTGCTTGGTCAACTTGGTCTTCGCTAATTTGATCGACTTGAAGTGGGCCGAATTCATCAACCCAAAAACGAATGCGGCCAAGGGAGCCGCTACAGTGCTCACGCGAGGCAATCCATGCCTCAGCAAGTTCTTTGAAAGTAGTCATGTTCATTTCCTTTCATCGCAAATGGTCACTACCCTGAAAAGGGCGATTTGTGTCCACCGTGTCGGTGCGATTTCGAGAGAAATCAATGACTTATCTAAATTTTGGTAGGACCAGCCAGATTCGAACTGGCGACCTCTACCATGTCAAGGTAGCGCTCTAACCAACTGAGCTATGGTCCTATGGGTTATCGGTACGACTGATGCGCTTTCTTGGGTTAGTAAATGCTAACCGACTTCCGACCAATTTTGAAGATACCCAAAAGATACCCATTAGGCGAGAAGCCGCACCCGTCTTCATTCCGAAAACGAGGCGGCGAGAATAAAGTATTAGTGAGAGAGGTTCAAGATTTGCCGCCCGCAGCAGTGCGGGCACACCGTGATCTCGATCCCGAACACGCGGAGCAGCCGCTCCGCCCAGGTCAGCGGCGCCTTCGGCGGTCGAGCGAATTCAGCCTGCTGATCGTCGTTTGCCACCGTACCGCCGTGGTAGTGGCTGTAGGTTATAGTGCACTATAATTTAAAGAAAACGGATCATTCGCTTGCGTTGAATGCGACAGCGGGCCCGTGGAGGCAATATGCTGATACAGAATCACTGGTACCCTGTTTGCCCTTCTGAGCGTCTGAAATCTGATAAGCCAGTCAGCGCGCAAATCGGCAAATACGCACTCGTTGCGTTTAGAGACCGTGTTGGCAAACCCGTCGTGATGCTGGATCGCTGTCCTCATCGAGGAGTTCCGCTGTCATTGGGTCGCGTCCACGACGGCAAAATCGCTTGTCGTTATCATGGTTGGCAAATTGCGGCTGATGGGGCACTCGTCGGTGTTCCTGCGCATCCCGACGAAGCGGTACCGAACTGCAGTGTCCCTACCTTTGAGGCGGTAGAATCCAGTTACTATCTGTGGGCGTGGATTTCTGACACTGGCGTTCGTCCTAGCTATCAACCGGCCCTGCGGGGCATCCAGCATGGTGAGTGGCATCAATACACCTGTGTGTGGCAGGTCAACATCATTGCGGCGGTAGAAAACAACCTTGATGCGTCACACGTTCCCTTCTCCCACGCAGATACGTACCCACTGAGAGGTGATGGAACCGACGAGGTGCCAGACATGGTCTTCAATGACCTGCGCTGCGAGGTCGACCATCAATCGGTTGTGGTTTGGGGGCCTGGGCGCAAGCAGCGTCCGCCACCCGACTTTGAGACCACAGCATCAATGGGAATGCGATTCGAACTACCGTTTCGAAATTACGTTTGGGCAGCGGGTCGGACCGCACGTGCGATATACAACTGGGTGCCTTTAGACAATGAGTCGTGCCGTCTTGAGTTCATGGTGCAGCAAGGTGCCGAACCGTCGGGTCCAGTCTCTATTGTGTTGCGGGACGGCGAACCTTACGTGCCCAGCCAGGATCGCGTGCTCTTAGAGGCGGCCCAACGCCTCAACTGGGTAGAAGGCGATGAAAAACCGTATTTCAAAAGCGTGCCATCTGACCAACCCGCGCACTTTGCACGAAATATCATGAAAAGAGCGCTGCGGGGTGACGGGTTATCCGCTCAGGCGCCCAAACAATTCAATGTCAGTTGCTGGGGCTGAGGAGGGCTTAACATGGCGGACCAGAATTTTGATTTTCGAGACCAACGAAGCCTTAAAGTGGTGATCGTGTCGCATTGCATTCTGAACCAGAATTCGCGCATCGCTACCTGCGCGATGTCGGGCAACACAATGCCTGGCGTCGTAGAAAAACTCATCCTGGATGGGTACGGACTCATACAGGGGCCTTGCCCCGAGACAGAGCTATTTGGTCTGCAGCGCACGGGGATGGATATTGATGATCTCAAAGATCCCAAACCCGCCTCCGATGGCGAAATCTACGATCGTCTGAACGCCGACGAGAACATTGATGCGCTTAATGCCATGGCCTTCCAGTTAGCAACGACAGCAAAAGAGTATGTGGACAACGGCGTGGAGGTAGGTGGCATATTGGGTGTTGCTGGCAGCCCCAGCTGTGGTGTGAAGGTCACTTACAGGTTTGGTCTGCAAGAAGGTCAGGGTGCCTTCATCGAAGCCCTTGGGCGGGCTTTAAGGTCGTTGGACCTGGATATTCCGATCATTGAAATGAATGACGCCAGGCCAGACAAGAACCTCCAAGTTTTGGATGCGATTCAGGTTCGAGATATGACCGATTAGTTTCTCGAAGGTGTGCTCGGCTGTCTTCGTAGAGTATTTTTGTTGAGCGGTATTCACTCTCGCTTCTGTCCTTCCAATACATTCGGACATACCAATAAGCATTCTTGCCTGTCGCCTTCTTGCCAAGCACACAGCCATCATCAAGCGGCTCAATTGGATAAAACTTCTTCGACACTCTTGACCCCGCAACATACCCAAAACATACCCAATGGCGCTTCTTTAGAGAAGAGCGGCTCCGCATAAAATAAGGCGATGCGGAGAAGACATACCCAAAAGATACCCAACGCAAGCGCTACAACAGAATTTTCGAAATTTCCAGCCGAATGAGGTTTTATGAGGGTTTCGGGCAAATGCGGCGAAGAGACGGAATCCAATACGACCTTATGTCAAGGTAGCACTCTAACCAACTGAGCTATGGTCCTATGGGGGCGGCAGAGTATAAGGGCTGTGTTCATCTACCTCAAGCTCTCCTGCCAACAACATGTCCGCACTTGGTGCTAAGTTTTTAGTGCCCTCTGCAGTGCCTCCAAATCGCCGGTTCCGCCCATGCTGGAAAGGTCTTTATGGATGCCCAATGCATATTGCGGAGGGACAACTTCGGGCTCTTCCCCGGGCGCACCCGGTGGTGTGTAGTAGCCCAGTGCATATTGACCCATGGCATAGCCGGCGAGCTCCTGCAATGTGCGGCTGAGATCTTTTGCCAGTTCAGGAGGGCAGCTGAGGTACTGGTTTTCTTCTTGGCGTAACCAGCCGAGCGCATAGGTGATGTTGATGCCAATGCGATCACCATCACTTGTGTTCGCGCCGCCACCATGGAACACCGAGCCTGAGTAAATGAGTACTGAGCCGGCTTTCATCGCAGCTTGAGTCACTTGCTCAGGTTGTATGTCGTGGTCATCGGTCCATTTCGTGCTGCCGGGTACGACTTGTGTTGCCCCATTCTCAGCCGTGAAGTCCGTGAGCGCCCAAATGGTATTGAACTGCGGCTCAAGGTGCGAGAGATGCTTACCCCAAGCCCATTTATCGCGGTGAATAGCCTGCGCCGTTTCGCCGGGGCGAATGCGGATTATCTGGGTAAGGTGCAGTTGGACTCTCTCACAGAAAGGCGCGAGGAATTCGCGGCAGGGATTCAGGATTGTCTCGTGCTCTATGAGCTCTCGACACTTTTCCGAACGAATTAATAGACCGCCCGTCCGTGTGGTGCTGAAGCCTGCAAAGGGGTCTTCCCCGTTACTGGTGTTATCCATGTACGGGTCAGTTTCTTCACGCAATGCCGCGATGAATTCCGGACTTATGACGTTGTCGAGGATGACTGCGCCGTCTTGCTCGACTGCGGCAACGATGCTGCTGGCGTCGGCATCGGCAGGGAGGTGCTGTAGTTCTGGCATGTGCTCGTTCCTCTTAATCAGTGATGGCAACGCACTTAATTTCGATCTTGAAGCTCGGATCAACCAGCGCGACGACTTGCACCAGCGTCTGGGCAACCTCGGGTGGCTTTCCATAGATTGCCTGTCGCGCCGCGAACAGGTCTTGAACCTGTTTCATGCACTCGTGCATATCGGTAACAAACCAAGTCTCTTCAACGACGTTATCCATAGTGCAGTCAAACTCTTTGAGCACCGACTCGACATGCTGATAGGCATTTTTCATTTGCTCAACGAGGCTGTCGGGTGCTGTGCCACTGGCACCGGTACCGACTTGGCCTGCCATGTGGAGCGTATTTCCGACCAGAACACCCTGACTAAAGAGATCGGCGTAAGGCCCGTTTCTGAACAATTTTTTGTCGAGTGCCATGAGTTACCTCTCCGTTTTTATTTGGTTAAACGTAGGTGCCGTTATTTCTCCACTCTATATGTAGCCCCATCGGATGGCTTTTGCGAGTAATCTTTTGACGACTGCATGCGGCTTTTAGCGTCCAGAGTCCGCAGTGCTATTCATCATGTCGATAAAGCGTTGATCAAATAAGGGCGGCTTGCGCGGCAGATTTGCTTTATGGAAAGCAATGGCGTTCAAAATATCCGCCACAATCTCTGGGTGTTTGTCAGCAATATTGTCCTTTTCACCAAGATCACGTCGTAAGTTGTAGAGCTCAGGTACTTGTAGCGGCTGACCACCTTGGGCTTGGTCGAACAGATGCAGCTTGAAGTCGCCCTTGCGATACGCTCGCAGCTCACCTTTCCGATAGAGCGCCAGCTCTTCTCGTGGGCTTGCCTTACTCTCGAGAAGCACCGGAGAAAGGTTGTGACTGTCGAGTGTTTCAGGGGTATCTAACCCTAGGATAGCTGCAATGGTTCGGTAGAGATCGAGCACGCTACCCATGTCCGAGATGACCTCTGGTGTGATTGTTCCGGGCCACCAAAAGATGCTGGGGACGCGAACACCGCCTTCATAAATTTCTTGTTTGGAACCTTTGAAGGGGCCCGTGCTTCCCGCGAGTTGAATACTAGCCAATTGCCAGGGGCCGTTATCACTCGAGAAAAAGACGAGCGTATTTTCATCGATGCCCGCTTTCTCCAGAGCACTAATAATTTCGCCCACGCTCCAATCGATTTCTTCAATCGTGTCGCCGTAAGGCCCCGCAAGACTCTTTCTTCGAAAAGGCTCGTCAGCAAAAATGGGGAGGTGGGGCATGGTATAGGGCAGGTACAGGAGAAAGGGTGCGTCCTTTGCTTCCTCTATAAAGAGAGTCGCCTCATGCGTAAGACGGGTCGTCAGGTTTGGTTGAAAGGTGGGTTGCTCCAGCAGTTCGTCCTCACAGACAGTCTTGTCGCAGCGACTTCGCCACAGCGGTACGTTGTAGTTCGATGAGTCCGGATCCTCAAAGGCGATCAGGAAGTCATTCAGGATCGTGTTTAACGCTTCCGTTTTGCCGGTCTGCTGCATTATGAACAGTTCTTCGATACCCGGTCTTCCGTCGAACTTCATGTCGTTGGAGTAGGGGATGCCAAACCAGTAATCAAAACCATGGCGCGTGGGAAAGTGCTCGGGCGCATCACCCAGGTGCCACTTTCCCATGATGGCGGTGCGATAACCCGCCTCCCTGAGCATCTCCGCAAGCGTCACTTCACTCTCAGGGATGCCGTATTTGTCGTCAGGAAATAATACGGGACTGCCCACGCCATAGAGCCCCGAGCGGACAGGATGTCGGCCCGTGAGCAGTGCAGCGCGGCTCGGCGAGCAGACGGGAGCGGGCACATAAAAATCGGTCCAGCGCTGGCCCTCGTTAGCCAGTCGGTCCAAAGAAGGGGTTTTGATGTAGGGATGGCCGTAGGCACCTGTATCGCCCCAGCCCATGTCGTCTGCATACAAGATGACAATGTTGGGTCGGGCTACTGAGTCTTGCGTTGCCTCGCCCGATGCACAGACAGCCTGCACAACAAAAACGCTGGTGAGCATGAATACCCAACTATAAAAATCGCGCTGGTGGCGTGACGATCGCCATAACCTCGAAATCATCCAAAGGCCCTCGTGATTATGCTGCGGGGCGTTCGCTGAGCCCCTTCTCTACAAGGTCTCACAGGGACATCAATTTTTAAACGTTGGATAGCAAAAATACGAGCCAAGGCGCGGGTATGGCTGCGATTCGTGTATGCTCGTCTGTGGTCGATTGGGTATCGGCTGATACACCCATTAAAACTACAATAAACCAACAACAAAAAATGAGAGGTACATCATGGCTATCGGTGTTATTGCCACCATTCCGGTTCAAGAAGGAAAAAATGACGAGTTCGAAGCGGTCTTTATGGAGCTTGCAGCGCAGGTCCTAGCCAACGAACCGGGCTGCAAGTTTTACGCGCTCAACCGCAGTAAGTCCGATCCGCAGGTTTACAAGGTGCTCGAGTCTTATGAGGATCAGGCGGCTTTGGAAGCCCACGGTCAAACCGATTACTTCAAGGCAGCGAACGTCAAATTGGCAGGTCTGGTCGGCGGACGTCCGGATATTGAGTACCTCGATGGCGTCGAGTAAGGCTGCCTTTTACTAGCTACTCATTACTAGGCTCTAGTCGCTGTTAGTGGCTGGCGGCTCAGACGTCAGCCCCTCTCCCTTTACCTCCATGTATTAAGCCGTGTCGCCACTTGCAGCGTATTGGTAGTGGTATGGCCATCAATGTCCACGCAACTTCGTCAGAGTATCCAAAGTGAAAGCACTTGAGCTAAGAGTCGGTGCCAAGGCTGCCAAGCGCCTCGAAAACGAGGGTTGGCATGCTGATCTTATTGATGGGCTCATCGGGGCATCTGGTGGACCCAAGTGGCTCATCCTTGGACGGGTCGATCGGGTTGTCATCAGTGAACTATTGTCCGGACGATCAAGACCACTAGACGCTATTGGCTCCTCTATAGGCTCATGGCGCCATGCGGCAATGGCGCAGCCCGATCCCATTCAAGCCTACGATCGGTTCGAGCAAGCCTATCTCACCCAGAACTACACATCGGCTAAACCAACGGTACCGGAGATTACCGAGGTCGCCTTATGGCTGATGCGAACGCTTCTAGGTGAGGAGGGGGAGCGTCACGTAGCTGAACATTCGTGGCTCCGTTCTCACATTGTCACCGCGCGCGGGCGGGGTTTTAACGGGCGACAGCCGGGTAAACGCCTTATTGCGGGTATGGGGGTGGCCGCGTTGGGGAATGTTGTCAGTCGCGGAACGCTACCCGCTTTATTCCAACGCGTTGTTTTCGCTTCAAGTAGCGCCGAGCCACTCACGCCACTGTTTGATGGGTTTGGCACGCGCTACATCGACCTTGCCGACAACAATGTTTTCGATGCCTTGATGGCGAGTGGTGCGATTCCGTATGTATTTGAGGGTGTTTACGACATCGAGGGTGCGGGCAAAGGTGCTTTCTGGGATGGCGGTATTATCGATTACCACTTTGACCTGACGCGATTGCCTGAGGATCAGGTTTGGCTCTATCCACACTTTAATAGCCGCACCACCGTCGGATGGTTTGATAAGTTTTTGCCTTGGCGTGCTGACCAGCAGGTATCGGCTGACCAGCTTATTATGATCTGCCCCAGCGATGAGTTTTTGGAGCAGTTACCGTTTGGGAAAATCCCCGATCGCCGCGATTTTGGGAAGATCCCCGAGCGCGTTCGAGAGTCTTATTGGCGGCATTGCGTTACAGAGTCACAGCGACTGGCTGACGAATTCCATGAACTCATTAATGGCTCTGACCCTTTGGCCGGTGCTATCCGGCTTTAGTCATCGAAGCTTCCGTGCCGACCCGCTCCGCTACTGAAACGTGCCGCTCCGCTCACGGCTTCAGTGGTTGCTACTTCATAGCCGCCTGCGCCTTCTTGAATTAGTGCCTTGTCGATATCAAGACTCCACTGTGCGATGGCTGAACGCCGATCCGCGCGCATACACATCTCCGGGAAGCCAGCGATCTCGTCGGCGAGTACTACAGCGGCTGTCAGCGCGTCGGTATTGGTGACCAAGCGGTTGGTTAGTCCTATTTCAAAGGCCTCCCGAGCTTCCACAGGGCGCCCCGTTAGAATCATATCCATCGCGCGACCATGGCCAATCAGGCGAGGTAGTCGAACCGTGCCTCCGTCAACCAGTGGCACACCCCAACGGCGGCAAAATACGCCGAAGACAGCGGTTGCATCTGCGACACGAAGGTCGCACCAACAGGCCAGTTCAAGACCGCCCGCCACTGCATGCCCTGACACAGCCGCAATCACCGGCTTGTCGAGCTGTAGCCGCGAGGGTCCCATTGGGCCATCGGCCGTCCCTGTGGGTTCAATATGATTCGCTTGAGGCGATCCAATGGCTTTGAGATCAGCACCAGCACAAAAAGTGCCGCCCGCGCCTGTTAGCACCGCGACTTTTAGATCATCGCGTGAGTCAAACGTATGGAAGGCCTCGAGTAAGGCCGTTGCGGTTGCACCGTCCACGGCATTGCGTGCTTCGATGCGATTGATCGTTACAACAAAGACAGAGCCGCGCTCGTCGGTCAGTACCAGTGGCTTATCGCTCATAACTTAGGGCTCCGAGAAGGTGTGAGTCGCTACTGTTTGTTCTTTTATTAGTCGACTGAGTGCGAGCACGAATGATGCATCACTGGTTTAATTCGCAAACTGCTTGAGCACGTTCTCGATAGTGACGGTTTTAAGTACGTTCCCTTGCTTATCGAGCATTTGCGTCAAACGACCATCGGGTGAATAAAGATTAAACAGGATTGTGGCGCCCTCGGGGCCACCGCGCTCCATATGCACGTCGCCCTCTGGCATGTATGAGTAACTGCCGGCTTGTCGGGTGACCTTGGAGACTTCAACACCGTCCTCAAAGGTCACGACCTCGAGGGAGCCCTGGAGTACGGTGGATCTCACCTCCCAGAGGTGCCGGTGGAAGTGGCAGTATTTTCCGGGCTCCCACCGATAGACCAGATCGATGTGGCCTTGCCCGTCATGACCGAGTAAGGCACCGCTATAGCCGATGGGATAATTGAATCGATCATCCGGGCCATAGTCTTGCCAAGACAACTTCGAATTATCTAAAAGATCCACTTTCATGTCGTGCTCTCCCAACTGACCTTGAAGTTATACGCCGTATTTCTACCGATACCAAGTCATCAAAACCTTGTACTGGCGGCTGTCTTCCGCCTTTTTCTCTCGCGCGACATATTAATTTGGTTCAGAAAATTGGCATAATGCACGGGTGATCGAGTTGCCATGCTTCTGCGTTTATCTCAGTCCATAGACAGCCTACAAACTTATCGCTGACATCATGTTTGACCGCGCCATTGTTCGTAATGCCAAGACAGATAGTTGGTTAGTGTATGAGCACTGCCAGGATGTTCTGGTGGCCGCGGAGCACAGCGCTGTCTTATCGGTCTTGAATGAGGCCGAGGAACGCAGTGCCAGAGACGGTCTGTACGCCGTGGGCTACGTTGCCTATGAGGCAAGCCACGCCTTCGATCGGAAGTTTCCAAAGCGCGATATCGATGTGCCTCTCGCCTGTTTTGCTTTGTTCGCCGCCGAGACGACCATCACATCCCTGACAGATCTTTACTCACCTGATGAGCAAACGAACGCTGACTGGTACCTTTTAGAGTCGCGGGAGTCCTTCGAGTCCAAGGTCGACTGTATTAAATCGATGATTGGTGCGGGAGAGGTCTATCAGATCAACCTCACGTCACGGATGTCGAATGAGGGGCAGGTGACCCTGGCGGACTTTGCGCGCTGGTCACAAGACATGCCGCATGCTGTTTTCATGAGCAGACCCAAGGTGACGGTTTGCTCCGCCTCACCTGAGCTATTTTTCGAGCGTGAAGCCGGTGTGGTGTGGAGTAAACCCATGAAAGGCACGGTAGGCCGCAAAGCAGAGACCCTTGCCGATGAGGCCAACGCGCACTGGTTGCAGACGTCAGCAAAGAACCGAGCTGAGAATGTCATGATCACCGATATGGTGCGCAACGACCTTGCTCGCTTGTCGTCCACCGGTAAGGTGTCCGTCGATGAGTTATTCGGGGTCGAGCGATACCCCAGCGTGTGGCAGATGACCTCTACGGTTAAAACCGAGGTGTCAGCCAGTATCGCCGATATCTTTACGGCCCTGTTCCCGGCGGCCTCGATCACAGGTGCACCAAAGCACGCGGCAGTCGATGTCATTGATGGATTGGAAGACAGCCCTCGCGAACTTTATACCGGCGCGCTCGGTATCATTCAGCCGTCAGGTTTTGCCAGCTTTAACGTTGCGATAAGAACGGCCTGGAGTGATTCGTGCAGCGGGAAGAGCCGGTTTGGCGTGGGCTGCGGCATCGTCTGGGATTCGGACCCCAGCGAGGAGTTTGAGGAGCTGCAGACTAAAGCGCGCATACTCAAGCAGCCCGACCCGGGTTTTCATTTGTTCGAAACCATGGGGATTAGGGCAGGCAAGATTGCTCGCCTCGCGCGTCATTTGCGCCGACTGGAAAATTCCGCGCAGTACTGGTCCTTTGCGTTTGATAGACAGGCTGCAGAGTCATATCTTAATGAGCTAGTGAGTTCCGTCGATAGCGCCAAACATTGGCGCTTGCGGCTGCAACTCAATCGGTGCGGTGCCCTACGCCACAGCCTTGATCCGTTTTTCCCAGACGTCGCAACAATTGATAGTGAATGCGTACCTCTTCTGATCTCTCCGACACCCGTGGAGTCTAGGGATCCCTTTCTGATCCATAAAACGAGTCGCCGAGAGGCCTATGAGCGCGCGGTTACTGAGGTGCCTGAGGGCGTGTCTCCACTTCTGGTGAATGAGATGGGGCATGTTACCGAGAGTGCGATTGCTAATGTCGTGTATCAGATGGGTGGTAGCTTATTTACACCGCCTATTACCGACGGCCTACTGCCCGGGGTGTTACGCGACGAGTTGATCGATGAGGGCACGGTGTCTGAGCGATCACTGCCTTTGGCTGATATCGAGAAGGTTGAGTCGTGGTGGTTAATTAACTCTCTGCGCGGCTGGTGTCGCTGCGAGCTTATGGAGTCCTGATTTTTTTCGAGGACGAACCCGAACACAGCCCAGACGGCAGAGGTTTAACCTCTTTCAGAGTCTTAACATCTTAACATGTCGATTCCTAAGCTCGTGTTGACCGAATCAGAGGTGTCCCGCGTTATTGAAATGGCGTGGGAGGACCGAACGCCCTTTGAGGTTATCGAAGCGACCTTCGGCTTGAGCGAGTCTGAGACCATCAAGCTCATGCGTCGTGAAATGAAAGCGAGTTCCTTTCGGCTTTGGCGTAAGCGGGTCACAGGCCGCGTGACTAAGCACCGCAAGTTCCGGGGTTTCGATGTTGGGCGTGGCTACTGTCCCACGCAATACAAACGGTAGGAGAGATCGATGCTAGAGCTCCCAAATGCGCTAGTTTTAATGTTGCTAGGCGCTATGCTGTTTTTTCCCTCAGTTGTGGCTCCGGTGGTTTTCACCTCACTGCCTGAGGCGCAAGCCGGTGCGTTTTTACGTTCGATGTTTCCCCGCTATTACGCCTTCATGATCGCTCTGAGTCTCGTTGCGGCATTTTTATTCTTGGTGGTCAGTGACGAGTCTGCTTACCAAGCGGCCATCGTTTGTCTCTTAGTAGGCGTATCTACGCTCTGGATAAGGCAGTGGTTATTGCCGCGTATCAACACGGCACGCGACGCCCAACTAGCTGGTGATACTGAAGCAGGCCGCCGTTTCGATCGGGACCACAAGCTATCTGTTGGCATTAATATGGTGCAGCTGGTGTTGTTGGTGGGAATTCAGTTAATGTAGTAGTGCCCCCCAGGGACATCTCACCGGAGTTCAAGTGCATAGGTGAGTCAGCTTCCCTACTGGACAGCGTAAGTGTTTATTGGCCTACTAGCGTTCTAATTTTTATAAAAACAATACGGGGCTATCCATGAGTAAAACCATAGAATTCATCTTTGATTTTGGCAGTCCAAATGCCTACCTGTCCTACTTCACCGTTAAAGATGTAGCCGAGCGAACGGGCGCTCAACTCAAGATCACACCATGCTTACTCGGTGGTATTTTCAAGTCGACCAACAACCAGCCACCCATGATGAGTTTTGCGGGTGTCTCCGGGAAAAATGCCATGTTCACGCGCGAGATCGAGCGCTATTGCGATCGTCACGGACTCAACAAGTTCGCGATGAATCCTAATTTCCCAGTCAACACCTTGCTGCTTATGCGCGCTTGTGTTGCTTATGGTCGTGACAATGATGTGGCGACTTACGTTGAAGCGGGCGTCAAAATGATGTGGGAAGATGGTCTGAAAATGGACGACCCTGAAGTGTTTGTTAGTGCCTTCAATGCGGCCGGTTTTGACGGTCAGGCCCTATTGGATGCCACGCAGGACCCCGAAGTTAAGGCTCAACTTATGGCGAACACACAGGGCGCTGTTGATCGAGGCGTCTTTGGCATTCCCGCATTCTTTGTGGGTGATGAGCAGTTCTTCGGTAAAGACCACATCGAAGAAATGGAGTGGTGGTTAAATCACAGAGTTTAGTTCCTAATGTGGACCCTTGAGCAATAGGAATAGAGAGGCTCAAAGAGACAAGAGCCCCTCTTGGCAATTGACAACTATATTGCCGAATTAGTGTTGACGCAGCGAACAATTTGATCCATCACAATCTTCCGATCAAGCTTTGCTGCGGCTGCATAAAAGCTTGCACCCATGTCTGTAGAACTTAATAGGTCGAAGAACTTACCTAGTTCTCCAGAGCTTGGGGCATCAAAGTGGACGAGTACGTCTGCAATGTAAGCAACTGTCCCATTCGCTCCACTGAAAAGTGGACCTGCGCCCATGGGGGTATAGGCAGAGAAGGCCACATCGAGTCCTTGTTTCTTGCCCATGGCTTCCATTGCTTCCAAAGCTTCGAGGTAGGCACTCACGTCTTTTACTTGCACCGCAATGTTGCGAGCCGTCGCACTAGCAAGGCTTCTAGGATGCGGTCGTATGACTGTGTAGTGAACACTGCCCCTAAATTTAGAGATAGCCTGATACTTTGCAACTTTGTCTTGGTTCTCCGGGTCCACTAACGCATCTGAGCCCGCCATTGCACTCTCCATATTGGGATAGAAAGCGTAGGTCCATCCTCTGCCCGGCTCAGTCATCCCGGTACTGTTGAAGCAAACTCCACGTTGTGCTGCGCCACTCGCGTTAAAGAGTTTGTCGTCAGATTGGAGTAACGCTAAGTAGGCTGCTGGATCATCGGTTTGAAAGAAGATGCTTCCGCCGGCTGGGTCTGGCTCTGTTTCATGATCCGCCGCTGTAACGGCATAAGCAGCGAATATTAAACTGAGCAACAACCAACAATATTTCCTCATTTTTTGTCCTCTCTTGTTATTAGGCGACATGCCTGTGAAGAGCTTAGATCATGCCTAAGAC
>CABYVD010000012.1:0-56752 GCA_902522335.1 Halieaceae bacterium | reverse complement strand
GCACGGGTAACGCCGAGGTGCTTGGCTTTGCCCAAAAGCTAGTCACCTATACCGACTGGTCGATGACGGTATGTGGTGTTTTGCTCTTAATGGGCGGTGGCTACGCCATGGTATTACTCGTTAACTGGCCGCTCACCCTCCATTGGCTGCTCTGGAGCCAGATTCTCTTTGTTATCGCGGGGCTGATTTGGTTGTTAATTCTTGTGCCTATTCAAATAAAGCAAGCAAGGTTGGCGAGGGCGTTTGCAGGCTTGGACGTTGGCGACGAATATCGTGACCTTTCTCGTCAGTGGCTGATATGGGGGTTGATCAGTACGGTGCCGTTGGTCATGGCGACGTGGTTCATGATTGCCAAGCCAGCCAGCGGATTGTAGTACCCCCCTGATTCAAGTCCGCCCGACTTATGTCAATGCAATATCACATTGAGTCGCAATCGACTCGGCAGTAGCTGCGTATGTATCGCAGTACTCTTAGGTGGATCCGCGGCGCGCAAGCGCCTTGTTTGCAAAGATCTTCAAGGCAGCCATGTTCGAACTCAAACATATTGACAAGTCATTCCGTGACCGCGACGACGTCATTCATGTTGCGCGGGATTTGTCATGGTGTCTAGGGCTAGGCGAAAGTGTCGCTCTCATGGGAGAAAGCGGCGCCGGCAAAACCACCTTGATGAATGTTATCGCAGGCCTCGATACGGTCGACGAGGGCGAGGTATGGGTCGATGGTGTGCACATCGCAGAGCTCAGTCACTCAGAGCTTACCGCGTTTCGACGAGACCACATTGGACTGATCTTTCAGAAGTTTCACTTAGTACCCTCGTTATCCGCCTGGGATAACGCGGCGCTGCAGGCTCGGCTAGCAGGTGTCTTCGACAATCGTTTTGCGAGCAACCTATTTGAAACGTTGGGCATCGATCACCTGGCGCATCGACGCCCCAGCCAGCTTTCAGGCGGACAACAACAGCGTGTTGCGATCGCAAGGGCGCTGATGCACCGACCCAAATTGGTCTTGGCAGATGAGCCCACGGGCAACCTAGATGAAGCGACTAGTAACGCGGTCATTGATCTTTTGGTTACTGCTGCGTCAGACGTGGGCGCAACGCTTGTGGTAGTTACGCACAGCTCAGCGATCGCGAATCATTTGAGTCATGTTATGCGCTTAGGGTCCGGCGCTTTGACACCTGTCTGATGACTCGCGCTACGTTGGTAACTTTGGCAACTACGCTCGCCTTTTATCGCCAAAGTCCGCTGCAAGGGCTCTTTGTATTGACCGGACTGGTGTTGGGCTGCGGGCTCTACACAGCCGTTGCTCAGATTAATGCGAGCGCGAAAGCGAGTTACGCGCAAGCCGATGAGATTTTGGGGGCATCGGCGCAGTTGCGGATTACAGATCGGATCAGTACTGATGTTGCCGTTAACGATTACATTCGGCTTCGGCGCGCAGGCTTTACCAACGTTTATCCCGTGATAGAAAAGCGACTAGCTAGCCGTGATGGGGCGCTAATTTCGATCATAGCAACCGACTTGTTGGCATTACCGCTGATGGGGGTGGACGGTGCTAGCGCCGACGATAGCTCTTTTGGTGAGAGAGACTCTGACGAAGGTCCTTTTGACGAGAGCCCTTTTGGCGGTAGCGGCTGGAGTCGCTTGACCCAATCCCCATATGAAGCATGGATCCCTGCTCAGACGGCCGAGCGCCTTGGTGTGACGGAGGGTCAACAAATCCAGCTACGAGAGGGTACGGTGTTGCCGCCTGCGGTCATCAGGTCCCAGCCGCAGCAGCGCGATCAAATATTCATCGACTTGGGGGCCGCGCTCTCGATATTTGAGACTGACAGGGTGTCTTACCTGGCGGCGCCCCCGTTAACGCCTAGTGAGCAGGACCGGTTTATTGATCAATTTGGCGATCGCCTAGTGCTCTCTAATCAATCCGAGGCGCTGGACCTCACTCAGTTGACCCAAAGCTTGCATACCAACCTCACTGCCTTGGGGCTCTTGTCGTTTGTCGTGGGCACATTTATTGTCTTCAACGCGGTAAATTTTTCGTTGCATGCAAGACAACACACCTTGCGCGTGTTACGAGATCTGGGTGCCATGAGACAATCGGTCATTGCGGCGATTGCAATCGAATCGCTTATTTGGGCGGTGACTGGCGCGCTACTCGGAACGCTTCTCGCACAACCCTTGAGTGGGGCTTTGATGCCCGCCGTAGCGGCGACCATGCAAAATATTTATGGTGCTTCGGTGTCCAGCCTTCCTGTGTTCAACGCAGGTTTGTTCTGGGAAGCCCTGTTACTCGCGCTTGCGGGATTGACGCTAGCGCTTGTCGTACCGCTGTTAAGGGCAGCGGTGGTTCGTTCCGAAGACTCGAGCGCAAAGGCGGAAGCCCTTCTGTCCAAGCGAGATATGGCCTTGGCTGGTGTCGGTATATCACTACTTGTTACCACTTACCTCGGGTATCCGATGGCGACGTCGGTAGTGCAAGGCTTTGCGCTTCTCGCTATGGTTTTATTTGCGGGGATCGCACTGCTGCCCGTCACCATACTTTTGGTGGCGGCGCTGGGCAGAGCAGGTCTGCAGCATCATTGGCTAGCGCGCTGGGCCTTTGCAGACGTGAGCCTACAGTTCCCGCATTTGCGGTTGGCGATGATGGCCTTGTTATTGACTCTCATCGCGAATATCGGTGTTACCTCTTTGGTGGGCAGTTTTCGGCTAGCGCTCACCGACTGGCTCGAGACCCGTTTATCGGCCGATTTTTATGTGACTGCCGGGGTCATTAATGCTGACACCATCGGAGGTGAAGCATGGGTTCGTTCGGCTCACCGACGCGTGGTTGCCGAGACGTCGTTTGCGGGTCGGACTATGACGGTTGTTGGTGTGGACGTCGGTGCGCCCGACTTCGGACCTGCAAACGTGATTGACGGTGCGCCCAATTCTTTTATCGACTGGTCCCTGGGTAGCGATAAGATTGAGCGTGTATTTGCTAACGAGCAGCTAAGGTACCTTGCTGGCATTAAGGTGGGCGATACCATCGCGATGGAGACTGAACTCGGTGCGCGATTGTTCGAGGTGCTTGGTTTTTTCCACGATTATGGGAACGTCAATTTCTCGGTCCATTTGCCCAGTCACCGTTTTAATAAACTCTATTCAAGTGCAAAGCCCCAAGGTTGGGGGCTTTGGATAACAGATGATGAGCAAGAGGCTGCGGAGTTGGGGTTATCAGAACTCGGGCTTGAGCCAACCCAATGGGTCTCACAAGGAGATGTGCTGGCGTTATCGCTAGCCATTTTTGATCGCACATTTGCGATTACGCGCGCCTTGAACACGCTGACATTACTGGTGGCCGCCGTCGCTATCTTTACGTCACTGCTCGCGGTCTATCAATTTAGACGCCCGGAGTATGCATTGTGGCGGTCTTTAGGCATGAGTTGGTCGGCCTTTTTTGTGGTGTCCGGGTTTCCGGTTGTTTTGATGACCGTTGTGGTAATGGCGCTGGCATTGCCGTTGGGTGTTGCGCTTTCATGGCTCCTGATCCACAAGATCAATGTGATTTCATTCGGCTGGACGATGCCCGTAATAGTAGCGAGAGAGCCCATTATCTTCTTGTTTTTTGTCGTCGTTGTGGTGGTTGTGGCCGCCTTTGTTTTAGCGTCAATTAGGCAGCGGACCATGGTCAATACAGCGCTGAAAAGCCTCGCAGGGGAATGATGATCAGCAAGTTTGACTGGCATCACTGGCTTCTTGTTTCGCTCGCGCTATTGAGCTTCTGCACCGGCGAGCGAGTCCGCGCACAAGACCCTTATCAGCTGTTGCGTCAATCGGGAGAAGGTTTTGCTCAGGTGGAGCCCGGCCGGACACTCATTTTTCCGGAAGATCATTACCCACACGAGCGATTTAAGATTGAGTGGTGGTACCTCACGGCCAATCTAAGAGGACGTGACGGGCGAGACTACGGTGTTCATTGGACGCTGTTTCGGCAGGCAATGAACGCTGCCCCGAATCCGGGAGGCTGGCAGTCGAACCAAACCTGGATGGCACATACTGCAGTCTCCACGCCCTTAAGTTTTGAATTTTCACAACGATTTGCGCGCGGTGGTATTGGACAAGCAGGCGTCGAGACCACAGAACAAAACACCTTCGAGGCTTGGATGGATGACTGGCTCTGGCAGTCGGATTCGTCGGCGCCTTTCCCCGCTGAGCTAACTGCCGGGACCGAAAATCAACGCTTCAAACTTAGGTTAAATGCGTCTGATAACTGGGTATTGCAGGGCAAGAACGGATTCAGTAGGAAGAGTGATCTCGGCCAAGCAAGCTATTACTACAGTCAGCCTTTTATCGATATTACAGGGACGATTTGGTTGGGAGGTGAATCGATTGAGGTAACGGGACAGGGCTGGTTAGACCGCGAATGGAGCTCGCAGCCCCTAGCGGACAACCAGGACGGTTGGGATTGGGTGTCGCTACACTTAAGTGACGGCAGTGCACTGATGGTTTATCAGCTCCGCCATGATTCAGGTGATCATTATATTAGCGGAAGCTGGGTCAGTGAGTCTGGGGCCGTCACCGTGTTAGAAGCGGGCGATGTGACAATGACTCCATTGAGCGACACTCGTCTATCGATACCGAATTTAGGGAGCAATAGGCTAGGGCTTAGCAGTAAAGTGATACCACTTGAGTGGCGCGTTCGAGTACCTAAACTGAACATTGATATCTCAGTCACTGCGAATCGTCCTGAGAGCTGGCTTGCCACGGCGTTTCCTTACTGGGAGGGACCTGTTGCGGTAGAGGGGAGCCACGAGGGCGTGGGATATCTTGAGTTGACTGGTTACTGAGTTGTTTGCGGGCGCATAGCGAAAAATCTATCTGGATAAATTCACGTGTCTGCGGCCTCCTTTCACTGCGGGCGTGAAGTTACTCTTTTGTCAGTTTTAGTAAATGCGAAACGAGGGGACCCTGTGGATCACTCCTTTTTCAGTTGGAGGCGGCGGGAGTTGAAAAATAAAAGTAAGCAATTGTTATCACTATAAATTAAATATTCATCCACAAAATGAACCCCAAATATGCCCCCATTTGTATGCATGTCCCCGTGATACAAAAAAGCAGCACTGGGCGTCAGCGTGAAACTAAGATGGGCACAACGTGGTAATGTCGTAGATACGCAGTGGATAGTACTCGGCACTGGCTTCGTCAGCCCGACTACCATTGTCGGCGGCTGTGAAGAAATTATGCGCGACCTGGCCGTTCGCCAATAACAATAAGAGGTGTATCAACATGCCAATTAAGGTCTGGCACTGCCATAATGCTCGGTCCCTGAGGGCTCTATGGGCCCTCGAAGAAATGGGCCTCGACTATGAAGTTGAAGTTATGGCCTTCCCGCCTCGGTTTACAACACCCGACTTCTTAAATACCAATGAGCTCGGGAAAATCCCCTAGATGATCGATGGCGATGTGCACATGACTGAATCCTCAGGTATTCCCCTTTACCTTGTGGAGAAATACGGCAAGCACGAGTTTGGTCTGCGCTCGGACCACCCGGAGTATGGTGAGTACATCAACTGGCTGTTTCACAGCGACGCTACCCTTACATTTCCACAGACGGTTTATATCCGCTACACCCTGCAGGAACCGCCCGAGCGCGGTCTCGGTGATGCGGCAACCGACTATGCGAAGTGGTATCACGCGCGTCTAAGACGTCTGAACCGCTTCCTAGCAGACGGCCGAGAGTACCTTGTGGACAACCGCTTCACCATCGCTGATATCGACATCAGCTACGCCCTTCACCTGGGAGAGACACTGGGAATCGACGAACGCTATAAGCCTCAGGTCCGCGACTACCTCAACCGAATGCGTGAGCGCCCAGCTTTTCAGAAGGTTGTTGTGTTTGGCGCATAAATCTGGCTGTAAAGGAGACGACGAATAAATGGCTGTTATCGAAACCCAGCTGGACACCCAGTCCGAAAGCTACCAGAGCAACCTGAGAGAAATGACCGCGGCGGTCGATGAGTTTCGCAGTATTGAACGCCGGGTTATTGAAACAGCGCAGTCTAAAGCGCCACGCTACATCGAGAGGGGCTTTATCCCGCCCCGTGAGCGCCTGAGCTTGTTGCTCGATGCGGGAGCCCCCTTCCTTGAACTTTCGTCTCTCGCCGGCTATTTGCAGGACGAGGATACTGATGGCTCTGGCGCTGGCGGTAGCTACATCGCTGGTATTGGCTACATCGGTGGTGTGCGGTGCGTTGCTGCGGTGGACGATTACCTCACAAAGGGCGGTAGCATCGGCCCCATGGGTGGCAAGAAGCGCGGGCGCATGCTCGCCATTGCCTTAGAAAACAAGCTACCCATGGTAAATCTGTCCCAGAGTGGTGGCGGCAACCTTAAGCTTGCCGGTGACACTTTTGGCGAATCCGGCCAAGGTTTCGCCATGCAATGTCGCCTTTCGGCAGCTGGCATCCCCCAGATTACTGTGGTGCATGGTAGCGCTACCGCGGGCGGTGCTTACCAACCCACCCTCTCTGACTACCTGATACTCGTGCGGAAGCAATCTACCATGTATCTGGCGGGCCCCCCTCTGCTAAAAGCTGCCACCGGGGAAATTGCCTCTGATGAGGAACTCGGTGGCGCAGAGATGCACAGTGAAATCGCCGGCACCAACGACTATCTCGCGGAAAATGATGCGGACGGCATTCGCATCGCGCGCGACGTGATGAAAAAACTCGGCTGGAACAAAAATCTGCCTGTCCGCCCTGTAGTGAATTACGAAGCTCCGCTCTATCCGAAAGCCGAGTTGCGAGGCATTGTGCCTGTGGACCCGAAAACCCCCTTTGACATGCGTGAAGTCATCGCCCGCATCGCCGACGGATCCGACTTCCTCGAGTTCAAGAGCGAATTTGACAATGGCACTCTCTGCGGTCATATCGACATCGAAGGCCAGGCCTGCGGTGTGATCGGTAATAACAGCCCTATTACCGCTAGAGGCGCCGCGAAAGGCGCTCAGTTTATCCAGCTGTGCGAGCAATCAGGTACGCCACTGCTGTTCCTTACTAATACCACCGGTTTCCTCGTAGGAACGGAGCCCGAGCAAGCTGGCATCATCAAGCACGGTGCAAAGTTCATTCAAGCGGTAACCAACTGCAAGGTACCCAAAATCACCATCATTGTCGGTGGCTCCTATGGCGCGGGTAACTACGCGATGGCCGGGCGGGGCATGGCCCCGCGCTTCCTCTTTGCCTGGCCGCGCAGCGTGGTTTCTGTAATGGGCCCCGCTCAGGCGGGCAGTGTGCTCCGCCAGGTGGCCGAGGCGAAGGTCCTTCGTTCTGGCGGTGAGTTGAATGAAGAAACCATGAAGGCCATACATGCCATGGAGCAGAAAACTATTTCTGACATGGAGGCGCGCTCCAATGCACTGGCAAACACCGCTCGGGTTTGGGACGACGGCCTAATCGACCCTGCCGATACCCGCGCGGTTATTGCCTTTGTACTGGGCGTCTGCCGCGAGGGCGACGAGCGCACTGTAAACACCAATACCTTTGGTATCGGTCGTCTGTAGGACATAGACCCATGAGCAAAATTACAAAAATACTGATCGCAAATCGTGGCGAGATAGCGGCTCGCGTTATCCGCACTGCCCGAAGCCTTGGTTACCGTACGGTTGCTGTTTACAGTGCTGCGGACGCAGGCGCTTTTCATGTGAGTGAAGCAGACCAGGCTGTATGCATTGGCCCTGCGGCCACTGGCGAATCCTATCTGGTCGGTGAGAAAATCCTCGACGCCGCCAAATTGACGGGCGCAGATGCGATCCATCCGGGTTACGGATTCCTTTCGGAAAACGCCGAGTTCTCCAAGGCGTGTGAAGCGATGGGTGTAGCATTTATCGGTCCCCCCGCCGATGCGATCGAGCTGATGGGCAGTAAGCGCCTGTCAAAGATCGCCATGATCGAGGCTGGTGTGCCCTGTATTCCTGGTTATCAGGAGGCGGAACAGTCTGAGGATACCCTGATAGCGAGGGCCGCTGAGATTGGCTTCCCGCTGATGGTAAAAGCGTCCGCCGGTGGCGGTGGTCGTGGTATGCGTCTGGTATTTGAAAAGAGCGAGCTCGCTGAAAATATTCGGATCGCGCGTTCAGAGGCAGAGAACGCCTTCGGTAGTGGCGAGCTGATTCTAGAGCGCGCCATTGTGGAGCCACGCCATATCGAGATTCAGGTTTTTGCCGACGAATTTGGCAATGCGGTATTCCTAGGTGAGCGCGATTGCTCGATCCAGCGCCGTCACCAAAAAGTGGTTGAAGAAGCGCCTTCACCCTTTGTTGATCCCGAGCTGCGACAGCGCATGGGTGAGGCTGCCGTAAACGCAGCCAAGGCCTGCAACTACTGTGGCGCCGGCACGGTTGAATTTCTTGTCGACAAGGATAAAAACTTCTACTTCCTGGAAATGAACACGCGCCTTCAAGTAGAGCACCCGGTCACCGAACTCATCACAGGTCTGGACCTTGTAGAGTGGCAGCTGAGAATTGCATCTGGTGAGGAGCTACCCCTAACTCAGGAAGAGGTGACTCTCACCGGCCACGCCGTAGAAGTTCGCCTATATGCAGAAGATCCTCGCAATAATTTTATGCCGCAGACCGGCACGGTGCGTCTATGGCATTACCCGACGCGCGCTGGTCTGCGTGTGGATCATGGTATACATCCGGGTCAGGAAGTTAGTCCCTTTTATGATCCTATGCTCGCCAAGATCATTGCTTTCGGTGAGAGCCGTCCTGAGGCAATTCGCCGCCTAGCTTCTGCCGTACAGGACACCCAGCTTCTTGGCATTAACAACAACAAGCTGTTTTTACAGAACGTGTTGCGAAACGAGGTGTTCGAGCGAGGCGACGCTACCACGGCGTTCATCGAACAGTTTTTCATTTCTGATGTGAGTATGGATCAGAAGGCGCTCTCCAGCGCGACGCTCGCGCACGCAGCCCTGCTCCTCCTCCACCACGGTGTCGACATCAAGCGCGATCGAACAGCCGACTGGCATAACCCAGCGGCTGCAGCTACAAGCTACAGGCTAGCATTCGACGGCGGCATACAAACCGTGTCAATTACTGACCGTGATGGCCACTTTGAAATCGTTACGGGTGCGGAAAGGTTCATCCTTAACCTTGTCAGTATCGACGAGAGCGAGTGCGTTTACGTCGAGAATCGGGTGCGTGAAACGATGCGCTTCGCCTTCGCAGGCAATATCCTTTACCTCGATGACGGCACAGGTCATTTCATTCTCGAGGATGTAACGTACCAACCTGCTAAGACGGCGGGTGGCGCAGGCAACGGTCAGGTCAAAGCTGCTATGGATGGTGCTATCGTGGATGTACTGGTTCGAGAGGGTGACACCGTCGAGGCGGGTCAGACAGTGGTTGTACTGGAAGCTATGAAGATGGAACACGCGCTTAAAGCCGATATTAGTGGCACCGTGACGGCTGTGAGCTGCGAGGTGGGGCAGCAAGTCAAATCGAGGCAACTACTAGCAACGGTCGAGGGAGAGTAGGGCGATGACTGAAGTAATTAAAATCGCGAACTGCAGCGGCTTTTATGGGGACAAACTTTCCGCTGCTCGAGAGATGGTCGAGGGCGGTCCCATTGAGGTACTGACAGGCGACTACTTGGCAGAGCTGACAATGGCGATTCTATACAGCCAAAAGATGACACGCGACACCGGCGGCTACGTAGGCACCTTTCTGAAGCAGGTTAAGGATGTACTGGCATCCTGTGTAGAAAAAAAAATCAAGATCGTGAGCAATGCAGGCGGTCTAAATCCATCTGCGATGGCCGATGCCGTCAGGGGGATCGCCGAGGAACAGGGACTGAATGTTAAGGTCGCCTATGTCGACGGTGACGACTTGCTGCCCCGTATGGAAGAGCTGATGGCGGGCGGGGAAGCCTTTAAAAATATGGATACGGGTGTCAATCTTGCTGACACCAAAAACACCCTGCTGACCTCGAATGTTTATTTTGGTGCCTGGGGTATCAAAGAAGCCCTGGATCGAGGTGCCGATGTGGTGATTTGCCCGCGGGTCACTGACGCTGCGTTGGTAATCGGCCCGGCTGCGTGGAAATTCAACTGGGAGCGAGATGATTACGACTCACTGGCAGGCGCGCTCGCCGCCGGTCATGTCATCGAGTGCGGCCAGCAGGCCACGGGCGGCAACTATGCCTTCTTCGAGGAAGTACCAAGTTTCCAAAATCCTGGTTATCCCATTGCGGAAATCGAAGCGAATGGGAACTTCACCATCAGTAAACATCCCGGGACTGGCGGACTGGTGTCGGTGGGCACAGTAACCGCACAACTGCTCTATGAGATCGGGGACCCGGCTTACAAGAACCCAGACGTTATCGGTCACTTCGATAGCCTTACTATCGACCAGGTAGGGGAGAACCGCGTTTATGTCGCCGGGGTCAAGGGCTCTTCCCCAACGTCTACACACAAAGTGTGTATCAATACCTTGGGCGGATACCGAAACGGCTTTGAGATGTTGATAACTGGTCTAGATATTGAAGAGAAGGCGAAAATTGTCACCGATACCTTTTTCAGCAGCGTCGGCGGAAAAGAGCAATTCGACGATGTTTGCATCGAACTGGTTCGCTCTGATAAAGAGGACCCGCAACGTAATGAAGAAGCTTTCGCCCGTCTGAGGGTGGTTGTGAAGTCACGCAACAAGGACCTAGTGGGTCGCCTATTTAATGCCAAAATGATAGAGATTGCTTTGGCCAACATCCCAGGCTTTGGCCCAAGCAATCCTATCGGCGACGGAGCGAGCTTCCTCGCTTACTGGCCGGCTCTGATCGATAGTTCTCACATCACTGAATACGTGCACGTGGACGAGGAGATAATAGAAGTTTCGCCTACCAGTCAGCAGGACCTACCTGCCGTCGTCGCCGACTTTGAGCCTGCCAGGGTATCGGCAGCCCCAACGGGTGACATGGTCAGCATTCCTTTTGGCCGGCTGTTCGGCACCCGATCTGGCGATAAAGGCGGGTGCGCCAACCTCGGGGTTTGGGCAAAAAATGATGAGGCCTACGGCTTTCTGCACACCTTTCTGACCATTGAACGACTCAAAGCTCTCCTACCGGATACTGCCGAATTTGAAATAGATCGCTACGAGCTGGCCAATGTCCGTTCGCTGAATTTCTTTATCAAGGGCATCCTTGGTGAGGGTGTGGCCTCTTCCGTTCGCACCGACCCACAGGCAAAAACCTTGGGCGAATACCTTCGAGCCAAAACCATAGATGTGCCAGCGATTCTCGTGGCACAAGTTAAATGAGCGAGAAAAACATGTCAGACGAAATTTTATCCCTGGAAGGCTTAGTCTTCGAAGCCATCGAACTTGAGATTAAAGATTATATTATGACCATCTGTCTCAACCGCCCGGAGCGCAAGAATGCTATCAACGCGACCATGGGCGCTGAGATCATTTACGCCCTAGATTACGCCAAGCAAGAGCGCAATGTGCGTGTCGTGGTGCTCAAGGCCAAGGGAGACGTATTCTGTGCTGGCGGCGATCTCGCGCAGATGAGCGGCCAAGGCAATGAGGATAAATCAACGGTCCCAGTTCGAGGTGGCAATGATGACATCGCTCTGCGCTTTCGCCATCTCAATAAACCCTCGATCGCCTGTGTCCAAGGCAACCTGTTCGCCGGTGCACTGTTGTTCCTCTGTAATATGACACACGCAATAGCGGCAGAGGGCGTGAAGTTTTCGGCCCCCGAGATCAAACGCGGCATCTGGCCCTTCATGGTAATGGGCGGCTTGTTCCGCATCATGCCCAAACGCGCTGCCCTAGATTTCGTGATGCGAGGTAACGCCATCAGTACGGTCCAGGCTGAGAAATGGGGTTTGATCAACGAGGCAGTTCCGGCGGAAGCCTTAAACGAGCATGTGGCACTGCTGGCAAAAGAGCTCACCAGTATGGCACCCAGTACCATGAGCTTGGGGCTGGCCGCCTATGTGGCGCAGGACGCGATGGAATTCGACGAGGCTCTACCCTACCTGCGCGAACAACTGGACGCCTGCCTGCAGAGTGACGATGCAAAAGAGGGAATCACGGCATTTCTTGAAAAACGGCAACCGGTGTGGGGTTGAAAAGTACTATCGGCTAAGTCCTAGTGCGAATTTATGGACTCTCGCGACCGTCCTCGACCGGCATTAGGAGATGTGTCGCTGAATTAGGGCAAGCCACTGATGAGTTGCGTAGTCTAGTGCCGCTCTACCTTGGCGAGTAGCAGCTTAAGTGCGTCGATGCTACTCCTCTCTCGTGCCGTGCGTAGCGCGTCGTTCAACACTTCTTTAATGTCATCTGCAGACACAAGCTCCATATCCCAGTTAGGGAAAATCCGTTCACGGACTTCCTCGTCAGAACTTAGTGTCACCATATTTTCATGCCGATTATCAGTCTCTATGAGTTTTATAAGATCTAACACCTCAAGTTTTGGACCTTCAATCCATTGAAAAAATATCCCACTGCCGAAGGTGAGAAGACCCGTGATTCCTAGTAATGGATTACGCCGGTGTGACGTAGCGACAATGGCGTCGACATCGGTGATGCCGAGTCCGGGGCGCATCTGGCTGCAATAGACGATATTAAACAGCAGATAATCATCCGGCGTGTTTTGGGGCTCATCGTATTTGACACTAGAAGTGCGCATATCCAGATCTTAGCTTTCGAGGCAAGTGAAAAAAAGCTCGATGATCAGTGGATCTGCCTCTACTTAGTCGCGACCCGTCTTTGCTGGATTGTGACCGTTTATCTTTAGACTCGTTGTCGTGACCCTGCCAAAGGACCTAGGGACGAGCGCGTTGCGCTCAGCAGCGGCAGTCACAATTTGTTGATCAAAAAACACGGCCACTAAGACGTCATAGAGACGTCTCAGCAGCAGCGTAATTTGGTAAGTTACTGTCTTGTGTAACCCTTCAGGATTTGAATTTGTGATGTGTTCACGACCGTTCTCATGTCACCAACGGCTTCGTTGAACTCTGCGAAGGCAGGATGCGCTATTAGTTGCTCGCTTATGGCATTTACCTCGGGAATGGATCTACCACCTGTCCAAACCCAATGTGTGAACTTGTCTCGCCCAAAGTAAACAGCGCCTAGCCCATACGAACGCAAATCTATGTCCTTGGCCGCCTCCTTCATCATCTTTCCGTAGGCGGCGGCGTAAGCAGCCTGATCTTGTGGCTCCACGATGATGTCAAACTTAGAAAACGCAGAATCTTGACCCCAATCGTTTTCGTCTACCGCTGCAGGTCCCATGTACTGTGTGGTTGGAACTGTTCCGGCTGCGGCCAATTCCTGTAAAAACTGAATACTGCTCGCACACGTTCTCATTAACTCAGCTGCTTTCGCCTGATCCGCAGAGTTTTGAAAGGTATTTATGATGAAGTGTGTTGACGTGTATCCGCCATTGAATACTTCCTGTGACAAAGCCACATCGGCAGGATATTGTTTTCCGCAGTCGGATGCCCAAAAGCGATCCATGGAATCGACTACGGCGGCCGGATCAGCTACCTGCATATGGAAAAACGCATAGTAAGGACCACTGTCTTGGTGGTCATCTGCGAGCGTAGTAGCAGAGAACAGAAGCGCGCTTAAAAAGGCCAGTATTTTCATTTTTATTCCTCTATCGAGTGCGGTTAATGGCTCTGGTGCTGCTTGGGAGATTCCAAATGCAGCCCCCACAGTATGGTCTGCATTGGCCTCATTTCCAAAGTCTTTTGTAACAAAAAGGGCAAGACTGAGATTTAAATAGCTCACGCTAACCGTTAAAACCAAGTTGCGTAAGTTGGAACGACGGATGCAGATTATGAATAAGGTTTTTACTAGATGGCGAAATGCTTTATCGATATTTAATGCTGGAGCTATTCGCTACTATCAATGCCAGGCTACTTTTCAAAATGCTCCTGGAAGAAGAGATTGACCACCTCGACATAAAGGTCACGATTTTCCTTCTTACGGAACCCATGCCCCTCATTAAGTGCATTCATGAACCAAACGTCCTGACCAGTGCCTCGAACTGCTGAGACTATCTGCCGTGCCTCTGATGCGGGGACTCGTGGGTCGTTCTCACCCTGCACCACTAATAAGGGCGCCGTGATCTTTTCCGGCTGGTTACTTGGGCTTATCGACTCAAGGTGCGCACGCATCTCGGGGTCTCGCTCATCACCGTATTCCACGCGTCGCAGATCACGCCGATAGTCTTCGGTGTTCTCAAGGAAAGTTACAAAGTTTGAAATGCCGACAATATCTACGCCTGCCCTTAAACGATCGCTGTAGTGCACCATACTGGCGAGCACCATGTAGCCACCGTAGCTTCCGCCGTAAACCGCGACCCGGTCCGTGTCGAGATCGGGCTGGGTTTCGATCCAATCGAGCAAGGCCCCGATATCGCGAACCGAATCTTCACGTTTAAACCCGTTATCAAGTTGTACGTACTCCCGACCATATCCAGCGGAGCCTCTGACGTTTGGCGCAATAACCGTGGCGCCCAGATCAGCAATCCACTGCTGGAACGTACTTGAGAAGCCCGGCCTGAACTGCCCCTCAGGCCCGCCGTGAATCGAGATAATTACGGGGTGTGGCCCCTCGGATTTGGGTTTGTAGACCCACGCGGGAATTTGCCTCGGTTCCCCGTCGACTGAATCAAAAGTCGGATAGTGGATGAGCGAAGGCTCAACGAACAGACTCGCATCGAGTCCAGCGACCTCCGATGCGGTCCAGCGCGTCAGGGCGCCATGCCCTAGTCCATCGCTTGATACGGCTAACGTGTAGATGTCACTGGGAGAGGTGGCTGTATTTAAGGTCATCGCTAATTGACGGTTATCTGGGCTAAAAGCGCCTAACCCTGCCCGACCAACAGGGAGACCACTGACCGGTGCATAGCTATCATCACTGGGGTTAAACAGATAAAGCTGATCACGACCGCCCGCGTTCACCGAAAAAGCACCCCGACTTCGGTCATCGGACATGAGCAGGCCCGATACATCCCAATCGATACCCTCGGTCAAGATAGTCACGTCACCGCTTTCAATCTTGTAATAGGCGAGTCGCCGAAAGTTAGCATCGGCATCGGTTGTGAAATAGAAGCCTCGGCCATCAGCCGAAAACCCAGAGGGCAGATTGACCGACGGGGCATCAGAATCGCCCAGCAAACGTTGATGGGTCTTGGACTTAAGATCAAGTAAATGGATGCGGCTGTCGGTTACGCTGACGTATTGAATGATTAATAACTTGGTACCATCGGAACTAAAATCCACTGCCCCCCAGGACGAGCCATCGGGCGAGGCTAGAACAATCTCAGCCGCCTCGGGCGCCTCTGGCGTCATGACCCAGACGTCATTCGATCGACCGTTGCGGCGGGTGCTACGAAACGCCATCAACTTGCCATCATCGCTCCAGACAATCCCGCCGTTTCGAGAATCACCATCGGACAGGCGCTTTGCATTGCCGTTCCTGGGATTCAGTAGAAAAATCTGTGCGAACTCGTTGCCACCCTCGTCCATGGTCATCGCAATAGATGTACCTGTGGGACGCCGAGTGGCCTGGCCCACAGGCTCTTTGAAAAACGTTAGCTGATTGCGGGCACCCAGCGGCATATCAACCTGATGCAACTGATTGACCTCACCAAAGCGTGTGCTGATGTACATGCTCTGACCATCGCGCGTCCAACCACGAAACGCAGCCCCCCTCACATTTTGATAGCGAGCCAAACGCTGACCGATTTCCGGTGGGATATCGGGTATACCACTCAACACCACGTTCCCGTTGTTAGCAGTACGCTCTGCAATTGCATCCCGAGCCCCTGCAATGTTGGCGGCTAAGCTGATTAATGTACCGGCGAGCAAAGCGGTTAGCAGAAGATTTTTCATAGTTGACAACCTGTGAGAGGGCACAAAGCAGGATGCCAGAGTACTCAAAAAAATCTAGTCGGATAGACGAAGAGACCACTCGCTCCACCCAGATAAAACCCTGTATATACAGGGTTTGAGAGGTGAAGCTGGACGCTACGAGGTTTTAATTTGGTGGGGCGGCGGGAGTCGAACTTAACGCCTAACTCACTGAAAGATATATGGTTGTCAACTCTTGTAAGTCTTCAATGTTACTTACAGTGTTACTAAATCGAAAAATCACCCAGCAGAAACAACTCGCATAGCTTCATGAGAGCAGCTAACCGATGACGGTTCTTTGCTGCTGATTGATCGCTGTTTGTCCCAAGCCTTCCTATTAGCGCGTAGCTGGGTATTGTACTCTCAGGGAAATCTATACTTACATGTTTGCTAGGGTTGGACGTACAAAGGGATTTTAAGGGATGAAGTTCAACGAAGACTCTCGGGTCAAAATCCCCACCATCCTGCATTTGATGCGCTTGGGGTATGAATACCTGTCTTTAAAACACCCAAAAGTCACTTGGGATCATTCGACGAACATCTTCACCGACATCCCTCATAATTGCGCAGGCACAGAAGAATGGTATCGCTCTTATGCACACCCTCTGCAACCGAGAGCACCGCACGTGCACCCAATGCAACGAGCGGCTCTGTTTTCTGAGAAGTGCGATTCCAGACCACCATCGGGTAGTCGTTTTCCAGCAGTGTTTTAGCAAGGGCCGACCCCATCAGACCTAAGCCAACCACCATGACACTCTGATTCAACGCTACTCTTCTATCCCACTCATCAACGATTTGCTACCCACACGGCCTGCCCCCCTATATCCGGCGATCTTGCCCTTCCCAATACGGTTCTCGGAGCTTCCTTTTAAAAATCTTTCCTGAGTCCTCACGGGGCAAATCCAGAACGAACTCCCAAACCTTCGGCATTTTATATCCGGCGACTGTCTCCCTCAGCTGCTCTCGCAAAGTAGATTCGGTTAACGATGCGTCGGGCTGGAGTTGAATATAGGCACACAGGGCCTCACCAAATTCATCATCAGGAATACCAAAAACCGCGCAGTCAGCAATGTCAGTGATTTTGTGAAGCTCCGCCTCAATTTCAGCTGGGTAAATGTTCACCCCACCCGAGATAACCATGTCGTTTGCTCGATCACACAAATAAAGGAATCCGTCTTCGTCAAAATAGCCCATGTCCCCTGGGGTAACGAGCCCTGCCTTCTCCATGCGACGACGCTTCTCGTCGTCATTCTGATAGGTAAAATCGACGCTTCCTTTGGTTCGGCCAATCACCTCTCCGATTTCGCGGGGCGGCAGGTCTTTTCCTTCATCATCAATCACCCGAACCACAGCATCTGGCATGGGTCGCCCCACGGACCCGGGGTGTGCGAGCCACTCCTCGGCCGTGCAAAATGTCACATTGCCCATCTCGGTTGAGCCGTAATACTCGTTGATCACCGGCCCCCACCACTCGATCATGGCGCGCTTAATAGGCGGCGATACCGGCGCTGCAGCGTGGGCAACGAACTGGAGCGACGACACATCATAGGCATCGCGAACCGATTGCGGGAGCTTCAGGAGGCGATTAAACATGATGGGCACCATGTTGAGATGCGTAATCTGATGACGCTCGATCAGCGCTAATAAATTTTCGGGATCAAATCGGGGGGTGATGACGATATTCGCCCCCTTTCTAAAACAAAAGCTGGCATGCGCGTTTGGCGCGGAATGATAAATGGGTCCAACGACAGCAGTGGTAATCGCCTCGCCCCGCCCTTCATAGCCATCAAATCCGTAGCTGATCCCAAGCATGCGTCTCGAGATTGCCATTTGCTCTGGCGTTGCCATAGGTCGGCGAACACCCTTAGGTTTTCCAGTCGTTCCAGAGGTGTAAATAATGGTGCTGGGCAACTGCTCCGGATCCCGGGGTGTTGGTTCAAACGACTCACTCCACAGGTTCCAGTCGGTATCGCCGGGCTGTACTGCGCACTGGGCATCGCTCACGCCATAGGCCAACTGGATCGATTTCGGCACTGGAACAGAGAGAATCCGCACGTGATCGGGAATGACCTGCCTCACTTTCGAGAGCAGATCGGCATGAATCACCAAAGCCTTGATGCCCGAATCATTAAAGAGATATTCCGCTTCGGTCGGTGTGTAGTGCCAATTAATAGCCACCGGATACGCGCCCATCAGCGCGGCACCGCGACTGATCTCAAAAAACGCAAAATCGTTGCGCAAATAAATCCCTACGCCGTCCCCTGGAGATAACCCCTCTTCAATGAGGCCCGTAGCGACCTGCAGCGCCCGAGCTTCAAGCGATTCAGTGGGTAAGCATTCATCGCCCTGCCATACACTTCCCATTGCACCTCCTCCGAACAATCCTACGTTTTTGCGAGCTACCCTCGTCTCACTCTAACGCAAGCCGCCTCAAACCGCTTCAAATATTCCGATGCCGAGTATTTCAACCTTTCAGAAAAAGAGGCGCGTACCGCCAAGGCAACACGCCAAAAGCCGGTGGCAAGCGTTGAGCAGATCAAGCATGTGTTGGCCATGATGCCCAATGAAACGGCTATTGAGCGGCGAGACAGGGCACTGATTGCCTTCACTCTGCTAACGGGTGCTAGGGATAGCGCGATTGCCTCGCTCAAGTTGAAACACCTCGACATCGAGGCCGGTACGGTCTATCAGGATGCACGAGAGGTCAACACGAAATCCAGCAAGAGTTTTACTACCAGCTTTTTCCCGGTGGGTGATGATGTGCGCGATATTGTGGTTCAGTGGGTTGAATACTTGAGGCGTGATCCGTTAATGGGGAACGATGCACCGTTATTCCCCAAAACCAGAATGAGTCAGAGCAGTGATAACAGCTTTCAAGTGGCGGGCTTGAGTAATGATCACTGGAGTAGTGCCGCCGCTATCCGCAAGATATTCAAACAGGCTTTCATTTCGGCTGAGTTGCCGCCTTTTAACCCGCATAGTTTCCGCAACACCTTGGCGGCATTGGGTGAACGGCTTTGTCATTCTGCCGAAGAGTTCAAGGCGTGGAGCCAGAATCTGGGCCATGAAGGCGTGCTGACAACGCTGTATAGCTACGGTGAGGTGCAGACACATCGGCAGGTTGAGCTTATTCAACAGTTAGGTAAGCCGGGTGAAGCGACCGGACTGGCATTTAGTCCTGAAGATATTGCCAAAGCTGTGGCGATTGAAATGAAAAAATCGGCTAGGGTTAGGTAATCCCGACGATTTTCAAACCTTTGCTACCCGTCAGGCTCATATTGCCGACGGCAGCTGTTTCAATGTGTTTACTCCACCATTCCATAAGCGGTCTGCGGCGTTCGAGGTAATTGGCGCGGTTGTAGGCATTGCGCACCTCGTTATTGCCGATATGGGCGAGGGCGGCTTCTATTAGGTCGGCATCAAAGCCTTCTTCGTTCAATATGGTGCTGGCTAATGAGCGCATGCCATGGGCCACCAGTTTTTTGTTGAAGCCCATACGTTTCAACGCCATATTTGCGGTTGCAGGGTTGGCGTGTTTTCTAGGGTCACGATCTGAGGGGAAAACATAAGCACTTCGGCTACTGATCGGTTGCATGAGTTCCAGCAGTGCGAGGCATTGGCTGGTAAGTGGAACGCTGTGTTCGTTTTTCCGCTTCATGCGCTCCGCTGGAATCGTCCAGGTGGCGGTTTCCAAATCAATTTCATCCCAGCGGGTGCCAGCGGCTTCACTCGGTCTTACCATTGTATGAAGTTGCCACTCTATTAAGCAGCGGGTGGTGTACTTGATACTGGCGTTGGTCAGAGTACGGATTAAAACAGGCAGCTCCTCAGGTTTGAGCGTAGGTAGATGCTGTTTGACCGGATTCTGGAATGCCTGCCTGATATCAGTTAGCGGGTTGCTCTCGATAACCCCGGTATTGACTGCATATACCATGATTTCATTCAGTCGTTGGCAGAGACGTTTGATGGTTTCAAGGCTGCCCCTGGCCGCCACTGGCTTCAGGGTATCAATGGTCTTGATTGCGGTGATTTTATGAAGTGGCAGTTTTCCCATGTAGGGGAAGACGTGCAGTTCAAGTGATCGCCAGGTGTCTATTGCATGTTCTGCTGAAATATCAGCCTTCTTGATTTCCAGCCATTGAGCCGCGATGTGTTCCAGCGTGTTGCTGTGGGCTTGTTTGCTGATGCGGCTTTGCTCATCCCTGTGTTCCTTCGGGTCAATGTGTTTCGCCAGCAGCTTATGAGCTTCAGCACGTTTATTGCGTGCTTCAGCCAGAGTTGTCGTCGGGTAGGTGCCAAGACTCAGAGAAGTGCGTTTTTTGGTGTAAGGGCGGTAGTAGTTGAAAATCCACAGCTTGGAGCCGTTGGGCTTTACCCTTAGCGCCAGACCGTCGCCATCGACCAGGTTGAATTCCTTGTCTTTGGGCTTGGCTTACTGAACTTCAGTATTGGTGAGTGGTTTAGTTGTTCTGGCCATCTTTAGTAACACTGGATTTGGTAACACTCGGTTAATGTTACTACGAGTGTTACTAAAAACCGAAGATGTCCCAAAATGCTATAGGAAGCTATAGGCACAAAAAACCCGGTAAGTCTTTATTTTATAGGGCTTACCGGGTCGTTGTGGGTTTTCAAAAAACCCTGTGTTGGTGGAGGCGGCGGGAGTCTGTAAGAATATATAAGCAACTGATTTGACTGAATAAAAATATTAAATTTTATAAAAGTGCCCCCAATTATGCCCCCACGCTGTATCTAAACCCCAACAAGCGAGCGTTCAGACTTCTCCAATTGACTGCAAAAAATCTACTACTGAAAGCCTTTTATTCTCCTCTGCGAGAGCTTGTAAGGAACCGACGTTTTCCCTAACTTGATTTGTATCTGCACCCTTTTCCAGCAATGCTTTGATTGCGGCTAAATCGCCTCTCCGAATTGCGGCTGGAAGATCTCGCGTTGCCTTACTGGCAGAGAGGTCTTTTTTAACCGAGATTCTGAATTCATTGCTTTCATTTAAATAGCTCGCTAGGCGCTTTTTTCGAGCTTGTCGCTCATCCTCGAGTGAATTCCATTCGGCCCACGACAAGGTTTCGCGGCTGTGTATTCGACTGTCAAAGGGTATGTATGGATTGTCAGAAGCTTTTCTTGTCCATTCGCACAAGACCTCGTCATCAGAGGGCCATAACGAAACATGAGCACGCAGAAATCTGGGGACTAACGTTGTAGAACCGATGGGTTGTAGCTGACTGGCCCTAACTTCGCAGAGAGTGAGTTCTTTAATTGCGCTCACGGATGTTTGTTGTCCAACAAGCTGCAGGGCATCGCAAATTTGATGGTCCTGTTGAAAGTGTTTGCGCAGTTCCCGTAGTCGTATCCGACTAAGAGATGCAGACTCTGGCTCATTATTGGGGCTGCTAGTGTAATTCGCAGCAAGCTGATTAATCATCTCGTCAAGTTTTGTGATGTTAGTTAATGACATCTCACCTAGCTACGCGAACGACCACGTGATGGCTACGTGGGCTGTGCACTGTAAAATGTTAGTGCCAAACGAACAAAAGCTACCAGTTGGACGTGTCGCGTCGAGTTAAACGTGCTGTCAAATGATCGCTATTTGGCACGGTCCCTGGTGAAAACGGTAGTCCACGGACTACCAAAGTCGCTTTTCCTTTGTCGCACGGATAAATAGTAAATTGCGAGTGTCCTACATTACTCTCAAGAAGGTCCTTAGCTGATGATTATTTCTCGTTGCCGTCACGGTAACTTTTTCTTAACCAAAAACGGCCTTGTCTCGGTTGCCCAACTTCTCATCGAAGGTCAAACATAAGCGGGTTAGTCGAACTTCTAGCTCCGCCTCTGTCTCCTCAGACATGATTTTATTCGACACCTCTCGGTAAGCAGATAGATGCTCAAGTTTAAGCTCCGAAAGTGTTACCAAGCCGCTGTGATGACCAGCTGCCATGAAGCCATTGATCCAATCTTCGTTGATATCCGTGTATCCGCCCTCTTGCGCTTCGTATAGTTGTTTTAGCCGATTGCGGAGACTAGTTAGATAGCTTTTTTTGGAAATGCTTATCTGAGACATGGGACTCGTAGAATGCTGGGGGCCACTACTTTAAGCTAAAGCCATCCGATCATGATAGGCAATTAAGGGACTATTGGGCAGGTAAAAATGTATTCAGAGAAGGTGGCCAAGCGTTTGTTTACAGATAAATTGAAAGCGATGTCCGTCGAGTTATATGCCATTGGAGGGTCTGAAAATACGTCTAGAGATTGGTTGGACTTGGCAAAGAAAATGGACGGATTTATAGAAGCCGGAAAAACGATTCAGTTGATTACTAGCGTCGAGGCACAAACAGTTATAGATGCGGCTCATCTCGCAACTTTCGGAGAAAGTAGGGAAGAGCGGCGCAAAAAGCTTCAGCAGGGAGCTACTGAGTCTGATGATGATGCCGAAATTGATTGGGACCGTTATGACAGCCCTACGGTAATTAGGCGGAGTGAGGAATGAGTTCCCGGGTTTGCTTTCAGCGTTACGCAGCCACGCTTCTCTTAGTAAGCGCAGACCATTGTACGGTAAACAGAGTGAGGTTAACGAAAAGCTAAACCTATGATTTTTCGCTATACAAGCTATCAAATACCCACTCACTGGGTGAGCACGCAATGAGTGGTAAATCGGGAAAAGATATTTTCGGCTGGCAGACAAGTGAGAGTGTTCTGGAGACAACCGCTGTTTGCGATCTGGCCGCGTATTTGTTCGATCCCGAGTATCGAAAATTAGGCTCTGAGCGTCACAGAGCAAAGGCGCGTATTAGATCGACAATCGCCAGGGCTATGGAAAAGGGGAAGCTCGCACCCCCAATTTCCCTATCCCCCAAATCTCTCGACGTAAAGAATCTTTTGCGCTTCGCTTGCGCTCGCTGGCCAAAGCTGCGGGACGTAATCTTCGTGATCGATACTTGTGCGGAAGTGAGTTCAGCGCCGTGTATGGAGATTGAGCTAGGCAGCGTCACGGTCGAGATAGATAATGTGCCCTCAACCTACCCAGAGCTTTACTCGCATTATCAATCGCTAAGAGTTGCATACCGAGAAGAAAAATCGAGACGCATAGCCGCCCAGAGTGAGCTAAAAAAGCTGCGATGTCGTCACGTGCAACGTCGCTTGAACGGGGCAAAGCGCTACGAGTAAAAAAGTGAAACTAATTGGAGACCAGTATTTCGGCACTAAAAAGTTTCAATGGGCTTGGTGTTCCATGAGCAACTATTGGAACCCGCCATGCCTACCCGGATCTTAAGACTCTCAGACGTTACCCGACAAACCGGTCTGCCACGTTCGTCTTTGTACGCCAAAATTGCGGATGGAACGTTTCCGCGCCCGATAAAGCTTAGCCAGCGTTCCGTGGGTTGGCTCTCGCAGGATATTGCGAGTTGGATTGATAAACGAATCACCGATAGTCGGGGTGAGCAAGATGAGCGATGAAATCTTATTAGAGGCTCTTGCCCTATCAAAGGAGGGGCTAAGGGTTTTTCCGTGCAACTCGGACAAGCGGCCGATGATTACCGGTTGGCAGTCTCAGGCGACCACACACGCCGAGCAGATTAAAAAGTGGTTTGGGCGTGGCAACTGCCTTATTGGTGTTCCAACGGGCCGAGTGAATGATCTTTTTGTCGTAGACGTCGATCCAGAAGGAGAAAATTGGTGTCTCGCGAACGAGGCGCGACTTGGAAGTAGTCGCGTACACCAAACCAAGCGAGGCCGCCACTTCATATATCCGTTTCCGAAGAATGTTTCATCAAAAACAACGACCGCAGGGAAGGTGGCGGTAGGTATAGATACGAGGGGTGAGGGCGGCTACGTTATTTGGTGGCCAGGGTGTGGTTTTCCTTTTGTTGGATCCCTCAGCGATCTCCAGCCGGCGCCAAAGTGGCTTTTGGATGAATTGCAAAGAAATCATGATCCAAGGGTAGTAACTGAATCGAGTGATGAACTGATTGGTGAGGGTGGTAGGAATGATGCGTTGATCAGTTTCTGCGGCCGATTGCGATATCAGGGTGATGGTGGGGAGCAGATTCTTGCTAAGGCGTTGCAATTTAATATTGATCATTTTGACCCACCACTCGATGAGCAAGAAGTTCGAATGGTGGCCGCCTCTGCTACCCGTTACCCAAAGGGCTCTAATGCAAGGTCGCCCGCGGTCGCCAGCGAGGATAGTCTGGCCGTCGATTTTGTTAGGCACAATCCCTCGTTACGCTTTGTGAGTGCATGGGGGCGCTGGATGATTTGGGACGGCATGGTCTGGAAATCGGACGATACGCTTGCCGTTTTTGATAAGATCCGTGGGTTTCTCAGGGTGAGTAGTGGGCAAAAGGCGTCTCTGCTGAAAGCCACTACCGTAGCGTCCGTGGAGAGGCTTGCAAGGGCGGACCGGAGGTTTGCTTCCACACCGTCTTGCTGGGACGACAAGGATAGTCTCTTAAATACTCAAGGCGGCGTGGTTAACCTACACACGGGCGAGTTAAGCCCTCACGACCCAGAACTCCATATGTCAAAGATCACCTCTTCGGCACCAGGAGCCGACGCACCTCGTTGGCATTTGTTTCTTTCAGAGATAACCGACGGTGACGCAGAGTATCAAGCCTTTCTCCAACGTGTAATCGGCTACTCTGCGAGTGGCCATACCAACGAACACGTCCTGTTTTTCTTTTTCGGCTCAGGTAGTAATGGCAAGAGCGTATTTATCAATACCATACACAAGGTGATGGGCGACTATGCAGCTGTTGCGTCCATGGAAACATTTACCCAATCAAAATTTGAAAAACATCCCACGGATCTCGCCATGCTACAGGGGGCGAGGTTGGTGTTCGCTCAAGAGACCGAGAGCGGCCGCAGTTGGGCGGAGTCGAAAATAAAATCGATGACTGGGAGCGATCCAATTACTGCTCGATACATGAGGCAGGACTTTTTTACCTACCAGCCAAAATTCAAGCTGCTCATCGCCGGCAATCACAAACCGCGCATTCGGCACGGTGATGAAGCAATGCGGCGACGTCTCGTGTTGCTGCCGTTCGTCCGCAAGTTTAGGGCCGACGAGCGCGACCTGGATCTACCCGAGAAACTCGGCGAGGAGACGTCGGGTATCTTGCAGTGGATTATTGATGGTGCACTCGAGTATCGACGTGTCGGGCTATGTCCTCCGCAAGTTGTGAGAGATGCCACTGCCGAATACTTCGAGTCAGAGGACCTTTTCAAAGAGTGGGTAGACGAATTATGTGAGTTATCGGCAGCTGTCTATGAGAAGCCAACTGCACTGTATGAGTCCTACAAGAACTATGCACTCGCCGCAAGCGAAAGTCCCGGCACGATGGTCGAGTTTCGTCAGCGCATGGAGAACGCCGGATTCAAGCGAGGCAACTCAAGAGCAAAGGGTGGGCGCCACTGGCAGGGCGTCTCTCTCAAGGTGAAGTAGGTGTTTTGTCCGCAGGCTGATTAAGGTTCTTGCAACACCCGCAACAAGAGTGAAGCTTATCGGGTTATAACGGCCTAAATCTTCGGTGATAAATAAAGCCGCGTTGCAGGCGTTGCAGAAAAAAACTGATCCGTTGCAAACACGAGAGGCTACAAGGTCTGATCCGCATAAAGGCCGGCACCTCGTGCTTCAGCCCTCACGCGCCTAATCTCGGCGAAAAAATACTTTTCCAATTCGCGTCTGGCTCGATAGTTCACGTAACGCCCATGCTTGAAGTTAGCGGCACTGATTTTGGCCTTTCCTTCAGCGGTCGTCGGCCCCGTACTGCAGCCACCATGCAGTCGGCAACGACTGCGTCCCGACAGCGGGGGCTTCCCACAGGGGTTGCCGGCTCGGGTTTTTGCACCGCAGATATTTTTTACTCGCATATCGGTCTTTCATAGGGTCTTGTCTATCTAGAATTTTGCCCGATGCCTGGGTGCCCGTATAGGGTTTTTGGGCATTCGATGCGCTGGACCTTGCTCCGTCTATATCTGTAGAGCGAACGCTGTGACGTGGGGGTCCAAACCGGTGTCTGGTCGATTTGCTCAACCATAAAATCCAGATCATAGGAGTCCCAAATACTTACCAAAATCTAACGCGTCGCTTAACAAATCAATCCGGCAGATTGATCTTAAAATTTCGAGGTCTGCCCATGATACGAGCTTGTCGGATTCGCAGGTGCTCGGTCGACTGATCCGTGACCCAGCTCCAAAAGTGATATGAGAGGGTTTCGTAATATTGACACTTAAAAATAAGACCCATCTCTTTTATACTTAGAACAGCATCAGGAGTGGGACTTCGTCCTCACCAACCTGCTTACCCAAGCAAGGTGGTTTAGTTATGCGGTCGATCGCGGCAACCAAATGGGTTCTAAGTGTTCATTCCGATGCTCCATTTTTCATACAGGAGCACAGCAATGGACTTATCTAGACGAAATTTTCTAATCGGTTTGGGCGCGGGGCTGATATTGCCCTCGTTCTATGAGTTAGCGCGCGAGCACGTTTTTAATAAGGGAGAGCCACTGATTTTAGTGCCACCAAAGCCAGAGATTAAGCTGACCGCGCATGATTACGGCGGCCGCGGCTCGTACACGCTCAACTGGGGTGATCCCTACTCTGAGCTACCTTGTTTTAGCGACATGACCTGGCGGGAATTCGCGGACGAGTATATGCACGGAGCAAAATTTTATTTAGACCAGTGGCAAAAAGACGAGATTGATCCGGATGATATCGTTCAAGAGGATTTTGCCGAGGAGACGTGGATCCTCAGGCATTCTCCAAATGCGGAAGCTTACGACTTACTCTCAGCCTATGACCTCGGACTCGAGGACGGTGCGGCGACCAAGGAGGGGCAAATAGAGTTCATGGAATGCCCAAGCCCCGGCAGTAGCTATCGGGCGGTCGAGGCAGATCTCCTAGGATTGAGCCTGCTGCAGGATAAGCTCAATAAGTTTGATGCGGGGATAGAAATTTCCATGTACTGAGGGCAGCGATTGCCATAAGGAAACACCAAATACGCGAAAGGAATGCACTGCTCAACGACGCAGCGAGGTCGTTTCATCGATATTGAATCAGTGTGAAATAACCTTAACGTATGAACTGTGATCAGCATCGGGAGTGAGCGGAAGCTCCGCCAACCTACCTTCCCAGGTAAGGTGGCTCAGAATGTGGCCTCTATGAGGCAACTAAATGGGAAACTCCCGAATGCTTTTGTTTTTCAACAATTAACAAACTTTAGGAGGAGACTATGCCTGTATTTAAATCATCACCAGAGAGAACGCGTCGGCTCTTCGGATCGGGCGTGATTATCGCTGGGCCATCTCGAAAGGGCAGTACGCAATCTAACCCGCGTAGTGATGCCAACGAAAAGCAATTGCGAACACCCATCGATAACACTAGCGGAGCCCCTTACCTGACGAAGGAGCAAGCGGTCGAGCTGCGGGAGATCTTTTTGGAGCGTGGAACTGAGTTCTACTGCGCAGATGCGTTCAGGCATTCAAAATCTAACTTTGATGAAGGAGAAAATACGATGACCGACTTAGTGGCGCGGGCCGAGCAATATGCAAGGCAACATCACAAGGGTCAGACACGAAAAGGTGAGGCGGCTGAGCCCTACATAACACACGTTCACGAGGTTGCCTTTTTGGTTGGCAACTTTGGTGGTGATGACATCGCCGTTGCTGGAGCTTGGCTACACGATGTCGTTGAAGATTGTGCCCCCACTCTCGATGATGTGATCGCAGAGTTTGGCGATCAGGTGGCGGCGCTTGTTGCTGAAGTGACCGACGATAAAGCACTCGAAAAAGCAGAGCGCAAAGCTCGTCAAGTCCATACCGCCTCAAAGAAATCAGATCGTGCGTGCCTGATTAAGTGGGCAGATAAGACAAGTAATCTCAGGGCAATTGCTTTAAGTCCACCGCCATGGCCCGAGGCTCGAAAACACGAGTACATTGCTTGGGCGAGCACTGTTACGAGCGCCTTACCCTTTAGACCTGACAACGCTGTTGCCTTGTTTGAAGAGGCTAAAGTTTTAGCGCTGGCATCAATCTAGCGAAAGCGACAATCTGGTTTTAACAATCGAGCATCAGGAGTGAGCGAAAGCTCCACCAACCTGCCACTCAGGCAAGGTGGTTCAGTGGTGGAGAGTGGCATTGAAACCGCTATCCAGGGTCGTGATGTGGATTACTAATCGAGTTTGCATCCTCATATGTTTTACAATTATATGCGCTGATGTGGGCGGCACAAGGTATCGCAATGACGCTTACTGCCTCTCCCTTCAATAGCTGGTATTAATTTACTAGTCTTTGCTGTCAACTCAACAAGGATAATCTTTTGTCTTCACAACCAGGATCCATAGGGCTGGAAGTCAGGGCCCTATTACTATCTCGATCCACGCAACTAATGTTGACGGATGCAATAGTTGGTCTAGTTGCCAAGGGTGTATACATAGCTTGCAAGCACACAGTGTTGTCGGAGACAGATAAAGATGAAGTTCTCAGCTCACTTCAAAATCTTGTGGGTGTTGATGACATCACAGAAGGCATAGAACCTTTGCGATTTCGGTATGAATTTGTAAATAAATTTGGAGATGTCAAGCGAGGTCAAATGAGTCAATTGATATGGGCGACCATCGATCATGCGAAATTTGTTAACGCGGGCCGTCCAGAACTGCGTCTATTGAAGGACTACTCATTTACTTTTCGCGAGCTGCAACCTTTATTTGAGATGCTTAGAGAGGCTAGAAATTATTTTGCTCACGAGACAGCAGATCGCGAGGAACTCGGGTGGAATGGTCTTATAGTGTCAGCGTTAATGCGAATATTAGAAAGAGGTAACTTTCTCGATAAAGAGCGTGTCGAAGAGCGGGCTATACTAAAAGAAAAAACATCTATGTTACTTACAAGACTAGCTAATCAAAACAATAAAGGTGGCGTTGAGCGTGAAGACCTGGATTCAAAGTCTAAATATGAACATGAAGAAGATGAAGACTTTAAATCGAAGCTTCAAGAGACGAGTGAGTCACTTCAGCTTATAGCCTCTGACCAAGTCACCATTCTTAAGAAAATAGGATTTATAGAGTCTCAACTCCAGTCGATTGCCCGGCAATCTAATGACTTGGTAAGCCCGCAAATTGCACCTGAAGTGCATTATGAAATAAAAATTCCTGAGCAAAATCAGAGCGTCGACTCACCAATAGAAGTTTCAGCAGAGCATGCGTCTGATTCGGAGGTTGTGTTAGCGGACGAGGTCTTACTGTCTGTAGACGGGCTTTATGAGGCGCTTAACAAGATTAAAGAGGCCATTAAGCTTGAGTTTCAAAATGACGTCGAGTGGCGGGGGCCGGGGAGCAATCTTCTCAATCGTGGCGTCATTACCACGATTCTATTAAAGGAACCTTCAACGCTTAACGAAGTGGCGGAGTATGAAGATGTGAAGTGGCGTATCAGAAAAGAAAAGAACATTATGCAACGGCAGATGGATATTTTTGGGAGCGAAATAGATAAGCTATTGTCAGCGACTGCGTGGCCAAACCAATACGTGCAAAATTAGGAGCCTTAGTAATGAAATTAACATCTGCCGGCTTGTTTTGCGGTATCGGCGGTCTGTGTCAAGGGTTTGAGCGGGCCGGATTCAAAAGTTCGTGGGCTACCGATTTTGATCCAGACGTAGCCCAAACATACAAGCACAACTTTTCTGATTCGACATTCATTCTCGCGGATCTCAAAGATCTAGATCTCAATTCTTTGCCACCAGTAGACGTGCTTCACGCTGGGTTTCCTTGCCAAAGCTTTTCTCAAGCAGGGAATCGCAAGGGTTTTGCAGATGAGCGAGGGCGCCTATTCCTTACTATGATGGAAAAGATAGCGGTAATGGAATTAAAGCCCAGTATTCTGGTTTTCGAAAATAGTCCTTATATAAAGGTGGGGGAGAAGGGTGGATGGTTCTCGCAAGTAGTAAATAGGATCAGACTCGCAGGCTACAGATTTAGTGTCGCAAATAGCTTTGAGATTGATGCTCGTCAGCATGCAGGTTCTCCACAAAGTAGGATCAGATTATTTATGATTGCCTACAGAAAAGACTTAGGATCCTTCAATCCATTTCATAAGCTAACGCTCGCTGCGGATCCAATCCAGTTAGAGAGCCTCTTAGATAGGGAAAAGGTTACCGATAAGTTTTACTACTTGGATCCCGAAAATAAATACTCCCGCAGAATTAAAAAGCTCGCTAGGAATCCTGAGGATAAGCGAGTATTTCATTTGCGGAAGACAGTGGTCAGAGTTCAGGAAGAGGGCCTCTGCCCTACGTTGACTGCAAATATGGGCGGTGGAGGGCATAATGTCCCGTTCATACTTGCTAATGGTGAAGTTCGCAAGCTCACTGAGCGGGAGTGCCTTCGCCTGCAAAATTTCCCTGAGAGCTTTCGTTTTCCTGAGACAGTGCACAAAACAGCTCGCTATCGGATGATTGGTAATGCGGTTAATGCCGCTGTAGCGTTTGGCATCGCAAATAGTATTTATAGTGTGTTGAGAGAGAGGAAGGATGAGTCAAAGTTGGATATTCCAGCCTAATACGTTTTGGACTGGCTGGGATGAGACCGGCCTCTCGATTTTTAGCGGCAACCCATCGCGGTCGCTGGTAAGAGAGCTGATTCAGAATAGTCTTGATGCCAAGGTCGAGGATGCTGATCGAGTAAAAATCAAGTTTGAGCTGAACTCTTTTCAACGCAGTGCAGTCCCAGATATTGAACGGCTCACACAAATCTTGCAGTGTTGTGTGAACTCAAGTGAGGACGAGTCGGAGGATTCTATTGCTGAGATAAAAGAAGCTCATGATTACTGCTCGCGAATGAATTTCCACGTTCTTAGCTGCACGGACTTCGGAACGACCGGAATGGCTGGACCGTACGTAAAAGGACGGCCTTTTTATACTTACCTCAATACAAAGGGCTCTTCGCCTGGTGACTCCAACAGAGCAGGGTCACACGGGCACGGCAAAGATGCTCCCTTGGCGAACTCAGCAATAAGAGCAATTTTTGCTAGTGCGACATACCTGGACGAGGCTGGAGAGAAGAGGCACTTGGCGCAGGGAAAATGTGTTTTCATGAGTCATTTTCAAGACGATCAGCAGTTTGAAAATATAGGACAGTGGTCTACATCTAGCCTTCAGCCGGTAGAGGAACTTGAGTCACAGCATAATTGGATTAATCCATATCCCGAGGATCTTGGGACGACGATTTCGATATTGGGTTTTCAGGGGCACTCCAAAGGGCATGACTGGATCAGCGAGATGATGGGGCATGCATTGATCAACTACTTCCCTGCATTCGTCAGGGATGCGTTGGAGCTCGAATTTAAAGACGGCGCTCGTAAAGTTACTCTAAATGCAGATAATTTTTTGGATTTCTTATTCTCTAAGGATATAAAAAACGCCCTCGGCTCTGTGGATAAGGAGTTAGTCGAAGAGCTTGCCCGAACGGCTTATTTCGTTTCATCTATGATGGAGACCAGAGGTGGGATTTGCAGGGATCAGCAAGGACTCAAACCTTTAAATCTGGTTCACTTTAATCTGTATGTCGATGACGAAGCACCCCGGGCGTATTGCCTTATAAGGCGCAACATGAAGATTTGTGAAAGTCTTCCAAACTTGCAACGCCTTCCAGCCAAATACAGCAACTTCGCCGCTGTCATCGAAATGCAAGCCGAAGAGACAAATAAACTAGTAAGGAGTATGGAGCCGAGTGAACACGATCGTGTAGAACTGGCACGCCTGAAGAAAAAAGAGAAAAGGGAAGAGGGAGAAAAGCTCTGGAGGCTCCTGAGAGACAAGTTTCTCTCCGTGCTAGATCAGGAGGCCTTACCGGAACAAAAAATTAGTGGACAAATCGATTTTTTGGCGAAGTTTTTTCCGGACTTGGCGGGTGAGGCACCATCAGGTAGTGAAGAGATGCAGGGGTTCGATGAGGATCGGATTGTGTTCACGCCCTCATCGCGACGAAGAAGGCGTAGGCGCGTTACCGTCGTGGAGGAGACACCTGAACTCCAGGATGTGACAGAAGAAGATCCAGAGGAGGAGGACAACCCTGAGACCCTATCAGAACCCGCAGACAATGGGCCCAATCTGCACCCGGCCGAGCAATTGCGGTCACTAAGCAATCACATAACGAAGCAGAGGGTTGTCGACATTGGGGCAGATAAACTTCGCCTATTCGCGAAGTTGGATAGAGCCCAGGACTGTTATGTGTCTGTTGCAGAGGTAGGACTGGATCGAGCAGAAAATGTTGCGATCATAGAGGCTTCAGTGGGTGAGGTGCGTGGTGGGAAGCTTTTCTTGTCTGAGGCGCAAATGTCTGAGAGTTCCCAAATATGTGTTGATGTGAAGGTCGAGCGACAAATCGTGGGGGGGTTCCTGATAGATATTCAGGCATTGGTGCAGGCATGATCATTGATTCAGACAAATCTTTTGGGTACCCCGTCCTGAGACCACTTTATGAAGGGCAGAATCCGGCGGAGTTGGATTATGTAAATTTGCCGTTTGAACCAGTGCTTCTGATGGCAAAGGATCGATTTAGTCCAGACAGCCACATTTTTACATGGGAATACGAGTGTGCAGTCGAGGACATTGATGCCTTGCTCGAGGCAGGCGCAATCAAACCGATCCTCCACCTTTACAATCGCAATACCTGGCTTAGCGATTCGTTTGATCTAAGCGGGCAAGGAAAGGAAGGGGAACTGTCAATAAAAAGCTCCATGCTAAGCGGCAATGTCGAGCTCAGACTTCTGTTCTCAACGTCTGAGAAAGTTAGTATTCGCGCTCCCCAGATACATCCAGACTACGGTTATGACGAATTCACAGTGCCTAAAAATTCGATTGTGGCTTTCTCTGATTCCACTCCATATAACGAAAAGCCGTATGAAACTCGCTCCATAACATCATTTTTCCAATTTTTCATTAGGTCAGAGTTAGATGATGGCGAATTCTTCTACAGCTTGGATCAGGACGAAGTGCACATATTTGCTAATGAGGATCAAATTCTTAAATTTAGAGAATTTGAGGTGACTGAAAAGTTGCAGAGCGTCATTCTCAGTGGGCTTTATGCCCCTGTCGTAACCGAAATGGTCAAACTTGTTTATGAAAAGCAAGATGACGATACAGATCCGTGTAACGAACTGGAATGGTTCAAGAAAGTGCAACAGGCAATGGAGTCGCTACCGCCCGACAAGTCGCAAAAGCATCGACCCGAGATTACGGCTCACAATATTTTTAAACGTCCCTTAAATAAACTTACGGTCGATCGATGAAATTGCCCATTTTTAATTCTGCGACAGTACAAAGGCTTTGGCACCTGGCGGAAAATAAGCCTGAATCCTACAAAGAACATACTTTTGAGATTGATGGAGTTCTGATTAAAGATGATGATGTCCGGTCAGTAACGGAGGTAGATTTTGATCCATTGATTTTTGATCAATTCGTACAACCGGACTCCTCTAGAGGAGTAGGTCTGACAGATGCGCATAATGCTCTCTTACTTTTTCAAGAGATGAGAGGCATGACGCCAAAGGCGGCAAGGGATGAGCGTGTTTGGTGCGCATTGAGCCATCTTCACGCAAAAGACTTCATCTGGAATCGCCACATTCGCGGAGTCGGGGAGGAGGACATACAGTCCAAAATCCTCACAAACTTTTTTTGTAGAAAAAATGGCAAGACTCGGGGATTTGAGAGAGATAATGCGCTTGCGCAGCTTTGGTGGTGGGCTTTTATGGCGAGTCGCGCAAAATCCCTGTCGCTCGCTGAGGCCCTCGAGGCCCTACTCGAATACACGGACTTTCGTGATGCGATCGTGGGTCACCCGACGACTACTATTATTCCTAATGTATTTGAGGCACTTTTGATTTTATATCTCCAAGAAAAAGCCGTGGATCCAGAAGTCAGGTTTTTTCGAAGGGTGACAAACAATAGCCAGGGCGGCAACTACAGGGAACTGATGAAATTGATCAACCGGCATGGAGGTCGCGTGTACTTCGATGTTATGCAGGTAGATGAGCTTGTATCGATGTTTTCTGATCTACGGGCGCAACTCAACTGAAGTGCAGCCTATCTATAACCTTATCAACTTGCGCTTCGGGATCCTTATCAAAATCGCATTCCCATACGACAACATACTTTATGTTTAGGCGCAGTAGCTCTCGCTGCTGAGTTCGGTCGATTTCTGCTTGTGTTGCCCGTTGGCTAGCAACAATTACGCTTTTAATTGGCTTACCGCATCCATGGTTATGCCAAAAGCAACCATGGAAGAAGACTGCCAGTGAATGGTTATCGAAGTAAATATCTGGTGTGCCGGGGAGCGTCCTCACTTCTTCTTCAAAAACTAGGCCACGGCTTCTAAGTCTGTTTGCAAAATCTTTTTGTTTTTTGCTCATGATTGCCATTGTAGCATTTGATGTAAATTTGGACTTATAAGTCCATGTGGCTCTATAAGTGAGGGCCGTTCAGTTTTCTTTGTTAGATCCAAGCTCAATTGGTGAAGAAGTGAGCACGAAAAAAAACCGACTGATAGCGAAGTGGAAAAGGCCTGACGGTAGAGAAGAGCTCGCGCTTGAGCTAGAGCCAATAGTTGCCAAGATCGCTTCGAGGGGCATGGATAGGAAAAAACTTCTTCGCAAGGCATTAATGACGCTGGGATATAGCCAGAGTGAAGTCGCGCAGTTTATCAAACTGAAATCACGACACGAAAATTCCAACAAGGACTATCCCAACCGAAAAACCAGTAGCTTCGTCAGAAAAGTAGGGCGATCTCCCTATACAGGGACAGTAGGCGGTGGTGCTCCAGGCTTAGGTAGAAAAAAATGATAGTGGCTAACGGGACGAACTACTTTCTTAGAGTGAAAAGTTGATCTTTCATGAAACCTTTAGAGGCACACATTGAAAAAAAGAAAAATCTTCCAATCGTGATGACGTAGCTGAGTCCTCTGTCGTTTTCGTCTCAACAGCACTCAATTTGGTTCGCCAAAAACCATCACTCAAGAGTCGTATCTGAAAGTGGGGACATGTTTCGCTTAACGGCATCCCTTCGTGACCGAGATTTCAAGTGGTGCACGCCGGATGACTTGGAACAATATGCTGCCGATACTTAAACTGAAGAGAGACCCAAGGGCGAGGTCGATCATCTGGCGGCCTTTACGCTTCGTGAGTTCAGTTTTTACTCGAAAAATGTTTAAGGGCTCTGCTCGATTGAGAGAAGTTGGGAGGAATTCGGTGAATCGGCTTGATGAAATTCAATCGCAACTCAACACCTATGAACTGTACGAAAATGAATGTATCCCAGTTCTTTGGGACTTTCACGGGAGGCTTCGGGCTACCTGGAAATACTGGTTGCTGAGCCGAAGCTTATTTGAACCCCTGATAGATGAGGCAAAGACGGCTCACGATGAGGCTATGCTAGGGGATCTACCCGATATGTCATTTGAACCGCAACACGTTATCAATGAAACATTTTTGCAGGCCGACGAGGAAGATTTTTATTTTATACCTGATCTTCAGAGCTCAATCACGATTGTCACATGTCTTTCACTAGTAGAGGCCCTATTAAAAAATGTCTGCAGGGAGATTGACCAACATGCTGAGCTTGGCGTTAAAGGGTCATATATTCAGAGGGCTCACTACTTCATAAAAGTTAAAACTGATATCCGGATACCTAAGTCCTTTCTTCAGGCCTTTGAGTGTTTTGGACATCTCCGAAATTCTTTCTTGCACGAGTTAGATCACCAGATTCCATTGAGAAGTGTGGAGACGATAAACCAACTAACAGGTCCATTCGCTGATCTTGCCCAAGGCGTCAAACCTATACACGCGGATCTTTGTTTAAGGACGCTCAATAAGTTTGGAGAAGACTTCCAGGACCAGTATATCCGGTGCTGGAAGAGAGGGCAGATTTAAATGGGGTTTTTCTTGAGAGCATCTAGATAATTCGACCAGGCCTGCATCATCTCTTTGCGCTCATTTAGGTGGCTTGTTCTATTGTAAGCGCGCCCCAGAGGATCTCGGACCTGATGCGCCAATTGCTGCTCAATGATCTCAGGCCTGTATCCAAGAATCTCATCCAAAATGGTTCTAGCCATCGCTCTGAATCCGTGGCCGCTCATTTCTTCTTTGTCTATTTCCATGCGTCGCAGAGCAGAGAGGATGGCGTTGTTACTCATCGGTCGGTGGCGGCTGCGAGCGCTGGGAAAAACATACTCCCACCGCCCGGTGAGGGGATGCATCGTATTTAGAATTTCCAGCGCCTGTCTCGATAGAGGGACAATATGTTCAGTCTGAGTTTTGGTGACGGTGTAGCGCCACTCGGCAGTTTCTAGATTGATATCCCGCCACAGAGCGGTGCGCAATTCACCCGGGCGGACGAAGACTAAAGGCGCAAGTTTCAGTGCGCACTGGACTGTGAGTGTTCCGCTGTAACTGTCGATCATGCGAAGCAGCTCGCCGGCGCGTTTGGGGTCCGTCACGGCGGCAAGGTGCTTTTTCTTAACGGGCTGGAGCGCACCCTTTAAATCAACCGCAATGTTTCGATCAGCCTTGCCTGAGGCGATCGCAAAGCGGAATACCTCGCTCACATTCCCTAAAACTCGGTGCGCAGTCTCGAAGGCCCCTCGAGCCTCGATGCGTCTTAATACCTGTAGTAACTCTGGGACGGTAATGTCGGTAATCGCTTTATTACCCAAGTAAGGAAAAACGTTTCGGGATAATCGATCACTGACATTTTTTGTGTGTATGGGGCTCCAAACACGACTCTGTCCGTTGTGCCACTCCCGAGCAATGGCTTCAAAGGTATTGGCGCTATCCGAGAGCGCCGTCGCCTTCATGAGTTTTTTGTACTCGCTAGGATCGGTGCCGGTAGCGAGTTGTGCCCTTGCTGCATCGCGAGCGGCGCGTGCATCCTTTAGTGAGATTTCGGGGTAGGGGCCGATGGCGAGCCGTTTCTCTTTTCCGCCGAATCGATACTTTAATCGCCAGAGTTTGCCACCCGCTTTGGTTACCTCAAGGTAGAGCCCTTTCTCGTCATAGAGCCGGTAAGTCTTGTCCTTGGGCTTGGCGTGATTAATAGCAACGATGGTCAGCGACATGTGGGGGCATTTTCAGGAGTTTAATTGGATATGCCCCCAATTATGCCCCCAGATGCCCCCAGATGTCACGAGAGGGCCTTGGATTGTCTTGGATCATTGAGATATAAAAAACCCCGTAGGTACGGGGTTTATGAGATTTAGCTGGACGCTACGAGATTTTAATTTGGTGGAGGCGGCGGGAGTTGAACCCGCGTCCGCCAGTACTCTGCCTTTGGCTCTACATGCTTAGCTTCCGTTAATTAATTTAACGGCCAACAGCCCAACGGTCAGGACGTAGACCGCGAGTCTCGCAAAATTTGACGGTGTCTCCCGAGACATGAGCCACCGCGGTCCAGTTCTAAGTGACAGTCACACCCTCGATACTGGCATCTTGGGATAGACCGCTAACGGGGTTTAAGCCGCTAGTGCGTAGTTGTCGTCGTTGGCAACTATTAGTTAACAGCTTTGGATTAACGTGATTGGCTGTCATCACGGCATGCACCGCAGGTTTCGTGACCGTCGTCGAATCCATAACGCCCCCGAACCGTGAAGTATACATCAAGCGTTAGAGAGCCATAGCAAAACAGTTCGCGTACACTCCGCGCATGAAAATTCTGTCCCCCATTGTCCGGGCGGCCTTCAAAGATATGTTGCCGCTGTTTTTACCTGCCTTACCGTTTGCGCTCCTCTTTGGTGTGATGGTGGTCGAGTCTGGTGTGCCTAATCTGCTGGGCTGGTCGAGTTCCATCATCATGTTCGGTGGCTCAGCGCAGATGACACTCATCACGCTGGTGGGCGAGGGTGCTGCTGTCTCGGCCGCAGTTACGACAACGCTCATTGTCACGGCACGACACATCCTCTATTCGGTCACGCTCGCGCCTCGCTTCCAGGTGCAGCCGCGGTGGTTTCGCTGGGTGGGGCCCTATGTGTTGATCGATCAGGTCTTCGCGCTGACGCAGGTGAGGGAACTGTCGGACCATAGGGACTTTAGACATTACTACCTCGCGGCTGGCTTCACCTTTTGGTTTATGTGGGCGGTCTTTACGGGGCTGGGAATTATCCTCGCTCCCATTATTCCAGCGTCCATTGGCATTGATATCGCCATTACCCTCATGTTTTTGGGGTTATTACTTATGGCCATCAAGCGGAAGAGTCAGGTGGTAACTGCCGTCATCAGTGCAGGCATCGCGCTCTGGTTCGCCAATCTCGATAATCAGGTGGGTCTCATCATCGCCGTGTTGGTGTCGCTGGTTGTTGCCACCATCAACGAGTGGAGAGCCACATGAGTTTGTTTTGGGGAATTGTCATAGCAGGCATCGGTGCCTACACCATGCGCGCGTCGTTTGTGTTGCTGCTGTCGGGTGTATCGTTTCCCGATCGTGTCATTCGTATTCTTGATCACGTAGGCCCTACCGTCATGGCCGCGCTCGTTGTCACAACCCTTACAGGGTCCGAAGGTCAGCTGGAAGCGGGTCCCATCGAGTTTCTGACGCTGGCTGTAATGGCGGGTGTAACGCTGTGGCGAAAAGATTTATTGATCGGATTCTTAGCGGCGCTTGTCGTATTCTTTGCCTGCAACAGCCTCTTTGTGTGACTGGAAGTGATGGAAGCGACGGGAAGTGTTAGACAGCGGCAGAAAGCAAAAGGAGTTGTCATGACGAAGCGACGAAACCCACTGGATCGCTATGCGCTCGATATTGCGCCAGGCAAGCTTACCTGGATCGGTGTTCGACCGAAGCGGGGCGAACCGCTCCAGTCAGTGTCCGTAACCAAGGCCGTTGCAACACTGGGGCTCGAGGGCGATCACCGTATGGGTAAAACACCGGGTTCCGGTCGGCAGGTGTCTATCATTTCGGAAGAGTTCATTGCACAGGCAGCGCATTTCCTTGGGCGAGATGGCATTGACCCTGGACTGCTTCGACGCAATCTAGTGGTAAAAGGTGTCAATCTCAATGCGCTGCGTCGGCAGCGGTTCCGCATTGGCTTGGCAGTATTTGAAGCGACCCAGCTGTGCCATCCATGTGCACGCATGGAAGAGAATCTAGGAAAAGGTGGCGTGGCGGCCATGCTCGGCCACGGGGGGCTCTGCGCAAAGATTATTGAGTCTGGCGATATTGCCATTGGCGATGAGATTTCAGTGCTTCCGGCATTGGAGGACTGATGGACGACCCCTACGGATTTCAGCTCGATCCGCAGCTAGAGAAAGATACAGTGCCGATTGCGGACTGGCATCTTTGCCAAGTGCGACTCATGAACGACAGTCGCTACCCATGGGTCATCCTGATTCCTAAAGTCCCCGACATAGCAGAGATCCACGAGCTGGCCGAAGAGCAACAACACCTGTTATTAGGAGAGTCTGTTCGACTATCAAAAGCGCTGGATCAATTGTTCGCCCCACACAAGCTCAATGTGGCGGCCCTCGGTAATATGGTGCGGCAGCTTCACATCCATCACATTGTCCGGTTTGAGGACGATGCTTCATTCCCGAAGCCCATATGGGGGGTGGGTGAGGCCGTGCCTTATGATTCAGATGTCCTACATGAGACCGTTAACGGTCTGCGGATAGCGTTGGATCTACTCTGATTCCCATCGCGCCCCTCGATTACGAGCTGCCTAAGCAGTTTGAGGGCTCAATCGCCAATCAATCTCAATAAATTTTTTGGATTTTTGCGTACTGAATACGGCTAATTTTCGCAAATTGCAAATATTAGGTAGCCTGCGCCTCAGTTTCCTCGAGAAAAATCTTTCGGCAGTTGTCATTACGCTGGAGAAGCTGAACAAAAAACTTTGCATGACCCAGTGAGTGAAAGAAGACACTCTGAGGTGTTGTGTTTTCGAACCAAGAAACCCTGTAGATCATAGCTCTTATCCCCATTTACTGCTGTTAGTCATTGCTTAGGGTTTGGAAAAAAGGGCCCGTACTACTGGGCCCAACCCAGAAAAAGTCACAATGACTGAGCGCACTTGCTTACCGCTCGACAGTGATATTCGCAATGTGCGAAAAAATTCTCATCCACGGTACCGACGGGATTTGATATACCGTTCCGTATCACTGATGAATGGATAAGAAGACGCCTTTGAGCGCGAAGGAAAATGAGATGAATCGACTTTATTCAATGATTTTTTTGGCCGCGGGTACTGTTGCAATGCCGGCTATGGCCGATGGTCACGGTGACCACCGTAAGGGTGGCGAGCGGATGAAAAGCGCGGTGAAGCAGATGGATGCCAACAACGATGGCGCCATTAGTTTTGACGAGTTTAGAGTGCCCGGTGGTCGCGATGCGCCTGAAATGCGCATGGACGCGAATGGCGATGGCGAAATAACGCGCGATGAAGTCAGTCAGATAGCGACTCAGCGTACCGAAGAGGCTTTAGATCGATTCGATGCACTGGATGCTGATGGCAACGGTGTCGTTACGCAAGGCGAGCGACGGCGCGCTGCCTTTAATCGCATGGATGGCGATGGTGATGGTCAGATAACTAAGAGCGAGTTTAGAGAGGCACGAAAAGACCGTCGCCGTATGATGCAAGAGCGAGGCAGCCACCGAGGTCATGGCAAGGATCAGCGTAAGGGTATGCAAAAAGGAGAGTCAGAGTCGAATTAACTTCACTCCACCACTGAACCTAATCACCCAACACCATGCAGTTAGATGAACCTCGCTTGGTTGCCCTTGTTCGAAAGGGTGACCAGCGTGCTTATTCGGAGCTCGTTGAGCGACATCTTCCTGCAATAGAGGTCTATGCGAAACGCATTGTTACTGATGACACCCTTGCGCAGGACATCGCGCAGGATGTCATGGTAGTGCTTTGGCAACGATCGAGTGATTTCAATCCGAACAAGGCGCGGCTGACGACATGGTTACACCGTATTGCCCATAACCGGTGTATCGACATCATGCGAAAGCGGCAGCGCGAGGTCAGCTGGGACCCATCGGAGTCCGAGCATCGCCTCACTGAGTTTGATACTCCGAGAAAGCAGAAGCCCATCGATGTCGCTTTGATGCGGTTACCCGAGAGTCAGAGAACCGCCTTGGTGCTAACTTACTATCAAAACCTATCGAACCGAGAAGTTGCGGAGATCATGAATTCATCGGTTCGTGCCGTGGAGTCCCTGTTGGTTAGGGCGCGCGGAAATTTGAAAAAACAGCTGGAGACACAGCAATGAACCCATACGAAAAATCCCAGAAGCGGGCAACGGACGTAATCGCTGCCTACGGTGCTGAGCAGAGTGCATGGCCCGAAGCGGAGCGGGCTGCAACGCTCGATGCTTTGCAATCTAGTGATAAGGTGCGACAAATACTCTTTGAGGAAGTGTCCCTAGACAGTCTTCTCCAGCAATCCGCTCGGGTGGCGACACTAGACGCTACCCAAGTCGCACAAAAGATTGTCCATGGTTTACCTCAGCAGCTGACGCTGTCTCAGCGGCTAAGTAGAGGCCTCGAGATTGTTGCGGAGTCATTGTCGTCAGATGTTTGGAAGCCAGCACTCGCCGCAAGTCTTACTTTGAGTGCGGGTATCGCTGTCGGGTCGACAATGTACGAGCCTGTGGAGGACTGGTCACAGGCAGAGCAATACAGCTTCACGGTTGTGGGCCAGGAGTATTGAGATGAGTCATAGAGCATTGATTGGCTTGGTTGTAGTATCGATTGCACTGAATTTACTGTTAGCGGGTTTGATTGGTGGCCATATGCTTCGGGAAGGGCAGCATAGTCCTCCCCCGTTGGCCTGGGCGTTTAAAGAGGTGCCCAAGGGCGTACGGGAAAAAGCGAGACCGATTTTGCGAGAGCACTCACGCGAGGTAGTAGCGGCGCGTCGAGACGTTCGCCAGTCAGAGCGTGCGCTCAGGAAGTTGCTTCAGTCACAGAACTTGACTCGTGAAGAGCTAGAGGTAGGTCTTGCTGAAATGCGGCGGTCGACAGCTGATTATCATGAGCTCATTCACGAGGTGGGTATTGACGTGTTGTTGTCGCTCGACGCCAAGCAGCGAATGAAAGCGGCGCCTTATCTCTTCAGACAGCCCGGTCGGCAGCATAGCGCGAGGCAGGGTGGGCAAGACGGGGAAGGCATGCGCCCTCAAAGGCCACCGGTGCTAGAAGACTAGATAAAAAGAGAATGAGCTATATGATAGGAAACAGTAACTATCAGATCCAAGCACTGAGACGCAGCAGGCGTACCCTGGGGCTAATAGTTCTCACTTAAAGATTCTTTTGCCATAAAATCTATGGGTGAGTTCTCGGGCTCATTCCCCTAAGATAGCGACGCCCGAGGGCCTGAGGGATAGGCGCGTTGATGGACTCATTGCTTGAATTATTGTTACCACTGCAGCTCATTGCTGTGGGTGGTACCGCATTGGCCGCAGCACTATTAAGGGCCTTCACGGGCTTTGGGTTCGCCATGATTGCGGTTCCCGTTTTTTCTCTCCTGCTCTTGCCGAATGAAGCCGTGGTGCTAGCCGCAACCTTGACTATTGCTGTCAGCTCCACGAGCTACAAAGAGTGGTGGGGCAAGTTCCCTGTCGATCAATTCACGCCAATGATCTTGGGATCACTGGCTGGCACGGCGGTCGGAGTGTACCTCCTGAGCGGCATGTCCCGATCCGAGTTTCAGCTTTGGATTGGGGTTTCCGTTATCGTTGCAACACTCGCGACAGCGTTAGTGAGGCCATCCAACAAAGTCTCAGTGCCCAAGTCGGTGACTGCAGGAACAGGTATCGCCTCGGGACTCATGAACGGTGCTTTTGCGATACCGGGGCCCCCCGTCGTGGTGTACGCCATGGCTGTCATCACAGACCCAGGCGCGGCGCGCGCATTTCTGATGGCGTTCTTTTTCGCGTCGAATGTTCTTGCCGTGGTCATGTTCACGGTGGCGGACATGGTGACAGCAACGCCTTTGCTACTGTTGCTGCTCGCTTTTCCAATGTGCTTTATCGGAGATCAGTTGGGACATCGGGCCTTTCACCGGTTTGGGGGCAGTACATACCGTCCCGTCGCACTGGTTGTCGCGCTAGTGTTAGGTGGTTGGAATACGTACGCGGGATTGCAGTAGCGCTACTGCTTCACGTTTTCCCGAACAATCCGCGCTTTATCGCGCTGCCAGTCACGCTGTTTTTCCGTGTCACGCTTGTCGTGTTGCTTCTTACCCTGAGCAATCGCCACTTTTGCTTTCACCAGATGACCCTTCCAGTAGAGCGCGGTACAGACGCAGGTCTGACCTTTCTGCGTTAGTGCTTGATTGATTTTGGCGAGCTCTTTTTTGTGTAATAGCAGTTTTCTTGATCGCGTTTTCTCCACAACATAGTGCGTGGATACCGTATCGAGCGGTGAGATTTGAGATCCGAGGAGGAAGGCCTCGCCTTTCGTCATCACCACAAAGGAGTCAGTGAGCTGAACACGCCCAGCGCGCAGCGCTTTAACTTCCCAGCCCACAAGCGACACACCCGCCTCGAATGTATCGAGCAGGTGATATTCGAACCGTGCACGCTTGTTTTGCGCTATGGTGTTGTCCGATGGTTTTTTCGTTTTACCTTTACCCATCGCCGCATTATACGCATCGGGTTTATCACTGTCTGATGTTTTAGTGGCAAGAGTTATCAGTGGAAGACAGTCGTGGACAGTAACGTTCAACAACCCTGGCGAGGACGGACTACGCTTATATTTGCTCTGCTCGCGGTATCGTTAGGTCTTGGTAATGTATTGCGTCTGCCCTATGTCATCGGCGAGCAGGGTGGTGGCGCGTTTCTTCTGGTCTATGTCACCGTCCTAGCGCTCGTTGTGGGGCCTGTTCTCATTGCTGAGCTGACGATGGGGAGCATTGGTCGAAGTTCGCCCATGGGCTCGATTCAGTGGGTTGCATCGCTTGCAGGTCGCGATACGCGTTGGCGCTGGATTGGTGCACTGCAGGCAGCTTTGGCCTTCATGATTGCGACGTTGTTGTTGGTGCCGCTTGTGCTGGGCGCGGAGGTCAGTCTATATCTGTACAACGGTGATTGGGACTCGGCGAGCGCGAGCGAGATCATTAACACGCTCTCAGCGATCGAAAGTGCCGACCACCTGCGAGTACTGGGCGTGTTGATCGCCCTTGTTATCGTGGCTGCGTTGCCGGGACCACAGGTGGTTCTTCTGCTGGCGGGCTGGATTCTTATGCCACTCATTCTGCTGATGACCTACTCGGCCTTGGGTTATGCCTTTGAGGTCGGGGATATCTCAGCGGCGAACGAATGGGTCTTTAAGTATCGTCCTGAGCAGCTGACCCAGTCAGGCGCGGTGACAGCGGCATTAGCCGCCTTGTCGAGTCTGGGTGTCGGCGTGGGTGTGGGCTTGGTTTTTGGGAGTCGATCGCCTTCTGGATTGCCTTTGGTTCGCTCCGTCATTGCCGTCGGTATTCTGGATACGGCGGCCATGCTGTTGCTGGCCATCATCGTGGTTGCAGTCACCGCTGCTGTGGATGTCGAAATGACTCAGGGATTGGCGCTTCTTGTGGTTTCTATTCCCTATGCCTTCGCCAACCTGCCTACGGGGGAGCTCTTTGGGCTATTGGTCATGATGTCCATCATGCTGGCGAGCCTTGCTGCATTGATAGCCCTGATTGAACCGATGGTGTCGATTTTGCGGCGAGAAATGGATGTACCCAGGCCTATTGCCATGGCTGTGGTTGCTTTTGCGCTGTGGCTGTCCGCCTCATTTGCGCTCGCAAACCCCGTCGCGCGCCTCACTATCGACTCCTGGTTGGTGCCCGTCATGGTGCCCATGGTGTTGGGATTGACCGCGGTGTTTACCGCGTGGCGTGTACCGAGACCTATTTTACGTGGCGAGAAGTACCGCGAGCGTTTTGCCGTGTTTTACCTTTGGTTCATCATTACACGTTGGGTAACGCCAGTACTGTGTTTCGCGCTGAGCATTTTCGCGATCATGCGGGTTGCCCTCTAGTTAAGTTCGGCTCTAAGGAACGCTAGAAAGTTAGGCCGGCGAAGGAACCCTGACGAGACTATTTAACGGCTTAGAAAGAGATATCGTGGCAACCACCATTCAAAAGACGGCATTGCTCATGCACTCAGCAAAGACCATGTTTGACCTGGTCGCTGATATTGCGAGGTATCCCGAGTTTCTGCCCGGTTGCAGCGGCGCTGAGATACTTGAGACCACCGACGCGGGCGTGGTGGCCCGGCTCGATTTATCGAAAGCCGGCGTTAAGCAGTCCTTTGTGACCCGCAACACCAATTTTGCGCCTTCCTCGATTCGTCTCGCACTTGAAGATGGGCCGTTTGATTCGCTAGGCGGTGAGTGGCGCTTCGAAGCGCTGAGTGAAGACGCCTGCCGCGTATCACTCGATCTAACGTTCCAATTGCGTTCGGGTCTGCTTAAGATGGCGGCGAGTCGACTTTTCGAAAGCGTGGCAAATGATATGGTTGATGCGATGGTGAAACGGGCCAATCAACTGAGTCAGCAGTAGCGAAGCGATGGCTCCTCGCTACCGATGAAGGGTTAAAAACAGGATTATTAGTAGTTTATGTCCGAGATGATTAACGTCGAAGTGGCCTACGCGTTGCCTGACAAGCAACGCATCGAAAAGCTATCTGTCGCTGCGGGAACGACTGCGCTCGAGGCGGTTGAACAGGCCGATATGGGACGCTTCTTTGATGACTTGCCGGATCTATCGACAGCTAAGATGGGTGTCTTCGGTAAAGCGGTGCCCGCAACTCACGAACTTTCAGAAGGTGAGCGGGTAGAAATTTATAGAGAGCTTTTGGTTGATCCGAAAGCGGTTAGGCGAGCGAGAGCGGAGAAGGCGAAAGCCGAGCGGGCTTAACCGTCTGTCTCAGGGGCCTTCCTCTAAGAACCTTCTGTCTCTGCCTCTTTTTCTGGCCAGTTTTCGCTGACAAGATCACCCTCGACATCAACAAGTACATCTCCCTCAAAAACCACGGTGAGCTGGGAGCGAGAAAGATTTTCGTTGCCGAGGCGAACCACGTGCACGTAATCCCAGCGGTCGGCGTTAAACGTATCCTCAATGATGGGTGTGCCCAATACAAAGCGAACCTGACGTCGCGTCATCTGCGGCTTGAGTTGGTCGACCATCTCTTGGTCCACAATGTTGCCCTGTTCAACGTTAATTCGGTAAACGCCGGGGAAGCCAATACCGCTGCATGCACCGAGCGTGGCGAACGACAGTAAAAGAGACAAACTGAGTGTTAGACGCGAACGAGATTGCAAGGCAGACTTTCCTGTTGTGTGACTGGCTGGCATCATACCCTCATTCATCGTCTTCGAGGAAATACTGTGACGAGTCAAAATGTCGATTTGAAGCGAGCGGGCTTAAAAGTCACTCTTCCCCGTCTCAATATTTTGTCGATCTTGAGTGAGTCGGCCGACGAGGGCGCGCATTTAAGTGCTGAGGATGTTTACCAGCGTCTCCGGGATGCCGGTGATGATGTTGGTTTGGCCACCGTTTATCGCGTCTTAACGCAGTTCGAGACTGCAGGGTTGGTCGAGCGACATAACTTCGAGTCTGGTCACTCGGTTTTTGAACTTGCGACGGATGATCATCACGACCACATGGTTGATGTGGATACCAACGACGTGATTGAGTTTGTCGACGAACAGATCGAGGCGAGGCAGCATGCCATCGCTGCCGAGCAGGGCTACGAAATTATTGATCACTCATTGGTGTTATACGTTCGCAAAAAGCGATAGACCGTTTTTAAGTCGCAGCGAGTAACTCGCGCGCGTTCTCTCTGGTTGCATCGGTCACCACGGCGCCGCTTAGCATGCGGCTGAGTTCTTCAACACGCTCTTCATCTGACAGGTACTGCAGGCTCGTCGTGACAAGGTGATCACCTGCCTTGCTGACCTGAATATGTTGATGACCTTTTGCAGCGACCTGCGGCAGGTGGGTGACGCACAACACTTGTACATTCTTCGCCAGTGTCCTGAGTAACCTGCCAACGACATCAGCGACGGCTCCACCAACACCCACATCGACCTCGTCGAAAATCATGGTAGGTGCTGTTGCTTTGTCAGCCACAGCTACTTGTAAGGCGAGGGAGACGCGAGACAGCTCACCGCCTGAGGCAACTTTGTTGAGCGGACCTGGCTGGCTGCCAGGATTGGTCGCAATCCAGATTTCTATTTCCTCCAAACCTCGCGGGTCGAGCTTTTCGGCATCAATCTCGATCAAACCAATGTCGACCTCACAGCGCTCCATGGCAAGCTGTGCCAGCAACTCCATGACTCGCTCCGCCAATCGGCGGGCACCCTCTTTACGCAGATCGGTGAGTGCCTTGGCGCGCTCTTTCCAGTGCGTGTGGCGCGTCTCGATCTCTTTCTCGAGCTCATCGAGCCGTTGACTACCATGCTCAAGGTTTTCCAGCTCCATACTCAAGGTCTCAAGGTGTCCCGCAAGCTCTTCGGGCCGAATGCGGTGCTTTCTAGCCAAGTTGTAGGCGGTATCGAGTCGGCTCTCGACCTCACCTAGACGCTGGGGGTCAAGCTCAACTCCATCGAGGAAGCGTCGTAATTCGGATGCTGCTTCGTCCAGTTGAATCTGCGAAGAGGCCACAAGCTCACGGCTTTCTTCAATCTTAGTACCCAGCCGATCATCGCTTAGTTGCGAGACAGAGGAGCGCAACTGATCGCTCAGGCTCAGACACTGCTCGGCAATCGCATGCACCGTCTCCATAATCCACGTCGCGTTGCTCAGAGCCTTTTGGTCGGACTCTAGGGACTCAAGCTCGGTATCGCCAAAACTCAGTGCGGCTAATTCATCGATCTGGTAATTGAGCAGATCCCTGCGCTCGGCGATTTCATTGCTTGAAGAACGCAAAGTCTCCAACTCGAGCTTCAATGCGCGAATGCTCGCTGCCTCCTCTGCAACTGCTGAGGCGTCTTCGCTGGTTTTAGAAAATTCATCGAGTAACTCGCGCTGCACGGAGCGGCGTAGCAAGGACTGATGCGCGTGCTGACTGTGCAAGTCAACCAAGAGCTCGCCCAGTTCTTTGCATTGAGCAAGCGTCGCCGGACTGCCGTTTATAAAGGCTCTGGATCGACCGTCGGAGGTGACAGTGCGGCGGATCAAACACTCGTGACCCTCGAGTAGGGCTGCTTGATCAAGCCAAGCCTGCGCCTCCGGGAGATGCTCTACCGAAAAAAGAGCGGAAATTTCGGCGCGATCAGCGCCGGCTCTCACCGCTTTTGCATCAGCTCGGTCGCCAATACACAACCCGAGCGCATCGAGCATGATCGACTTACCCGCTCCGGTCTCGCCGGTAACGCAGGTCATTCCAGCATGTAGCTCGATATCGAGGCGCTGAACGATGGCGTAATCGCGGATGGAGAGATCTGTAAGCATGTTGACCGTTTCTTGTTTGACAATCGTGTCTTGTTAACCGAGCCTTGTTAATGGCTCCGTTATAGCTCAGGTGTCCTCGATTCGGAACACCAGTCGTGGATAAACCACACATCATTTTCGCGCTTTGCGGTCCGGGAGGTCTGTGCTAAAGCTCGGTACCGAGGAGATCAACATGTCATCGGACGGCCTTTCACCACGCGCAGCCTCTTTATTGCGAACCCTGGTGGATATGCACATACGTAAAGGGCAGCCCGTGGGCTCCCAGGCATTGCACGTTGAGAGTGGCATGTCGGTGTGTCCCGCGACGATTCGCAATGTCATGTCGGATCTCGAAGATCGCGGATTTTTGTCTTCACCACACACGTCGGCGGGTCGCGTGCCCACGGCGCAGGGTTATCGCTTGTTTGTCGACAGCTTGCTGCAGGCCAGTCCCATCGATGAAGCCGCAATTCAAGCGTTGAAACGCGAGTTGAACCCGAGCCGACCTTCGTCAGATCTGATTGCATCGGCGTCAAATTTGCTGACACAGGTCACGGCACAGGCGGGCATTGTCACCGTTCCTCGTCCGGCCACGTCGCAGCTTCGGCAAATCGAATTCCTACCCCTCTCCGATTCGAGGGTTCTCGTCATCCTGGTGGTCAATGAGCGCGAAGTGCAGAACCGCGTTATTGAGCTCTCGCGGCCACTCACCGAGGTTCAGCTGAAGTCAGCTGCAGATTTTATTAATCAACGGTACGCCGGTAACGATTTAACTAAGGTGAAAGAATTGCTAGTGACCGAAATGGCCGAGGCGAGAGCACGTATTGATGAGCAGATGGAAGCTGCACTGCGGGTTGCTAAAGAGGCGATGGATGTTCAGGACTCGCAGGACGAATACGTTGTCGCGGGTGAGAGCCGGCTGATTCAGCAGGCGGGCGCCAATGATATGGACAAACTCCGTGAGTTATTTGATGCCTTCGAGCGTAAGCGTGATCTCTTAGAGCTTCTTGATCGGTGTTCCCGTGCTGATGGGGTTCAAATCTTCATCGGTGAAGAGGCCGGCTATGAGGTGCTGGATGACTACAGTGTCATTACTGCGCCATATGCTCAGGGTACACAGCCAGTCGGTGTTCTAGGCGTCATCGGGCCCACGCGCATGGCTTACGAACGGGTGATTCCCCTGGTTGATATCACCGCAAGACTTCTGACGGCGGCGTTATCCCGCTAACACGCCCACAAAAAACGTAAATATCCCCGAAACTTCAAGGTTATTGCCTTGAAAACTTAAATCGACTCCCCATCTCCCCCGTATTGGACGAATTACAGTGCGGGAGATGACGCATGTCGAGTGAAAATAACGACATTCCAGAGAACGAAGTAGAGCCCCAGGCCGTGCAGGAAGGCGAGGGTGCTGACTTGGAGTCTGTCGATGTTGAGACCGATGAGCTTTCGGAGTTGGAAGCACTTAAAGAAGAAGTTGCGATGGCCAAGGACGCAGCGCTTCGTGCTCAGGCCGATGCGATCAACGCGCAGCGCCGCACAGAGCTAGACGTCGAAAAAGCGCGGAAGTTCGCCCTCGAGCGATTCGCAAATGACTTGTTGCCCGTCGTTGACAATCTAGAGCGCGCTTTAGAGGCGTCTACCGGATCGGATGCTGAGGGTATTGCCGCGGTTGTCGAAGGGGTCGAATTAACGCTTAAGAGCTTGGTCGATGTGCTGACGAGGAATGGCGTAACACCTGTCGATCCTCATGGTGAGCCCTTTGACCCGCAGGTCGCGCAGGCGATGAGCATGATTGAGAACCCCGATGTTGAGCCGAATACCGTGATTGCTGTGATGCAGAAGGGTTACTTGCTGAAAGATCGGTTGCTGCGCCCTGCAATGGTGATGGTGTCCAAAGCCGCATCGTAAATAAAGACAGAATTTTTTACTGGGGCGCTTGAAATTTAGACAGAGCGACCCATCTAAAAAGACAAGATTAGGCGCCGGGATCACCTGGCCGTAGGAGAGAAAGATATGGGAAAGATTATTGGTATTGACCTCGGAACGACGAACAGCTGTGTGTCGGTCCTTGAGGGTGGCAAGCCTCGCGTCATCGAGAACGCTGAGGGCGGTCGCACAACGCCTTCAATCGTGGCTTACGCAGATGACAACGAGGTATTGGTTGGTCAATCTGCAAAGCGTCAGGCCGTCACTAACCCAACAAACACCTTGTTTGCGGTGAAGCGATTGATTGGTCGTAGATTTGAAGACGACGTTGTACAAAAAGACATCAAAATGGTGCCATACAGCATCGTGAAAGCCGATAACGGCGACGCATGGGTTGAGGCAAAAGGCGAGTCAATGGCCCCGCCTCAGGTTTCGGCTGAAGTACTTCGTAAGATGAAGAAGACAGCCGAAGAGTACCTCGGCGAATCGGTCACAGAAGCCGTCATCACTGTGCCGGCCTATTTCAACGACTCTCAGCGTCAGGCAACCAAGGACGCGGGTCGCATTGCGGGTCTCGAGGTGAAGCGAATCATCAACGAGCCAACTGCGGCTGCACTCGCCTATGGCATGGACAAAGCGCAGGGTGATCGTACTGTTGCGGTTTACGACCTAGGTGGCGGTACGTTCGATATCTCGATTATTGAAATTGCGGAAGTTGATGGCGAGCACCAGTTTGAAGTGCTTGCGACCAACGGCGATACCTTCCTCGGCGGAGAAGACTTTGACCTACGGTTAATCGAGTTCCTCGCAGATGAGTTCAAGAATGAAAACGGTATCGACCTGCACAACGATCCACTGGCGCTGCAGCGTCTGAAGGAGGCAGCAGAAAAGGCCAAGATCGAGCTGTCAAGCTCGCAGCAGACAGAAGTGAATTTGCCTTACATTACTGCTGATGCCACAGGTCCCAAGCACTTAGTGGTCAAGCTCACGCGTGCAAAGCTCGAGTCGTTGGTACAAGAGTTGGTGACTCGCTCGCTAGAGCCTGTGAAGGTTGCGTTAAAGGACTCCGGTCTATCAGCAAGCGAGATTGACGACGTTATTCTGGTCGGTGGTCAGACGCGTATGCCAATGGTTCAGCAAACCGTTGCTGATTTCTTTGGCAAAGAGCCACGTAAGGACGTTAACCCTGATGAGGCGGTCGCCATGGGCGCATCGATTCAGGGTGCGGTACTGGCCGGTGACGTTAAAGACGTTCTCCTGCTCGACGTAACGCCTCTGACACTGGGTATCGAGACCATGGGTGGCGTTGCGACACCACTGATTGAGAAGAACACGACTATTCCTACTAAGAAGTCGCAGGTGTTCTCAACGGCGGAAGACAACCAAACAGCGGTAACGATTCACGTCGTTCAAGGTGAGCGTAAGCAGGCAACATCGAATAAGTCGCTGGGTCGGTTCGATTTGGCCGACATTCCACCTGCGCCGCGCGGCATGCCACAAATTGAGGTGACATTTGACCTCGATGCGAACGGTATCCTGAACGTTTCGGCAAAGGACAAAGCCACCGGCAAAGAGCAGTCGATTCGAATCACTGCGTCTGGAGGTCTATCTGAGGACGATATCCAGCAGATGGTTGCGGACGCAGAAGCGAATGCTGAGGCGGACCAGAAATTCGAGGAGCTAGTCACTGCGCGTAACACGGCGGATGGCATGATCAATGCCGCCAAGAAGACGCTTGAAGAAGCGGGTGAGCACGCGACAGAAGAGGAGCGTTCCGCTATCGAAGCTGCCATTACGGCAGCGGAAGATGCCGTCAAGACAGACGATAAGGATGCAATCGAGGCGGCAACTACTGCATTAACTGAGGCGACCAGTGGTGTTGCTCAGAAGATGTATGCCGCACAAGCAGAAGCGGGTGAGGCGGGTGCTGAGCAGGCTCCGGAGGAAGATGCGGTCGATGACGACGTCGTCGATGCTGAATTTGAAGAGGTTCGTGAAGACGACAAGCGTTGATTAGGGCAGTTTGAACCGCGCAAGTTTGTGACACTTTAAACGCTGTACGGATTCCGGCTGAGGTTGGAATCCGTTTTTTTTTAAATAGGCTGCCCGGGTATCGGCAGCAGGAAGCATTATGTCAAAGCGTGATTACTATGAAGTGCTAGGTGTTGCGAAGTCAGCATCGGCACAGGACATTAAAAAGGCCTATCGGCGCATTGCGATGAAGTATCACCCGGACCGTAATCCGGATGACGCCAATGCTGACGAGAAATTCAAAGAGGCCTCCGAGGCCTATGAAATTCTCAGCGATGGCGAGAAGCGCCAGGCCTACGATCAGTACGGTCACGCCGGCGTTGATCCCCAAATGAGTGGTGGTGGCTTCCAGGGTGGTAGCTTCAGCGATATTTTCGGTGATGTCTTTGGTGATATTTTTGGTGGTGGCGGCAGCCGACGTCAGGGACCTCAGCGAGGTTCGGACTTGCGTTATACCCTCGAGGTGGCGCTTGAGGATGCGGTGCGCGGCAAAACCGCGGAAATCAAAGTGCCATCGCTACAACACTGCGATACTTGTGATGGCAGTGGCGCTAAACCTGGTACGTCAGTAAAGACCTGCGGAACCTGTGGCGGTTCGGGTCAGGTGCGAATGCAGCAGGGCTTTTTTCAAGTGCAGCAGACCTGTCCCACCTGCCGGGGTAAGGGGCAGGTCATTGAGGAGCCCTGTACCGTCTGCCGAGGTGAGGGTCTGGTAGAGAAAACTAAGACGCTCTCGGTCAAGGTACCCCCAGGTGTTGATACGGGAGACCGCATTCGGCTCAGTGGTGAGGGTGAGGCAGGTCCGGCGGGTGGTCCCAATGGTGATTTGTACGTTCAAATTTCGGTTAAACAGCACCCGCTGTTTGAACGCGATGGCCGAAACCTCTACTGCGAGTTCCCTATTAGTTTTGCCGATGCCGCTTTGGGCGGTGAGCACGAGATACCAACCCTAGATGGTCGGGTGAAGTTGCGTATCCCTGCCGAAACTCAGACCGGCAAGTTGTTTAGATTGCGCGGTAAAGGCGTTCAGCCTGTCCGTGGCGGGCCGGTAGGCGATTTACTGTGTCGCGCGGTGGTCGAGACACCTGTTAACCTCAATGGCGAGCAAAAGGAGCTTCTGGAGAGGTTCCGCACCAGCTTGGCCGAGGGAGGCGATCAGTCGCCACGGCAGTCGAGTTGGTTTGATGGCGTAAAGAACTTTTTTGAAGGACTCAATTGATGGCGCTGCGCGTGGCGGTGACAGGAGCGAGTGGTCGCATGGGTCAGGCTGTTGCGCGGGCCATCTCTACGGAGCCGGAGACCGAATTAGCCTGTCTCGTTGCGCGCCCGGGTAGTCAACTTGTTGGGTCGAGCGCTGCATCAATCGTGGGCGATGTAAACTGCCCAATAACCTTTTCGGACGTTTTAGACCTCGACGCAGTTGATGTGGTCATCGATTTCACATTTCCTGAGTCCTCACTGGCTATTGCGTGTGCCTGTGCTGACGCAGGCGTCCCCATTGTCATCGGTACAACAGGTTTCTCCGAGACCGAGCAGGCGGATCTGGAGTCAACTTTGGCTTCGGTTGCTTGCTGTCAGGCGGCCAACTTCAGTACCGGTGTCAATTTAGCGTATCGACTTCTCTCGCTTGCGGCTCAGGTTATGGGCGCAGACTCAGATATAGAAATTTATGAGGCGCACCATAAACACAAAATTGATGCGCCGTCGGGAACGGCACTTGCGATGGGTCAGACCGTTGCTAGCGCTATGGGACAGTCGCTGTCGGATGTTGCCCAATACGACCGAGCTAACGAACGCGAGGCGAGGGCGCCCGGCTCAATCGGTTTTTCAGTGACGCGAGCAGGCGAGATAGTTGGTGAACACACGGTTCTTTTTGCCGCAGACGGTGAGCGACTGGAAATTACCCACAAGGCCGGCAGTCGCGATGCGTTTGCAAACGGTGCGGTGCGCGCGGCAAAATTCATTGCCAACAAACCCGCTGGGGCTTACACAATGTCCGACGTCTTAGGACTGTCGTAACCGAGGATGTTATGAACGTAGTCGACATTGACCAGAACAATGCGCAGCAATATTTAATTGACGAATCTTTCAATCGCCCTGTGGTGGTCGATTTTTGGGCTGATTGGTGCGCGCCGTGTAAACAGTTGATGCCCCTCTTGGAAAAACTCGTTGACGAATACGCGGGTGCGTTTCTGTTGGCCAAGATAAACGCCGATGAGCAGCAGGGTATCTCTCAGCAGCTCGGGGTTAAAAGTTTACCGACCGTGATGGTGTTCAAGGACGGACAGCCTGTCGACGGTTTTGCCGGTGCCCAGCCCGAGACTGCGGTACGCAAAATGCTTGAGAAGCACTTGCCATCGCCATGGGATGCAAAAATCGCGGACGCCACGGAGCTTCTGGATCAGGGCGATACCTCAGGTGCACTCGCATTACTACGATCGGCTTGGGAAGAGTCCAACAAGTTTTTGGAGATCACCTTGGTATATGCCGGTGCCCTGGTTGAAGCGAATCGGCTGGACGAGGCCGAAGAAGTGCTCAACGAGGTTCGTTTGGTGGACCGAGATGCATTACATGAGCAGCTGATGGCTCAGATTGAGTTGAAACGAGAGGCCGGGAAGTCGCCCGAGATAGAAGCGCTGGAGTCGGAGCTCGCAAGTGACGAGAGTAATCATTCTGTGCGGGTAAAGCTTGCTGTGCAGCTTACAACCGGGGCGCACTATCGCGATGCCCTAGACCACTTATTGGTCGTCCTGCGCGCCGATCGCGATTGGAATAATGGCGAAGCTAAGCGGTTATATCTCGATACAATTGCCTCAATTGGCAAAGGAGATCCACTTGCCGCTGAGTATCAACGAAAACTCTTTTCTATACTGTACTGAGAAGCGAATGTGCGGTGCCCGGGCAGGCACTTTTTCTTGCAAAAAATTACCAAAACGCTAACATTCGCCTCGTTAAAAAAACCTACTCAAGGTTCAAATTCGCCGGCATACCTCGGCGAGGACACTCACGGGAGCACAGATAATGGATATTGCACTATCAGCTGAAGACCTCGCGTTTCGCGATGACGTCCGCAACTTCCTCGATACTGAATTTGACGCCGAAATGCAGGCGCATCTCAAAAGCCGCGGTTCTAAGGGCATGGTAGAGTGGCAGCAGAAGCTCTATGCCAAGGGTTGGATAGCACCCAACTGGCCGGTGGAGCATGGTGGCACCGGTTGGACTGCGACACAAAAATACATTTGGGAGTCTGAGCGATCGCTTCGTGGCATCCCAGATGTTGTCCCCTTTGGTCTTGTGATGGTGGCCAACGTCATTATGGCGTTTGGTACCGACGAGCAGAAAGAGTACTTCCTCCCCCGTATTCTCAAGAGCGAAGACTGGTGGTGCCAAGGTTACTCAGAACCGGGCTCAGGTTCTGACCTGGCAAGTCTTAAGACAAAAGCGGAGCGTGATGGTGATGACTACATCATTAACGGCGCGAAGATCTGGACTACGTATGCGCAGCATGCGGATTGGATTTTTTGCCTTGTCAGAACTGACAACAGCGGCAAGAAGCAAGAAGGTATCACCTTCATCCTTGTCGACATGAAGTCAGAAGGCATCAAGGTCAATCCGATCATTGGTATTGATAACGAGCACAATCTCAACGAGGTTGAGTTCAACAATGTTCGTGTTCCTGCAAAGAACGTTGTCGGTGAAGTCGGTAAAGGTTGGACCGTAGCGAAAGCACTCTTGGCGCACGAGCGTACCGGTATCGCAGGTGTTGCTGACATCAAGCGCAACATGCATCTCATCAAAGAGGCAGCTGCCAGCGAGGTGAATGGTGGTCAACGATTGATGGATGATCCTGGTTTCCAGCAGCGTATGGCAGATATCGAGGTTGAGCTCATGGCGCTCGAGTTCACTGAACTCCGTACGTTGGCGACTATGGCCGCAGGCGGTTTCCCCGGACCCGAGTCTTCCCTTCTAAAGATCAAAGGTACTGAGCTTCAGCAGGCGACGCAGGAACTTCGTATGGAGATTGCCGCTTACTATCAGGGCGTATTACCGACCGATATGGATCCGGAAGTGCTGGGTCACGAATTTGGTTCAGACGCCCGTCGTGCGTTCATGTACGACCGAGCTGAACGTTATCAAACGTGATATTCGCAACACGCTGCGCATCCATCATGGGGTAGCAGACCTTAGATACGCCTTCAGCGTCGGCATCCACAAGGAACAGCGACAAGCCGTCCTCATCAAATTGAGCACCGGATGTGCGTGCAAGTACCACTAGCTTGTCGGCGTTCTCGCCATTAAAGACGACGACCTTTTCACCGTTGAGCGTGTATCCGTCACCGTTCGCCGTAGCTGTCGTTTTGCAATCGTTGATCGCAAAGCGACTCTGGCGCTCAACATAGGCAAACGCACCCAGGGTTTCGCCACCAATGACGCTCTCTAAAATTTCGGCACGCTGCGCTTCATCACCTG
>CABYVD010000011.1:0-56916 GCA_902522335.1 Halieaceae bacterium | reverse complement strand
CCACATGATCCTTGACTTGTACTACCGCTTGCAGGCCGGTACTTCCAATTGTTCCATGACCTTTAACCCCGCGGTTGTGCGCCAGGCGCCCGACGATGATCAAATTGCAGCCTTCACGGAAGCGGGTATCTGCCCTGCGGGAGATACCACTCGGGTAGATGACGCTTACGCCAACCTTGATAAGCGTACCCTTGAGGGCTATGACATCGGTGTCTATTACGACATTGATACTGACCTGGGTACCTTCAGCTTCCGATACAACGGCTCTTACCTCGACAAGTTTGAGCAGGAAGCGTCAGGTGATGCTGCGCTACTCGTTGCAAGTCAAGCGAGTGGTCAAATTCCAGCGAACATTCCAATCGACGGCTTTGCTGATCTTGTAGGACGCGATGGTAATCAGGAAGAGCGTCACCGGGCGAGCCTGCGCTGGCGTCGAGGTGACTTTGGTGCGTCGTTGTCCGGATATCAGGTTGGATCGTTCTACCAGAGCTCGCTAACCTTGAGTGACGGAACTCGTTATGTGATCCCATCAATGACAACCTATGACGCGACGTTTGATTATCGCTTCGATATGGGTGAAACGCGCGCGCGCTTCAGGCTCGGTGTGAAGAACTTGACCGACGAGAGAGCGCCATTGGCTGACCGTTACTTTGGGTATTTCGCTGATGCTCATTCTGACTATGGTCGCTACATGTACGTTGACCTGCGTATGAGCTTCTGAGAAAACTGAGGAGGTGGCATTACTTGCCACCTCACCAGGGCCTCCGAAAGGGGGCCTTTTTGTCTCTGGGGACATATTGATGGTGACAGACTTAGCGAAGGAACGATCGACCGTGAAGCAGATAGGTTTATGGTTGGGGCCTTCTTTTTTCTTGTTCATGTTTCTGACCGCCGGTTTGCAAGAGACGATGCCGCGAGATGCCTGGCTGGTGGCAGGTGTTGGGCTATGGATGGCCACATGGTGGTCGACAGAAGCGATTCCAGTAGCGGCGACGGCGTTCATCCCACTCTTGAGCTTTCCCTTATTACAGGTGATGCCAGTCAAGGCGGTCGCACAAAGTTATGCGCACCCCACCATTTTTCTATTCATGGGTGCTTTCGTATTAGCGCTTGCGGTGGAGAAATGGTCGCTCCATCGCCGAATAGCACTCACGGTTCTGTCGCGTACCGGGACGGATGGTCGAAAACTCATTCTTGGCTTTATGGTCGCTGCCGCTTTGCTTTCCATGTGGATGACGAATACGTCAACGGCAATGATGCTGCTTCCTATTGCGGCATCAGTGGCGGCAATGGTGGCAGAGAAGGCTGTCGGAATGAGCGATGAAGAAAAACGACGGTTTCAGGTGGCGCTGTTATTGGCGCTCGCGTATGCGACCACCATTGGCGGGATGTCGACCATTATTGGCACACCGCCCAATGTGCTGTTGGCCGGATTTATTGAAGAAACCTATGGGCTTCAGATTGCCTTTTTTGACTGGATGCTGATCGGCTTGCCTCTAGCGCTAATGCTCCTGCCAATTGGTTGGGTTGTTTTAACGCGCTTTGCTTTTCATGTTGACGTACCGTCCAGCCCCGAGGCGGCCAATGTCATTTCAGGCATGCGTCGAGAGATGGGCGTTATGACCAGCCCGGAGCGACGGGTTGGGCTACTGTTTCTCGCAGTTGTGCTCCTGTGGATGTCCAGGAAATGGCTGAATGATGTGTCGGGTCTGGAGGGTCTCAGCGACGCCGGTATCGTTATGGCAGCTGCGCTTTTGTTATTTGTCATACCGGCTGAAAAGGCGTCGGCTAATCGCTTAATGGAATGGGAGGATGTCGCGCGCTTACCTTGGGGTGTTCTTATTCTGTTTGGTGGTGGGTTGGCACTCGCGGCTCTGGTGTCTAGCTCTGGACTGGCAGTATGGCTCGGCGAGTCATTACTTCCGGTGGCAAATTTGAGCACCGTTGTTCTGATTGTTGCGGCCGCAGGTTTGGTCGTTTTCCTCACCGAGCTCACTAGCAATTTGGCGACCACAGCGACATTTTTGCCGGTCATTGCTGCTATCGCTGCACAGTCGGGGATAGAGCCGCTGGTTCTTTGTGTGCCGGTGACATTGGCGGCGAGCTGCGCCTTCATGCTGCCTGTAGCGACGCCTCCGAATGCTATCGTATTTTCGTCAGGTGTTTTAACCATCCCGGAGATGGTGCGAGCCGGATTCTTCATGAATCTGGTCGCACTGATCGTCCTCACACTGCTAGCAACCCTCGCAGTGCCATTGGTTTTTTAGTTGTTTGATGGGCGGCCGAGCGACAGTTAATGGTTAAGCGAGTATTCAGTGCAGTCCTGGTTATTTTTGGTCTGATAGGCCCGTCACTAGCGATTGCAGCTGAAACGTCGCTGACGCGCGTGCTGTTCATTGGCAACAGTTATCTCTATTACAACGACAGTCTTCACAACCACGTGAAGCGCATGGCATCCGAACACTTTTCCGATATGGCCAGTCGAGACTTTCAATATAAGTCGGCGACTATTGGGGGTGCGCGATTACAGCACCATGACATTGAGTGGTTACTCACCCCGGGCAAGCTAGGTGTAGATCGACCTTTCCAAGCAGTGATCATGCAGGGAGGGAGTTTCGAGCCTTTAACCGCTGGTACCAGAAAGGTGTTTGTCGATACGGCATCGCACTACGCTAAGAAAGTGCGGGCTGTCGGCGGAAAACCATTCCTGTACATGACTCACGCTTACGTATCGCCCCATCGACGTACCGAACCTGGAATGATCAATCTTATAGTCGATACCTACACGCATGCAGGTCGGGAGGCCGAAGCTGAGGTCATCCCTGTGGGCTTGGCGTTCAAACGATCATATAAGGAGCGACCCGATTTTTCCCTTCATATGGCGTTTGACGGTACACATCCAAATCTGCGCGGGACGTTCCTGGGCGCCTATGTCACCTTCTTCGCGCTATACGGTGATGCGGTGGATACACTGGACTACGATTATTTCGGAAGGATCAGCGCGGACGAAATTGCGTATCTGCAGCGAATTGCGAAGGAGACGATTGCCGATTTTCGTACTAGGGATAAGTGATGAGGTTTTGTTAGCATAACGCTAACAGTCGCATATTTGGACGCACACGATGCTGAATTCGTTGAGATATTGGTATGAGCAAAATCGCATTAAGCCCATACAAGCAGGGCTTGCGATTTCTCGATTGCTGCGCGACCCCGACGATACGGGTCAGGTATTCAAGATTCTCGAAGCACTTCGGGGAGACTCTTTGAGTAGAGCACTTCGCCGCATGAGGAATGATGAGCGAGGGCAGGAATTGCTCGAGGACCAACCGAACATTGTCAATGCATTGAATGATCGAGAGGCACTTGCCGTACTCCCCGAAGGCAGTATTGGAAGAGCCTATTACGATTTTGTCCATGCTGAGGGACTGTCTGCTGACGGCCTGATTGCGTCAAGTCACGAAGCGCCTCGCTTCGAGAAAATTGGGCAGGATCAGCGCTGGTTGGGAGATCGGTTGAGAGATATCCATGACTTGCAGCACGTGATGACGGGTTACGGACGAGACACATTGGGTGAGCTGTGTTTGTTGTCGTTCATGACCACACAGGTGCCGTCTCGCGGCATCGACTTCATTATTTTCATGGGTCGCACAAAAGGCCAAAAAGAACAGCCTGAATTAAACTTGAAAGAGTTAATCGGGGAAGGGCGACAAATCGGCGAGGCAGCTGACTGGATGCTGTTTACGCGCTGGGAAGATCGTCTGCATGAGCCACTAGAGACTGTGCGAGCGGAGTTGGGTTTCAAGCCGCCAGTTAAATACCGCGAGGCATTAAAGTGGCTGGAAGGTGATCAAATGATTAGTCGATCGGTGGCGGCCTAGATACACTCGGATTAAGAGTCACCCAAAGGCTGGTAGCGAGAGCAGGTAAAGCCGAGTTACTCTGTGGAAGTAGAGTAAGATAAACAGCGTTAACCGGTGTTGGCGCTAGCGAGGAGAATAAAAAATGAATACAGCAGTTCCGGAACGTGCAAAATTCCACCACATGAAAGATGGAACGCTCGAGGATTGGACCATTATTGGTGCCGAGTTGCAGGAGTTTTCCAAAACGCTATACCAGCGAATTATTGATCATTTGTTATTGCTCGAAGGCGACTGCGGTGGTTTTCCCGTTGATCGACTTACCCATTGTTTGCAAACAGCTACGTTGGCTCACAAAGACGGTAAAGACGAAGAATATGTCGTCTGTGCACTGCTACACGACATAGGTGATACCTTGGGGCCGGCCAACCACGCAGATATCGCTGCGGTCTTGCTTCACCCCTACGTCAGTGAGGCCAACCATTGGATGGTGAAGCACCACGCGATCTTCCAAGGATATTACTTCTTTGAGTACTTGGGTCTAGATAAGAACATGCGGGAGCAGTTCAAAGACCATCCTCTTTATGATCAGACGCTCGAGTTCATTGAGAAATATGATGCGCCAGCGTTCGATCCCGATGCCGAAACCTACCCGCTGTCGTTCTTTGAGCCGATGATTCAGCGCGTATTCGAGAAGCCCAAGCAGTCGCTGTATAAAAGTGACAACTCGACGACTTTCCAAGACTAGGTAGTGGTGGTATCCGAGGTATCTGAGGCGTCTAAGGTCCCCGAAACAGGATCTAAGTGGCCCTACAGGATCATGTCCCTTGTTTGGCAAAGGCGTCTTCGCGTTTGGCACCGACGTCTAGCCATAGTCACAGCCATTCAGCTCCTCTTGTGGACGGTGAGTGGCATTTACTTTGCCTTTGTTGATATCACGATGGTGCGGGGTGAACCGCATCGTCTTGCGCCACCAACACAACCCATCGACCTCGCGAAATTTGATTTTCCGGTTACTTCGACAAGCCAGGTACTTATAAAACCCCGACTGCCAGGTGAGCTTGTTGTTGGTGTAACAGATCCAGAGTCAGGTCTTACAGGGTGGTTGGGTTCTGACGGTCAGCCCGTGACTCCATTGACTTCGGAGCAGGCGATCTCAGCGGTGTCGAGTAAAACGGATATTACGGTGGACGTTACCGAGTGGGTAACATCCGCCGCAGAAGCTGCCGAATACAGAGGCCGCCAACTTCCTCTGTGGCGTGCCTATAGCACGGAAAACCCGTCTCTTCGGGTCTACGTCGATCCCCGCTCGGGCGATATTGTCGCCATTCGAAATTTAGCGTGGCGAGCATGGGACTTCTTGTGGATGCTCCACATTATGGATTATGACGACCGCGATGACATTGGCACCTGGCTACTTAAGCTATTTTCCATGATGGCGCTGCTCACCGCCATTGCTGGCATTGCCCTGTACGCAATGATTCCCTGGAGACGCGCCCCCAAGGATTAGTTCATTGGGTACTCGCGGATCACGAATACACGGCCACAACGATGTATCGTCATCGCAGCAGCGAACGCTGTTGGAAAATTAGAGGTAAATAAGCGGCCAGAGGTAGGCAAAGAAAACGCCTGTCGCATACACCCCAACCGATACTCCCAGAAGGCGTCGGCTTAAAGCACGGAGTCGCATGCATGCCGCCGCTTGCTCTGGGTCGACAGGGCAAGGTGCATTTCTAGCTTGCCATTGCATGAAGGCTGACAAGCCCAACAACAGACCCGACGCCATAAAGAGTGGTCCCTTATTCGCGGATAGCCACATGATGCCTGGAAATGTTGCGGTCAGACCCGCCATCACTGCGCCCGCACCCACGGTAATCAAGAGGGCAGGCAATGCACAGCAAAGCAAGGTTGACGTGCTAGCAAACAGTGACAACGTAGGCCCGATCAGCGTCCGGCGATCAATGGGATTCACCCGCCCATTGCCTCATTATCTCGACGGATGGCTGCGATGCGGTAACCGGCCTGCTTGGCAAGCTTCTCAATTTGCTTGTCAGAAAGATCCGAACCATCGTTAATAACCAGGTTGAGCGTTTTTTTATCGAGGTCGACGTAAATAGCGGCGACTTCATCGCGCTTGCTAAAAACCTTGTTCATTGCCGTCGCGCAGAAGTCGCAGACAACCCCCAGCACATCGACTACGACAGGCGTGCCGCCATTGGCGAGTGCTGCAGAAATTTCATTGGTGTGGGTGATGGTGGCAGCGATCATAGCCATATCCCCATGATCATGCGCCATCGCATGGTGCTCATGATTAGCGCCATGGTCGAGCTCACCACCGTGAGCATGATTCATATCGGCATGATTCATCTGGCCGTCACCGTGATGCTTCATCTCTTGCTTATCGTCGTTTGCAAAAGCGGATGTTGCTAGAGCCGCTGCGATGAAGAGTGGAACTGTTTTATTCATGAGTCCTCCGTTAAAAACGGTAAGTGAAGTTAAAGAGCGGACTGGGATCCGAGAGATTATAACCCACCTCTAGGAGCGCCGGACCTTTAAAAAATCTCAAAAGCGGTGTCACCGATGTTCTTTCATCCATGTGTTTGCGGCGGTCAACTTCTAGCATTAGCCATGTGTGCAGGGCGCCTGTGTCACCCTCGTAGGGTGCCCATCCCAGACGCGCGGCGTGCATGGTTTGATTGCCGAGTTGACCTAGGTTCATTCTGCGTCCCTCATAACTAACAAACAGAGATCGTGTCTCCCAGTCGGCCATGACGCCAACGAATTTCACTGTTTCCGAGCTTTCGATACCACCAATTTTGCGCTCGGCCGTTCCGATTCCTCCAGAAAAATAGAGATTAGCTTGGTAGTCGCGGCCGAACCAGCGTTTGGCTAGAAACGTCGGTTGTATCGCAGTGACGCGCGTATCAGAGCCTCGTTGCCACTCATAGCGTGCGCCAACTGATAGGTTGTAGTTCATGGTGTAGTGCAAGAGTCCAGCAGACGATGCTCGATTCGATGTTTCTATAAGCGTCCAGCCACCTGCGTAAGACACCGGGCGCGCAAAAGCCGTCACACAAACTATGAGCGACATTGAAACCAGAGCGATCCGCAGGATTGTTTTTATCACTTTTTACCTCGCATCACTTTAATCAGCTCTTCGATCTTGGCCTCTCGCTCACCGAGGTTGTCACCTTCCAGCGCGCGCTGGACACAGGTCGAAATGTGATCGTCCAAAATGATCGACTCGAGACTGGATAGCGCGGCTCTGGCTGCCTGGACCTGTTGAGTTATATCAATGCAGTATCTGTCTTCGTCTACCATGCGGCGCAGTGCTTTGACTTGGCCCTCGATGCGCGCGAGACGTCTATCAACATTGTCACGGGTTTCATGCTTCACGATTCACCTCCGATTTGACGCAATAATACCCCCTGGGGGTATTATACGTCAAATACCCTGGGGGGGTATAAATTCACACGGGCAGTTGCCTTCTCTGGAGGGTGGCAAAAGAGTTCAAAGAGCATGGGCAAGTGGTCAAGAATCAGGCTACATTAGTGACAGACAAGGAGATGACTAAATGACGATTTACAGGACAGAAGGGCGTGGCCGACTTTACAACGATATCGTGGAGACAGTGGGTGATACTCCCTGTGTTCGCCTCAATCGGACGGGCCCTGATCACGTATCGATGTTCGTAAAGGTGGAGTCATTTAACCCGTTGTCATCGGTTAAGGATCGTCTGGCTTTAAACATAATTGAATCCGCTGAACGAGAGGGACTGCTAAAGCCGGGACAGACAGTGGTGGAGGCGACATCGGGAAATACCGGCATTGGTCTCGCGATGGTTTGTGCCGCCAAAGGCTACCCTCTGGTCATTACCATGGCTGAAAGTTTCTCAATCGAGCGCCGGCGCCTGATGCGATTTTTGGGTGCAAAGGTTGTGCTGACCCCGAAAGAGGAACGTGGCATCGGCATGTACAACACCGCGAAGAAGCTGGCTGAGGACAATGACTGGTTCTTTGCGCGACAATTCGAGAATGCAGCGAACGCTGATATTCACGAATCCACAACGGCCCAGGAAATTCTTTCTGACTTCAAAGACGCCGCACTCGATTACTGGGTTACGGGCTACGGAACGGGCGGTACGGTTGCCGGTGTTGCTAGAGCCCTGAGAAGAGAGCGCCCTGACTGCAAGATCATCTTATCGGAGCCGCATAACGCGACGTTAGTGGGCTCGGGTGTCACGCAGGAGCGTAATGAAGACGATTCCCCTAAAGGGAGCCACCCTGCCTGGGAGCCTCATGTCATTCAAGGCTGGACGCCCGACTTCATACCAAAGGTACTTCAGGAAGGAATCGATAGCGCCTTTTTTGATGAGGTTAGACCCGTTGACGGCGTGAAAGGAATGGCGATGGCGCAGCACCTCGCGGCCAAAGAGGGCATTCTCACAGGGGTATCCGGGGGTTCGACGTTAACCACAGCGGTCGAAGTTGCCGAAACCGCGCCAGCGGGATCGGTGATTTTGGTGATGCTGCCCGATACGGGTGAGCGCTATCTGTCGACGCCATTATTTGAAGCGATTCCCGCTGAGATGAGTAAGGAAGAGGCTGCTCTGTTTGCATCAACTCGCTAGCATCGAACAGACATAAAAAACCCGCGGTGAACGCGGGTTGTGTTGGTCTGGTGATCGGTTAGTAGCCTCGTAGACTCGCAAATCGATCGGCATGGAAGTGATAGTCGCCGTAAGCCTGTCTGCAGACGGCCGCACGTTTCAAGAAGAAGCCAATATCGAACTCATCGGTCATACCGATACCGCCATGCATCTGCACTCCTTCCTCAGTGGCATTGCGCACGACTTTTGAGCATTTGGCTTTTGCCATGCTTGCGAGAACAGAGCGCTTTTCACTGTTGGCATCGAGTGCCTGAAGTGCGGCTAAAACAGCAGACTTGCTGACTTCAATTTCCGCAAATAATTGCGCTGCTCGGTGTTGAAGCCCTTGAAAGGTCCCAATTTTCTCACCGAACTGTTCGCGCTCTTTGAGGTAACCGACTGTGCGCTCGAAGGTTTCAATGGAAATCCCGAGCATCTCGGCAGCAGAGCAGGCTGCCGCCACATCAATGGTGAATTCCATGGCCTCTGAGGCACCACCGAGACTGCCAAGGAGTGCATCGCCGCTCACCATCACATTATCAAGAGTGATATCTGCGGCACGCTGACTATCAACGATCAGGCGAGTCTCGCACGATACGCCTTCGGCGCCACGTTCTATGGCAAAGACGCTCATACCTTCGTCCCCACCGGTGACAACGAGAAGTAAATCGGCATTGTGGCCGTCGATCACACCGCGCTTGTTGCCAGCGAGCACGTAGGCACCACCGGATGCGGAGGCTGTCGTCTCAATCGACGAGAGATCGAAGTAGCCTGTCTCATCGGCCGCCAAAACCGCGGTTAACTCACCAGAGGCAATGCCCGGTAGATACTTCTCTTTTTGCTGCTCTGACCCTAGCTGGTTAATCAAACTTGCAGCAACGACTGCTGAACTGAGAAAGGGTGAGAGCGCAAGTGTGCGTCCCATCTCTTCAAGCACAACCCCTGCACCAACATAGCCGAATTCGAGGCCAGAATAAGCGTCTGGAATGACAATGCCGGGCCAGCCCATTTCACTCATTTTCGTCCAGAGCTCGGGCATGTGGTCCTCGCCTGCGTCGCGCATGGCGCGTAGTGCGGAAATCGGCGCACTTTCTGAAAGGAATGCTTTTGCCGAGTCTTTGAGGAGCTGTTGCTCCTCACTTAAGATCATTACCACTTTGCTTCCCCCTACGCTGGTAAGCCAAGAATGCGTTTGGCGATAATGTTCAGCTGCACTTCTGTGGTACCGCCTTCGATCGAGTTGGCTTTACTTCGAAGCCAGCTTCTTACCAATGCGCCTTTGCTATCGGTATCAAAGTTCAGTGCTTCTGTAGCACCAATGGCCATGAAGAGTTCCTGACGAAGCTTGTTGAGCTCGGTGCCATACATCTTAAGAATCGACGATGAGGCGCCCGTTCCCTGGCCCGCTTTGGTTTCGTCGGTAATCCGCTCGATAGTGAGACCAAATGCCATCTCATCGATTTCAAAGGAACTTGCTTCTGCCCGCAGTGACGCATCGCGAAGCCGACCATCTTTGGTACCGCGCTTGGCGGCTGCCATTTGTCCCATGCCCTTCATACCGCCACCGGCAAGTCCGAAGCCACCAATCATGGCGCGCTCGTGCGTCAGCAGGTACTTGGCAATTTCCCAGCCCTTGTTGAGTGTTCCCACAAGCTGGGCCTTGGGGACCTGAACGTTATCGAAGAAGGTTTCACAGAATGGCGAGGTGCCGCTGATCAGTTTGATAGGCTTGGTGCTGACCCCTTCCGATGCCATATCAAACAACAGGAAGCTGATGCCTTCGTGCTTTGGGCAATCGAAATCAGTCCGAACCAGACAGAAAATCCAGTCGGCTTTATCGGCATAGGAAGTCCAGACTTTCGAGCCATTGATGAGGTAGTGGTCACCCATGTCCTCCGCTTTTGTGCGTAGGCTAGCAAGATCGGATCCTGCATTGGGCTCGCTGTAACCCTGGCACCAACGAATTTTGCCGTTGATGATGTCGGGAATATATTGCTGTTTTTGCTCTTCAGTTGCGTAGAGCAACAAGGCTGGGCCCAGCATATCCAGACCAAAGCTACTCAGAGGACGTCGAGCGCCGATGCGCGCCATCTCCTCGCCCAGGATCTTAGCTTCGGGGCCAGAGAGACCACCGCCGCCATATTCAGTAGGCCAGCGTGGTGCCGTCCAGCCTTTTGCAGCCATTCGCTCAAGCCATAGTTTCTGGCCCTCGCTCTTAAATGCCCAGTTTCTGCCACCCCAGCACTGATCTTCATCCGACCGCATAGGTTGACGCATATCCTCCGGACAATTGGCTTCTAGCCAGTCGCGCGTGTTTTGTCTAAATGTTTCCAGATTTTCCATCTTATGCCTTTAATTACCTCGTTATTTGTTGTTAATAGTAACGCAAGCACCAGGGCTTCGGAGTGTTCAAGACACTTTTATTGGGCGTGCAAGGCGGGTAATGCCCAATCCTACGTATGCCAGACGAGCGGGAACTGCCGTGTGCCCGAGATTAACAATAACCGCAATGGCTCGATAAATGATATTCCCGGCGCTAATTTATGACATATATACTGACAATAAATCTTGATGTACGTTGATGACCTGGTATCCGAGTTTTAATCGTTGCTTTTGAGCGGCGTGGAGCCGAATTTGATGAAAATATGTAACCAACAAATCCGTTAACGATATGCCGTCGGCAGGGAGATGCGTGATGAAAAAAATAGTGGTTTTCGTGGTACTCGTAGCTGCTGTCGCTGCCTATTCACAGCGCGCGGCTATTCTTGCGGTAGTGATGGCCCGTGGTCTCGACGCCAGAATGAATGAAAATATCCTCGCGTCACTCGATGACGGACTTCATGTTGCGCTCTGTGGCGCTGGTGGGCCGATGCCGGCACCAAACGCCTCCGGCCCGTGCGTTGCTGTGGTTGCGGGCGATCAACTTTACGTTGTGGATTCGGGAACTGACGGCGTTCGAAATTTGGGTCGAATGGGTTATCAAGTCGGCGATGTGGCTGCTGTATTTATTACCCACTTTCACTCCGATCACATCGATACGCTAGGCGAGATGGCGACGCTACGATGGGCTGCGGGATCGAACCCATCGCCTCTCCCGGTGTATGGTCCCAATGGTGTTGAGACTGTGGTGGATGGTTTCAACAAGGCGTATTCCCATGACTTCGTATACCGACATGAGCACCACGGCGATTTGGTAGCGCCGTACCGGTCAGCCGGCATGACGGCTTTTCCCTTTCAGCTTCCCACGGATGCGAACTTGACCCGTGTTTTTGAAGGAGGTGGTCTGACGGTTGATGCTCTGGCTGTTGACCATATGCCAGTTGACCCTGCGGTGGGCTATCTATTTACCTACAAGGGCCGTACCGCGCTCATAACTGGTGATACCGATGAGTCGGCCGTTGTTGAGAAACACGCGAACGGTGTCGATCTATTGGTACATGAAGCGCTAGCGCCCAATTTAGTCATGATGATGAATGCTGCCGCAGCCAAGAATGGCAATGTGGTGATGGAAAAAATTACGTTTGATATTCTGGATTATCATGCAAGTCCAAAGGAAGCGGCCGAGACAGCGCGAGCGGCCGGAGTTGGCCACTTACTCTATTACCACATCGTACCGCCGCTAGTTTTCCCCGGTCAGGAGCTACTTTTTTTGGACGGCGCTGAGGATATTTTTCCTGACTACACGGTGGGGCAAGATGGTGTGAGTTTTTCATTACCTGCCAACTCGGATGAGATAGTGAAAACGCGAAGTGGTTTGTAAGCACAGGCTATTGCAATAAGAAGTTGTCTAGCACCGTTATCTCAACTTGGCCTCGTCTTAGAGAGTCTATAGTCGATATTTGATCGTTGGAGAGCCCACCGAGTCACCATGGCGCGTCGACACATGCACGGCATGCCCGAATATGAGCCCCGAGTCATCTCGCGTTTGGGTTAGTTACACAAACGAGGCGTCGTAGCATGCGACTTGGCTGAGCTACTTATAAAAAGTTAGGCCCAAAAACAAAGAAGGCGGCCAATGGCCGCCTTTACGTGTTGCTATGTCTAATTACTCAGCAGGGATGTAGCTGGAAACCACAACATTCGTAATGGTAACGGGGCTATCTCGCTCTACCAGGTAGAGGAGGAATGACGAGAAGGTGTTTTCGCCTTGCGACGGTACCTCAATCGTGTACTCCACAGCCTCGGTGCTATCAATCAGTACGTTGCCTGTGTCGTATGCAGGATCCACGTTGGGGTAGGGCTGGAATTCGAAGCGGAAGCGAACATTCGTGGCAGCCGCAGACGACGCAGTAAATGTAATGTAACCACCCTCAGCGAAACTCAAGGGGTAGATATCTGCGTTGTTCGCGAAACCGGCCCATCCCTCTGCGCCAGATGGGAAAGTGTAAGTTTCTGTCTCAGCATCAACTACCGCGTTACCAAATGCACCAGTGGTGAAGTCTGCTGTGGCGTCGTCTGTAGGTGCTTCTTGAGCTGGCTGATTAGATACTACGACGTCTGTAACTGTGACAGGGCTATCCCGCTCCACAATGTACATCAGGAACGACGAAAACGTGTTTGCACCTTGTGATGGAATATCAATGCTGTACTGCGTTGGTTCACTACTGTTAATCAACACAGTCGCGGTATCGTACGCCGGATCCACGTCTGGGTAGGGACGATATTCAAAGCGGAAGCGCAAGTTAGTAGCAATTTCCGCAGATGCCGTGAAGGTGATTGAGCCTCCTTCTTCGAAAGTCAGCGGATAAATATCTGCGTTATTTGCAAAGCCAGCCCATCCCTCGGCTCCTGACGGGAAGGTATAGGTTTCTGTTTCAGCATCAACCACGGCATTACCAAAGGCACCCGTTGTGAAATCCGCTGTTACCTCCCTCACCGCTGGCTCGGGTTCTGCTGGCGCCACTCCACTCATAACGATGATGTCGCTTACGGCAACCGCTTGATCACGCTCAACGATATACATCAAGAATGATGAGAATGTGTTCTCGCCTTGAGAAGGGATCTCAATGGTGTATTCCGTAGCCTGAGCACTATCGATGAGAACGGTAGCAGTATCGTATGCTGGATCCACATCAGGGTAGGGTAAGTATTCAAAGCGGAAGCGGATGTTAGTCGGTGTCTCTGCGGATGCAGTGAACGTTATAGAGCCACCCTCGGAGAATGAGATTGGGTAGATATCCGCATTGTTAGCGAATCCTGCCCATCCCTCGGCTCCTGCTGGGAAGGTGTAGGTTTCGGTTTCCGCATCAGCCACTGCGCCACCAAAGGCACCTGATGTGAAGTCGGCGACAACCGCTGTTTGACCACCCGACAAAACTTTGTTGATGGCATGGATCACTCCATTACCTGACACGATGTCGGCAGTTACAACACGAGCGTCGTTAACAAAGAGGTTGTCATCTTGGACGGCTATATTCACCAGTTCTCCGTTTAACATCTCAATAGAGTTGCCGTCCAATGCGATAGCCGCGTCGGAGTAAACAGTGTCGCCATAAAGGTGATAAAGCAGCAGGTCTACCAGCTCCTCGTCAGGTTCTGGCGGTGGGGCGGTGTCAGTGCTAACAATAACGTTGCTCACCACTACTGGTTGATCTCGCTCAACAATGTATAGAAGGAAGGACGAGAACGTATTTTCACCCTGAGTTGGAATCTCAATGGTGTACTCCATGGGCTCGGTGCTGTCGATAAGCACTTGTTCCGTATCGTACGCCGGATCCACGTCAGGGTAAGGCAAGTACTCGAAACGGAATCGGATGTTGGTAGGTGCAGCTGCTGAGGCAGTAAAGGTGATTGAACCGCCCTCTGCGAATGTCAGCGGATAAATGTCTGCATTGTTAGCAAACCCTGCCCAGTCCTGAGCACCTGTTGGGAAGGTGTAAGTCTCGGTTTCTGGGTCCACAACCGCGTCACCAAAAGAGCCTGTTGTGAAGTCAGCAAGATGGTCGCCGGTTTCTTTGCTAAGAACCTTGGTGAACATGCCAGCGGCCTTCATCTGAGCGAATGCGTCGTCAGTTGGCGCAAAAATGGTCATATTGGCGTTTGGATCCATTAGCTCATCAGTCAGGCCAGCATCTTCGATTAATCCCGATAGTGTTGAGAATGAACCGTTGGCTGCAAGGGTTACTGCGAGAGGTGAACCGATTGCACTGGGAGCCTCAAGCACGACATCAATAACGTGAATGATGCCGTTCGAAGCGACAATGTCTGTAGTAACAAGGTTGGCGCCTTCAATCATCAACCCTGATTCGCCAAGCGAAATCATCGCCTCGTCACCATTCGCCATTTCGAGCGATGTGCCTGTAGCGGCAATGGCATCGATTGAAGTCAATGCCGCGCCCGCGACAACGTGGTAGAGCAATGTGCTCTCAAGGATGTCGGGGTTGTTGAGAAGATAGTTTAGCGACGCTTCACCGAGCGCCTCAAAGGCTGCGTCGGTAGGCGCGAAGACGGTCAGCGCTGCATCGGGATCGTTGACAGTTCCGACGAGGTTGGCAGCCGTCAGTGCGGCAACCAAGGTATCGAAGTTGCCGTCTGCTTGAGCGATTTCAGCAATCGTCATTGTAGAAGGCGTCAGATCGGATGGCAGTAGCACAGAGTCGATAACATGGATGACACCGTTAGATGCTTCGATATCGTAATCAACGACTTGCGAGAGGTTGACGTAAAGATAGTCATCATCCCGCTTGGTCAGCGCAACGTCGCCGCCTTGCAGCGTGGCTACGGTGGTGGGCGCGAGATCAAGCGCCGCACCAACACCCACTTCGCTATCAAGCACGTGGTATGTCAGGACGTTAGCCAGCGCTTCTGGGTCTGCCAGCAGCGCATCAAGCGTGCCTGCAGGTAACGCCGCAAACGCTTCCTCGGTCGGTGCAAATACAGTCAGTGAAGCGCCGTCGTCTGACAGTGCATCCACCAGTCCAGCGGCCTCAACGGCAGCTAGCAGAGTAGGGAAACTTCCTGCAGCCGTGGCCACCTCGACGATGTTGCCGGGTGATGGTTCTGGCGCTGGTGGGCTCGCTTCAGGAGCACTTGGCAGGTCGCCGCTGTAGAGAACACCGTCGCCGCTGTCGGAACATGCAGCGATAAAGACTAGCAGGCTAGCTACCAGTGCTCGGGAAATGATCCGTGTCATCGAATTCATAGTTAAATCCTGTTACTGATCTCGGTCTTAAAATTAAAATAGGGAGAAATCCGAGTTTGTTATCTCACAGCGGGCCATTTCGGAGGGAGTTAAATTCGACGACTGGGACTTTCAGTGCGATGAACCATAAAACCGCATGAAATCTTGCTTTGGAAACCGGTTATCCCCAATTTTCCCCTTATTGGATCGACGAGGTCGCAGTGACTTGGGTAATCCTCAACAATGGCCGCTACCCGTGAAATGGTTGCGCCTGTGAGAGCCAATCAGCAGACTTAACGCTCCACTGCAGGAGTAACCCGTTATGGCAAACAGTACTCATACCTATGCCCCCGATGACCGCAATCAAGCGATACTCATCAATATCAACGGAGCGTTGACTCCTCGCGAGCAAGCAACGGTTTCCGTGTTCGACAGCGGTTTCATTTTGGGCGACGGTATCTGGGAAGGTCTACGCGTGCACAACGGTGCCATTCCCTTTTTGGGTCGGCACCTTAAGCGTCTTTGGGAGGGAGCCAAGGCGCTCGATCTCGATATGGGATTGTCACAACAGGAGCTGACTGATCGATTGTTCCAAACACTTGAGGCCAACCAAATGACAGACCATGTGCATATTCGGCTCATGGTTACCCGCGGTATTAAGTCGACACCCTACCAGGATCCAGCAGTGACCATTGGGGGTCCCACTATTGTCATCATTCCCGAATACAAAGCGCCCGATCCGACTCTTAATGATCGCGGTTTGCGGTTATATACCGTTTATACCCGGCGCGGTTATGCCGACGTGCAGGACCCGAGGATTAACAGCCACTCAAAACTGAACTGTATTTTCGGGTGTATTCAGGCAGCTAAAGCGGGTTATGACGAGGCACTCATGCTCGATCCCCACGGGCACATCGCTACCTGCAACTCCACGCACTTTTTTATTGTGCGTGATGGAGAAGTTTGGACGTCATCTGGTGATTATTGTCTCGACGGCATTACTCGACGCAATGTCATCAATGTCTGCAAAGCGAACGGTATTCCCGTCTACGAAAAGAATTTCTCACTGATGCATGTCTATGGTGCCGACGAGGCGTTTGTCACGGGTACCTTTGCGGGTTTAACGCCTGTCTTTGAAGTGGATGGCCGCACCATGACGCACACTCAGCGCGGCCCTATGGTTGATCGGCTGCAGGCGCTGTACAAAGAGTTGGTTGTCAGCGAGAGTGCGTTGCCGGAGAACTTTAGTCGCTGATATGACGGTTCGTATCGCCGGTTGGTCGGGCCCTCGCAATATTTCGACGGCTATGATGCGTTCATGGGACTCGCGCCCCGACTGTGTTGTGGTTGATGAGCCTTTTTATGCCTGTTATCTGCTCGAGTCAGGCGCCGATCACCCCATGCGGGATGACATCATCGCGAGTCAGCCAGGGACGCGAGCGGCGGTCGTGGATGCATTGTCTGCCCAGTCGTCTGTTGCTATTCAATATGAGAAACATATGACTCACCATATGCCACGAGGTGTGGATCTGTCCTGGACCCGAAATCTTAAGCATGTGTTCTTGATTCGCTCGCCCGAGCGAGTCATTGCCTCTTATCGGCAGAAGATGCCTTCGGTGTCGGCGGAGGATATTGGCATTATTCGCCAGCGCGAATTGTTTGATGCGATCACCGCGATCACTGGTAAGCGTCCACCAGTTGTTGACAGCTTGGATATTTTGAACGACCCGGCGCACATGCTTCGGCAGCTCTGCGTGGCGCTTGATGTACCTTGGTACGAAGGTGCAATGACTCAGTGGAAGGTAGGAAGCAGGTCGACCGATGGTGTCTGGGCATCGCATTGGTACGGGGCGGTGGAGTCATCAACGCAGTTTTCACCGCCGCCCTCGTCAGTGTCACAGCTCGATGAGACAGATCATGCTTTGGCTGCGGACATGATGGTGCATTACGAGGCGATGGCAGCGTTCAAACTTTCATAACTGTTTTTAGTAGTACCGAGTTTGAGTAGTACCAGGTTTTAGTAGTGCCGGTTTTGGCAATGCCGCTTCAGTAACGTGGGTTTTAGTGACGCTGGGAATGCTCGAATGTCGTCCGTCGTTTTTCTAGCGGTCTCTTACTTCGGTCTTTGTCGTTGACGTTATGAGTGGAGGCTTGCGCGCGATATCGGCGTGCAGAGTGACACCAAGATAGAGCGGCTGCCCGAGAAGGGTCGCCTGCCATGCATGACTTTTAGGTTGTCTAAGAGTGCGATGTCGCCGGTCTGCCATTCCAGGTCCACGGTATGCTCGTAGCATGCGGCTATTGCTGCATCTAGATCACCCTGATCAATACGGCTGTAATCACCATAACACAGACGCGGCTCTTCATCGCTCTCGTCATTGGTCCAGCCGGCTGCGGCGGCCACAATTTGGTTGAAGAAAACGTCCTTACCCCGGCCAAACTCATCCACGGCTAGCAGTGGTGGTGTTTGAACCGATATCCCGCCGTTATCCAACCACCGGAAGTTGTACCCCAACTCTGTAAGACGCTGCTCCGCCTGTTTTCGATCCGTCACGTTGAGCGTGTCTCTCCAGCTGCGACCCTGACCTGATGCCAGGTCAGCCGAATCGGGCATGGCATTGCGATACCGCACGCCCAGGTTCCTCAGTTTCGCCACAAAAACCGGTCGCGCTTTTTCGAGTGTGGCAAGCGCGAGATCCGATCGACCAATGGGTGTTGCTCCTCCCTCGGTCGGGACTTGTTCGCAAAAGAAAAACAGCTGACCGGGGAAGACAAGTGTTTGTGCCATTTCGTGATGCAGAAAAATTTCAAGCTCAGGCGGCGCTTCATTCGCGGTAAATACCCGCGGTGTGCGGTTGCGTCTGACCGCATTAGAGAACGATTCGGCATAAGTGAAGTTGGAGAGACCAAAACACTCGATGAAGTCGTGGAACTCCTGATCAGAGCTAACGCCATAGCCTCTGAAGACCACAAACCCATGAGGGTTGATGAGGTCACTGACCACCGTTTTTGAGCGGCCATCTAAGGGCGTGCCCAGCGAAATCGGCAGTTGCGCTGGGCTGAGGATAGGCACATGCGGCACGTTCATGGAGGGTTCGCCTCGTCTGATGTATCGCTCTGATTAATATCCGGGATGAGTCCCTCGCTAAAGGGGTCTAAACCGAGACGGGCAAGCGTCTCTCGGACATCAACCACCGTATTGGTCCTTACAGATTCCTGCGCCATCCATGCCGTAATGATAGCCCACAGCCCTTCGGCACAAGAGGCACCATCGGTTTGTTGGCCTTGAACCCTTTTGGCGAAGCGTACGTGCTCGAACAATGTAGAGCCGTAATGCCCGCCTGACTTAATAGCTTCCGGAAAGGTGCAGTCGAAGCCGTCGTAGGCGGCATGCCCTGGCACCTCGACTGTGATCTTGGAGGAGGAACCTCGTCCGGGCTTAAAGCTCGCCTGCTCTTCGGCCCGAAGGGCTCCGCGGTCCCCGCTGACAGTGAGGCCCTCGTAGAGCTCCTCGCTAAACATGTTGAGTGTGAATTGGCCCTTTACCCCATTTGCATAATCGACGATGACGAGAGCATGGTCGTCGATGTCCGATGTCTGACCCTCGTAACTGAAATCCTTAAAGTTCACGGCCCTACCACCTGAAGCAAATACGCGGGCCGGCAGCGATGCCGCGATGCGATTCATGAGATCAAAGTAGTGGCAGCATTTTTCAACTAGGGTGCCGCCCGAATACACAGCGAACTTATTCCATTCCTTCACTTTGGGAAGAAAGGCCGGCCGATATTCACAGAGACTGACCATCTTTACGGAGCCGACATCACCGTTGCTGATAGCGCTTAACGCCAGCTGGTACTGCGATTTGTAGCGATATTGCATGCCAAGAAGAATTGAGGCGGGGTAACTGAGCGATGCCTCCGCTAAGTAGATGGCATCCTCTAGCGTCGTTGCCATTGGCTTTTCCAGAAAGATTGGCTTACCCGTGTGCTTTACAGCGTCGAACACTTGCCGATGTGTGAAATTGGGCGTGCAGATCAAAATGGCGTCAACGCGGTCATCGTTGGTGAGATCATCGAGATCGGTATAGACGGCCGGCGCTTCATGTCCCGACTGTGTGAATTCTCGAATTGCCCGTTTCACGCTTCCGGCGTCTTCATCGAAAATACCGACAATACTAGCCTGCTTCAGTTGCAAGATGGCCCGAATGTGCTCTCGGCCCATCATCCCCGTGCCAATGATGGCGTAGCTAGGCGTGCCGCCTGCTATCTCGCTCGCGTTGGCTGAAACAGCAGCATCCCGCCCCATACTCGCTTGTAAGTCAGAGATGATAGTGTCGAGCTGTTCTTTCACGGATGCGATGACCCCAATGCACGAGCAACGTTGAATGACCGCCACCATACGACACCATTCAACGCGAGAAGAACAGCTACCAGCGCAAGTAAGGCAGACACGCCATCCTCGCCCGCAGTACCCGCGAGTCCAATGGGCGAAAACAACAGATAGAGAAAAACCACACATGACAGGAGGGAGAAGGAACAGGCCCGAGCAAACCGCCAGGGGGTCATGTCGACAGGCGGTGGGCGAAGCGCTTTAGTGTTTTCGGACGCCTGCTCATTGCGCGTGTCTGATTTGGGGCGCCACCACCCCACCAGGAGTAGAAGGCCAATTTCGACTGCGAAAAGAATCGCGTAGAGGTGAAGAAAGTGCAGGTCAACTGATTCTTTAAAGACGAACTGAAGCAGCCCGTAGGCGACGATATGAAATCCAATCGCGAGCTTTACCCCCAATGCCGGCACATGCGTGGTCAGCATGCCCACGAGTACGACGGCGATGATGGGAATGTTATAGAAGCCGGTAAAAATGCGAATAATCTGCCAGAGACCCTCTGGTGCAAACTGGAGCAGGGGTGCAATGCCCAGCGAAACGACGGCGATACCCACGCTCGCTACTTTCGCAATCCGTACCAGTGTGGTGTCAGTCAGCGGCTTTTTTGACAGGGGCTGAATGACGTCAATCGTCAACATGGTTGCCGCGCTGTTGATGAGCGAGTTGAACGAGCTGAACACGGCACCGAGCAATACTGCGAGGAAAAATCCCAGCGCCCAGATAGGCAAGGTGTCTTTTACTAACTGCGGATAGGCGAGATCAATCGAGCCCAGTCCCGGACCGTAGAGGTGATAGGCAATCACCCCGGGGATCATCATGAAAAAGGGAACCAGCACCTTGAAATAGCCGGACAGTAAGACGCCTTTTTGACCCTCCGAAAAGCTACTCGCGGCGAGCGCACGCTGGATGACATATTGGTTTGAACACCAATAAAAGAGGTTCGCGAAGATCATGCCTGTGAACAGCGTGCCGAAGGGTGTGGGATCACTCGGACCCCCAATGGCATTGAGTTTTTCCGTGTGCTGACTCACCACGATGTCGATGCCGGACACCAGGTCGCCGCCTAAAAGTTTAAGTCCCAGAATCGGCACCGTGACGCCCACGATAAGGAGGCCTACGCCGTTCAATGTATCCGAGACGGCAACGGCTTTGAGCCCACCCAAAATGGCGTACAGCGCACCAACGGCACCAATGAGGAATACGGTGACCACCAGTGAGCTGCTATAGCTCAAGCCCACGAGCTCTGGCACATCAAAGAGCTTTAAAACAGCGACCGAGCCCGAGTACAGCACACTGGGAATGGTCACTAACCCGTAGCCCAACAAGAACAGGATGACGCTGAGCCGTCTGACGTCATCATCGTATCGGTCTGCTAGGAACTGAGGCAGTGTTGTAAATCCGCCGCGTAAGTAACGAGGTAGGAAGAAAAAGGCCATGGCCACGGTCGCAACGGCCGCTGTCACTTCCCAGGCCATTGAGCTCATGTTGTAGCCATAGGCTGAGCCATTGAGACCGATGAGTTGCTCAGCGGACAGGTTGGTCAGTAGCAGAGAGCCTGCAATGAAGGGCGCACTTAAGCCTCGGCCGGCAAGAAAGTAGCCCTCGGAGTCTGATGTCGAGCTTCGGGACTTTTGATACGAGATCCAGCCGACAATGCCCATGAAAAGGACACAGGTCAGAGCCACATTGATTAACTCAGTCGCGCTCACGGGGCGTCCTTTGGTAGAGTGCCCTGAGGATAAGTACTCACCGAGACGCCTTCAATAGGCGCTGGCATTTTGGAGTGTTACTCTCGTCGAACATGACGTTTTCTCCCTGTCTCAGCGATCACTATCATGCCCGTCGAAACACTCCAGCTATCCGTTTTTGTATTGATCACTGTCACCATTGGCTGGTTGACCTACCGCAAAGTAAGTGCGGACCTGGCCGAACAAGGGGGGTTGGGCAGCGCGCGAGAAGAGGTGTTTCTTGCCGGTAAAGGTCTCAGCTGGGTCGTCGTTGCGGGCTCTATCACGCTGACCAATCTGAGTACTGATCAGCTGGTGGGCATGAACGGTAATCAGATGGTGCTCTTGGCGTGGTGGGAATTGGCAGCCGTGGTAGGGCTTGTCATTTTGGCCAAAGTCATCCTGCCTGTTTACTACCGTTACGATTGCACGACCACGACAGAGCTTCTTGAAAAGCGCTACGACGATCGCCGAATTCGCGCCTTGATTGGCTTGTTGTTCTTACTGGGAAATCTGTTCATTTTTATCCCCGCAATGCTTTACGGCGGCTCTCTGTTCATTCAAACCATGTTTAACGTCGATATCCCGCTGTTGTGGATTGCCATTGCCTTTGCCATGGTGGGTTCTGCGTATGCAGTGCTCGGCGGGTTGCGTGCCGTGGCTGTTTCTGATGCCTACAGTGGCGTGTTGCTTTTAACACTGGGCGTCGTCGTTGTGCTGCTGTCCCTATCGGCTATCGACTTTGATTTCTCAGGTATCCCTGCTGAGCGTCTGACCTTGATAGGCGATAACAACTCTCCGATTCCTTGGCAAACCTTGCTGACAGGCATGGTCTTCATCCAGATTTTTTATTGGGGAACCAATCAGACCATTACGCAGCGAGCAATGGCCTCACCAACGGTAGAAGAGGGGCAAACGGGTGTGCTCGCAGCTGCCGCTATTCGCCTCGTCATCATTCCGCCGCTGGTGGTTATACCAGGGCTCGTCTCCTACAAGCTGTATGGTGACATCGGTGATGCTGCATTCGGGACGATCGTCGGCGATGTGTTACCTCTGTGGCTTTCCGGTGCGTTTGCAGCCGCCATCGCAGCGGCTGTACTGACCAGCGTGAACAGTGTCCTGAATTCATCAACCACACTGTGGGTGTGCGATATCCACGAGCCCTTCATCAATCCATCAGCTGATCTCAAACGCCTTAATCTGGTTATTACACTTGTGTTTGTCGTTATTGGACTCGCGATGGTTCCCGTCTACGCCACGGCGGAAAGCATTATTAATCTGGTGCAAGAGCTTTATGGGCTCCTTAGCATGCCCATATTATCGGCGTTTATTGTGGGCCTCCTGTTCAGAGATGTATCGGCGGGTGCGGCCATCATTGCGGTGGTGCTTGGGGTTTTACTCTACGGCTTCTTCTCATTCGTTTGGGCGCCACTTCACTACATCCACATGATGTTTTTCACCGTTATCTTCTGTGTGCTCTCGGCACTCACAGTGAGTCGACTCATTTTCGGGACACGGCCTGTATTCGACCCGGTTATTCGCCTTAACTAGCTGGGATTTCTCGCGCCTTAAGTCGTAATTAGACCGCGTTGAGGTGATAAATCAGTAGCGACTCGGGCTGAAGGATGGGTAGCGATAAGCCGACAGACATTAGCCAGTCGCCGCTCCAATGCGCGTCGGATAGTTCATCTTTGTGATTTGTTTGCAGGGGACGCAAATCGTCTGGCCAAACCAGCTTCAATGTATAGTGGCGGTCGGCGTCCAGTCCGATAAATCGGTAACGATTGGGGAACGGCGTTGACGGCGTTTCTAACGTTGCAAGCGCAGCCAGTGCCTCTGAATGATCGGGTGCAAGAACCATCCAGGCCTGTTCGCCTGCAGGCCGATCTACCACCTGAAAGCTTCCCCCGTGAATGAGCTCGCGGTGATGTTTGTGAAGCGTAATGGCCCGGGATAGCACCTGGCGATCCTCGTCGGATAATTGCCGAACGTCGGCTTCCACACCCATGTGGCCCCAAAACGCGACGCCCGCTCTGAACGCCATGCTGTGTTGGCGACCGGTAATATGACAGGGGCTAGGCCCAACATGCGAGCCCATGAGTTCAGGAGGAAAAAGGCGTTGGAAGCCTCGCTGGACCCGAAGCCGGTCGAGAGCATCGTTCGTATCGGAGGGCCACACCCGCGAGGTGTACTCGAGTATGCCCAGATCGGCGCGGCCACCGCCCGATGCGCACGTTTCGATGCTGACTTCCGGATAGGCTTGTTTGATTTGGTATAGGAGTGCGTAGAGTGCGCGCGTTTGACGGTGTGGCGCGTGTCGGCCCTGCGCATTTCCGGCCTGATGGATGTCTCGGTTCATATCCCATTTGATGTAGGCGATATGATGCGCTGATAGGAGCGAACTCACGGTATCGAAAAGATGCGAGACAACACCAGGCTGCGAGAGGTCGAGAACCAGCTGCTGTCGCGCTTCATTGAGCGGTACTCCCTTATGGCGCAGCACCCAGTCCGGGTGAGTCTCGAAGAGCTTGCTTTTTTGACTGACCATTTCAGGTTCGATCCATAGGCCAAACTCCATACCCTTTTCGTGGCAAGCCTCAATGATGGGTGTCAGTCCGTTTGGAAATTTTTTAGGATCCACGACCCAGTCACCGAGCGCACGACGATCATCGGTGCGTCCGAGGAACCAACCGTCATCGAGTACGAAACGTTCAATGCCCAGCGATGCTGCCTGATCCACCAGTGCCAAGACCGAGGGCTCATCGACACCGAAATAGAGTGCCTCCCAGGTATTTAACTGTACGGGACGTCTCATACTGGCAGGGTGTTGCTTTGCAATGAATTCGCGCCGAATCATCTGATGCCACTGGCTCGTCAGCCCGTTTTGTCCATGACAGCTGTGACAGAGGTAAAGATGAGGACTCTGATATTCCCCGCCAGGTTCAAGCTCTAGCTCCCCAGGTCGCAACAGCTCTCCCGCCTGAAGCATTCGCCGTCCGTCCGCCAGCGACTCGATCCGCATCTGATGATTACCACTCCACCCTAGATGCACTGCAAGCACATCACCATGGGTTGAGCTCGCTGTCTTCTCAAACAATGTGAGGGTTGGGTTCATGTGATGCGATGAACGCCCCGTCCAGTTTTCTCGCACATAAGCTGAGCGGGTAATGGCGTGGCGCTGGTTCTGGAACTCATATGCCCATCTGCCAGTGACTTCCTCTAACTCGGCTAGATGATCGGGCAGCGGTAGTGTCGTCGCGCAGTTATCGATAGACAGCGTCGCCTGATCACTAAGATTGCGGACGCTTACCGATAAACACAGGACCGAGTGAGTGGGGTCCAGCGTGAATTGATGAGTCACTTCTACATCTGAGACTGCGCATTGGCTGGTGAGCTTTAGATTGAATTGAGATTCACTGGCCTCAGACAACTTGGGCGACAGACTCCATTGTGTTGCGCTTCGGTGTACCTCGAGTCCCAGGTGACCTAAAAAGCCCTCGCCTATGGTTGGGGTCAGACTGATTGCAGGTTCGATCGGCAAAGAAGCCGGCGCCTCATGTCGATCGAGCTGGCTGAGCATCGATGCATTGACTGTCCCGAGACGATTGCCAAAGTAGCCGAGCACGGGTTGGTTGCGGCGACAGTCGATCACCACGGATGTGGAGTCGTTGTGCAGATGGTAAAAGTCGCGGACGTTGCGGCTCACGTGTATCTCAAACGTTTCAATTGTGTTGTGGGGTTGTTCCTCGGCTGTGTGTTTAGAGTACCTTGGCTGGGTTGGAGTTACACTGCTGGCATACGATATACCAAGCACGCACAGATGCGGCGCGTGGGGATTGGCAGTACTACCTCACAGATAGCCCATAGAAGTAGTAGCAAGCAGCAGAGAAATGACGGAGAGAAAACAGCAAGGATGAGACTGACCTCGCAGACGATGTTACCCATTGTTTCCACCCTGCTTCTGGCGATCTCCCCACTCGATCAGCGCGCTTTTGGAGTGCCGGCCTGTGATGCTAACGAGACTCCAATCAGTGATGTCAGGTCAGATCAGTGGCAGGGCTTCTGGCTGGGTCAGTCGATAGGTAACTGGACGGGCCTGGTTACAGAGATGGACAAGATTGGGGGTGACGGTGAGCACGGCCGGTTTTACACCCGAGAAGATTGGGGTACGCCCGATCAGCCGGCCATTTGGAGTGACACTCCCAGCGACATATCTAGCAACATCGACTTTGTGCTTAGCGGCCCCAGCGAGATTTGGGGCGCAGACGACGACACGGATATCGAGTACATCTATCTGTGGACCCTCTATCGCCAGCAGGTCGCGAAACTGACTCCGCTACAGATACGGGAAGCCTGGATTCGACATATCTATGACGAGTCGCAACCCACACCTTATGGCAAGGACCAATTCGGTTATCAGAACTTCCTTTGGGTATCTAACCAGAGCGCGCACACGCTCATGTTAGAGGGACATTCACCGCCGGAAACAGCCCACCCGGACAAGAATCCGCACGGCGACATGATCGATGCTCAGCTGACGACCGAGATATTTGGCTTGCTAGCACCGGGTGCGCCCCAAGTTGCTCTTGATATTGCTCATTACCCGATTCGCACAGCGGGGTATGGGGATGCGGTTCTTGTGTCTGAGTTTTACGTGATCATGCATGCCCTGGCTGCAATGGAGCCTCATGGCCAACTAACTCCGGAACGTCTTAACCATATCGCCATTGCCGCTAGGCAGTATCTGCCAGATGACTCTGCGCCAGCGGCTATGTTCGATTTCGTGAAACGCCAGTACGAGGCTGGCCTCCCGTGGGAAGCAACGCGCGATGCGATCTATCAGCGCTACCAAGTTGAACAGCGAGATGGTTACGATGTCACCTCACGCGGCTTGTATTGCAATGGCTGCTTTGCCGCCGGGATCAATTTCGCTGCCAGTTTGGTGTCGCTCTTTTATGGCGAGGGTGATTTTAAAGAGACGCTGAGAATAGCGGTCTTGGCAGGCTGGGATGCCGACAACCCGGCAGCGACTTGGGGTGGTCTTCTGGGCTATACCCTAGGCCGGCAGGCGATTGAGGATCAGTTTGGACAGTCGTTATCAGACCAATTCAATATTCATCGGACTCGCAGAGGATTTCCCAACGACGGTATCGATTCTTTCTGCAATATGGCGAGAATGGGGATTGAGGTCTCACAACGAGTGAAGGCTAACTATCACGCTGAGTATCAAGCGAAGGCAGTTAAGTGAGGATGTATGTTTAAAGGCGCTATTCGGACCATTGTTTTTGTCACTGGCTGCATGCTTGCGCCCTATGGCGTGGTGGCAGAGACACTGGATTCTGAGACCACACAGATTGTCATGCTGGGCACGGGAACACCCAATCCGTTTCCCGATCGGTCTGGGCCCTCTGTTGCCATCGTTGTGAATGATGAGCCTTATTTGATCGATTTTGGTCCAGGTGTTGTGCGCCAAGCCTCCGCCATGTCACCCGAGTACGGTGGGTCTGTCGAAGGCTTGGCTGTCGAGAAAATAAAACACGCTTTTCTCACTCACCTTCACTCGGATCATACCGTAGGCTTGCCCGACCTCATCCTGACAGCTTGGACAGTGGGTCGTGACGAGCCTCTGAAACTGTTTGGTCCTGAGGGCGCCAAGCACATGGCCGATAAAGTGCTAGAAGCCTATGAGGAAGATATTCGCTATCGGCTCTACAGTGAGCAGCCGGCTAATAACGAGGGCTGGCGTGTTGAGACTCATGAGATCAGAGAAACGGGCCTCGTTTTTGAGGATGACAATGTGAAGGTGGAGGCGTTTCGGGTGCCTCACGGTAGCTGGCCAGAGGCATGGGGGTACCGATTCACAACACCTGACACGGTCATTGTGATTTCTGGTGATACCGCGCCCTCCGATGTCTTGAAGCAGTATTCACAAGGTGCCGATGTGCTCATTCATGAGGTGTACAGTGAAGAAGGCTTTGCGAAGAAAGAGCCTCGATGGCAGAAATACCACGCGAAGAATCACACCTCGACCACGGAGCTGGGGCGTTTGGCGGCGGAGGTTGAGCCGAAATTGCTTATCTTGTATCACCAGCTGCTGTGGGGCTCGACGCACGAGACGCTGGTTGATGAGGTAAAAAGCGAATTCAGCGGAACTGTGGTTTCGGCGCGTGACCTCGATATTTTCTAAGAAAAGTTCACGATTGCGTAATGAGCTGATCACAGCCTCCATTAGTGCAGCCGCTATTGAATTGTTGAGGGCTACCATCGATAGTCCAAGACAAATAACCGGATAACGCCAAGGGGGACCATGGCATGACACGTTTTTCTCATTTAGGTATGGCCTTTCTGCTCGCCGTATTGCTGATTGGATGCTCAGCAGACGATGCAACTGAGCAGGGAGCGGCTGCGACAGCCGAGGATTCGCATGAAACCTACACGGCCGCGCAATTTTTCCAGACCACCAGCTATCGCATAGGCGGTGCGGGACCGTATGCGTTTTCAGCCACGAATGGCGATTTGTTGGTGAGCTCCGATAAGACCGGCGTCTACAACGCCTACCGATTGGATGTCACTTCGGGGCAGATGACACCGCTCACGTAGTCTGACGATCGTGGTGTGTATGCGGACTCGTGGTTTCCCGAGGATGATCGGTTCATTTACCAGCAAGACGGTAATGGTGACGAGCTGACTCACGTATTTGTCATGACACCGGAGGGTGCGGTGACTGACCTGACACCTGGGGAGGGTCATAAAGCGGGCTTTGCCGGCTGGTCCTCGGATAGGAAGAGTTTTTATGTCTTCAGCAATGAACGCGACGGTGCTGCTTTTGATATGTACCGCTATAGCGCCGCTGACTATTCACGTGAGGTCCTCTACGAAAACAGCGAGGGGCTCGATTTGGGCTCGATCAGTTCGGACGGCCGGTGGGTGGTGTATGCCCGTAATAACAGCAATGCCGACAGCGACCTGTTCTTGATCGATGTAACGGCTGACGAGCTGGAACTGGTCAACATTACACCGCATGAGGGTGATATCGAGTACTCGGCGATGGGCTTCACACCGGATAACAGCCAGCTGATTTATTCCACTAACGAGTTCGGTGAATTCAGCCAGGCCTGGACGCTATCGTTGGAGACGGGTGAGCGTGAGGTGCTTGTCGCCGACGACTGGGATGTGATGTATGTCGGCTACTCCCCAAGCGGACGGTATCGTGTGAGTGGCGTGAACAACGACGCGAGTACGGACGTTACGCTGACCGATTTGGCCACGGGCGATGCCGTTGTGCTGAAAAATGTCCCTGATGGCGATCTTGCTCAAGTCCGCTTTAACCGCGACGAGACGGCGATTGCCTTCGGGTTGAACCGCGACACTGCGCCTTACGATCTGTACCACATGCCCTTGGGTGGCGATGCAGTACAACTGACCAAGGCGTTGAATCCAGCGATCAATAGCGACTTCATGGTTGAGGGCCAGGTTGTTCGGTTCGCCAGCTACGACGGACTGCAAGTTCCCGGTATTTTGTACAAGCCCCGCGAAGCTTCGGCAGAGAATCCGGCGCCCGCGATGGTGTGGGTCCACGGCGGCCCTGGTGGTCAGAGTCGAAAGGGCTACTCCGCGGCGATTCAGCACCTCGTGAACCATGGTTATGCGGTCTATCAGATCAACAATCGTGGCTCTAGCGGTTATGGAAAAACCTTCTATCACCTTGATGACTTAAAGCACGGGGAGGCGGACTTAGGAGATGTGGTCGCATCGCGAGCTTTCTTGGCGTCTTACGATTGGATCGATGGTGAGCGCGTAGGCATCATCGGCGGATCTTACGGCGGCTACATGGTGGCTGCTGCGTTAGCGTTTGAGCCAGAAGCGTTCGAATTGGGAGTAAATATCTTTGGCGTGACTAACTGGCTCAGGACATTGGAGTCTATTCCACCGTGGTGGGGTGCGTTTAGGGACTCCCTCTATGCGGAATTAGGTGATCCCGCAACTGACACAGATCGTTTGACCGCTATTTCACCGTTATTCCACGCGGAGAATATTGTGAGACCACTGTTAGTTGTGCAGGGAGCGAATGATCCGCGGGTACTGCAGGTGGAGAGTGATGAGCTGGTCGATGAGGTTCGCGCTAATAATGTCCCCGTCGAATACGTGCTGTTTGAGGACGAGGGACACGGCTTTAGAAAGCGAGTGAACCGGATTACGGCATCAGAGGCCTATCTTCAATTCTTGAATACGTATCTCTAGCAATTTTAGCGAGGGTACCTTGTACTGATTAGGGCCGTTCATCACGGCCTTTTTTCGGGTCACCACTGAAAACAAGGACGCGCTATGGGAAAAAATATTGACCGCGACTTATTAGAGCTCCGCGGCTCGAGCATTTCCTACTTCACGGGCAAGATGGAAAATTACTTCCGGTTAAAGGGTATTCCCTATCGCTTGGAGAGTATGGTGTTCCCCAGTGAGGTCGAGCGAAACAAAAAGGTCCTTGGCATTTCTCAAATGCCAACGGTCCAGTTGCTGGATGGCCGCTGGATGACCGATACCACTGCGATGATTCAGTGGTTTGAAAACGAATATCCCGATAATTCCGTCGTTCCGGAAGACCCTGTGCAGGCCTTCGTTTGCTTCCTATTAGAAGATTGGGCTGATGAGTGGTGGTGGCGACCGGCGATGCACTATCGCTGGTTTTACGAGGAGGGCGCGCGATTTGCGTCAGGCCATTTGGCTCGTGAGGTGATGGGTGGTCTTCATCTGCCGCTCTTTGTAAAGCGAGCCATGCTTCGACGGCGTCAGCGCAATGGTTATACCCGTGGCGACGGTATTGGCCCGGAGGCTGTCGTGGGTGTCGAGGCCGATGTGGCGGCACTCTTCTCCCAACTAGAGATCATCTTTTCAAAACGTCCTTTTCTTCTCGGCGATCGACCGACTCTGGCGGACATCGGTTTCTCTGGACCCTTCTTCCGACATTTCGCTTTGGACCCGATACCGCTGCAACTACTTCGGCACACGGCACCCAATACGCTGGAGTGGGTTATGCGTTTGTGGAACAGCGGACCCGAGAGCCTAAAAGGCGCGCTTATCCAGGGTATTCCTGATGATATCCGCGCGTTGCTACAACACATGGCGAGAGGCTATTTGCCCTATCTGAATGCTAACGTTGATGCGGTCCGGCAGGGTCAATCGACGTTCAACGCTGAGGTTGATGGGGTGAACTACACCCAGGCCCGAAGCTCGCATTACCGAGTATGGTGCCTATCTGAGCTCCGCTCGCGATTCAATTTAGTGCCACAGGATCTAAGATCGGGCTTGCAGTCACTCTTGACAGAAGTCGGGATATGGGACGCTCTGTGGGCGCAGGACAATCTACCGCTAGCCAAGGGTCAAGAGAGTCGCTTACCCTTTTGGGCTGACCACAAGATGCTGCAGGTAAATACCTAGCACTATGGCGTTATTCAGCTCCCACGCGTAGCCTTCTGACTATGGCCGACACAGTTACCATAAAAGAAGTAGGTCCAAGGGATGGTTTGCAATCGCAGCCCGTCCATCTGACCGTCGAGGCTCGTCTAGAACTGGTTACAGCCTTAATCGATGCACGACTTCCCGAGATAGAAGTCGGTTCCTTCGTGTCCCCCAAAGCGGTCCCTCAGATGGCAGGCACGGATATGTTGGTTGCAGCCTTACCCAACAGTGGCTGCACATACAGTGTCTTGGTGCCCAATCAGAAAGGGTATGAGCTGGCTCTCTCCGCGGGCATCACAGAGATGGGCTTAGTGGTTTCTGCGACCGAACTAATGAACCAAAATAATATTGGGAAAGGTCTTGAAGACACCTTCAGCTCCGCCGAGATTATCTTAGAGCGCGCTTTAGAGGATGGGGTCGACATACATGTCTATTTGGCGGTCGCTTTTGAATGCCCTTATGAAGGGCTAGTCGCCCCAGCCACCGTTATCGATCAGGTGAACCGGTTGATGCGCTGGCGACCCTCACGGCTCATGGTAGCCGATACGATTGGAGCCGCTAATCCGAGGGCGGTCGGTTCACTCGTAGCCGAGTTGATTTCGCAGCATGGTTCTGAGGTTTTGGGGTGTCATTTTCACGATACCCGCGCGATGGCAATGACTAATGTATTTGCCGCGTTGGAGCATGATGTCCGACTGTTTGATAGTGCCATCGGAGGCTTGGGGGGCTGCCCTTTTGCACCGGGCGCGAAGGGCAATTTGGCGACGGAGGACCTTGTCACCTTGTTAGAAAGCATGGGCGTCAATACGGGTGTGAGTCTCGCACATCTCCTTACTGCCATTACAACGGCGAATCGACTCTTGGGCGCAGATAATTACGGACGCAGTTACCCGTGGGTGTCCCGTAGTTGGCAGAAATTGGGTTAACCCGTAGGCTAGTTGTTTTTCTTACAAGTCGGCGATCTCGTCATCTGACATGCCCAGTAGCTCCGACAATACCTCATGCGTATGAGTACCTATGTCGCCACCAGCCCATTCGGTACCCCCGGGGCTGTCGCTAAGTCTTGGCATAATCGCTGGAATCTTGAGCGGTTTACCATCGATCTCGACAGTTTCGAATAACCCCCGAGCGTTGTAATGGGGGTCCTCAAGCATGTCGGCTACATTGTAGATCGGCCCTACAGGCACTTTGGCTGTTTCAAGCCTATCGATGATTTCTGTTGACGTGTGTGCGGCGCACCAACCGGAGAGCGCGTCGTCAATTCGTTGCTGATGAATGACGCGTCCCGGGTTTTGAGCGAGTGCTGGGTCGTTGGCGATATCGGGTCGGTCCGCTTCCAACATGAGTCGCTTAAAAATACTGTCGCCGTTGCCACCGATGACGACAAATCTACCGTCTGCGCAACGATAGGTGTTGGTTGGCACAATCCCTGTGATCGTTGATCCCGAGGGTTCACGAATAACGCCAGCCCCGTCGTACTCGGGGATGATGCCCTCCAGTAGATTGAAGACAGATTCGTAAAGCGCCACATCTACTACCTGTCCTTCATTCGACTGATGCCGCTGAATGATCGCAAGCGTTACACCGAGGGCTGCATGAATTGCGGCAACCGTATCCCCAAGTGAGATATTGGGGCGCACGGGCGGTTCATCTTTGTGACCATTAATGTACCGAAAGCCTGCATATCCCTCAGTCACCGAGGCGTAGCCCGGTTTTTGTGAGAATGGCCCTGTCTGTCCATAGCCGGAAATGCGAGCATAGATCAGGCTAGGATTGTCGGGTTTGATGTCTTCCGGTCCCAGTGCCCATTTTTCCATGGTTCCGGGCCGAAAGTTCTCTATCACCACATCGGCGGTTTTTAATAGCCGTCGTGTAACGTCGCGACCCTTTTCGGTCTTGAGGTCGAGAACGACACTCTTTTTGTTTCTTCCCAGCGACCGGTACCAGAAAGATGTTCCATTATGAACTTCTCGCCATTGACGCAGGGGATCGCCGCCCGGCGGCTCAATCTTAATGACTTCGGCACCGAAGTACCCAAGAATGGCGCCGGTGAATGGACCTGCAAGGAGCTGACCGAGCTCGACAACTCTGATGCCTGAGAGCGGTTTTGCGGTAGACATGAAACCTTTTTTTCCTGCAGTAACGATCGACGAAAACATCAGCATACTATGCAAGCTTGATGAGACGCCAAATCTCCCATCAGGGATAGATTGCGCAGGTTTCACATGTCATCCTAAGTTAATAAATCGAATAACTAGCAGGGAATAAACATGACAGTCTTAGCAGATAAAGTAATTTGGATTACCGGTGCCTCGTCAGGTATTGGCAAGGCCTTGGCTCAAACCGCAGCACAGCAAGATACAAAGCTGATTTTGTCGGGCCGTCGTGTCGATGCGCTGGAAGCGCTCGCTACTGAGTTATCTGTCGACTGCCTGGTTCTTCCCTTCGAGGTCACTGACTACGATGCACTTGAAAGCAAGGTAGACGAGGCATGGGACTGGCAGGGGAGAGTCGATATTCTGGTAAACAACGCGGGCATCAGTCAGCGCTGTCTGGCCATCGACGCAAAGCCCGAGGTCTATACTGAGCTGATCAATATCGACCTGATTGCGCCTATCTGGTTGACACAGCTTCAGCTCAAACGCATGGCGGAGGCGGGTGGTGCTCACATCGTTGCCATCAGTTCAGTGGCTGGACGGATTGGTCCGCCGTTGCGAACAGCTTACTCGGCAGCGAAGTTCGGCTTGATAGGCTATATGGATGCGCTCCGAGCGGAAGTTGATCAGATCCATAACATCAAGGTGACCAATATTTTACCGGGGTCGGTAGCGACGGACGTTGCTCGCAATGCGTTGACCGGCAACGGTTCTAGGCGAGGCATTTCGGATGCGATCATTGATGCAGGTGACGATCCAATGGATTGTGCGAAATGTATATGGGAGGCCGTCAACGCGGATAAGCCCGAGTACATTTATGCAAAGGAAATGGAGATGGGACTGGCTCAGATGCGGCACGCAGACCCGGATACCTTCTTTGACGCCATCGCCGGTTTTGGTGCCCAAACTGTCGAGGCCTATTGGAAAGAAAAGGAGACGATGTAGTCGCGTCTCGTGTCACCTGCGACAAAAGTCCCTTGTCAGAGAATAGTCGGCCGTTGACTTCGCTGATGGCGTTTCAAAGGTGACTGTTGCATTCAACTACAACAAGACCGAAGTCGACGATCGTGAAACCATCAACCCGATCAGCGGTGGTCGTGTTGAAGCCTTGGAAGACGTTCTTCCAAACGTGAAGGGTAACCTTGCTTGGAGCCACACACAGGGCCAACTCCGTACGCTGGTTCGCGCGAGCTACTATGGTGCTTGGAAGTCGACGGGTAATGGTTACACCCTGGGTGCAACCACTTTGGTTGATGCACAGGTTGCTTACGATTACACCGAAAATTCTGAGTTGGTATTGGGTGTCGAGAACCTCTTCGACGAGTACCAAGACAAGAACCCAGGTCGTGGTGGTGTAGGTCAGCTTTACCCAAAAGACAGCCCATTTGGCTTCAACGGTGGTAGCTGGTACTTGCAGGCTCGCTACTCGTTCTAAGTCGGACTGACCTGGGAAAATAAAAACCCGCCTCGGCGGGTTTTTTTATGCCAACTGAACCGGCAAGTCACATCGCTTGATAAACGATCTCACCGCCGATGACGGTCATAACGGGCTTAGTTGCCAGGATCTTGTTCTCGTCGACGGTCATAAGATTTTGATCTGTCACCGTCATATCGGCACGTTTGCCGACACTGATCGAACCAACCTCAGCTTCTTCAAACGCTGCATAGGCATTCCAGAGCGTCATTGATTTGAGTGTCTCGTGGCGAGAGAGCTTCTGTCCGATTTCGTACCCCTCGTCCGGCAAACCTTTAAGGGTCTTGCGTGCCACCGACGCATAAAAATTGGCGATAGGATTAATAGGTTCGACGGGCACGTCGGTGCCGTTGGCGATATGGACTCCAGCATCCAGAAGATCTCGCCATACGTAGGCGCCAGACTCTATACGCTCACTGCCGAGTCGATCAATGGCCCAGGGGCGATCTGAGCTCATGTGAATGGCTTGAATCGACGCAATGACTCCGAGCTTCGAGAAGCGCTCGATATCGGACGGGAGCAGATGCTGCGAATGCTCAATGCGCGAGCGGTGATCCCGCTGGGTTAGTGTTGCTTTATCAATGGCGTCGAGCACGACCGTATTGGCCTTATCACCAATGGCATGGGTATTAATTTGCCAGCCATGGGCGTTAGACCGATTCATAATATCGACGAGGCGATTCTCATCGAAGGTTTGAACGCCAGAGGTGCCTGGATCATCGGTGTAGGGTTGGTGTAACCAGGCTGTCCGGGATCCCAAGGCGCCGTCCATTACCGCTTTTAACGAGCGAATCGTTAAGCGTGAGTCGTCGTCGGCGATCACTGGTGGTCGCGCTAACCAATAGTCTGTTAATACATCGTCTTGGGCACTGACCATAGTGTAAATCCGCAGTTTCAGGTCACCGGAGGCATCGAGTGCCCGCTGCGCCTCGATATCGGTTGAGCCCGCCCCAGCGTCGTGGAAGTTGGTGATGCCCCATCGAAAGGCGTGGTCTTGTGCCGCTAAAATCGCCGTCTTGGCAGAATCGGTAGAAAGCGCAATCAGGGGGTTGGCCAAGTCGACTGCATTCTCATGCAAGATACCGGTAGGGTCACCCTTGCCATCTTTGACAATGATACCGCCGTCCGGGGTTGGTGTGTTGTAGGTGAGATTCAGTGCATCCATTGCCGCTTGATTAACCAATGCCGTGTGGCCATTGGCATGGCCCAAAAAGACAGGGTTATTCGGACTGACCTCAGAAAGAGATCGATGCGTTGGAAAGCCATCAACCGTTACGCTGGGCTCTTTTGACCACTTGCTCTGATGCCATCCTCGGCCCTTGATGACCTGCCCTGGACTCGCTTTTGCGGCCGCGTCGGCCACCATGCCGACAATTGTTTGATAGCTATCTACGCCATTGAGGTCGAGGTTGGTAATAGCTTCGCCGAGACTACTAAGGTGCCCATGGCCTTCAATGAAACCGGGATAGGCGGTGGCTGCGCCTAGTGCAAGGTGCCTGTGATCTTGCCCAGCTTTACTCTGCGCAGCTGCTAAATCACCTACAAAGGTGAAGCGACCATCTTTTATGACCACTGCCTCGACCTTGGTATTGGCATCGTCCGCTGTGTAAATCGTGCCGGAAATCAGCAGCGTATCCGCAAAGCTGGTAGGGGTAATGAGCACTGTTAACAGTGCGAAGAACAGTGCAGAAAAAAGGCGAGCGCCATGTCTAACCATGGGTTTGTCTCCAAGGGTGGTGGAACATATGTCGATGAGTCTAGACGGAAAGCGACCGTGTTGCAGTCTCTAGCGGCCGCCTTTATTCGCCTTTAGTTGCTCCAGCGTGGCGATGGAGTTGAATCTTAAAAAAGACGCCAGCCGCGCGCTTCGAATCGATCGATGTCGTCGGTAGTTGGGAAGCTGTAGTATGCGCCGGCGGGTAGATCGTCACCCTTGGTTGAAGCCAGTGACTCTAGCTGATCGGTCGCCTCACAAATCTGTTCTACGCCCGGACGATACAGCGATAGAACTTGTTTGCAGTAGGTATCAGATGATCGTACTGGCTGGGAGCGGGTCGAGATGAGCGCGCCTGAATCAATTTTCTTATCCGTAATCCAGTGCAGTGTTGTGCCTAGACTTCGTTCCTCATTTAGCAGTGACCAAAAGCTTGCCATGACGCCCCTGTATTCAGGCAAGAGACCCGAATGCAGGTTAATAATGCCTGTTCGTGGTTGGGCGATGGCTTCAGCTCTGAATATCTGCCCGAAACGAATACTGATCAGGAGGTCAGCATCGAATGCACGAAGCACCTTCAGGTCGCTACCATTGATGTCAGTGACCGCGATTTCGCGGCAATGGCTCTCGCGGGCCAGCGCCTCAAAGCTTAAGCCGCGCGCTGTCGAAAGGTCTTTTTCTGCCTGCGCTAATGCTACCAATCGGGGGTCGCGCGTTTGTGATGCACTGCCCACTCGTTGTGAGTAAAACATGCCAAGGACATGATCGCTGAGCTCTGGAATCAGTTGATTAAGCGCCGCGTGAGCATAGATATCACGATTGTAAAAAAGGCCGATCCGCACCGATAATCTCCGCAGGTGGTGGCGGCCAGCATACTCTCTCCTTTATGCTCAATCGAGGTCTGAGGTCTATTCGAGTAAGGCAAACACATGCGCAGCTATTCCGTTCAGGTGGCTACTGCGGTCGTCGTGGCCAACATGGTAGGTACAGGGGTATTTACCTCGCTTGGCTTTCAGTTGCTGGAAATAGAGTCGACGGGCGCCATCCTATGGTTGTGGGTGCTAGGTGGACTGTGTGCGCTGTGTGGCGCTCTGTGCTATGCCGAGTTAGGCGCCCACCACACGGCGTCGGGTGGGGAGTATCACTTTCTGACAGAGCTGATTCATCCCTACGCTGGGTTTCTCTCGGGCTGCGTTTCAGCCACCGTAGGTTTTGCCGCGCCCATTGCACTTGCGTCGCTCACATTTGGTATTTATCTCGCCACCGCCTTTCCCTCCTTACCGCCAAAGATCACTGCAACAACCCTAATTGTGTTCATGGTGCTCATTCACACACGAACGTATCGTGAGAGCTCTAGCGGTCAATATTTACTTACATTACTTAAGGTGCTGCTGATTGCTGCCTTTGTACTGACCGCATTTGCCACTGGCAGTGACTTCTCACATCAGGTCACAGGCGCTTCATTGTTGAATGCTGGTGAGATTCTGTCCGGTGCAGGTGCGATTGCCTTGATCTATGTCACCTATGCCTATTCGGGTTGGAATGCTGCTACCTACATCTTGGGTGAGTTGGAGCACCCTAAAAGGGATTTGCCCAGAGCCCTGATCGTGGGTTGTGCCTTGGTCACCGTACTGTACGTGCTGCTCAACACTGCCTTTTTAACCTCAGCATCTATTTCGTCGATGACGGGTGAGGTCGAGATTGCCTTTATTGTGGCTGAAACTGTCTTGGGAGAAAGCGGCGCTTTCATTGTCTCACTGCTTCTGTCCGGCGTTCTGATTTCGACGGTTAGTGCGATGATCATGGCTGGACCTCGAGCACTCCAGCGTCTGGGACAGGATTATCGAGGCCTCGCGTGGCTAGGCAAAACCAATGAAGGCGGCCTTCCAACAAATGCGATCGTATTCATGGGGCTGGTTGCCCTCGGCTTTCTCTGGACTTCGACATTCGAGCAAATCCTGTTATTTGCGGGCCTCGTTATGGCAGCAAATACGTTCTTAACTGTCGTGACTGTTTTTGTCAGCAGGAGGCGACGCACAGATCGTCCTCACGGCGGGTCGATATTTACCATGCCATGGTACCCGCTTCCCGCACTGATCTTCTTGGCAATAACAGGATGGACCGTGCTCTACACGGCCATTCAATACCCGGTCCAGTTACTGGTAACTGCCGCAGTTATCGCATTGGGCTATCCTTTCTTTCAGCGAATTCGCTCGGTGCAGTAAACAGGATTGACTTCTTCCGACCCAAAACTGGTCCCAATGTTGTCTCTCTTCGTAGGGTATGTAGTGAAAGGCGGCCAAATTGATTTCTGAAGATCTCTTTTTCACAACAGACCTATGCCTTAGTCGGTGTGTCGTGTAGCTTTACTTTCGATGAGCATCTGGGAACAGGCTCGTTACCTCAATAATTCAAACAGTGGTAGCTCATGACTGACTCAACTTCTGCGACAGAAAGCGCAAACAATCCATATGCGTCTACAAAGGCGGCGTATTACGCCCTTGGCATTCTAACGATCGTCTACAGCATTAATTTTATTGATCGACAGCTACTCTCGATTTTGCAGGAGTCGATAAAGGCTGACTTGATGCTGAGCGATGCACAGCTTGGCCTTCTTACAGGTTTTGCCTTTGCCCTGTTTTACACCTTTGCTGGCTTACCCATTGCGAGCCTTGCCGACAGGAGTAATCGACGAAACATTGTTGCTATCTCACTTACGATCTGGAGTGGTATGACAGCCATCAGTGGCCTGGCTCAAAACTACTGGCAGCTGCTGGCGGCGCGGGTCGGTGTGGGCATTGGTGAGGCTGGCGGTAGCCCGCCCTCGCACTCGATGATTTCCGATATTTTTCCGCCCGAGAAGCGTGCCAGCGCCATTGGTTTTTACTCAACGGGCATCAGTATTGGCATCTTATTCGGCTTCTTATTCGGCGGCTGGTTGAACGAGTTTTTCGGGTGGCGTGTCGCGTTTTTCGTCGTTGGTATTCCTGGTGTGCTGCTGGCTCTAGTCCTCTATCTAACAGTGCCTGAGCCCATTCGAGGACTTGCTGAAAACAGGGCATCTACCGGTGACAACCCCTCAATGATGACGGTGTTCAAGGTGTTATTGAGCCGGCGCTCGTTCTTGTTCATGGCCCTTGGTGCAGCGATGAATGCGTTTGCCGGGTACAGCACGGCCAACTGGGTTGCGTCATTCATGATCAGAACCCACCAAATGCCAACCGGCGAGCTCGGGACCTGGCTTGCGCTCATTATTGGTGTGGGTGGCGCCATCGGCGTATTCGGATCAGGTGTTATCGCAGATAAGCGAGGAAAAACTGACAAGCGCTGGTACATGTGGGTGCCGGTGTACGCCTGCGTCATATCGATACCCCTTCAAATAAGCACGTTTTGGGTTGATGACCCCTATACAGCACTCATGTGCATGGTCATTCCGTCGGTGCTCTCGAATGCTTATTTGGGTGCGACGATTGCTAGCGTGCACGGCATGGTCGGCTTGAAAATGCGCGCTGTATCCTCGGCTCTACTTTTCTTCATTCTGAACATGATTGGTTTGGGAATGGGACCCACAACTGTTGGGTTGGTGAGTGATTTACTGGTGGATCAACACGGCGTCGATTCCTTGCGCTACGCGATGATGTACATCATCCCCACAGCTATGTTCATGTCGGGTGTTTTCTACTTAGTTGCCGCTCGGTATATCAGAGATGATCTTGCAAAGGCGCCAGACTGATTGTGGGGTCGAATAACAAAAGCCCGCTGTCTCGGGCTTTTTTGTACTCAATCAATCGAGCGAAGTACTTGCCTCGACACCGCATGGGTATCGATGTCGCTCAGTGTGAAGCGTACTGGTCGCCAGGTCTTCTCGGCGTAGAGCTGGGTTTGATCTTCGAAGTGCGGAGACTCAGGGTCGCCTGACTGTGAGTAGGACAATATGGCTTCGGCCTCTGGGCCTGCTTCATTCCAGCCAAGCGTCATAATAAAGCTGGAGCCGTGAACCACGTTGTAGCCTGATTTCGACAAGCCTTTGCTGTCACCAGCGAACTCGTCGCTTCCCGTGAAGACGGGTGTTTCGGTGGGGTTGTTGCCCACGGTGGTACTCATTTGCAGATTGGCAATGCCTTCGTGCCGGTTGCCGCCATGAATTGGGTATTGACGCTCAGACCGGTGCCCAATTTGCAGATTGCCTAGCGCCGTATCTAGAGCAATGCCCTCGCCCTCGAGCAGTAATACCGCGCGAGCGAGTCGGTCGAGCGCGAGGTCGGTATTGGCCAGCCCGGCAGGCGTGGTAGCGGCTTCCATGGGATTGAACGGCTGTTGAAATAGTGATGAGCCAAGTGATGTTTCGTCTGCGGGGTACTGCGTGATCCATTCTCTGAACAACACAGCGCCGCGTGACTCGCTGTTGAAATGACGATCCCAGGCGGTCAGCACGCTACAGGCTTGCGTCAGATTGACTGCGGTGTTTTCGATAGAGCGTTGAGGCGTTGCATCACAGGCCGCGAGTAGCTCGGGTAGGAGCATGTCGGCGGTCAGGCTTTCATTGCTGAACAAGGCGGTCTGAATCTCGCCGCGAGTAAATTTACCATCCTCTCCGGCATGTCCATACGGGCTATCCGGGCGCAATAAGGCAATGTTCATGCGCGTGCGAACGCTGCGTGGTGTCATGGTTGGCCCGTATAGGGGTGACAGTGCCGCGGCTGGTTTATCCGGGTCACTGAGCCAGTAGCTGTCATTTGCATTGAAGACGTATTGATTGCTCTCGATGAGTGGTCGACGCTCAAATGGCTCGGTGTGAGGAACAGGAGAACTTGTTTCCAGCCACTCATTACCTTGCTGGCTACCATCAAGGATGACGAGTCCTCGCGAGAGGTAAAGATACTTAAGCTTAGGTACGGCTTTCAGGGTGTTGTGCCAGTTGAGAATGGCCTCTCCGCTTAAGGCTCCGACATTGGAGTTATCAATGTAAACCGCGCGGCCATCTGCTGACGCCGCGATTGTGTTAACCCAGGGCATAGCGTTGTAAGTGCGATGCGCCTCGATAAATTCATCCATGCTTTTCGCACGGCCCATGGCCTGCCACTGTGCAAAGGTATGAAGGTTTTCTGCATTGGCATCTCGGACGGCAAACGCTGTGAGGGGATCATCTGTCAGCCCTGGTAGAACCATCAACGGACCATGATGCGAAAACCAAACAGTGTGCTGTTTATTGCTTACGCCATCCGGTGTTTTTACATCAGCGCTCACTGTCATTGAGTTGAGATCGCGCCAACCATTTTCCCACCGGTACTGCCGAGGATTATCTGGATTGAGTGCGAGTTGATAGATCACGGTGCGCTTTGAGTTCGACACTGTATGTGACCAACCAACTGCTTCATTAAAGCCAATAGCGACGCCCGGTGCTCCGATTAAACCAGCGCCATACGCATCGTAGACGCCAGGAATAGTCAGGTGTTTTTCCCAGAATCGTGCTATGCCGTACCAGGGGTAATGTGGGTTGGCTAGCAGCAATCCTTTGCCGTTTTCTGATCGCTCCGTGGCAATTGCCCAGGCATTAGAGCCCATATTACGAAGCTTCATATCTGTGAGCGTATCGTGCAATGGTGGTGCTATCTCGAGCGCGGCGATAGCTGCACTTGACTCTACTTGCGGAGTTGGTGGTGCTGCGGCGGTGATTGCCCCTGCAATTCGTGGCAAGGTGTAGACCAAGGTAACGTACTGAGCCATGAACTCCGTTGCCGTGACGGGTCTTACCCAGGTCGCGTCGTTACACCATGATCCAAACTTGCCCCCGCGCTCATTAACAAACTGGTTATATCCGGCGGTATATCCCTCTACCCATTCTTTGATTTGAGGCTCTTGTGCTGCGAGTGCCTCGCCGGCTCTCTCAGGAATGCCGAGCGCCTTAACGACAATGTCTCTACTGAGATTTCGGTTGCGGGGCCCCGGACCAAAAACTGCGGCGCTCTCACCGCGCGATTGCACCAGTGCCAGTGCCATATTGCAGATGTGATCTTCTGCTGCAGTGTAGGCTTCTCCAAAACCTAGAGAACCCCAGGACTCAGCTGTGATGTGCGGAATGCCGTATTCGGTCTTTACCACGGTCGCTTCATAGCGGTGTGACCTATCGGTCTCCGATTGACTGCATCCAAAACTGACCATCATTCCACTGGTCACAACGACCGCCAGGACCCGTTTGGCCTTGTTAAGAGGGGTACTGTTTGTTTTTTTGGTTGGTCTCTTGGGGGAGAGTGAGTGCATTCGGCATCTCTTTTTTCTTTGATGGTCGCGCTACACGTTACTCGGAAAGTGGCAGGTAGCGCCAGTCAAAGCGCTGTTTTGTCGAGCGATTGGGACCTGTTGATTATTAGCTCTGAGTGAAGATATCTGCGTCCGCAGAGTGACGGCTGCTGACTAGAACGCTGTCGCCTCTTCGCCATTTACGCGATGGTAAATTCAATCGCACCCAGCGGCCCGTAACTGACTTCGTAGTGGCCTGAATCTGCTTCCATCGCGGCTCCGTTGGTCCCAGCCAGCAGCACCCCCCCTTGAGGTATCGCGAATCCAAGGCTGTTCGCTTTACTGATACACCAATTAAGCGCTGGCTTTGGGCCGCCAAAAGAATCGAGGGGTGAGGTTGTGAGTATGACCTCACCGTCCCGCTTCAATTCAATGTCAATGTCCGCTAGGGCATTGAAGCTGAAGCTATCCCAAGCGCTCATCTCACCTAAGATAAATTGGTCAGCTCCCAAATTGGTGAGCGTCACATTGCCGGGGGTCAAATCCTCAGGTCGGCAGAAGTCCAAACGGACAAATTCCACGGCGGGGCCGATGCTGATAGGGCTGCCATCACTGTTGAGCCGCATAGCCAGCTCACACTCGATGCGGCGACTGGCTGTGTATGACAGTGTTGCCGCGTTCTCGCTTTTGCTCTGTTGGTAAAGCAGGCCCAGTAAAGGCTCTTCCAGATCAAAAAGTGCCTGAAGGTCTGCGCTGGTTACGCCGGCTTTGATGCCCGCCCACGTTTCTCCGGAGATGAGGCTCGTCAGCTGAGGGATAAACGAGTAGGCCTCGGTAACAGTTATGCCAGAGGGGAATTCAGGCCAGGTTGACTTGGTCCTGATGGCATCTGCAAGATCTTCGATAAACCTATTCGTGCTCATCGTTCAGCACCCTCTTACAACGCGATTTTCTCGCCGCTTACCACTGGGTGTCCGCAATGGTGACCCGGTGTAAAAGTCGATCGTAGCCATCGAAGCCGCCCGTTGCCGAGTGTAGGAGGGACCGATTGTCCCAGATGACCAGCATGTCTTTTTCCCACTGGTGGCGGTACTGGAACTTCTCCTGCGTCTGATAGACATACAACTCCATAGCGAGGGCCTGCGAGTCTTCTAGCGACATACCTTCGAAGCTTTGTATGTAGGCAGCGGATGAAAACAGGGCTTTGGTGCCGGTCTCATGGTGCTCACGCACCAATGGATGTGGGCAGGTTTCTCGCGCTTTCTCGCTTGGTTTGATCTGCATGCTGCGACCCGCTGCTTGATCGCCATCGCCGTAGGCGCCGTCGGGAGCATAGCCGAGCGCGGCAGAGTGTACGGCGGTAAGACCTTCAACTTTTTCACGAAGCTCGTCTGGCATCTCCTCGTAGGCCTTCACTTGGTCAGCGAACAAGGTGTCACCACCATGAGGAGGGATCGTGATGCCAAACAGTGCTGTGCCCGCCGGTGGTATTGCCATAAAACTCCAGTCGGTATGGAAGATCTCGGCAAAAATGGGGGTCTTCTCATTCGCGTCGCGTTGAATCGCACAAATATTAGGGTAGCCATCAATGTGCCCGAAAAATGGGTCCTCTCCGACTTCACCGAAGTATTGGGCTACTCGCTCGAGGTCCTCTGGCGTCAGGGCTTGATCGGGCAAGGCGATGACCTTGTGCTCGAGCCAAAGTTGCCTGAGTTCGGCTATCTGTGAGTCGGTAAGGTCTTGAGTGAGGTCGATGCCCTCGATGCGAGCACCGCAGGCTTGCCCTGAGGGGGTAACGGTCAATGTCATGCCGAGTTCTCCGCTAATTATTCTTTTGTTTGCTGTCAGATTAAGGCGCGTGGTTCCACCATGCTAGATCTGAGTACGCCCTCAAATCCAGCTCGTGTGTCCACGCTGAGCGGTGTTGATGAGCGATGTGGAAATAGGTCTCTGCCATTTCAGTAGGCAGCAGAAGGCCGTCATGCTCCTTGCCACGGGTCTCGCGGAGTTTTTCGAACATCTTTGCGCCCAGCATTTTTCCAAGGGTATCGGGTGCATCGACGGCGCCATCAACGATGATGTGCGCAACGTGAATTCCTTTGGATGCGTATTCGGCGTTCAAGGTTTGACAGAGCATGCGTCGGCCGCCCATGGCAGCCGCGTGTGAGTGCTGCCCGGCGTTACCGCGTACCGCAGCTGTGGCTGAGGTCACCAGAATGGTGCCGGTGCCGCGGGCTTCCATGGCTGGAATCACTGCTTTGGCGAGTCTGAATAAGCCCATACAAGCCATCTGCCATCCCAGTTCAAAGGTTTTTAGTGCGGTGCTCTCGAGTGAACGGTTACCGATCTGCGCCCCCAAGTTGAATAGCACTACCTCGATGGGGCCGATTTGCTCAACCTCTTCCACTAGTTTTTCGATGGCACCCGCTTCGACGGCGTTGACCAGGTGACCTGAAGCGGTTCCGCCGCTTGATTCAATGCCATCAACGAGCTTTTGTAATCCTTCAGCGTCACTTCGACGGCATAGCGCGGCGTGATAGCCATTCGCGGCAAACTTCGCTCCCACTGAGCCGCCAATGCCCGCGCCCGCGCCAATAATCAAACAAACTTTTTTCATCTCATTGTTCTCCGATCCTTAGTGGCCGATCTTAAGCCGGCCGTTCTCGATGAGTGACTCAATAGCTTCTGCGTCATAGCCAAGTTCCGCGAGCAAGCTTGGGCCGTGTTCGCCTAGCTTTGGCGCGGGCCCTGCGATTTCGCTGGGTGTTTTGTCAAAACGTGCGGCTGGGCGCGCCTGCCGGACTTCGCCGAAACCTTCGTAAGACGTTTTATTAATGGATTCGTTGGCGAGGATCTGATCGTGATCCATCAACTCCATGCGTGTCAGTAGCGGGGCGCAAGGGACGCCCTCGGTATCCAAACGCCCAAGTACTTCACTGCTGGCCCATTTCTTGATCTCGCCTGCGGTGATTTTTTTGCGCTCTTCGACATTCACGAATCGGTCGCCAGCGGTCTTGAAACGTGGGTCCTCAATAAGGTCTTCGCGATTGAGCGCGCGGCACATGCCAGCCCACTCTTTGTCCGATATGGCACCCGCCGTGATGTAGCGGTCTCGTGTCTCGTAGATAAGATCCTGAGTGCCCTGCAGTTTGGTCACGTCGAACTCCATGTCGCCGTAGGTGAGTCCAGCCATGCCTTCGGGCCAGAAGAAGGACAGCATCGTCTCGAGCATCGACAAGCGGATGTGTTGACCCTCGCCAGTTTTCTCGCGCACGTACAGCGCCGAGCTAATCGCCTGTGCCGCGGTCAATGACGTCACCTTGTCCGCGAGAATGATGCGGAACATCTGCGGTCGCCCTGAAGCCCGATCCATTTGGATGTCGGTGGCTCCTGACAGAGCCTGAATGACCGGATCGTACACCCGCTTTTGTGAGTACGGACCGCTCTCGCCAAAGCCGCTGATCGAAACGTAGATCAGTTGTTTGTTGGTTTTTCGAAGGACATCCTCACCAAAGCCCATTCGCTCGATTGCACCCGGGCGAAAGTTTTGAATGAAGACATCGGCGTCAGCCGCAAGTTCTAGAAGAATCTTTTTTCCCTCTTCGGATTTGAGGTCCAAAGAAATCGACTCCTTACCGCGGTTACAAGAATAAAAGGCGGGTGAAACCTCGTTATGCTTTCCACCAATATGCCTCATTTGCTCGCCTACAAGGGGCTCTACTTTAATAACTCGAGCGCCCTGGTCGGCCAATATCATTGCCGCTACCGGCCCCGAGACCATGCTGGTTAAATCAAGGACCTTCAGTCCGTCTAAGGCACCCATTAGTTACCTCCAAAAAGATCAGGATAGTTTAGTTTCATGGCTCGCATATACGCGGGCCTTTCGGAAATGTGAGCGTGATAGGCGTGCAGACTGTCCGGCAGAGCGACCTGGTAGGCATTCGCCCAGTCAATGCATGACATGAGGAAGACGTCAGCAAGTCCAAATTGGTCACTTACCAAATAAGGACGTTTTTCCAGCAGCTGTCCTACGACTTCAAAGTGCTTCTCGGCGTAGGCGCGCGACGCGTCGACCGTCGTTTCAGACTCACCATAAATCATGCCGAGATCGCCATGGCGACGCATGACGTACAAGCTGGTCTCGTCTAACTCACCGTAAATGTAGCAGCACCATTCGTCTTCTTTGGCCTTGGTAACGAGGTCCTGTGGTGTGAGCACCTGCTCCGACGGATACTGATCTCGGAGGTAGCGGCAGATCGCCAGACTTTCCGATAGCTTTACGTCGCCATCCTGCAGGAAAGGAATCTTCTGCTTTCGATTCAGCTGCCGGTATTCGGGGGTCTGCGTCTCGCCGGTCCTGGGTCCTATGGGCTTGTGCTCGTAACGAATACCCAGCTCCTCAGCCATCCACAGCGGTCGAAAGCTTCGCGGTGTGCTGGTCCCCCAGATGGTTACTCTTGGTGTGTCCATGCTAATAGATGTCCCTTTATTTTCTTACACCGTAACAAGCATCTGGCACTCAAACTAATGAATAGTTTTATTAGTTTTACTAAAATAAGTGAATAGCAGGTTGTCATGGTGATATTGAAACGGTAGCCACCCATGGATATTCGCGATATTGAATTGATTGAAGCGGTCCACAGAACGGGCAGCCTCTCCAAAGCCTGCGGTGAGCTTTCAATATCGCAGCCAACATTGAGTAAGCGACTCGCTCGGCTTGAGCGCACCTTGGGGGCTGAGCTGTTTTTTCGTTATTCAACCGGTTTGGTGGCCACCCCTGTGGCTGACTACGTGCTCGCGCAATCGCATCAAGCGAGATCTCAGTTACGCGATATCAAGCGTCACGTGGAGTTGATGACTTCACTGGATTCGGGTGAGCTTCGATTGGGGGTGGGGCCGATTGTTGAACAGTTGATGCTGCCGCAGGTTCTCAGCCGCTTTCTGGAGACAACAGGCGATGTGTCAGTGTCGATTGTTGCGGAAGACGATCAGACCTTGCTCAGATTATTCGCTGATGCTGAGCTCGACATCATCGTGGGTCCATTTTCTGCGTCTGAGCAATCAACCGATCACATTCGTGGTTTTGAGATGGTCAGTGACAATATTGTCGCGGTAGTCCGAGCCTCACATCCAATGTGCGGAGCAGACATTACCGAGGCGACCTTTACTCTATACCCGTTGATTTCGCCCAAGGCTCAGGGAACGGTACGAGGGCAGAATATTCTTGCTGGCTTTAACAACCTAAAAATTGTCTCTGATAATTACGACTCGTTGAGATCGCTGACTCTGTCATCCGACGCTATTTGCATGGGTCCCAGGGCCGTGTTCGCCGCCCAGTTACAGTCAGGTGACTTGATCGAATTGCCGCTACCCATGTCTGTCGAGTGGAAGAGCGCGCTACTCGTCAAACGCGAAACCTACACAACACCGCTTGCGCGTCATCTGGTTGGCCTATTTGAAATCGTGGCGAGAGAGGTCAATGAATCGCTGAGGTAACTAAAGCTTCGCGGGTGCTCGGCGCTGACCAGTCAGTCCTTGTTCTTTTACAGCGGCGATAATGCTCTCGACGTCGCTTAAGTCTGTAATGAGTTTTCCCACACTAAGCGTTTTTGTCTTGTAGTTAACAATTACAGGTAAAACAGGGGCTGATGCCGCTTTAGCAATGCGAGCAAAGCCTGCTCTTAAGGTCCCGTCACTGTTGCGAGTACCCTCTGGTGCAATTGCAAGCATTAGTGACGACCGCGAGTTGAATTCGTTAGTCATTTTTTCGATCAGTCCTTGGGGCAATCGCCGGTCTACGGGAATACCGCCGACAGCTCTGAAGAAGAGGCCATGGGGAAATTTAAAGAGCGTGTGCTTGCCCATATAGTTGAGCTTAAGACCCCAGCCCCAGATGACAGACAGTCCTAAAACGAAATCAAAATTCGAGCTGTGTGGCAATGCCACAAGGACCAGCTTGGATTTATTGGGTAGGTTTCCCTCGAGATTCCACCCAATGAGCTCGAACACTGCGCGCCCGATGAGTGTGCGAATAGGATGCTTACGCTGAGGGATAGCGTCGCCGAGACGGGGCCACTTCATTCTTCTTATTTACACTGCTTTGATCGGGGTCAGCAGTATCATTATTTTTTTCTTGGCTGAAAAGTAAATTTTATAGGGTGTTGGGTGATGACCTTATCCATGCTCTACTGACGGGGTCGTCAGGGATCGACGAACACCAAAATGACTGAATAAAAATAAGTAGTCATCGTGCGAGAGCACCAAGGGGGAGTTATGAAGACCGCATTTATCACGGGCGCGGCTCAAGGTATTGGGCTTGCCATCGCAAGGCGGTTTGCCCGTGAGGGTTATCAGGTTGGTTTGTTTGATATCAATGCAACTCGTTGTCAGGCGTTGCTGTCGGAGCCGGATTTTCAAAACGCCATTGCCGGCTACTGTGATGTTAAAGATAGCGCTTCGATTGAAGAGGCTATTGCTATGTTTTCGCAGGCGACGAGCGGGAGGCTCGACGTGCTCGTTAACAACGCAGGCGTTCTGACGGGTGGCGCGCTGATGACGCAATCGGAGAGTCAGATTCGCGCGATGGTGGATGTCAATGTGACGGGGCTCACCTTGGTCTCTTATGCGGCACATCCTTTCCTGAAAGCCACCGAAGGGTCCATGGTGATTAATCTGTGTTCCGCATCGAGCATCCACGGTATTCCTCTGCTTGCTGTTTACAGCGCGACCAAGTTCTATGTGGATGGCTTCACTCAGGCGCTAAATATCGAATGGGAAGATGACGATATTTATGTTACCTGCATTAAGCCGCCGGTTATCGATACTGAAATGGGACGCTCGCTAGATCCTCGGCATATCGAGAATATGACCTGGGAAATGAAGCCGGACGATGTTGCCTATGCCGTTCATGGTTTGACCCAACGTCGAGAGCTTCATCATGTCTTGGGCTCATCAACCCGCCGATGGCACCGTCTAAGCCGGCTCTTTGGGATGCGCGCCAGTCGGTGGTTGACCCGGCGGTTGACCGGATAAAGCGTCTCAGTTCGGTGTATTGAGTCTCTGAGAAAGGGCGACAGCAAGCGTCTCGCAAGCGCGTTCTGCCTCATTGCTGACGCGGCCAAACATGAGGTAACTGTGTGTCAGGCTCTCGAAGCAAAAGTGTGTGACCTCGTTTCCTGACTCCGCAAGCCGGCTGGCAAAGGCATTCCCCTGGTCCCGAATTGGGTCAAATCCCGCGGTCCCGATGACGGTCGACGGGAGACCAGCAAGACTTTCCACATGCAATGGATTTGCCCATGGATGATCTTTTTTGAGGTCGTTGGGAAACACCTGTGAGTTAAAGAATTGCATGGTGTTGACCGTCAGAGGAAAGGTATTTGCACAGCTGCTGAGACTCGGCTGATTCTCGTTATTGGTTGTGACCCAGGGGTAGGCCAGACACAAGGCTTTGGGTTGACGACCACCTTCGTCTCGTAAGATGAGTGCGAGCGTGCTACTGATCAAGCCACCCGCACTGTCGCCTGCCAGTGCAACCCGTGCCGGGTCGACATCATAGTCGTCACTAAAAGTCTGAACGTGTTCCCAAAGCGCCTTGGCATCTTCAATGGGTGCCGGAAATGCATTCTCCGGGCACAACCGGTAATCGAGAGAAAAAACGACAGCTCCGCATCGCGCCGCCAGAAGCGAGCAGAAGTGGTTGTCCGTGAGATGGTCCATAATGACCAGCCCACCCTGATGAAAAAACAGCACGGCGGGCTTCGGGTTAGCATCTGATACTGGGCGATAGATTCTGGCTTTTAGCGAATTGCCCCGTAGCTCAATGGTGGTGTCTTCAGTGGAAACGCCCGCTACGGTGGGAAGATTCAGTTCGTTGAATTCGGCCGCTCTGCGTCGAATATCGTCCACGCTTGGTGCGTCATCCGATTCAGTCGATCCACGCGCTGACAGCTTGGTGAGCACCTGCATGTTCATGTCAAGGCGATTACCGTCAATCTCCTGCGGCTTGCCGCCAACCCATGTCAAAAGCCAATGGGGCATGACGCGTAATGTATCGAGAATAAGTAGTTGGAGATTCATAGCGAGAAAACCTGTTGATGCCGAGGGCAATGTATTACAGCTAACGGTTATTCTCCAAGAGCAGCAGCTCGCTTGTCTTGTCGCATTTGATGCCCTTTGCCGTTAGGCTTTCGCCTGCATGTAGTGAACTAAAAATTAATAAGGAAAGACGTGTGACAATTTCAGTAGACGCAAAAGTAGCGGGGTTTGAAGAGGCCAAGCTGGCGCGCATCGGAGAGCACCTTCGGCAACGTTATATCGAGCCAGAAAAAATACCGGGCTGTCAGGTGCTGGTTTCTCGGCACGGTATCCCCGCCTATTTTGAATCGATTGGCTTGATGGATCGTGAGCGCAGCAAACCCATGCGGGACGACACGATTTTTCGCATTTACTCGATGTCAAAACCCATTACATCGGTCGCACTCATGATGCTCTGGGAAGAGGGTCGCTTTCAGTTAACGGATCCAGTGCACCGGTTTATTCCTTCTTGGCGAGGCCAAGAAGTATGGGAGCATGGCGAGGGAGATCAGATGGTGACGCGTCGTCCGGCCAATCCGCCAACCATGCAACACATACTGAGTCATACGGCGGGGCTGACCTACGGTGGTCTGTTACCGGGTTTGGAGAGTCCAGTTGATCAAGCCTATCAAGACCTAGGTATCGCGCGAGGAGACGGTGAGACGCTCCTTGAGTTTGCCGATAAGTTGGGACGCGTTCCTTTGCTCTATGACCCCGGTCAAAAGTGGTGTTACTCACTTGCCACCGACGTGTGTGGGGCGCTCGTCGAAATCATCTCGGGTCAGCCGTTCGAATCATTTTTGCGCGAACGGATTTTTGACCCTCTGGGTATGACGGATACCGGATTTCGTGTCACTGACGAAAAGCTTGATCGATTTGCTGCGTGTTACATGCGATCGATGGATAAACAGGTATTGCTCGAGGACGACCCTCATACCAGTCACTACCGTCACAAACGAAACTTCTTTTCTGGCGGTGGTGGTTTGGTGGGCACAACGGTTGACTACATGGCGTTTTGCGAAATGCTGAGACAGGGTGGGCAGTTCAACGGCTACCAGTTATTAGGCCGCCGAACATTGGAATTTATGACCGCGAACCATTTGATGGGTGGGAAGTCACTCGCCCAAATGGCTTTCGGGGCGTTTTCTGAGACAGCCAATGAGGGTGTTGGCTTCGGACTCGGTTTTGCCTCGACACTGGATGAGGTTGCATCGTGTGCGGTGGGTGCGGGCGATTTCTATTGGGGTGGACGAGCGTCCACGATATTTTGGGTTGATCCCGAGGAAGACCTGCAGGTCATTTTCATGACGCAGCTGATACCGTCATCGACTTTCAACTTTCGTGGCCAGCTGAAAAACATCGTTTACGGTGCCTTGAAATAAAGGCACAGTGATGGGACGGATTACCGGTTAAATAAACAAACAGTCGGTTAACTCGTCATCGCTCATGGAGATCAAGCGGGATGGAAGCAGCACAAATTAGCGCGCTGGCACTGTATGTCGGCCTCAATCTTCTTCTCACCTTTTTATTGGCACTCGATGTGGTGCGGCACCGCTTCAAGGGCGATTCGGCGGATCAGGTTATGCTTGAAAAAGCGGTCCGTGCTCATGGAAACAATACTGAATACGTCCCCATTATTTTGATTGGACTGTGTGTCATGGCCGTGACGGGCGCATCGGCTCAAACTATCAGTATCCTCGGTGGTACGCTTTTCGTCGCACGTCTCTTTCATGCTTACGGTATTCAGCAAACCAAAATGCCTAATATTTTTGGCATGGTTGGTAACATCGTGACGTGGTTGGTGATGCTCTGTGTTGCTACGACGCTTTTACTGCAGGGCATCGGCTAGTTCACCCAGGGGTTATTGAGCTACGTTTTGAAGTCGTAGTAAAAGATGACTGAAAAGGGGGCTATCGGTCCCCTTGTTCTGGGCATTGTTTATCTCGGTTTTGATGCCTGGGTATTTAATTGAGGCTGTCAAATCGCCGCGCTAAAACGCCTCGGTTACCCAAAGTCGGTAGGCGACATCAGGCGACCGGTCATCAAGGCTAGATAACAAGCCGCGATAGACGGTCCATCCGGGATCGATTCGAAAGTTGAAGCTGGGGCCAAATTGATGACGCTATTCGTTCCATGCAGCGATACGCTCAAGTTTTCCCAATTGAGAGTAGTGCTCCACATTGAGGCTTAGGGCAGGCGTCGCTCGGAATGCTATTAGCGCTCGAGCTTGCAGTCTGATCTCGTTATCTGCACCACCAAAGCCCCGTGTGTTCAATATCGCCACTCGTCGGTGCCATGCATCATTGAACTCGTATAGCGCGCCGTAGTTAGCACTGAATAACGAGGGTTAAGAGCGATTGTGTATGCGAGCATCGAATCGAAACCCGCGGCGAAATTTTTCGCAATCATCACCAAGGTCCCAAAACAGCTCAGCTTGAGCAAAAACAAAGGTTGAGTGTCCAAGGGCATTTTCCGAGCCATGGATAATGCCTCGGAGCATTATGTTCCCATCGAGGCTTTGCTGATAATGCAGGCGCCTGCCCCAGGCCACGGAGTCAGGATCAATGGTAATCCGATATTGCATTGACCGATGCCCCTCGTTCACAACCGGTGGAAAGACACCGGCGGTATTGCCCCAACTCGCGTCGCTCAACGTGAGTCCGGCTGCGAGACAGAAATATGCCGTGATTAATTGGATCGTTATTTGTTTGTTGAGGAGGATCATTGGCTTATCAGGTCAATCTTAGCGGTGCTATCGATGTGGGGTGTGGGTACAGAACTTCAAGTCGCAAGTTCACTTTTCCGCGCTGACCTGCATGGGTTGTTGGGATGTCATACATTCTCTGTCTCGCGTTGAAGTGGTTTATCACTGCGACAAGTATTACCGCTTAATACTGCAGTTATCGCGCTATGGTTCCATACTATTCCCGCTAGCAAGATTGGAGATTTTTTGCCGTGAATCGGGTCGTTTGTTGGGTTTTTAAGGTTGGTTTTATCGGTGCTTTATTGGCGTCATGCAGTACTGACCCAGGGGACTTATCAAGCCCGGCGCCCGGTACGATTTTTGGAAATCCTGATTATCGAGCGATCTCTTTTGGTGGCTACCGTGGGTTAACTCGTGAGGACGCGCCGACGGTTGAGCAGCTGGTTGACGATGTGAAGATTTTAGCTGCGATGGATATCAAGCTGTTGCGCACCTATAACACGTCTCAGTTCCCGCAGGCCGAGCGTTTGCTGCAGGCCATTCGCGAGGTTAAGTCCAAGGATCCAAGCTTCGAAATGTACGTCATGCTAGGTGCTTGGATCGAGTCGAAGAACGCCTGGACCGAGGCCGTGTGGAATCCAGAGACGAATGCCTGGGTTGAGGGTACGGGCCCGGATCACACTCAAGGTAACGTTGAAAACAACAGCCAGGAGATTGCGACCGCCATACGCTTGGCGAATGAGTACCGGGATATTGTGAAGGCCATTGCCGTTGGTAACGAAGCAATGGTCCAGTGGGCGGTGACCTACTTTGTGTATCCCGAAACGATCCTGAAATGGATTAATCACCTTCAAGAAGCAAAAGCATCAGGCGCACTAACTCCCGACGTATGGATCACTTCCTCTGATAACTATGAATCCTGGGGTGGCGGTAATCCGATTTATCACACTGAAGAGCTTACGGAGCTCATGCGAGCTGTCGACTTTGTTTCGGTTCACACCTACCCATTTCACGATTCTTTTTATAACCCCTCGTTCTGGGGAGTGCTTCCAGACGAAGAGTCGTTGCCGTTTGAAGCGATGACTGAGGCGACAATGCAGCGCGCAATCGCGTACGCAAAAAATCAGTATGCCGCTGTGGCTGAGTACATGGCATCGGTCGGCGTTAGTAAGCCAATGCATATCGGAGAGACAGGCTGGGCGAGTATCGACGAAACCGCCTATGGAGCTGAAGGCTCTAAAGCAGCGGACGAGTTCAAGCAAAAAATCTTTCATGATCTGCTGCGTGAGTGGACGGATGCAGAGGGCATTTCGCTCTTTTATTTTGAGGCCTTCGACGAGCAGTGGAAAAAGGCAGATAGCCCCGGAGACTCCGAGAACCACTTTGGGTTGATCGCGCTCAACAACGAAGTGAAATACACCTTGTGGGATGAATTTGATAATGGCGCCTTTGCCGGTTTGCTCCGCGATGGCCAGCCCCTGCGAAAGAGCTTTGGGGGTGACCGAGAGGCGTTGTCGGCAAGTGCGACGACGCCCCCGTTTCGAAGCCAGATGGCAGTCCGGAAAATAGAGACAACTAACCCTGATCGCACACCCGGCGAGATGGTCACCGAGCCAAAATTGGTCGTGGTACATAACCAGTTCTCTAACGCCGATGTGGATGCGAGTTCGCCGAGCGCTGCACTAAAGTTGACCCCATGGGAGGGTACGACTGCCATCGAACTGTTGCCGGGTGGCGAGGTCCGCGTTGAGACACGTGCTGGTGACTGGTGGGGTGCCAGTCTTGAGCTCGATGCCGATGTTGGCGAGAACTTAGCGAAGTTCCGTCAGGGACAGATGCACTTTGATATTCGTGGTAGCAGCGATATGAACTTCAGTCTGGGTTTCCAGACGGGACACTTCTTGCGTGGCGATCAAGTGAATAACTTCGCGAGCTTTGGACCGGGTACAGATTACGAGATCAATGAGGAGTGGCGGTCGATTAGCTTACCCATAGCTGAGATCGACGGAGGTACGGACATGACCGACGTCACCAATATCGTTGCCTTTCTCAGTCAGGAAAAAGCACCAGACAAAACGATTTTCCTGCGTAACGTCTACTTCAGTCAGTAGCGGCCGTCATGGTGCGTCGCTTTACTCGGAGTTTTGCGACCACCGCTGTCGCAATCAGCGCAGCATAGACCGCGTAGATCGGGGCAAAGTTTGTCAGCAGTCGCCCAGAGGCCACGAAAAAATACAACATTAGTATGAAAATCCCGACTGTGTGGAGTTGCTTCCATTTAGCAGTACCCAGTCGTTTGACGCTGTAATCATTAGAAGTAAAAGCGAGCGAGGCAGTGACCACGTAGCCGAATCCCGCTACTGCAACAGACGCATCGAATTTGCAGCCCTCAAGGTTGTTGAGAAACAAGATGAGCGCTATCGAGTGGAAGGTATGCGCAGTGGCAAACCCCAGTCTTAGCTGTCTTCGGTATCTCAACAAAGCTCGGGTTTGCGCACTATTTACAACGGCTTTTAGCGTACTCGCAGAGAAGGCCAATAACATAAAAACGAAGGCGAGATGTGCTGAATAGCGCCTCCAAAGCAGTAAGAAGCCGGGCGGCGAATCACTGGTTAATGCGGTCTCGGTTGCCGGCGCTAGGTAGGTGGCCAACATGACCAGAGCCGACAGCAAAACACTCCTGATCCAAACCATGAACCATTCCCCGAGCTACTTTCGTGCTTGTTTGATTGCGGATCTATGTCTACTGTAAAGGGTGAGAAGCCTATTACAGGAATTCGATGTCATGAAGCTTTGGCTATCAATGGTCGTGTCGGCAATAGTCATATCGGGTTGTTCATCAGCGCCGACAGAGCAGGAGATAGACGCGGCTGACTTTGGCTTATCTATGTCAGAGGAAACCTGCCTGGCTGTTGTTACTCCTTTTATTACACAGCGAATGGGTGACCCAGAGTCGGTCATTTTTGAAAACCTCAAGTGTTATCGAGGACTAGAGGGCCGTGTTCCGGTTGCCCGTGTTGAAGCGACCTATGGCTACCGATTTGCCGGCGATGTTGATTCTAAAGGGGAGATTGGTCGGTATACCGGCATGACACCGTTTTCCGGCATTGTTCGCGATGATGGCGACGGCCCCAAGGTGGTCAGATACTGCATTACCAGCGGCACCAAGGACTATCGATTCTGTATTCCTTCAATGGTTGATTGAAAAGCAGTCTGATTTCTTCTAATCCCCACGCTTCTTCTCACCCCCGCGCTTTCATTTATTTGATGATGCGTCGCGCGCGCATTTCTTAATCCGTTATCTATCCGCGCCTTAATGTATCGCATGGACTGCGCGATTTTGATTGGTGTTATGTCACAA
>CABYVD010000010.1:0-60010 GCA_902522335.1 Halieaceae bacterium | reverse complement strand
ATGGCTCCAGCGAGGGGGCTAGTAGCTCATCAGGCAGCGGTTCGAGTGGCACCAGCGGAGAAAACTCATCGCAAGCCACCACCAACGGGCAAGCTGGTTCTAACGCAGGTACAGATGCGGGACAGGCAGGCGGCACGCGCGCGCAAGGTGGTTTAGATCCTGACTGGGGCGCCACCGATACCATAACAACAGCAGAACGTGTTGCCGTGCTGGATAGGCAGCTCGAAGAGAGCACAGGCGTTTTCGATGCCATTATTCGGGAAGAGCAACGTCAGCAGCGGGAAAGCCAACGGGAGCAAGGCGCGAATTCGCAAAGCTCGACACAAAGCTCAGATGGCCCGGGAACCGAGACAAGCTCCGGTGGTCGAAATCCCTATGAAGCAGACGACCAAGGTGGTTATGGCTCCGTGGGTGGTGGCATGGGCGGTCGCTCAGGAGGTGCACCTGACGCCCCGGCTGTCTATGAGGCTCCTGAGGACATTCCCTCGGGCAATGACGATGACATCGTTGCTCGCCAGCTTCGCGAGGCTGCGATGCGGGAACCTGATCCCGACATTCGTGAAGCACTATGGAACGAATACCGAAAGTACAAAGGTATTGAGATACCCGAAGAATGATTAATCGTCTTATGACACTGCTGACTCTGCTCGCATTACTCAGCGGTTGTGTTACCGAGACGGTAAAAACAACAGCAGTGCCAGCACTCAGCACCTACGAGACCTCACTCCCCAGCGATGAGGTGCTGGATGTTGCGGTGGTGGTTTTTGATCCGGGCATCGCGGACGTAGACCCCGAAGAAGGTATCTATCCCGAAATTAGGCGCGCCGAGGCGGCGTTTATGGCGCGCGAACTCGCTCTCGTGTTGGATGATCAAGGCGTTTGGGGAGCTAGTCGGGTTGTGCCCTCTTCCGAGCACATCACGGATGTGCTGGTGACGGGGACAATAGAGCAGTCGGATGGAGAGGCACTCTCCCTTGCGATAAGGGCAGTAGATGCTCAGGGACGTATTTGGCTCGACAAAAGGTACGCCGGAATGACCAGTCGATATGCCTATCAGCAGACCCAGCGAGTTAAGAAGGATCCATTTCTCGCTGTTTACAGAGATATCGCGAACGACTTAATTGCGGTCTTCAAATCGTTAGCGCGCAGTGATCGGCTGGCTATCAGGGATGTATCCAAGCTGAAGTTTGCCCAGAGCTTTGCGCCCGAGGCCTTCGAAGGCTATCTCAGCGGCGTGGAGGGCACACTGACGCGCGCGGTACGCCTACCGGCAGAGAGCGACCCCATGATGGCCCGTATCGGTGCCATTCAGCAGCGCAACCACATCTTCGTCGATACGCTACAAGGCCACTACGATAACTTCTCTGGCTCAATGGATGGCCCCTACAACGAATGGCGTCGCCTGAGTTATGAGGAAACGGTCGCACTGCGTGAGCTTGAGAACGAAGCACAGACCCAGTTAATCATGGGTGGGATTTCGTTGCTGGCCGGTATAGCGGCAGCCACTTCCGACGATCGCAATGTGAGAACCGCGGGCGCCGTTGGAATTTACGCGGGCGGTGGTCTGATCAAGGGCGGCCTCGAGCGCAGGGCCGAAGCCAATATTCACTCTCTGGCACTCGAGGAGTTGGGGCAGTCATTGGAGGCTGAAATCACGCCACGAGTCATCGAGTTGGAAGACAGAACTATCCAGCTTTCAGGTACGATTGAGGATCAATACGGTCAGTGGCGTGAGATTCTGAGCGATATCTACGCCGCCGAAATTGCTGAGCTTCCAGCCGATAGATGACAGACGATGGCAAAGACGCTTTGCGCGCAGCGTCCTTTGAACCGAGAGCCGCTACTCAAAGCACCCAAAAGATTTCCGATGCGGCCCGCCCCGTAGGCACATGGATAGCGCTGGCTATAGGTGCGGTGTTGCTTGGGTTTGTAGTCTTCATTTTGCCTCAGTTTGCGCCCGCACCTGATACCCCGTCTTCAGGTGCACCGAGCACCATTTCGGAAGTCACGCAGACAGTCCCTGCATTATCGACCAGTGCAACGCAGGAGAATGCCTCAGAACGAAGCCCCTTTGCGGAAGCGCAACTGGCCAAAGTAAGGCGCTCAGCGCAAGAAGTACTGCAATCATTGCTGGAGACAGAGTCTCGACTCGAGTCGCGCGGTGTTGATCAATGGGCCGCTGATGACTTTTTATCCGCTAGTGCCGTCGCTTTAGAAGGTGATTCCTTATACCGAGCACAAGATTTTGAAGCGGCCGAAGCTCTTTATCAGCAGGCACTTGATTCTTTGAACGGACTCGAAGCAAGGCTAAGCGACGAAATCGATAGAAGGCTGGCGTTGCTACTCGATGCAATCGAGTCAGGCGATGAAGCCAAAGCAGGCACTATCGCACCCTTGCTTCAACAAATGGCGCCTGATAGCGATGCGGTGTTCGATGCTGTCGAACGCGTACCCCTCATGCCCGCCATTACAGAGTTCGAAACAGCCGCGAAGGCAAGCTTCGAGCAAGGTCGTTTGAGTACTGCGGTATCTCAAGTCGATGAGGCTTTGGGGCTCGACCCCGCACACCAGCGTTTGGCAAAGGTAGCTCGACAGTACAAGTCGGCACTAACCCAGCAGCGTTTTGAGGATGCCATGACGAAAGGGTTTGCGTTATTGGGTAACAATGATTTCACCGGTGCACGGGCTTCCTTTCAGTCGGCACGAAATATTCTTCCCGCCGCAAATGGTCCAAGGGCGGCGCTGGCACAGCTCGAGGAGGCAGAGACCCTGTCGCGCCTCAATGACTTGCTGAGTCAGGCCGCTGATCTCACGGCAAAGGAGCAATGGGCGAAGGCAGTCGAGGTTTTAGAGGCGGCGCTTGACATTGATGCCAGCCTTGTTGAAGCGTCAGACGGCCTTGATCAGGCCCGGCCCCTGGCCGAGCTCTTCGCGAAACTCGATACGATCGTCGAGAGGCAAGCGCGGCTGGTCGATCCCGTTGTACTGAGTGAGGCGCAACTCTCTCTGGCAGAGGCTGAGGCCGCACTGGCAGCAAATGCCCAAACAGCGCCTGTACTCAAAGGCAAAGTGGCGGCGGTTCGATCGGCAGTGGCTACGGCCAGTACACCGCTACCCGTAGTCATCACCTCCGATGGTCTTACGGAGATAACCATCAAGCGTGTTGCCCGTTTGGGTACCGTCTCATCAAGAACAGTCTCGCTTCGGCCCGGCCAATATCAATTTCTGGGTAGCCGCGACGGTTACCGAGACGTGTTGGTCACTGCCAGTATCAACGCCACATCCGATAATCGTATTGACGTCCGATGCGAGGAGGCGATCATCCGCTAATGTCAAACGAGCGCAACCAACCGGAGTCCTTGTCACCCACTGCATTTGAACCTCGCAGTGAAACGACGGTGGCGACAACTCGACGCATAACGCCATCCGCCACATTGCTGGTCTTAGCGGGCTTGGTCATCGCGTATGTCCTGTTCTTCTTGCTCACGGCTCGATCGGTATCAGTTACTGTGGAGTCAGAAACGACACCTACGATCGATATCTCGGGACTGCATTTACCCTTCGGTGAGCGTTTCCTAATGAGACCTGGTACCTATGAGCTCAATGTCACCGCAGAGGGATATCAGACCTACATCGGGTCTTTACGCGTAGACGATGCCGAGGTGCAGACACGGGCGCTGGTGTTAACTCCTTTACCCGGGACATTGGTTATCGAGTCCATACCGCCATCAGCGACTGTGTCATTGAGCGGGACCCCAGTCGGTGTCACGCCCTTGACCATCGATGAGGTGGACGCGGGCGAGGTAACCGTGAGCTTGGTGGTCGAGCGTTATCTCCCTTACGAGACCACCATTGAGGTGACGGGCAGAGCCCAAACACAACGGTTCTCTGCCAGCCTGACTCCGGGCTGGGCCAGAGTGTCAGTCGAGACGGTCCCTGCCGAGGTCTCGGTAAGCATTGATCAGCAGAGTGTTGATCGGTCAGTGATCACGTCCAGCGAACAAGTCCTTGAAGTCATGCAAGGAGCGCGTGAAATCACCTTCAGTGCGCCGGGCTATATCGACCAGGTAGTCGAGCTAAACGCTGTCGCTGATACCGATATCGACCTCGGTATTATCGAACTCACACCGGCGGCGGGGATACTTCGTCTAACTTCAGTCCCTGCGGGTGCTGTTGTGACCCGCGATGGTCGCTTTATCGGCGCCACCCCAACTGACGTCACCATGGAACCCGCTACACGACATCGTATCGAGCTGCGACGTGCAGGCTACTTACCCGAATCATTTAGCCTCTCACTGGAAAAGGGTGCTAGCGTCGACCGACAAGTCGTTTTGTCGCCAGCACTTGGCGAAGTCGATATTCAGGTGATGCCCCGCAACGCCACCATTCAGGTCAATGGCGATGACCGCGGTAAGGGAAGCCAGATATTGGCACTACCCGGTGTCGAGCAAGTGATCACCATCAGAGCGCCTGGGTATGTAAGTGTGGAGCGACGGGTAACGCCGCGTGCAGGACTGAAACAGCGGATTAGTGTGGCGCTGCTCACTGAAGAAGAGGCGAGAAAGGCCGCCATCAAGCCTGAGATCACCAGCTCTGTGGGTCAGACATTGGTCTTAATCGATCCTCAGGTGAGTCCCGTCAATGAGTTCATTATGGGCGCTCCTAGACGCGATGCGGGACGAGGTGCCAACGAAGTCGAGCGACCTGTGCGTCTGACACGTGCGTTTTACATGGCAACCACTGAAGTTACGAATGCCCAGTTTCGTCAATTCACACAGAACCATGAGTCAGGACAGGCGGGAGGTAAGAGCCTAAACCGCGAACACCAACCCGCCGTGCAGCTCTCTTGGCAGCAGGCCGCCAGCTTCTGCAATTGGCTCAGCGCGCGCGAGGGATTGCCGCCCTTTTACACCGAGCGCGATGGCATCATCACGGGATTCGACAGTACTTCTACCGGATACCGTCTCCCGACTGAGGCTGAGTGGGCGTTCGCTACTCGCGTGCAAGGGGAAGACATTTGGCGATTTGCCTGGGGTGAAGCCTGGCCGCCCGAGGATGGAAGCGCCAACCTCGCCGACGCCTCTTCCGCGCTGGTCACAGGGCGTATCCTGAATGGTTACACTGATAAAGTTGTGGTTAGCGCCGAGGTCGGGAAGTTTCCGCCCAACCCCAGAGGCCTATACGATATGGGTGGTAACGTCGCTGAATGGGTGAATGACGTTTACCGGATACCTGTGCCGAATGAGGCGATCGAAGAAGATCCGCTCGGGGACCCTCAGGGCGATAACTACACGATCAAGGGTGCCAGTTGGAGTTTGAGCCGTTTGCGAGAACTAAGACTGACCTACCGTGATTATGGGGAGCGCGGGCGTGATGACGTTGGATTTAGGGTGGCAAGGTATGCAGAGTAAATTTTGGGTTGGCGTGTTGTCATTTGCAGGTCTCGCACTCGTTGCCTTCGCACAGGATGAAGGTGTCGAGGCTACTTCAAATAAAACTGGCACAACCCAAGTCGCGCCCAGCTCTGGTGGCGCCGGTGCGGTTAGCGAAGATGATACAGGCACCGCGGCAGCAGCTATGGAGGGCATCGCAGACGCTGCTATCGATAGCGTTGATGGCGCCCAAACTGATGCAGCTGACCTGAACTCAGAAGAAACGGCCTCGTCGGCAACAGCGGATGACAACTACACTCCCACTGAGCGGATTAGCGAAGATCGATCCGTGTCTTTCCCGGTCGATATTTAAGGTGAATGCGCATGTCTAAACCGAGAGTCCCGTCAGAGTTTGCATTCCAAGTCCTAGCTCTACTTGCCGCCGTCATCGTCGTGCACGCCTTTTATGTGGGATTAATCCGACCCTCTGCCGACGCTCAGTTGGCGGTACAAGCCGCACTACAAGCATCAGGAGCCGCCTTCGTACCCGAGCGATCACTCTACGTTGTCATTCGTGATTTTGAGCAGGAGGCCTGTTTCATCCTGATGATCTGGGCTCTGGCGATCATGGGTCTCAAAGCGTGGACGACGCGCCAGGAAGCGACCATGCTCGAGCGCAACCTCATTCAGGTCACCGAAGGCACGACGCTCCTTCCCCAAGATGCAAGAAATTACGCTCGCGGCATCGAAGCACTCCCGGAAACAGAGCAGGAACTGCTGTTACCACGCACACTGCTCAATGCTCTCAGCCGCTTCTCGACGACAGCGAGCATCCCTGCCGTCTCCGAGGCCGTGCGCGAGCAATGCGACATTGAAGCAGACAAGCTCGACTCCGAATTATCGATGGTTCGTTACATAAGCTGGGCCATCCCGTCGATCGGGTTTATTGGCACTGTGCGCGGCATCGGTGACGCGCTGGGGCAGGCCTACAAGGCGGTTGAAGGCGATATTTCAGGTGTGACGGTAAGTCTCGGCGTTGCCTTTAACAGCACCTTCGTGGCGCTGGTCTTATCCATTGTCATCATGTTTGCGCTGCACCAATTGCAGCTATCTCAGGAGCGACTGGTGCTGAGCACGCAGCGTTACGTGGATAAGAAGCTCATTCGACATCTGGCGGCGCCTAAATGAGTCGCGCCTTTCTTGATCTGACGGATGCCAGCCTGACACTCAGTGCCGGTCAGCAAGTCGTTAGATCTCCGGGTATCGTCCTATCTCAGGCAGATGTCCTCCTGTTCGGCGATGCTGCCTTCGCGCAACTCAAACGCAGACCCTTGGACGTGCGAACGGACATGCTCAGTCAGCTCGCTACCACGCCACTCGGCAACACATTCGGCAACGCGCGTCACACGGCCGATTTAGTCTATGAACACCTCAAAGGCCTATTCGAATCGGGTGATGGGGTAAGTAGCCTGTGCCTTATGGCACCTGGGAACCTTGAGCAGCCCCAACTGGAGTTGCTTCTGGGTATCTTGGGTGCGCTGGGTGTAAACCCAAGTGCAGTGGTCGACAGAGCGCTCCTAGCACACCCTGCAGAGCTGGGCTCGGGCCTCAACCTAAACTTGCAATGGCGACAACTCCTCGTCAGCGAGGTCACGGTTGATGCCAATCTCTGTCAGGTCGACAAGATCACAGCTGTACCAGGCCTTGGCTATCTCGATTTACTGGAACTGTGCCTTGAAGAGTGCGCTGATGCCTGCGTCGATCAGACACGCTTCGATCCGCGGCGCAGTGCTGAGTCCGAGCAAACCCTGCTCGATGCTCTCCCCGGCGTGCTTGCAGCACTAAAAGATCGCCCCGAGGTCTCAGTTGAACTCGGAACAACATCATTCAAAGTCTCGAGAAGTCGTCTCGAGACAGCAGGACAAAAAATCGCGTCGGCTATCAGTGCGAAAACAGGAGCCCTGAGCATCGACGAATCACTATCGGCCTTTCCGGGCATCGCATTCGATGCGGTTGCCTCTATTGATTCCCTCACAGCTGCAGCAGAGGATCTATTACTCGATCACTCAGATGATCAGCCGCTGACCCGCATTTCCAAACGACAGACAGCAAGCGCTGTAACACGAGCTGATGAATCAGTCGACACATCGGAGAATACCGACGCCATGATCGCGTCTGCATCGATTGATAAGGTCAGCAAGGCGCCAGCTCCCGCAACCGCTGGGCAAGACGATCAGCCCACCCACATCCTCGTCGACGCTGTGGCACATCGCATAAGTGACACAGACGAGCAGGGTCTTGGCTTTGGCGTCGTAAAGCGCGACGGTGTTGCCTGTATTGACGAGGCACTGCGCGACCGAGTCAATGTATTGTCGGTCTCCGGTTCACATGATCGACTCACGGTGGGCAGTCGGTTGTATCGTAACGACGGCAAAGAAGCCGTAATCATTATCGTTGAGTCGTAATCCATGCCGCGGCGGAAACGACAGACCAATACATTTAACCTCAGCTTTCTGGACATCATGTCCTGTGGGTTCGGTGCTGTTGTACTCGTATTCCTGATTATCGATCACTCCATCGAGATTCAAATTCAGTCGGTAAATGCGGAGGTGCTGTCGGAGGTCGACCTGCTTGAGGCAGACATTCGAGAAGGCGAGGAGGGTCTAGTGCGGTTACGCAATGCAATTAGCAGCACCGATCTCGAAATTGTTGAAGCGCAGGGACGCGCCCGAGTTGTCACCGAGGAGCTTGATCGGCTGGAGGCGTTAATCGCCTCACTGGAAGAATCGGATGTCAGTGAAACCACCGACCTTGAGGCGCTAAAAGCTGAGATCAACTCACTGGAGGAGCGCATACAGCAATTGCGCGAGGCAGCTGAGGCAGACGGTGGCCGGAGCGCGCGTGAGTTTCAAGGCGAGGGTAATCGTCAGTACCTGACCGGTCTCAAGCTCGGCGGCAACCGGATCGCGATCATGATCGATGCATCAGCCAGCATGTTGGCGCCAGAGGTCGTTAACGTCATCCGCTTGCGAAATCAGTCAAGTGATCGACAGCGCGCCGCTCGAAAATGGGTTCAGGCCCTAGATACCGTCGATTGGCTAACGGCTCAACTGCCTACGGGATCGCGCTACCAGATCATTCTGTTCAATACCGAAGCCCAATTTGCCCTACCGGAGACGCAGGGCAGATGGCTTGAAGTCGCCAACAGTGATCAGGTCGAGCGAGTAATCACTTCAGTCCGCGAGACCTTGCCATCAGGCGGCACCTCGCTTTACAACGCCTTTGTATTTCTCAATGAGCTCGATAGCGAGCCCGATAACATTTTCATTATCACCGATGGTCTACCCACTCAGGGAAAAGATACGCCGAGAAAAAATACGGTTTCGGGTCCGGCCCGACTGAAACACTACCGCGATGCTGTAGATAAGTTACCGGACAACGTTCCAGTCAACGTGGTGCTTTCACCCATGGAAGGTGACCCGATGGCGGCGTCCGAGTTTTGGAAGTTGGCGCAGAATACAGGCGGGAGCTTCATGGCGCCCGCGGAGGATTGGCCGTAATGCCCAAGCGTCGACCCGCACCTGAGATTTCACTGTCGTTTTTGGACGTCATTTGCTGTGGCTTTGGCGCTGTCATCTTGCTTCTGATGATCACCAAAACGGTGGAGCCACAGGTCCTCGAGGAGTCTACCGTGATCGCAGAGGGGCGGGTCGCCGAGCTGACCGAACAGCTCTTTGAAATTAGAGGCGAAACAACAGTGCTCAACAGAGACCTGGCAGCAAAGCGAGAGCAGATATCTAAATCTGAAGAACAGATTGCCATTCTGCAGGGCTCGCTGGCGTCATCGAAGTCGCGTTATGACTCGCTGCAAACAACCCGCAATTCGAACAGCATCGTTGCTGAGCAACTCGCCATTGCACGACAGGAGTTAAGCGACGAGGAGGAGCGACTGCTTGGACGCGATGCCGAGAAGAAAAATCAACTGATTGGCGGTATCCCCGTCGACAGCGAGTACATCATCTTCATCATCGACACCTCGGGCTCTATGTTTTCTTACGCCTGGCAACGGATGCTCGGTGAAATGGAGGCCACACTCAACATCTACCCCAACGTGAAGGGTATTCAGGTCATGAACGACATGGGGAACTACCTATTCTCTCGATACGCCGGTCAGTGGATACCTGATACGCCCGCGCGCCGACAGCTGATCCTGCGTAATCTCGCGAACTGGAATGCGTTTTCTAACTCGTCGCCGGTCGAAGGCATTACGCAGGCTGTCAGATCGTTTTATGACCGAGACAAGAAAATTTCCATCTACGTCTTTGGCGATGAATTTACCGGCAGATCCATTGAAGAAGTCGTGCTTACCGTCGATCGGCTGAACGCAGAAGCAGGCACCGGGGAGCGGCGTGTGCGCATCCATGCAGTGGGCTTCCCCGTACAGTTTATTAGGCCGCCCGAGTTGCAGGACACGGGCATTCGTTTTGCTACACTCATGAGAGAACTGACGCATCGAAATGGTGGGACGTTTGTTGGACTCAATGACTTTAGGCCGTAAGGCGCAGCGTCTACTGACGCTCATTGTTCTCCTCGTACTGGCGGCATGTACCAGTCGAGAAGTCATTGTGGAAGGAACATTCCCGACGCCCTTGGTGGATCCTGTGCCAGTATCGGTAGGTGTTCTGTTCACCCAGGAATTCAAAGAGCACGAGCTCGTCGATGATGCCACGGGTCGTGGTGAGGTCAGCTGGCGGGTCAGCACAGGCACAGCACAAGTTGAGTTCTGGTCTACTCTCTTCCCGGCGTTCTTCCAGAATGTGGTGTTCATTGAGAGCTACGCAGATCTGCAGGCCTACGATGTCGATGCTGTTCTCATTCCACAAGTGGCCGACGTGCAGTACGCCATCCCCTTGTACACCAACGTTAAAGTGTACGAGATCTGGATGCGCTACAACCTGGCGCTGGTTGAGCCCGAGCAAATTATCGATGAAGAAAATGCCACCATCTCTCTAGAAAATATGCAGCCCTTTGCCGAGTGGCCACTTACAGCCTACGGAAAAACGCCCACCGCCTTCATGCAGTCAGACATCGATGCCGTCAACTTGGCTGCAGTCATGGCCCTCCGCGATGCAGGTGCCAATTTTATTACCAGCTTCCTGCGTGTAACGGGCGTGATGGATTGGATTAAAAATCCCGAGGAGGCTCAATGAAGCGCGCACTGCTCTATGTCCTGATGCTTGGTGGCCTACTGGGCGGTTGTGTGACTGCGAATGTCGATGAAATGACATTCGATGCGCCTGTCGCAGGTATGGGGGATGGCAGCATTGTTGTTCTCGGTCGGCGTCATGCGCCTGACTACGACACCGAACCCGATTTTATCGACTGCATTGGCAATCACATCAGCCGCGGTAGCGAGAGCATCAGCGTGATCCCCGAGCGACAATTTGTTGATACCCTGTACCCATGGTTTGAGCCGCGGACTGCGCCCCTCAGTATTGAGAGCGTTGGCCGACTAATGATGCTCCCCAGCGTAGCGAATAAGCTGGAGGACCTTGACCTCAATTACATGATATGGATCGACGGCCGAACCCAGGACACCAACAGCAGCGGCTCCATGACCTGCGGTGTTGGTCCAACCGGTGCCGGATGCTTTGGTTTCGGTACCTGGGGCACCGAGTCCGAATACGAAGCCACGATATGGAACTTTGATGATGGGGCCGAGGTCGGAAAGATGAGTGCCTTAACCAGTGGACAAAGCTACATGCCAGCCGTTGTTGTTCCCATTCCGATCATTGCGCCCGTTCAGGATACCGCCTGCGACAGTCTGGGCACCCAGCTACTGCAGTATCTGTCTGCCGGGTCGTAAGCCATGAAACGACTTGTAGCTTCGCTCTGCTTCACCGCCCTGATCGCAGGCTGCGCAGGTTCATCAACGGTAACCGTCGGTGGACGACCTGTCAGCATTCCGACCGATGCTGCTGAAGAGCATGAGAAGTTGATTGAGAATATCGGCATCTACGACGACCCCGAGTTGCAGGCCTACATTGACGAAATCGGTGCGCGATTAGTGGCTAACTCCAGCATGCCTAATCAGGAATTCACCTTTACCTTGCTGGACTCGCCTGACATCAATGCATTCGCCCTGCCCGGCGGTCTTATCTATATCAACCGAGGCCTACTCGCCTACCTCGACAGCGAGGCAGAGCTTGCTGGCGTAATTGCACACGAGATAGGGCATATTACGGAGCGGCATCACTCTCGCCGGAGAACCCAGACAATTACGAATCAGGTAGCGGCGGTATCGGCATTGATCCTAACCGGATCGGGCGATCTGTACGACGCGACCAGCATGTACGGCGCAGAGCTTATTTCAGGCTTCGGCCGTGATATGGAACTCGAAGCGGACGCGGCGGGCGCTGAATTCATGCATAAAAGCGGATACGACGCTGATGCCTTGCTCTCGGTCATCGGTGTTCTTAAAGATCAGGAGCGCTACCGCAAAGCGGTTGCCAAGGCCTCAGGTAAACCCTCCGGCACCTACCACGGGCTGTATGCCAGCCATCCAAGAAATGACTTGCGACTGCAAACAGTTATCAAGACAGCCAACAGCTTAGATCTCGATACGATGCCCGAGAACCCAGAGTTACCTGGCCGGTTCAGGCGCGAGACCGAAGGAATGGTGGTTGGTGCGAGCGCCGAGGCGCAAAGTGATCCACTGCGGTACTACCACAACAAACTGGATTTTACGTTTGAGCACCCCGAAGACTGGGTCGTCACGGCGACGACGCGGGAAATTGTCGCGAGAGCTCCTGATTCCGATGCAGCACTCAAAATCAAAATCGCCCAGGTAGACCCCGATAAAAGCCCCGATGACGCGCTTCCAGAACTTGCCTCCGGGGAGGTCAGTGAGCAGGAGTCGATTGAGAACGAAGGCCTAAAGGGAGCGACCGGCCTGGCAAGCGCTGGCGGGATTCAGAAGCGCTTAGGTATTGTTGACCACCGATTCCGCTTTTTGTTTGAGGGCGAAGCCAGCGACTTCGGTGCTGCCGATGCCGGATTTAAGACCATCATCACCTCCTTCCGACCTCTCTTTGCGCGCGAGAAAAAGCGCGGCGAAAGTCACGTCCTAAACTACGTGCAAGTTCCTAGAGGTGCTACCTTCGGGTCGCTGAGCTCGGGCGTTCGGGTACCTGATGCAGAAAATCAATTGCGCTTGATCAACGGCTATTACCCCAGCGGCGAGCCACGCACCGGAGATTGGCTAAAAGTTCTTCGATAGGCCTACTGCTGTCATCCCACATTTCATGACATCATGGCGTGGCGATACAGGGAGGTCTCATGCGTCCAATAACAATAATGGTTGCTCTTGCACTGCTTTCACTAGCGCACGCCATCCAAGCGGAAACAGTGGTTTACACGGCCAAGCTCATTCGAACCATGGAACCCGCACTACCCGAGGCAACCGCCGTAGCGGTGGAAGACGGAAAAGTCTTGGCCGTTGGCTCCTTGGATAGCCTGAGCCCGCTGATTGCTGCACGCGGTGCGCGGGTCGACCGACAGTTCGAAGACAAGGTCATGACACCAGGCTTCATTGACCCCCATGTCCACCCTACGCTGCCTGCGGTTTTGACACAGTTCCCCTTTCTTGCACCCGATGACTGGTATCTGCCCACCGGTGATTTCCCGGGAGCGACAACGCCTGAGGGCTACCGAAGTGCACTGCAAAATCTGGTCGCGCAACATGATGATGCGTCAGTACCATTTGTCGCTTTTGGCTATCACCCGCTGTGGCATGGCGAGGTCTGGCGGGATGATCTCAACGACTGGTTTGGCGATACACCGGTTATGCTTTGGCACCGCTCATTTCATGAGCTCATTGGTAATGATGGGGCCTGGGAACTCCTGGGCGTTACCAAGGATGATGCGGATGCCATTCCTCATGGAGCCAGCTGGAAACGAGGACACTTCTATGAACTGGGCCTGAGAGCAGTATTCCCGCGCATGGGATTTCTCTTTGAGCCCGCCCGCTATATGAAGGGTATGCAGAACTTCCTCTCCATGATGCACGAGTCGGGGGTGACGACTGCTGCAGATATGGGCACCGGCGTTTTTGGCAACCCCGTCGGCGAGATTCAGGCCATAAAAGCCGCCGTAGCCAGTGACCCTGTCGGTGTTCGAGTGCTTCTCACACCCATAATTACCGACTTCATCACACGGCAAAAATCCGCTGAGCAAGCGCTTGCCGAAGTTCTCGAATGGCAAACCATGAATGATGATCAAGTGACGGTGGGTAATCACTTCAAGCTCATGATTGATGGTGCGATCTTTTCGGGCCTCTCCCAGATGGGGTCACCTGGCTACCTCGACGGGCACACGGGCGTATGGATGGTCGATGTCCCCACACTCGAGACATTTGCCAAAACGTTTTGGGACGCTGGCTTTCAGATTCACGCCCACAGTAATGGCGATGCCGCCACGGCACGCTTCATTGATCTTCTGGACTACCTGTTGCGCGAGAGTCCTCGTGCTGATCACCGCATGACGCTGGAGCACTTTGCCTACAGTACGGAAGATCAAAACCGAAAACTTGCAGCCCTGGGCGCGGCTGTCTCTGCAAACCCTTACTACCATTACATCCTGTCCGAGATGTATAGCGGCGATTGGCTCGGGCCTGATCGGGGACCCCAAATGGTGCGACTCGGCTCCTTGGAATCAAAAGGTGTTCCCGTAGGACTCCACTCTGACAGTCCAATGGCACCACTCTCACCGTTGACGCTGATGTGGACTGCAGTCGCACGAGAAAATATATCAGGTGAAAAAACCGGACAAGCTGAAGTTATGAGTCGATATGGTGCGCTGAAAGCCGTTACCATCGATGCGGCATGGATTTTGGGGCTCGAAGACTCCATCGGCTCAATACGAGCGGGAAAGGCGGCAGACTTTACTGTGCTGGCGGCTGATCCTCTAACCGTGCCACTGGAACAATTACGGTCAATTGAGGTCATCGGCACCGTCTTTGCCGGTACCGCATACCAAAACTAATAACCGAGGATAAGCTTATGAGCGCTCTGGCAGCTCCTTTCACATTTGCCAATGGATCGACCATTAAGAACCGCTACATGCTCGCCGCCCTGACCAATCTGCAGAGTGGTGCTGACGGCGTACTCAGTGATGATGAGTACCACTGGCTTACCCGCAGAGCCGAGGGAGGGTTTGGGTTAACCATGACCTGCGCAACCTCAGTACAGCACCGAGGCGTGGGCTTCCCTGGACAGTTAGGCGCACACGAAGATTTGCACCTAAAAGGTCTCGCGCGGCTTGCAGAGGGGATTAAAGCGCACGGCAGCCATGCGGTGGTCCAACTCCACCACGGCGGCATGCGTGCCATGGGTAGCTACTGCGACGATGTACCAATGTGCCCCTCTGACGATGAGTCGACGGGCTCAAAAGCCATGACCGTCGAAGAAGTCGAAGGCTTTATCGAGGACTGTATTGCTGCCGCCGTTCGTAGTCAGCGAGCAGGGTTCGATGGCGTTCAGCTCCACGGTGCACACGGCTACCTACTCGCACAGTTTTTAAGCCCCCAGTTCAATCGTCGCGATGACGCGTACGGTGGCTCTCCCGAAAAGCGCGCAAAAGTTCTGTTCGACATCATTGCTGGGATCAACCAGGCCTGTGGTCGTGAGTTCAGTCTGGGTGTCCGCTTATCACCCGAGCGCTTTGGCCAGCGAACAGAGGAAATACGCGACCTCGCATCGGAGCTGCTCGTCGATCCTCGCTTGGATTATCTTGATATGTCGCTCTGGGACGTTTTCAAAGACGCACACGATAAAGCCTTTGCAGGACAGTCGCTACTCAAAGTGTTCACCGAGTTACCTCGCAAAGGGGTCGCACTGGGTGCAGCCGGAAAGCTTTATTCGGCAGAGGCGTGTGAGCAAGCCATAGAAAGTGGTTTGGACTTTGTCCTCGTCGGCCGCGCGGCGGTTATCCATGCTGATTTCCCAAAACAAGCACTGACAAATGCGGATTTCGAAATGCATGCCTTGCCGGTCACGAGAGAGCACTTGGCGGCTCAGGGCCTTGGACCTAAGTTCATCGATTACATGGCGACTTGGGATGGGTTTGTGGCCGCCTAAGCGGCCTTGTACTCAGCCAAACTGGGTGTCAGCAACAAACGGATTGGTTGCACGTTCCCGCCCAAACGTTGAATCCGGCCCGTGTCCAGGAACGAACTGCACGTTATCGCCCAGCGGAAAAAGCTTTTCTCTTATCGAGTGAATAAGTTCGTCTTGGTTGCCTTTTGGAAAGTCGGTGCGACCAATAGAGCCCGCAAAAATAACATCGCCCACCCACGCCAATCGCTGGGCTCCGTCAAAAAAGACCACATGTCCCGGGGTGTGGCCCGGGCAATGGATAACCGCGAGCTCAAGGGCGCCGACTGTTACGGTGTCACCGTCACCAAGCCAACGGTCAGGCTCAAAAGCTTCAGCCATGGGAAAGCCTGACATTTCGCACCACTTGGGCAGATTATCGATCCAAAACCGATCACCCTCCTCCGGGCCTTCGATGGGTACCTGCCACTCTTTACGCAAGACATCCGCTGCGGCGCAATGGTCCATGTGTCCGTGAGTGAGCAAAATCTTCTCCACCTTAGCACCCATCTTTTCAATAGCAGCTTTGATGCGATCGGTATCACCGCCCGGGTCGACCACCGCGGCCAGCCCCGTGGTCTCGCACTTTATGATCGAGCAGTTCTGTTGGTAAGGCGTAACCGGGACGACGGTAACCGACAGGCTCATGATGCAGCCCTCTGTGTCTCATCATCACCCTCAATATCGGCGTCCGGGTCATTGAACACCACTTCATCAAGTTGCCCTTCGTGGTAGGCGACCACGGTCGATACCGTGGCGTCACCCGTGACGTTAACGGCGGTCCTAACCATATCCAGCAAACGATCGACCCCAAGAATAAGCGCAATCCCCTCGACCGGTAGTCCCGCCTGCGTCAATACGAGTGACAGCATAATCAAGCCTGCGCTGGGCACCGCGGCGGTCCCAATGGACGCCAGCGTGGCAGTGAGGACAACCATCAGAAGCTGGCTGCTGGACAGGTCAATACCGTAGACCTGTGCAATGAAAACAGTGGCAACACCTTGCATGATAGCGGTGCCATCCATATTGATGGTTGCGCCTAGAGGCACAGAAAAACCAGCGACACTTTTATTCACGCCAAGGCGCTTCTCAACGGTTCGTAGCGTCACGGGCAAGGTGGCCCCCGACGATGAAGTAGAAAATGCAAAGGCCCAGACGCGGCGCATTTTTTGCCGCAACATTGCGGGAGAGAGCGGCGTGAGTGTTCGTAAAACCAGACCGTAAACCACCAATCCATGGAACAGGAGCACACCGAGCAAAGTAAAGAAGTATGCTGCCAAATCGAAAATGGTACCGAATCCCATGGTGGCAAAAAGCTTGGTCAGCAGCGCGAACACACCATAAGGCGCAAGTTCAATCAACACACCCACCATTTTCATCACAACAACTTCCATATCCTGGAACCAGGCAATCAAACGCTGACCCGCCTCACCGGCACGTGTCAGTGCGAAGCCTACGAGTAAAGCGAACACGATCACCTGAAGCATGTTGCCTTCGGCCATGGCGGCGACAGGGTTGGTCGGGAAAATATTGATCAATGTTTCTTTGATGGGCGGCGCTTCTTTGGGCACAAAGTCTGAACTCGCAACGGCATTAATGCCTTCGCCAGGGCCAACAGCCAAGGCAATGGCCAAACCTAAGCTCACAGCGATACAGGTCGTGACGAGGTAAAGCCCCAAGGTCTTTCCTGCGATGGGTCCCATGCGACTACTGGCACCAAGGGCTGCCATACCACATATCAGAGACACGAGAACCAAAGGCACAACGAGCAACTTGAGCGATGCAATGAAAATCCGGCCGAGGACATCGAACAGGCCCATCACCATGCCGTTGTACAAAAACCCGTAAAGGCGACTGTCCGGACTGAGTGATCCCAAGACGACCTCTAGGACGGACCCAAGGCCAATCCCCAAAACCATTGCCAGCAAAATTCGGTTGGTTAATGACATGTTTACTCCTCGCAGGGTTCAGGTCGCCAGGCGCTGACAGCGATATCAGCACAGGCATTACAGGCCGAAGGGTACGTGTTAATGGACCCCGACTCCATCACGGCACAGACCGGTTCGTATTGCAGCGTGCAAATTTTAGGCCTCGGCTCCTCGCATTGAACGGTTTGCAGTATAGGAGCCTCCGATAGCTCAGCATCAGCTGGTCCTTGCCCAAAAAGATCCGCGGGCAAAGAGGTGCAGGCAGTCACTTCCATCAGACAGCCCAGCGCAACCAACCTAATGCTTAAGAAACGTACCAAGTCGATATTCATTGAGTGCAATCTCTCTACTATCCGAGGCGTACCCGCCCTCTAAAGTGATCTCAACTGATCGCGTCTTTCGATCAATGCTGCCTGACGCTCGCGGATTGTCGCGGAACCCGTGGCTGAGGCCAATGCTGCACAGACGCATGACATACGATCTTGTGCCTGTAGTGAAGGAGCAGACAGTTTTTCCGCGATAGACACCATATCAGTCATTTTTGCCCAGCAGTTCAGTACCACATCACAACCCGCGCGCTGTGACGTGAGGGCAAGCTTACCTATTTCACCCGACAACGCTTTCATATCGAGATCGTCACTCATCAAAAGGCCATCGAACCCGATCTTTTTGCGGATGACCTCATTAATGACAAAAGGCGACAAGGTGGCGCATTGATCGACATCCCAGGCATCAAAAATGACATGGGCCGTCATCGCCATCAGTGCCCCGCTTAATGCATGAAATGGTAAAAGGTCCGACGCAAGCTCGGCATCTGATGCGGCCACGCGCGGTAAGTCTTTATGCGAGTCCACAGCCGAGCGCCCGTGACCAGGTATGTGTTTAATCACACCCTCAACCCCACCAGCTTTCAAACCGACTAAACAGGCCTCACCGAGTGCTGCAACGTGATATGGGTTTTGTGAAAAGGCGCGATCGCCAATGACATCGTGAGCGCCCGCTACAGGCACGTCCAGCACCGGCGCACAGGTCACGGTAATACCGACTTCGGCTAAGTCGAGCGCTAAGGCCTCGAAGTTCATCGCACAAGCCTCTAAACCACGAGCCGGGTCATGCGCATACAGGGCTTCAAACATGGCGGCGGGAGGATAGGCGGGCCACTCCGGCGCTTGCATGCGCGCTACTCTGCCGCCTTCCTGATCGATTAGGATCGGCAATTGGTCCCGTCCGGTTAGCGAGCGCAAGTCATCGGTCAGCGCGCGTAGCTGACTTCGCTTCTCTACATTGCGGCCAAACAAGATAAAGCCAAATGGCTGACTTTCTCTGAAAAAGTCTCGCTCGTCGGCTGAGAGCGTCGTTCCTGCCAAGCCAAAAATCGCGGGCGTCATCATGCCACACCCTCGCTAGAGAACCCCGTGATTATGGAGCCAAAAATCGCACCGCGTACAAGCTTAAGAAGCGCGCTCAATCCTTCCGCAAAGAAGAGATACTGAGAGACATTCATATGAGTCCTCAGCGATCGTCTCACAACAATTTCCCTGACTTGGGTGTGTACAAAGCGTGGCAATGACCCTTTCCAGAAGAACGCACGGACGTGCCCCATGAGTCATCATCAAAACAGAACCAAAGCCAGCCCGCTGTCGGGAAGTTAGGAAGCGCAAGCGTTGCGCACAGAAAATTGGCAAGCTCAATCATGGCAGGATTGTGGCCGATGAGAGCAATACTGTCTAAGCCATCATCGGCAGCGGCTATCCAATCAATAAGATCTGCTCCATCGAAGGTGTAGAGGGCATCGTCGTAATTCGGCACCTGCTCGCCTAATAATGGCCAGCCAATGGTCAAGCCATCGAAGGTCTCGCGCGCACGTTGGGCGGTGCTGACAAAAAACTGCGGTGTCTCGCGCCCGCCAACCTCAATCTCCGCGTGCATCGCACGGCCAGCGAGGGGCGCTGCCTGACGACCACGAGCATTCAGCGGCCGTTGATGATCGGACAGCTCAGGGTGTTCCAAGGAGGATTTGGCGTGGCGAATGAGGTGTAGCTGTTTCAAGAGAACAGGCTTCCAGCTGTCAACATGGATTCACTCCACGATTCACTTCACCATTCATTCCACGATGAACAAATGCACCTTTTTCTTGCCCAGGCGTGTTACGAAATAACGCCCGTGCATCGCAGCTTCAGGCACAAAGCAAGACTCAGGATCGGCATTATTCTCCGCCGATACGGAGATGCCATTAATCGATACCGCGGACCGACCCAGGGCATCTTTGACCTGTTTGCCCGACGCAGCCATACCCGCGTCGGTCAACAATTGCGTTAGCGTCTCCGGTATCGCTTCTCGGGCGATCACCGAGCTGGGAAGTCCATCCAGGCTCAGCTGGGCGAGATCTGACTCCGATAAGCTCGACTCATCGCCACTGAACATCGCGTATGTGATCCGTTCGGCCGCCTCTAGCCCACCCTCACCATGGACGAGCCGCGTTATCTCACGCGCCAGAACACGCTGGGCCTCAGGACGACCCTCGCGTTGAGCATCTTCCTGCGCCAGAGCATCAATGGCCTCAACCGTCAAAAAGGTGAAGTATTTAAGGAATTTGTATACATCGGCATCCGCTGTACTCAGCCAGAACTGATAGAAGGCGTAAGGTGATGTTTTACCCGCATCCAGCCAAATCGTCCCTGATTCAGTCTTACCGAACTTGGTGCCGTCGGCCTTGGTAACCAATGGCATGGTCAGTCCCTGCACCGATGCACCGTTCAGTCTCCGAGTGAGATCAATGCCGCCCGTAATATTGCCCCATTGATCGGAGCCACCAATTTGAAGCTCGCAGTCAAAACGTTTGTTCAGCTCAGCAAAGTCAAACGACTGCAAAATCATGTAGGTAAATTCAGTGAAACTAATCCCCGCATCCTCGCGCTCAATTCGCTGCTTCACAGACTCCTTTGCAATCATGTTATTGACGGAAAAATGCTTACCAACATCGCGTAAAAAAGTCAGTACATCGACATCAGCCGTCCAATCGAGGTTGTTAGCCATGATGGCGGCCGCATCACCATCGAATGAGAGAAACTGAGACATCTGGCGACGCAGGCGTTCCACCCAGCCAGCCACCACATTGGGCGTGTTCAATGAGCGCTCCTGAGCTTTAAAGCTTGGATCGCCGATTAAACCCGTTGCACCACCAACAAGCGCGATGGGCGTGTGGCCTGCCAGTTGAAATCGCTTCAAAGTGAGCAGCGGGACCAGTGAGCCAATATGCAAACTGTCAGCAGTCGGATCAAACCCGCAATAGAGGGTGCGTGGCTTCTTGGCTAACCACGCCTCAAATGTTTTATCGCCTGTGGTCTGAAATACTAAGCCTCTCGCTTTAAGATCCTCAAAAAGACCCATGTCCTCACCTTCTACTTAATTTCTGACATCTCAACCAAGCGACCCATAAAAAAATGGGCGCCTAGCTATCGGTCCGCCGCTCGAGCCATTAATGTCCGCTCTATTGTCGGTTATGATGCAGGGCAATGAATAGCCCCTCAACTGGGGCGGGAATCGGAAAAACCTTGCATCGTAAACCCAGAGGCGCCACACGTCGCCAGTACAACGCACCGTTTGCGCCGGATCGCGACCAACTTCTGTGGGGTGGCGTGAGTCTACTCGTCTTAGTCTTACTATCACAGCTTTTCATCGGTGTGTTCAGCAGCGACACAGATGACGAAACAATCTTCGTGTCCGATCCCCTCGTCACCGCAACAACACAAGTCGCGTGGGATGCAGTTACCGAAGGGCAGACACTGAAACCGGATGAACCACCCATCATCTGGAACGATGTGACCGTCAGGAATGGCGATAACTTGAGCCTGATCTTCAATCGTGCGGGATTTTCAGATCGTGACGTCTACGAGGTGACCTCAAGCGAAAAGGGACGTGCGTTACGAAAAATCTTTCCGGGCCAACTGATTGGTTTTGCCGCGCAAGAGGACAATGCACTGATTGCGGTGAGGCATATCGAGTCGCCTCTCAAGCAGACAGTCTATTCGAAGAGTGAGGGGCAGTTTGTCTCCGAAATCATTACACGAGAGACACAAACGCGGGAGCGTTCAGTGGCACTGACCATCGACAGCTCTCTTTTCCTCGCGGGCGATCGAGCCGGTTTATCAGATGGCATCATTATGGAGTTGGCCGCCATTTTGGGCGGCGTCATAGACTTCGCGCTGGATCCTCGTCGTGGCGACGAAATCATCATTTTATTCGAAGAAAACTACTTCGATGACGAGAAATTTTCCGATGGCAACATCCTTGCCGCCTCATTTAATAACAACGGTCGGCTGGTTGAGGCGTATCGCTACACCGATAGCTTAGGTGATACCGGATACTTTGACGCTGAAGGCGTCAGCATGCGCAAAGCCTTCCTAAAGGCTCCCCTCGACTTCACACGAGTCAGTTCGAGCTTCAATCCAAATCGCCTGCACCCAATCTACAAGACTAAGCGCCCCCACCGAGGAACGGACTACGCTGCCCCAAGGGGCACGCCAGTCTATGCAGCGGGAGATGGCCGTGTAGTAGAAGCGGGTTATACACGCCCTAATGGAAATTACGTATTCATTCAGCACGGTGAGGGTTTTAAGACCCACTATTTGCATTTAAATAAGAAGCGAGTGAAACGTGGCGATCGTGTCGAACAAGGACAAGTGATTGGCACCGTAGGTTCAACCGGTGCGGCAACGGGCCCGCATTTGCACTACGAATTTTTGGTCAACGGAGTGCACCGTAATCCAAGGACCGTGCACAAGATTTTGCCGAAGGCGAAGTCATTGCCGGACTCGGAGCTTGAGCGATTCAAAAACGCGATCAAGCAACCTGTCCAGCGCCTAGCGGCGTTAAAAATGACCGGTGCGATTACGGGGGCTGAGTGAGTCGGCTTCGTCACTTTATTGGATTGATGTCCGGCACCAGTGCGGACGCCATTGATGCGGCTCTGGTGGGGTTTGAATCCAATGGAACAACGCAGCTCATGTGTACCCATTCACTCGAACTACCAGCGGATCTCAAAACACGGATCATCGCGGCGCAAACACGCGCGGATACAACGATTCGAGATGTATGTGAACAGGACGTGGCGCTCTCGTTGCTTTACGCAGCAGCAGTAGAAGCCCTTATTGAAAAGGCCAACGTACCGGCATCCAAGATTGAAGCCATCGGCAATCATGGGCAGACACTACTGCACGCTCCTGAGGCTGATCACCCCTTCACCTTACAAATTGGCGATAACCACCGTTTGGCAGAGCTCTTGGGTATTACCGTCGTTGGTGATTTCCGCCGACGCGATATCGCCGCCGGTGGCCAAGGCGCGCCATTGGTTCCCGCATTTCACCGGACGCTGGTTTCTCAGACTGAAACGGCTGCCTTCCTCAATGTGGGCGGCATTGCAAATGTCAGTATCATTTCTCCCGACCGAGTTAGCGGTTTTGATACTGGTCCGGGGAATACACTGTCCGATGCCTGGATTCGTAAGCACCAGCAACAAGCCTTTGACGCGTGTGGTGCATGGGCGAGCACTGGCACGGTGAATGAGTCATTGCTCGAGCGCACGCTTGCCGACCCCTACTTCAGTCGGCCTGCGCCCAAGAGTACTGGGCAGGATTATTTCAACCTGACCTGGCTTGAAAACCTGGAGGTCGATGAACTAGCGCCGGTTGATGTTCAACGGACATTGGTGGAACTCACCGCTCGATCGGTTTCGGACGCTCTTACAGCCTCGGGATGCGAGCGTGTGTATCTATGTGGCGGAGGACGTCATAACAACCTGCTGACCCAGCGAATACGATCGCTCGTTGCACCCATTGAGGTCGCAGATACTTCTGCCCTGGGTGTTGATCCTGATTTTATGGAAGCAGTGGCTTTTGCTTGGCTGGCTAAGCAGTGCCTAGATCGCGCCTCAGGCAATGTACCTGCAGTGACCGGGGCACAGTCAGAACGGGTGCTGGGTGTGATTTACCCTCGAACTAGCTGAGGTCGCGATACGAACCCCAATCGTCACTGGTCTTCGGTGACCTAGGTAGAAAGTTAGCTAGATAGAAAAAGACGCGCCGCAGCCACAGGTTGTCGTTGCGTTCGGATTGTTAACGACAAACTTAGAGCCTTCGAGCCCCTCGACATAATCTATCTCGGAACCCATCAGGTACTGGTAACTCATCGCATCGATGAGTGCCGCCACACCCTCTCGCTCAATGACCCAGTCATCCTCCGCCATATTTTCATCAAAGGTAAAGCCGTATTGAAACCCTGAGCATCCGCCACCAGTGATGTAGACGCGGAAGCGCAACGACGGATTGGCCTCATCCTCTATCAGATGCTGAAGTTTGCTGACTGCATTATCAGAGAGGCGTATTTCTGTGGGATCAAAACCGGCGACTACTGTCATCGAGAACTCCGGATCTAGGACTTGTCCGCTGAAAAGACAGGATTGGCTGATGAAATCTGTTCCACCTTCGCCGACGCCGTTGAGTGCTTCAAATTGCCATCAATTTTACTACCCATCGACATCTCGATCAGGTTGTAGAAAACATCGCCGGTGACAACAGCACCCTTCGTCAACTCCAGGTTATCGGCACTGTAAATGTTGCCTTTGACTAAACCGCTAATCGACGCCGACGGCACGCGAATTTCACCTTCGACCGAGCCACCCGCTACCACTCGCAACAACGCCGAAGCGCCAGGCTCAGCACTAATCGACCCGACAACGCGACCTTCAACATCTAAGTTACCTGAAAACGTAATATCGCCTGACACAGTAGTGCCCGCTGAGATGAGCGTCGTCGCACCGTTTGCCGTTGATGGCATTTGCGATTGTTTGTTTCTCATAACCCTAATCCTACTTTATTGGGTGCTATAGACAATCGATTTACTCCAGTCGAAGGTCTGCTCATAGGTCCGCTTTCGCGGGGCTGATAATTCTATGTCAAACCGCACTGAAGCGGGAATAACTGTTTCAGCCAGCTCTATGGTGCCTGAAATTCGCTGAAAATACTTAAATGACAGGTCGTGGCTATTTTCGGAGGACGCGGCCGCAATGGCCTCGCCCTCAGAATCGACGATCTGAACCGTCAATCTACCCCGGTAAAATTGGGTACCGGGTGCGAGTCGCTGAACGACGCCACGATACTCAAGGCTCCGCTTCTCGGGGTCCCAACTGAGATCGGGTGGGCGAAGTTTTACGGCGCTCACATCCTCGGACGAGGACATAATGTCTCGATAGAACACGAGCTCTTTTTCCAGCTCATCCACTTGCTTTTCGGAGTCGGCTAGCTCCGTTCGAAATCGATTGAGCGTCTCTGAAGCTACGGCGAGTCGAGTTTCAAGCTTTGAAATTGTGTCTTTTAGGCCGGCTTCATCCAGAACTAAAGGCACTCGATCATCAAATCCCAGCTGATAGCCCAGCGCGTAAATACCTACCCCTAACATGGCAAGCAGCATCGCCAACCCCAGACGAAGCCTTCGCTGCCTTACAACGTTGACGCGCGTTACTACGGTCTTGAAATCTTCGGAGGCCATCGTCGCTTAGGGATTAACCGCCGGTGCCATCAGACCTGTTGTCTCATCCCAACCCTGCATGAGATTCATAGCCTGCACTGCCTGACCCGATGCACCTTTAATGAGGTTATCGATGGCAACCGTGATTACAACGGTGTCTCCCGGGGTTTGCGTGACGTCGATTTCACACACGTTGGTCCCCCTCACATGCCGTGTTTCGGGCTCGTAATGACCACCGGTGAGTCGAACAAACGGCTCATCGGCGAACCGGGACTCGAAAAGGTCTCGGATATTGGTTGATGGATCGGTCAAGGTAGCAAACAAGGTCGCATGAATACCCCGCGTCATAGGTGCCAAATGAGGCACGAAGGTCAAAGACACGTCGCCGCCTGCCGCTCGAGAGAGTCCCTGTTCCATCTCTGGTAAATGACGGTGGCCCTGCACGCCGTAAGACTTCATTGTCTCGGTCGACTCTGAGAGCAAAAGATTCACTTTGGCGCCACGGCCTGCACCGCTTGTGCCGGACGCGCAGGAGGCAATTAACCGACCGGGATCGATAACACCCGCTTCCAAGAGCGGCAGAAAGCCCAACTGAACAGCCGTTGGATAACAGCCGGGGCAAGCGACCAAGCTCGCGTCGCGCAAGGCCGCACGGCTCACTTCGGGCAACCCATAGACAGCGGTCGAAATAAGATCTGGTGCCGCATGCGCTGTACCGTACCAGGACTCCCAGACACCGATGTCGCTCAAGCGAAAATCCGCAGACATATCGATGATGTTAATCCCGCGATCCAACAGAGCAGGCACTGTGTTCATCGAAACCGCATGTGGCGTTGCGAAAAATACGAGATCACAGTCTGCAAAATCTACCGCACCGGGATCCTCGAACGCCAGGTCAATATGACCTCGAAGGCTGGGAAACAAGCGGTCGACGCGCACACCCGCCTCGGCTCGCGACGTCAGGCGCTGAATAGCGACATGAGGATGCCCCAATAGCAAACGAATGAGTTCCACGCCGGCGTAACCGGTAGCGCCAACAATCCCAACTTTAATCATTTGAGGCCTAAGATCTGATATTGTGCGGCTAGTTTACTTGCTGTTCAGTTTGAAACCAGCACGGAGTAGTGAATGCTTTGGATTCAGGGTCTTCATGTCATCTTTGTCGTGACATGGTTTGCCGGTCTTTTTTACCTGCCGAGAATATTTGTTTACTACGCGCAGGCGGAAGACGACACAACGCGGACGACGCTGGCGATTATGGCGCGCAAGCTCTATAAATTTGTTACACCACTGATGATACTGGCAGTAGCCCTAGGGTTGTGGCGTCTGAGCTACGCATTGGATTACTACCTGAGTAGCCTGTGGATGCAGCTTAAGTTGCTCGGGGTCGTTTGCCTTCTCGCCTACCACGTCCAATGCGGTCGCTACGTTGCTCGCATTAACGGCGGCGATGACAGCAAGAGCCATGTGTTTTATCGATTTTTTAACGAGGTACCCGTGTTATTTTTGTTCGCGATCGTACTATTAGTGTATGTACGACCGGCCTAGCAACGCGGCAACAACACAATAAAAACGACGATACGTCGGGGGAACATGGTCAATGACCAAATCTGAAGCGTTATTTGAGCGCGCACAAACTCGCATTCCGGGCGGCGTTAATTCGCCAGTCCGAGCCTTTAAGGCGGTTGGCGGAACACCACGATTCATGGAGCGATCCGACGGCGCCTATATCTTCGATACCGATGGCAACAAGTACATCGACTATGTGCTCTCGTGGGGTCCGATGATCATGGGCCATAACCATCCTCAGGTTCGTGATGCCGTCGTTCAGACAGCGCAGGACGGCTTGAGCTTCGGTTGCCCGACCGAAATCGAAATTGAACTGGCCGAGCGTCTGTGCGACTTGGTACCCAGTCTTGAGCAAGTTCGAATGACAAGCTCGGGTACCGAAGCAACTATGAGCGCCATCCGCCTCGCGCGAGGCGCGACCGGGAGGGACAAAATTATCAAGTTTGAAGGGTGCTATCACGGCCACTCCGACTCCCTTTTGATCAAAGCGGGATCAGGTGCACTCACCTTTGGTGTACCAAGCTCACCAGGCGTTCCCGATGTGCTTGCTCAGCACACCGTGACACTGCCCTTTAACGATCTGGACGCACTAAAAGAGGCTTTCGATCAACTCGGCGATGAGATCGCTTGTGTTATTACCGAACCCGTCACAGGGAATATGAACTGCATTTTACCAGAGCCAGGCTACCTCGAGGGTATGCGTGAGCTCTGCACCGAGCACGGCGCTATTCTGATTTTCGATGAAGTCATGACCGGGTTTCGGTTTGGCACACATTGCGCGCAGGGGCGTCTCGGCATTGACCCTGATCTCACTTGCCTAGGGAAAGTGATCGGCGGCGGTATGCCAGTCGGTGCTTTTGGTGGCAAAAAAGACATCATGGCACACGTATCGCCCTTAGGACCGGTCTATCAAGCTGGCACCCTATCCGGTAATCCGGTGGCTATGGCCTCTGGCCTCGCAACCCTTGATATTATCTCGCAGCCCAACTTCTATGATGATCTGTTCCGTCACACCACAGAACTGTGCGAGGGAATGCAGCAGGTCGCGGACCAAGTGGGCATTCCCTTTACTACCAATCATATGGGTAGCATGTTCGGCTTCTTTTTCACGGAAGATGAAAAAGTTACCCAGTATCCGCAGGTCATTGGTGCGAACGTCGAGCGGTTTAACAAGTTCTTCCACTTGATGCTCAACGAGGGTGTTTATTTAGCGCCCGCCTCTTTTGAAGCGGGCTTTATGTCATCGGCGCACACCGATCGCGACATTGCCGATACCATTGACGCGGCTCGACGTGCATTCAAAGCGCTGTAGACAGCAATAGACAACAGCAATTTGTATATCGCCGGCATCTAATAACAACAGGAATACACTGTCAGGGACACACGAGGGAAGTCGAATGAATACAGCCAGAGGCCCTTTCCCACACACCCGAATGCGACGCTTACGAGCATCGGAGTTTGCACGCGCATTGACGGCAGAGAATGCGCTCAGCCCCAGTGATTTTATCTACCCCATGTTTGTCCTTGAGGGGGAAAATCAGCGTGAAACCGTACCGTCAATGCCAGGCGTCGAGCGCCTTAGCATCGACCTGCTAATCGAGCGAGCAACTGAGGCTCATGTACTGGGGATACCCGCCATCGCTTTGTTTCCCGTCGTTGGCGAGGCAAAGAAGTCACTCGATGCCAGCGAAGCATACTCTCCTGATGGCCTCGTACAGCGAACCGTTAAGGCGCTGAAGACTGCGCTTCCAGACCTAGGCGTTATTACGGACGTCGCACTGGACCCCTACACGACGCACGGACAGGACGGCATCATTGATGATGATGGTTACGTGTTGAATGACATCACCAAAGATACCCTCGTCAAGCAGGCAGTCAGCCACGCGCGTGCGGGTGCCGATGTGGTGGCGCCCTCTGACATGATGGACGGACGCATTGGTGCCATACGAGAAGCGCTGGAGGCCGACGGCCACGTCAATACGTTGATCCTGTCCTATGCTGCCAAATACGCCTCCGTCTACTACGGACCCTTCCGCGATGCCGTGGGCTCTGCGGGGAATCTCAAAGGCGGTGATAAAAAGACCTATCAAATGGATCCCGCTAACAGCGACGAGGCGATTCACGAGGTGGCACTCGACCTCGGCGAGGGCGCGGATATGGTGATGATTAAACCCGGCATGCCCTATCTCGATATCGTGCGTCGCGTAAAGACCGAGCTGCAAGTACCGACCTTTGCCTACCAGGTGTCTGGGGAATATGCGATGCATCAGGCCGCCTTCGACAATGGCTGGTTATCCCGCGATGCCATCATTCTGGAGAGTCTTCTGTCATTTAAACGCGCAGGCGCCGATGGGATTCTCACTTACTTCGCCGTCGATGCTGCGAGGCTACTGACCAAGTAATGGCGACCGCTGGACCGCCCATGGCAGGTCATCACGTTGTAGGGCTACTTGTCGCCGCAACCACTGGACTTTATGCACCCGCAAGCCCAGCCTGTGAGTGTTTGTGGGAAGGTAGCTTTGCTGAAGTAGCGCCCGAGTCGGATCTCGTTGTACTCGGAAGCGTTAGCCGCAAAAAAGGTAACGCGATTGATATCGAGGTCGACGTCGCCCTGGCGGGACCTGACTGGGAGTCCTTCCCTAGAGTCTGGCTTAAGACCGGTGACTACTGTCGACCCGACGCCGATCAGTTCAGCGAGGGTCAACGACTGATCCTCGCGCTCAAAAAACTAACTGAACTGCCCGACGATGGTTTCAATCCGTCTACGCCCAACCTTAGCTATGGACGAATTGGCGACTACGAGCTTTCGAGTTGCGGTGGCTATTGGTTGACGGTTGAGGGGTTGCGGGCATCAGGCAACCTTGTCCCTGGTATGCCGCGTTACTCGCATGAGCCTAAGATGGCGCCCGTGTTAGTGGGTCACGTGATTGCTTATCTCAAAGGTGCAGCCAGCTTGGCGTCGCTGATAGAGGCGAGTGAGGAAGATCCAGAATTGGAAGCGCTTCGCCGAGAGTCACGTGGGTTTTTAAGGGGCTTACCACCCATTGAGGCGGAAGCTGACACTACACCCGAGTAACACGAGCCGCTGTGCTTTCCCTACCGCCAATGATCTCCAGTAGCTCATCGATCATCATCAGTGAGAGACCCCAAATCAGGCGCCCATCATAGGTAAAGGCATCGGATTCAAGCACTTCGCCGCGCCAATCCCACTGGTGGCGACCACGGTTTGCATCGTCGAGTAAAAAATTCAATGGAACCCATACGGTATCGTCGACCTCATGGTTAAGCTCGAAGGACGGCGTACCGTCCACTCTAAAAATAAAAGGCGCCACCAACATCTCTGGGCGATCGGCACGCCAGCCCGTATTTACATCAGATAACTGACAGACGAGCTCACCGTGGGTGTCGAGGTCAAAGCTTATCTCCTCGCGCGTTTCCCGCTTTGCGCAGGCTACATCCGTAACATCGGACGCGTCCTTCCGACCTCCCGGGAAACCCATGTGACCGGACCAGGGGTCGCCCTCTCTAACTGCACGCTGAATCATGAGAATCTCAGGACCCGAGACACCCGATCGCAAACTAATCGCAACCGCTGCACGCTTGGACGGCAAGGGCTCCGCGGGCGCCTCCACGACGGATAAACGATCAATGACTTCTTGGAAACTTGGATACACGGATCACCTCTCTGATGCTACCAGTCTATCGAAAACTTGTCGCTCAAGCTTGATTACAACTAAGACAAGTAATGATCCTGATCACCCAGCGTGCGATAATATATAGACTCAAAACCACTTCATAGGAATGACTGTGTCTGATTACTTCGTCTACGCGATTGGTGCCGCTTTGGTCGATACTGAAATCGATGTATCCGACAATGACCTTGATCAGCTATCGATTGAAAAAGGCATGATGACGCTGGTTGATGAAGCCCGTCAGGCCGAAATTAAAAATCATCTTTCCGATAAGCTCTCATCGGCTAATCACGCCTGCGGAGGCAGCGCAGGTAATAGCGTGATTGCCGCCTCGCAGTTTGGTGCACCGACCTACATGAGCTGTCTGGTCGCAAATGATGAGGATGGCGACATTTACATCACAGATCTCGAGGCCTGTGGTGTTGATCACGGTTTTAAAAGTGAGCGTCGCGCAGGTACAACGGGAAAGTGTTTGGTTCTGATTACACCTGATGCCGAGCGAAGCATGAATACTTTCCTCGGTGTCTCCGAGACACTCTCGGTAACCGAGGTAAACGAGGCTGCCATTGGTGCATCAACGTGGGTTTACCTAGAAGGGTACTTGGTCACCTCCCCGACCGGTCATGCAGCGGCGCTTAAAACCAAGCGAATTGCCGAAGCAAACGATACAAAAGTCGCGGTCAGCTTTTCTGATCCCGGCATGGTCACGTTTTTCCGCGACAACATGAATGCCATGCTCGAGGGCGGCGTGGACTTTGTCTTCTGTAACGAGATCGAAGCTCTGGAGTGGGCACAGACCGATGATTTGGACACGGCGGCTGAGCGGCTGAAAGCGATCTGTAAAAGCTTCGTGATCACACGCGGCGCCGATGGTGCCATTTTGTATGATGGAACGAACACGCATCAGGTGGCATCGGAGAAGGTAACCGCGGTGAATACCAATGGCGCGGGCGATATGTTCGCTGGCGCCTTTTTCTACGCACTCTGGCGAGGCGCAGCTATGCTGAGTGCTTGCGAATTTGCGGCCAAAGCCGCGGGCGCCGTTGTCTGCCAAGCGGGTCCGCGACTCAGCTTGGACGCGACCAGCGCCCTGCGCGATGCGTATTTTAGTCATTAGCACCGATAGTTGAGCGCCGAGCTTTCACCAGAGTAGCGAGGCACTTTGAGGAGAAGTCGATGAGCGACAGAGAAATCAAACCCGAGGTCAAAGACGATCCGTTGTTTCAAATGCTGCGACACGAGGACGTCGATAGCTTCAACAAGCATCGCGACACCATGGACTGCGGTCAGCTGACAGGTGGCGATTACCGAGGGCGTGACCTGCGCAAAATGAATGCAAGAGGTCTGGATTTCTCAAGCGCTTACTTTAGAAATTGCGACTTATCAGGCATCGATTTTCGCGAGACTAACCTTGAGGGCGCGAGCCTACTTGATGCGAAAGTATCAGGAGTCTACTTCCCTGACGAACTGAGTCCTGAAGAGATTCGTCTCTCTCTCGATCACGGCACACGTCTGCGTTACCACAAGTAGGGACACGTCATGAGTCTGGCGATTCGCCGAACACTAAAGCTCTGCCTCCTGCTATCACTGTGGTTACCAGTCAGTGCACTGGCGCAGAGTGCGCTCTCTGCATATACGCAGCAGCAAACCCAGTTCTTGCCCGTCGATGAAGCCTACCAGCTGACGCTTGTGGCCGACGGGGATCAGCGGCTGACGTTGCAGTGGGTGATCGCGCCGGAGTACTACCTCTATCGCCATGCATTCAAGGCGCAAGCCTCTGACTCGGAGGGTGGCATTGCCGCCAATTTGGTCGTGCCCGATGGCCTTGCCAAAACAGATGAGTTTTTCGGTGATGTCGAAGTCTACTACGACGCGCTAGAAGCTATGGTTGCCTTGGAGAGAACAACCGAGCTCGCACAAATTAAAGTGACCTACCAGGGCTGTGCCGATGCCGGGCTCTGCTATCCGCCTGAGACCAAATCCTTCCTATGGCACATGGCATCCGGCGAGATTCAGGCTGGCTCCCTCGCACCAACATCAAGCGCGCTCGACTCTAGTGACGACGCCTCAAGCAGTACAGGTATAGGTCTGCTAGCAGCCATTGCTTTCGCGTTTCTCGGGGGCATTATCCTGAACGTCATGCCCTGCGTTTTTCCCATTCTGTCGCTCAAAGCCTTGAGCTTTACGCACGGCAGTGCCGATCAGCATCGTCGAGCGAGCCTGGTCTACGCCGCAGGTGTCGTCGTGAGCTTTATGGCCTTAGCGACAGTGCTCGTGGTCATCCAGCAGACGGGCCAGCTCATAGGTTGGGGCTTTCAGCTGCAAAATACTGCGTTCGTCATAGGGCTAGCCTATCTGTTCACCGTCATGGGCCTCAGCCTCAATGGACTGATTCATTTCGGAACTTCAATGATGAATGTTGGACAGTCTTTGACCGAACAGGACGGTGATGCCGGTAACTTTTTTACCGGTGTACTCGCTGTTGTTGTCGCCAGCCCCTGTACGGCACCTTTCATGGGTACCGCGTTGGGATACGCGTTAACCCAACCTATTGTGGTAACGCTCGTAGTATTCGCGGCGCTTGGCGCGGGTATGGCACTACCGATGGTCATCCTAAGCCATAGTAGTGCCGCCGTCCGCGCACTACCAAAACCTGGACCCTGGATGGATACGGCAAAGAATGTGCTCGCGTTCCCACTCTATTTGACATCGGTTTGGCTGCTCTGGGTCGCTGGCAATCAGGCTGGGGTTAACACCATGGCACTGGCGCTTTCTGGCTTGGTGTTACTCGCCCTGGCGGCCTACCTGTATGGTGATACCAACTTACGTAAGGGGCTCAGCATTACCCTTGTAGCTGGCGCCGCTTTGCTTGCGATACCGTCGGAAAATAAGGCAGGGAGCAGTGATTCAAGCCGCACATTGAGCGAAGGCCAGATCGCGTGGTCTGCCTCCGTTTTAGATGACTACATTGCACGTGGCGATCCGATTTTCGTTGATGTCACAGCCGACTGGTGTATCACCTGTCTTGCGAACGAGGCCGCGGTACTCTTCACACCAGAAATGGAGCGGGCCTTCATCGATGCAGATATTCCCTACATGATTGCAGACTGGACCGACTACGATGCAGACATTGGACGCTTCGTTCAGTCGCACGGTAGAAGCGGCATCCCACTGTATGTCATGTACCCACGAGGGATCGGAAGCACGCCCGTGATACTTCCCCAACTGTTGACGCGCGATATCGTCGTGACTGCCATTGAAAACGCACGCTGATACCCCCACATCACAGGCATTGCTTGAAGGAAATCAATCCATGACACTGCGCGCCCTATTCGTTATTGCATTGACACTGGTATCCAGTGCCTCGGGCGCCTCCAGCGACCTGATCATCTCTGATGCATGGGTGCGCGCGACACCGCCCGGCAAAATGATGACCGCAGGCTATGCATCCCTCGAGAACCTTAGCAACGAAGTCATCACCATTACGGGGGTGTCAGCAGTGGTTGCAGGTCACACCTCGTTCCATGAGACCCGTATTGAGCGTGATAGATCGACCATGCGGCCGGTAGCAAATTTATCAATCGAAGCGGGAGAGCGCGTCAGTCTGAAGCCAGGCGGCCTCCACATCATGCTAATGAAGCTGAGCGAGTCCTTAACTGATGGACAAAGCATCGACATCTGCCTCGAGCTGGAGAACAATGACAGTCTATGCAGTGCGTTCTCTGTGGCGAGGCACCGTAAAGCCGCGCACCACCACTGAGAATGTCATCACCGCGTAAGGAGCGGCATAGCAAATGACACTGAGCGAGCGGTTATCGCAAGCGTTGGCAAAGATCCGGGGGGTTCTCCCGTCGGGCGACTCTCTCGACCTGCTTCAAAGTAAAGGCGGTAGACGTGCCGTGATTGCCGCCGTCACCATCTACCTCGCGCTCTCGCTCGGACTTGGCTTTTATTGGAGCATGACACCTGACTCTTTTGACGTCCTGGAAAACAGAGCCAAGTATCTGAAATCATCTGATCAATCGGTCACCGGTGCTGCAACCACCGCAGCACTTCTCGAAGTGACGCGTCTCTTGTTAGAAAAAGACGGCGGCTACATCAGCAACGACATCACCCCTCCGGGCACCTTTCTGGATAACATGCCTAACTGGGAATACGGCGCCTTAATCCAGTCTCGGGACTTAGCGAGAGCCTTGAGAGAAGTGCTAAGCCGTTCGCAATCGCAATCCCAAGAGGACGTTGATCTGACGCTCGCAGAGCCCCGCATCAACTTTCAAAATTCCAGCTGGGCCTTACCCGCCACCGAATCCGAATATCGCGACGCTCGACGGTATTTACAGGCCTATCTCGATCGCCTTCCTAAGAGTGGTGAAGACTCAGCACAGTTCTACGCAAGAGCAGATAACCTCAGCTTCTGGCTAGGTATGGTTGAAAAGCGTTTGGGCAGCTTATCCCAGCGCCTATCAGCCAGCGTGGGTCAGCGACGGATCAATACCGACCTTGCAGGTGACGCAGCAGCGACTCAGTCCACGCGAGAAACCCAAGAGCTTGTGGTGAAAACCCCCTGGAATGAAATCGATGATGTCTATTACGAGTCGCGTGGCGCCGCCTTTGCGTTGATCCATTTTCTAAAAGCTGCCGAGGTTGATTTCGCGGATGTGCTGGAAAAGAAAAATGCGACGGTTAGCCTCAGACAAATCATTCGCGAACTTGAAGCGACGCAACAGACTGTTTGGAGTCCGGTCATTCTCAATGGATCAGGATTTGGAATCTGGGCGAACCACTCTCTGGTGATGGCCAGCTATCTTTCGCGGGCTAATGCCGCGCTTATCGACTTACGAGAATTGCTCGCTCAGGGCTAAATAGGTTTTTTACCAGCGAGTAGTACCCATCCGTCACGCTGCTGATTCACTTCAAGATTAACGTTGCGGTAGCGCTCGATGAGTTGAGGCGCCTGCGCCTCTAAAACACCTGTTAGCAGTATTGTGCCGCCCGGCGCGGTCAGGTTAATCAGTTGATCAGCGAGCTCCACCAACGGTCCTGCAAGAATATTGGCGACCATCAGATCGGCGCTATCCTCCCACTGGGCGATAACACCGTCGTCTGGCATCACCACGGCAAAGTCGTCGGGCTCAATGCCATTGCGCTGCGCATTGTCTCGACTGGCAAACACCGCTTGCAGGTGGTTATCAACACCCAGCGCGCACCCAGCTCCTAACTTGAGTGCGGCAATGGCCAAAATACCGGATCCACATCCAAAATCGACGATGCGTTCGTTGCCCGCGATCAATCTATCAAGTGCGTTCAAGCACATAGCAGTTGTTGCATGTGTCCCGGTGCCAAAAGCCAACCCCGGATCAAGCAAAACAGGTACGATCGCCTCTTCCGGAGGGGGCGTCCAACTGGGATAAATCCAGAGCCGCGAACCCATCTGAATCGGCGTAAAGTCCTCCATCCAAACCCGCTCCCAATCGCGATCTTCGAGCGTTGATATGTCGTTTCTGGAGGTGCCCGCCAGAAGCGAGCTAGGCAATGCCTGTTTGATGGGCGAGAGATTGATCGATCCGGTAAACAGGGCCGTCACCTTCACGTTTTGCCAGAGCGGCGTCTCGCCCGGACCGGGTTCGAGTAGAGGCTCATCAGCATTGTCCTCGAGGGACACTGCCAACGCGCCTTGCTCAAACAGCCATTCCTCGAGCGGCTCGACTAGGTGCGAGTAGGTCTCAACGACCCACTCTTGCCAGTCACTGGAACTCAATGCTCATGTTCCAGCTTGCTCTCGAGATAGTGAATGCTGACACCGCCAGCAACGAAGGACGAGTCGACAACCAACTCGCGGTGGAGTGCGGCGTTCGTGCGAATGCCCTCGACAATGAGTTCATCGAGTGCCTGACGCATTTTCTTCAACGCAATGTCGCGTGAATCGCCGTGGGTTATGAGCTTGCCAATCAAACTGTCGTAGTGTGGTGGCACCGCGTAACCGCTGTAAATGTGAGAGTCAACACGAACACCATGGCCGCCCGGCGCATGGAAGGTTTTGATGGTGCCGGGTGATGGCATGAAGGTTCGCGGGTCTTCGGCGTTGATCCGACACTCAATCGCATGTCCATTAAATTTGATATCGCTCTGCTTGATCGACAATGGCTGACCACCCGCGATCAACAACTGCTCCTTCACGATATCAACACCGGTGATCATTTCGGTCACTGGGTGCTCAACCTGTACACGCGTGTTCATCTCAATAAAGAAGAAGCGACCGTCCTCGTAAAGGAACTCAAAGGTCCCTGCACCGGTATACCCCATATCGATACACGCCTGAACGCATGCCGCGCCTACCTCTTCGCGAACATCATCTGGAATACCCGGCGCGGGCGCTTCCTCAATGATTTTTTGGTGGCGACGCTGTAATGAACAATCTCGATCGCCCAAATGCACCGCATTGCCCTGCCCGTCTGCTAACACCTGAATTTCCACGTGACGAGGCCGCTGCAAAAACTTTTCCATGTAGACGACAGGAGAACCAAACGCCGCCGCAGCTTCAGACTGAGTGACCTCGATCGATGACAGGAGCACCTCTTCGTTGTGCACCACACGCATACCTCGGCCACCACCTCCAGCTGCTGCTTTTACGATCACCGGGTAACCGATGTCGCGCCCGATTTGCAAAATCTCATCGGGATCATCAGGCAGGGCTCCGTCCGACCCTGGTACCGTAGGCACACCGGACTTACGCATCTGATGCTTAGCCGACACCTTGTCACCCATCAGACGAATGGTCTCTGACCGTGGACCGATAAACTTGAATCCACTGCGCTCCACTTGCTCGGCAAAATCAGCATTCTCGGATAAGAAGCCGTAGCCCGGGTGAATACCATCAGCGCCAGTAACCTCTGCGGCACTGAGAATCGCGTGCGCTTGCAAGTAGCTTTGTGTCGACGGAGCGGGTCCAATGCAGACCGCCTCATCGGCGAGTCGCACGTGCTTCAAACTGCTGTCCGCAGTTGAGTGCACGGCAACCGTGGGAATATCCAGCTCACGACAGGCTCGCAAGATTCGCAACGCGATCTCACCGCGGTTCGCAATGAGTACCTTTTCCAACATGGCGTTAATCCTTAAACGAGGTGCGAGCGTTTATTCAACGGTAATGAGTGGCTGATCGAATTCTACAGGTTCACCGTTTTCAGCGTGGATAGCGGTAACGGTTCCAGCACGATCCGCTTCGATCTGATTCATCATCTTCATGGCTTCAACAATACACAGAACGTCGCCGGCGCGAACGCTTTGCCCGACCTCAACGAACGGTGCTGCATCTGGGCTTGGCGAGCGATAGAACGTACCGACCATTGGCGATTTCACAGCGTTGGCGGCGCTCGGGGCGGCCGCTTCGGGAACCGCAGGCGCCAGTGCTGGTGCGGCAGGTACGGGCGCTAAAGGCGCGGGCATGGCAGGTGCCGCGACAGGCGCTGCCATTGCGATCGGAGCAGCCGTATTTCGGCTAATTCGGACCGACTCCTCACCTTCCTTGATCTCAATTTCGTCAACGCTGGATGCTTCCAGAAGCTCAATTAATTTTTTTACTTTGCGAATATCCATAGGGTCACCTCTACAATCTCTTGTTATTACTCATTTCAGTGATTTCGGTTCAATAAAAACTGCAATGCGTAGTCATAACCAGCACTTCCAAAACCAGAGATGACGCCTACGGCCAAATCTGAAAAAAAGCTGTGGTGTCTGAAGGGCTCACGCGCGTAGACGTTGGATAAGTGAACCTCAACGAACGGGATGGCCATGCCTGCAATAGCATCACGCAGTGAAACGCTGGTGTGCGTAAGGCCAGCGGGGTTGATGATGATGGCCTGTATCTGCTCGGTTCGCGCCGCATGTACCTTTTCAATGAGCTCTGCTTCCGAGTTGCTCTGAAAGCTGTCGAGCGATCGCCCATAAACCGCGGCCGCCTCTGCCAGGCGCGCATTAATCGATGCCAAGTCCTCAGTGCCGTAAACATCAGGCTCGCGAGTACCCAAAAGGTTAAGGTTGGGGCCGTGTAACACCAAAATGTCAGCCATGCGCAGACCATTCAAAAACAAAAGACAGACGGCGGAGTCTCCACGAGCACCCCTGCTCTGTCTACTGTTTTCGAAAAAAGCCGACTAATCTGTGTTGTTTTACCGAAGATAGCTACTTTTACACGTGATTCACGAAACATAGAGCGGTCGAAATAAAAGGCCATACAAAACGACCGCCAGCGGACTTCAACAGAGCGCAGGGCTTCTTTAAACTACGGGCTTTCTTTCTAACAGTGTCCCACCCATGCAGCTCGGCCCGTTTTCAACTGAGACTCCGGTATTCCTCGCACCCATGGCGGGAGTAACGGACTTACCTATGCGTCGGCTCGCCGTGAAGCACGGTGCCGACGTCGCTGTAGGCGAGATGATGACCTCCGACCTGTCCCTCAGTGAGTCGCATAAAAGCAAGCAGCGTTCTCAGCACAGTACCGAGGCCGGACTTCGAACGATTCAGCTTGTCGGGAATGATCCCAGCGCGCTGACAGCAGCGGCACGGTATAACGTCGAGCGCGGAGCAGAGGTCATAGATATCAACATGGGTTGTCCCGCCAAAAAAGTGTGCAAGAAAGCGGCGGGATCCGCATTGCTGGCAGATCCACAGCTGGTAGAGACCTTATTAATCGCTGTCACTGCGGCTGTCTCGGTACCAGTGACTCTGAAAATTCGGACGGGCGTGGCGCCCGATCAACGAAACGGTGTCCAAATTGCGCGCATCGCTGAGGCGAGTGGCATTGCGATGCTGACCGTTCACGGACGCACGCGTGCCGATAAATTTAATGGGTCTGCGGAATACGAGACACTTCGCCAAATTGTCTCTGCAGTCAACATCCCGGTCATTGCTAATGGTGACATCACCTCAGCGGATAAAGCGAAAAGAGTGCTGACCTACACCGGAGCTGAAGGCATCATGATTGGCAGGGCTGCGCAGGGCCGACTGTGGCTTCCCGGTGCAATAGCTAGGGCCTTACGTCACAGTGACGAGAGGGCGCCTTCTCGGGATGAGCGCTTTGCCATCATGCGCGAGCATATCCAGCAGGTGCAGACGTTTCATGGGACCGTCATGGGCCATAAAATTGCGCGCAAGCACGCAGGCTGGTTTTTCGAGGCCGAGCTAGGCGAGGCCTACCTTCCGATCAAGCGAGCCTTTAATGCTCTCGAAGATGCCGATGCGCAAGAAAGCTTCTTAGATGCTCAGCAAGGTACCATCATCAATTTAATGAGCCCGTTTCACGAGACATCCGTGGGGAGATTGGCAGCGTGACAACGAACACAAAAGGCGCTCTGAAGACCGCCGCCGAAGACGCGATCAGACAGTTTATTGAGACATTGGATGGCGAGGAGACCAGCGAATTCTATAATCTGGTCCTAGCGGAAGTCGAAGAGCCCCTTTTGCGCGTAGTCATGGAATACACTGCCAATAACCGAAGTCGCGCGGCAGCCATGCTCGGACTCAATCGAGGCACGCTGAGAAAAAAACTGCGCCAATACAATCTTTTATGACCTAACTTTTGGAAGCTACCTTCTACAACCAAGAGTTATCAGACCCCAGAGGTAATCACATGGCCGAGGCGAGAGTCGCCCCTATCAACAGCGCTTTGATTAGCGTTTCCGACAAAGCAGGTGTTGTACCCTTTGCCCAAGCCCTCGCGGTGCAGGGCATAAAGATTCTCTCAACGGGAGGCACATGCCGCCTCTTACTTTCCGAGGGCATACCAGTGACTGAGGTTTCTGATCACACGGGCTTCCCCGAGATGATGGACGGTCGAGTCAAAACGCTGCATCCAAAAATTCATGGTGGCATTTTAGGCCGCAGAAGAACCGATGATGCCGTAATGTCAGAGAACGCGATCGACGCAATCGATCTGGTTGTGGTCAACCTCTACCCGTTCGAATCTACCGTCGCCAGTCCTGACTGCTCGCTCGAGGACGCCATCGAGAATATTGATATCGGCGGTCCAACCATGGTTCGTGCAGCCGCAAAAAACCATCGTGATGTCACCATCGTTGTTGATAACAATGACTACGATCGTGTGCTTTCAGAAATTGCCGCGAGCGGCGGCACATCTGATGCGCTGCGATTCGACCTTGCCGTAAAGGCTTTTGAACACACCGCAGGCTACGATGGAGCGATCGCAAATTATCTGGGTCGCCGAGTAGGTGTTGAAGAGCCAGACGCATTTCCACGCACGGCCAATTTCCAATTCCATCGCAGCTCGGTCATGCGGTACGGCGAAAATCCGCATCAGAGTGCTGCGTTCTACATCGATCGGAATGTCACCGAAGCAGGTGTTGGAACAGCGACGTTGCATCAAGGGAAGCCGCTAAGTTACAACAACGTCGCTGATGCCGATGCGGCCATCGAGTGTGTTAAATCATTTGATGAACCCGCGTGTGTCATTGTTAAACATGCGAATCCCTGTGGTGTTGCTGTCGCCCCGACCCTACTCGAAGCCTATCGAAAGGCCTTTGAAACCGATACCGAGTCTGCTTTCGGCGGAATCATCGCCTTTAACAGAGAGCTCGATGGAGAAACATTAACCAACGTCATTGACTCGCAGTTCGTTGAGGTCATTACCGCGCCAGCCGTCGCGGAAAGTGCATTGAATGCAGCCGTTAGCAAGCCTAATGTCCGCGTCATGTCCACGGGAGACTGGGGCGAGAGAACACCAACTTGGGACCTGAAGAAAGTGAACGGCGGATTGCTCATCCAGGATCGGGATGACCAAGTCCTCGCTGCTGATGACCTCAGTATTGTCTCAGAGCGTGCACCGACCGAGCAGGAGATGAAGGACCTTTTGTTTGCTTGGCGGGTCGCCAAGTTTGTGAAATCGAACGCCATCATCTACGCCTCGAGTCAGCGCACAATCGGTGTCGGTGCAGGTCAAATGTCGCGAGTAAATTCTGCGCGTATTGCGGCCATCAAAGCTGAGCATGAAGGACTTGATGTTGCCGGCGCCGTTATGGCTTCGGACGCGTTTTTCCCCTTCCGCGATGGCATCGATAACGCCGCTCAACGGGGTATCCGCGCGGTTATCCAACCGGGCGGATCGATTCGAGATGATGAGGTAATTGCCGCGGCGAATGAAGCCGGCATTGCCATGGTGTTTACTGGCGTCCGTCACTTTAGGCACTGATATGAACTTATTGATGATAGGCAGCGGCGGACGGGAACACGCGCTCGCATGGAAGCTGGCACAGTCGACATCAGTCGAGACGGTGTTTGTGGCACCCGGTAATGCGGGAACAGCCAACGAGCCGAGCTGTCAAAATGTGGATATCAGCCCCTCTGACTTCGGTTCGCTCGCTAAGTTTGCGCGCGACAATGATTGCGGACTCACCGTAGTTGGTCCGGAAGCTCCGCTCGTCGATGGCATTGTTGATCACTTTTCATCAGAGGGATTGGCTTGTTTTGGCCCGACCGCGGCTGCAGCCCAACTTGAGGGCTCAAAAGCGTTCACTAAGGATTTTCTAGCGCGTCACCATATACCAACAGGTGCCTACGAGACGTTTACTGATGCTGAGGCGGCCTGCGCCTACATCCGCGCTCAAGGCGCCCCAATTGTGGTGAAGGCTGACGGCCTCGCTGCAGGTAAAGGCGTGATCGTCGCGTCCAGCGTTGATCAGGCAGAAGACGCAGCGCGCGACATGCTGTCGGGGAACGCATTTGGGGATGCTGGTGCGAGAGTCGTTATCGAAGAATTTTTGGATGGCGAGGAAGCAAGCTTTATTGTCATGGTCGACGGCAGTGATGTACTTACGATGGCAACGTCGCAGGACCACAAACGGGTTGGTGAGGGCGACACCGGCCCAAACACCGGAGGCATGGGAGCTTATTCCCCAGCGCCCGTAGTGACTCCAGAGATCCACGAGCGCATCATGACAGAGATCATTTACCCGACAGTCCAAGGCATGCTAGATGATGGCAATCGTTACCGCGGCTTTTTGTATGCGGGTATAATGATCGACAGCAGCGGCGCACCCAAAGTGATTGAGTTCAACTGCCGTTTTGGTGACCCCGAGACCCAGCCCATTATGATGCGCCTGGAGTCAGATCTCGCTGAACACTGCCTGGCCGCATGCGAAGGCCGACTCGCAAATGAAACAGCTATTTGGAGTGATGAGGCGACCATTGGTGTCGTTCTAGCCTCAGAGCACTACCCAAGCTCCAGCCCAACGGGCCTTCCCATCGCTGGTTTAAGCGCATCGCGCCCCTCGAGCAAAGTATTTCATGCCGGCACTCGTCAAGAAGGCGATGAGACAGTGACGGCCGGTGGTCGCGTGCTTTGCGTGACGGCGAAGGCTGAGACACTCGCCACTGCCGCACAGCTTGCCTACGAAGCAACCTCCGATATCAGTTGGGATGGCATGAAATATCGGTCTGATATTGGATGGCGCGCACTACAGCGTTAACCTGTAGTCCTGAATTTCACGGTTATGACCATGCAACGACGACTCAGCAGCCTTGATCGCCTCATATCCACACTCGACACCGCGATGCGGGAGGTGAGTCATGGCACCAACACCATGGCCGGTGAGCGACCGTCACCTGCAGCCGAGCATACCGAGGCCGAGCTTACCGAGGCAGAGCGCAAACATGCCGGTGGTTTAATGCGCATCAATCACACGGGTGAGGTCTGCGCCCAAGCGCTCTATCGTGGCCAGGCGCTTGTTGCCAAGACAGAGGAAACACGCGCTGCGCTACTTGAGGCCGCTCAAGAAGAGAAAGACCACCTTGATTGGTGTGAAGAACGAATCGACGAGTTGGGCACTCACACCAGCCGACTTAATCCGCTTTTTTTTGCAGGCTCCTACGCGCTGGGCGCACTTACCGGAGCTATCGGCGACAAGGTGAGCCTCGGCTTTGTTCACGCGACAGAGGAAAGTGTGGCAATGCATTTGAAGGAACACCTGCAGAAGCTCCCCGCAGATGACCGCAAGTCGCAACTGGTTCTGCAGCAAATGCTCGCTGAGGAAGAGCGTCACGGCGCGCACGCCTTAGAGCAAGGTGGGGAGGAATTTTCAGATCCCTTGAAACGCATGATGCGCACCGCCAGCCAGGTGATGACCAAAACCACCTATTGGCTATAGCAACACGCCACTGTGTCGCGCGCCTTTCTCTCGCGCGCGAACCTATCCCTACCGGGTCTGTGTCTCGTGAGAGTGCGTTACCTCAACACCACCCGTCGCCAACATGATAGAAGCAGAACAGTATTTTTCCGCTGACAGTTGTACGGCACGTGCTACCTGATTGTCCTTAAGACCTTCGCCCTCGACAACAAAGTGTAAATTGATAGCAGTGAACACCGCTGGCACACCATCCGCTCGTTCTGCCTGTAGTTCAACTCGACAGTTTGAAATCGATTGTCGAGACTTTTTGAGCATAGTGATGACGTCGAAAAGTGCGCAGCCCCCCGTTCCCAGAAGTAGCATCTCCATAGGACGTAACCCATGATTCTTGCCACCAAGCTCTAGCGGGCCATCCATAACAACACTGTGCCCCGAGCCTGACTCGGCGAGCGTCATGACGCCATCTACCCACTTCACTGTCCCGTGCATACCAATCTTCTCGATCAAACCAATGGAACCCCTCGGCGCGGCAATGTGTGGTACCGCGCCTTGCGGCCCGCTATGCTACTGTAAGTGTGCGATAAATCACATAACGGCGGTCCCGATGAACTACCTAGTGAGTAAGCGTATTCCCAATGCCGAGGCGTTCCTCGTGCATTGCGAACGACTCTCGATGAAATCGAGGTCGGTCGTATTCCGTCAGGGTGAACCCAGTGAGGACCTCTACCTCATTCTGGATGGTTCGGTGTCTGTGATCGTTGACGATATTGAAGATCCAGAGCAGGAAATGGTGGTGAGCTACCTCAACCCGGGTGAATTCTTTGGCGAGATGGGGTTATTTCGCGAAGAGCACCGCACGGCTAATCTCGTCAGACGCACACCGTGCGAGTGCGGTTGCATCAGCTATCACGACTTTCACGCAATTCGGTAGCAGTTCCCGGATGTGCTGTATGCGCTGACAACCCAAATTGGACAACGCCTAAAAAATACGACCCGCAAGCTTGCCGACCTGACTTTTATCGATGTCTACGGGCGTATTCATCGGTCACTCATTAAGCTCACCACATTGCCCGAGGCCATGACCCACCCTGATGGAATGCAAATCCGGGTGACACGACAGGAGCTAGGGAAACTGGTGGGCTGTTCTCGGGAGATGGCGGGAAGAGTACTAAAAATGCTCGAGGGAGACGACTACATCGCCGTGGCGGGAAAAACGATCGTCGTTCTTCGAGAGCCCGCCAACAGCACCAGCACCAAAGTCAACCAGTAGCGTCACTCACCATGGCTGACAGTGCGTCTCCGGGTGACGGCTGACGCATAAATGACTCGCCAATCAAAAACGTTGAAACACCGTGATCTAGCATAAGCTTCATATCGGCCGCGGTGTGCAACCCACTTTCGGTTACAACGGTAACGCCTGCAGGGACGTCCGATAACAGGTCGAGCGTGGTTTTAAGGCTGGTATCAAAAGTGTGTAAATCGCGGTTGTTGATACCAACCAGATCGAGATTAAGCACCAACGCCCTCTCGAGCTCTGCACGATCGTGAACCTCCACCAACACGTCCAGTTGTGTATCGCGCGCCTCGGCGTAGAGATCCGCCAATTGCGCGTCATCCAAGCAGGCAACTATCAACAAAAGAGCATCCGCACCCAGCGCACGGGACTCCCAAATCTGATAGGGATCCAAAGTGAAATCTTTGCGGATAGCAGGCAGCTGACAAGCCGCTCTCGCTGACATCAAATAGTCGTCAGCCCCTTGGAAAAAATCGATGTCAGTTAGCACTGATAAACATGCTGCACCACCATTTTCATAGCTTTTAGCGATCTCAGCTGGATCAAAATCCTCGCGGATCACACCCTTGCTTGGACTCGCTTTCTTCACCTCTGCGATAACCGCCGGATGACCCTCGTTTGTTCGGACCCGGAGCGCCTCAATGAACCCGCGTGGCGCTGGCTGAGCTAGTGCTTGCTCTTTCAATGTATCCAGCGTTCGGAGGGTCTTCCGCTCCCGAATTTCCTCGAGCTTGCGGTCGCAAATTCGGCGCAAAACCGTTGGCGTATCGCTCAACATTAGGCACCTCCAGCAGCTTGAGTCATCTCAGCAAATGCCTCGAGGGTTTGCAGTGCCTTACCCGAATGCATGGCGCTCATCGCCAACTCAATACCGGCCTCGAGAGAGTCAGCTTGACCGCCAACGTATAGGCCTGCACCAGCATTCATACCAATGATCGAACGGGCTTTCGCTGATCGATCAGACGTATCGCCACCCAAGGCTGCGCGGATCAAGGCAGCTGATTCGTCGGCATCTTCAACACACAAGTCAGCCACTGAATCGTGCGCATGCCCGAAGGCTGCTGGGTCAATTTCGTAGTGTGTCAGCTCGCCATTAGCAAGCTCACAGACCTTGGTCTTTGCCGACACAGAAATCTCATCCAAGCCATCGAGCCCATGAACCACCATCACGTGCTCACTCCCCAAATCGCGCAGGGCAGAGGCCATAACATCACATAAGGCGGGTGAGAATACGCCGAGCACCTGTCGTCGTGCGCCGGCGGGATTAGTTAGCGGACCCAGGACATTGAATATGGTGCGCATAGCCAGTTGTTGTCGTGGACCAATAGCGTGCTTCATCGCACTGTGGTGCATGGGGGCAAACATAAAACCAACGCCAATCGACGCAATAGAGTCCGCGATCGCAGCAGGGCTTACAGAGAGATCAACACCCAGCGCGGAGAGAACATCAGAGGAACCTGATGAACTCGAGACCGAACGGTTACCATGCTTGGCGATTCGACCACCTGCGCCTGCCACAACAAAGGTAGCCGCCGTCGACACGTTAAATAGGTTAGCACCATCGCCACCTGTGCCCGCCAGGTCAATCAAACCATCGGTGTCGATATCGACGGGCGTCGCAAGCGATCGCATCACGCTAGCGGCACCCACGATTTCATCAATGGTCTCGCCCTTCATACGTAGACCCACTAGCAGGCCTCCGATTTGGGCCTCCGTCGCTTCCCCCTGCATGACAGTGCGCATAGCCGTTTCCATGTCAGCGCGCGATAGGGACTGTCCGGCTACAACCCGCGCGATGGCTGCTTGAATATTCATTGCATTACCTCAGGCTTTCTTCAGGAAGTTTTGCAACATGGCGTGACCATGCTCCGTCAGAATCGACTCGGGGTGAAACTGCACACCCTCAACGCTGAGCTCGCGGTGGCGAAGACCCATGATCGCATCGAGTTCACCGGAGTCGTCGACTGTCCAGGCTGTTATCTCGAGGCAATTCGGCAGTGTCGCAGGATCAACCACGAGAGAGTGATATCGCGTTGCCGTAAAGGGCGACGGCAGCCCCTCGAAAACACCCGTGCCATTATGGTGAACATCGCTTGTTTTACCGTGCATGACCTCGGGCGCCCTGACAATGTCGCCACCGTAGGCAGCGCCAATACTCTGCATGCCTAAGCAAATACCAAAAATAGGGATCTCACCGGCGAATCGCTGGATCGACGCTATGGAAACGCCCGCTTCGGTTGGCGAGCAAGGTCCTGGAGAGACACAGAGCAGTGCGGGCGCTGCCGAGGAAATCTCATCCGTCGTAATTTCATCATTGCGATGTACGGCAACGTCTGCCCCGAGTTCCCAAAGATATTGGACGACATTCCAAGTGAAGGAATCGTAGTTATCGATCATTAAGACGTTAGGAGCAGTCATCTAATCAACTCGCCTCTACCATGGCTGCAGCTCGCAGGACCGCTCTCGCCTTGTTGAGCGTCTCTTCCCACTCAGATGCAGGTACTGAATCGGCAACGACACCAGCGCCAGCTTGCACGACCAGGGTATTGTCTTTGACCACTGCCGTTCGTATCGCGATCGCCGTGTCCATATCTCCGGACCAAGTTAGATAACCCACAGCGCCACCGTATAGACCGCGCTTCACAGGCTCTAGTTCATCAATAATTTCCATGGCACGGATCTTGGGCGCCCCGCTCAGCGTTCCCGCGGGCAAAGTCGCTCTCAACGCGTCAATGGCCGTTACTTCGTCGCGAGACTCTCCGGTCACGTTCGATACGATGTGCATCACGTGCGAGTATTTCTCGATGACCATCTTATCGGTTAGCTCCACGCTCCCGGGCATCGCAACACGACCCACATCGTTGCGCCCAAGATCGATCAACATCAGATGCTCAGCGCGCTCCTTTTCGTCACTGAGCAGCTTGTCCGCGAGTGCAGCATCCTCCGCCTCAGTTGCGCCGCGTCGAATCGTGCCTGCAATGGGGCGCACAGTAATTTGACCGCGTTCGGCGCGAACCAGAATCTCGGGTGAACTCCCAACGACATGAAAATCGTCAAGATCGAGGAAGAACAGATAAGGAGAAGGATTTAAATGACGCAATGCGCGGTAGAGATTTAGCGGCTCTGCCTCAAACGGCAACGTCATTCGCTGCGAAATGACGACCTGCATGACGTCGCCATCCAAAATGTAGTCTTTTACTCGCGCAACCCAGGACTCAAATGTCTCTTGATCGGTCTCAAACGTCACTCTTGATTCGATGTCCGCTGTGTCGGTGGCCCCTAATTCAAAACGCGTCAGCGATGGCATCGGCTGGGAAAGACGTGCTTCAAGCTCCGACAAGCGGTGGTTAGATCGCCCAAGGGCGTCTTCCTGCGACGTATCCGCGCTGACGATCAAGGTCAACGTGCCCCGCAAGTTGTCAAAAACAACCACTTCCTCAGCAAGCATCAGCAAAATATCAGGCGTATTAAGCACGTCCCGATTTGCCGTCCGTGCCAATTTGGGCTCGACATACCGAACTGTGTCATACGAAAAATAGCCAACCCATCCACCATGGAATACGGGTAGTGAATCGAGCGGCGCGCTGCAGGTCGACTCGTGAAGTCGTTCGACTTCAGCGAGCGGATCATCGACCTCGTAGCGCTCTACAAGTTGAGCTTCCTTGTAGCGGGAGATCTGTTTGCCCGATACGACAAATCGCTCTCGCGACGAGAGCCCCACAATGGAGTAGCGGCTCCATTTCTCACCGCCTTCTACTGACTCGAAGAGAAAGGAATAAGGTTGATCACAGAGTTTGGTATACGTCGACAAAGGTGTCTCGGTATCAGCCAGCAAGGTTCTCGTCACAGGGATGCGCGAGTAACCCTCAGCCGCTAGGGCATCAAACGCTGCTTGACTCAGGGTTTGGGTCATTTGACCTTGGCCAACTCGTCGCGCATCGATTGGATAACCGCCGCATAGTCGGGCTTCCCGAAAATAGCTGAGCCTGCGACAAAGGTATCGGCACCAGCTTCAGCAACCGCCGCAATGTTAGCCGGGCCCACACCACCATCGACCTCAAGGCGAATACCCAAGCCTGACTCATCGATGAGCGCGCGCACCTCGCGCAACTTATCGAGCGTCGATGGAATAAACGATTGGCCGCCGAACCCGGGATTAACTGACATCAACAAAATCATGTCGACCTTATCGAGGACATATTTGAGGGCATCGAGATTCGAGGCTGGATTAAATACCAAGCCGGACTTGCAACCCGCATCGCGAATGAGCTGCAAGGTCCGATCGACATGGGTCGACGCGTCAGGATGAAACGTAATGTAAGAAGCACCCGCATCGGCGAACATGCCTACCAACGCATCTACCGGCTGGACCATCAAATGAACGTCAATCGGCGCTGAAATACCGTAATCTCGGAGCGCGCTACAAACCATGGGCCCAATAGTTAAATTGGGGACGTAGTGATTGTCCATCACGTCAAAATGAACAATATCAGCGCCTGCATCCAAGACTGCTTCAACGTCTTGCCCCAAGCGCGCAAAATCTGCCGCAAGGATTGACGGAGCAATTAAGTAATCACGCATGAGAAGTTCCATTGGTGTAAAAGTGCGTAGTGTAAAGCGGGACGGCTCAAGCCACCAGCCAAGTGCCCTATCGAGCGTTACTACTCAGCCTCAACTCGAGCTCCGATAAACGCTGTGGTGTTCCCACATCTGACCAAACTCCCGACCACAACTCACCCGATATCTGCCCGGATGCAATCGCAAGATCAAACAGCGGGCGAAGTGGCGCAAAGTCACGCTCCAGACCATCAAAGAGCCGATGACTCATGACCGACAATCCAGAAAAGGTTGCCTTATCAGACTCACCAGTAACGACACGCGCGTCACTAACAGCAAAGTCACCGCTTGGATGATGATCAGGATTGGGAACCATGACCAGATGCGCCACGTCGTCGCCGAGTTCCACTTCTGTCAGTCGGGCAAGCGGGTAGTCGGTGAAGACATCGCCGTTCACGACCGCAAACGACTCTTCCTTAAGCAGCGGTAAGGCCTTCCGAATACCCCCTGCAGTTTCTAGGGGCGTCTCCTCGAGCGAAAGATGAATACGACAGCCCCATTGCTGACCATCACCACAAAAAGCAACCACCTGATCGGCGAGGTATGAGGCATTGATCACTAAGTCGGTAAACCCAGCGCTCACCAAACCCTCAATGTGGCGCTCCAACAATGTTTTGCCTGCCACCTCAATGAGCGGTTTCGGCATATTGTCGGTCAGAGGACGCATACGCCGCCCCTCGCCTGCCGCAAGAATCATCGCGAATTTCATGACGGGCTGTACCAATCTTGGCGCTCTACTGTTGGCATGACCGAGTCTTCAAACCAGTCCCAAAACGCACCGATACCTGGTTGACTCCCGCGATACAAAAGACAGGCCTCTCGAACGTAGGCGATCACCACAGGGATATCTCTCATATAACTGGGTTTGTCGTCCCTCAACCAAAGGCGCGAAAAGACACCCAAGATTTTCACATGACGCTGCAAACCGATGAGGTCAAACCACACAATAAACTGTGGCCAGGAGCCCTCACCCAGCTGTCCCTCGCGTACCAAGTGCTCCCAATAGTACTCAAGCCAAACTAACTGTTTCTCCCGTGGCCAAACCACATAGACATCTTTGAGCAGCGATACGGCATCATAGGTCACTGGGCCCATGATGGCATCCTGAAAATCGATAACGGCTAATGGCGTATCTCCGGCGGGCACCATCAGATTTCTACTGTGATAATCCCGGTGCACCAACCCTTGAGGCTGACGACGCGCAGCGTCGATGACGCAGGCACTCAGCTCCGCAAAAATCGAAAGCGACTTACTGTTTAAGCGCAAGCCCAGTGCCTGAGAAAAGAACCACTCCGGGCAGACGTCCAACTCCCGCTGAAGCTCCTTTTGATCGTAATGCGGGAGCTTTGACTCCACCCTGCCAATGGCACGAATCACAGCTAAGGTATCCAAGGCCTCTTTATACAGCGCATCCTCATCATTCTGCTCTAAGGCCAGGGAAAAGGTTGTGTCACCCAAGTCCTCAAGTAAAAAGTAGCCTAAGGCCAGATTAGCCCGGGGCATGGATGGGACCCGCACTCCAGCGCACTCTAGGGTGCGCTGTATCAGCACAAATCGCTCATTATTCTCGGTTGGCGGTGACACCATCAGCACTCGGGAGTCAGAAGCAGGGCCAGAGACCCGATAGAATTTTCGAGGGCTCGCATCTCCGGCAATCAGCTGCAATGCCACATCCGCCGCATCACACTTTAGTATCGCTGCCAGCCAACTGCGTTGTGCTTGCCCGTCTGACACCTCAGCTTCTCCTCATATAGGCTGATAAACCCGCAGCATTGCCAAAAAAACCCGAGAACAGCCAAGCCTTTAGCGCGTTACACTGTCAGCGAACATAATAACCTGAACCTTGCGCTGAAACGCTTGTGTACGATCTTTTGAACTCCAAAAATCTTTCCGGGCTAATGCAACGAGTCATCGGCACACTGCTTATGATTATGTCAGTGTTGCCGCTGGCTTATGCTGACGATGCGATCGAGGAAGAGCGGATTCAGGCTAGGCTCAACTGGGTACCGCTTGCACACGTTAAGCCAGAGGATCGCGATGAGCGCTGCTTAAAGTGCCGAGGCCAATACCAGGACCCGTTGGCCAATGTTGATAGCTCAACTCCGCCAAACCAATTAGATCTTGAGGTCAGTGCGGGCGACAGCGATATCACGGACGACACTCTGTATTTCTCGGATGACGTCACCGTGTCCCAGGGCAATCGAACCCTTAAAGCGCAAGAGGTCGTCATAGACCGAGTCGAGCAAAAAGTGTCTGCTCAAGGCCCCATCGAAGTTCGCGAGCCGGGGATCGTCATGTACGGCGATCAGATTACCTACGACAACCTTAGTGAACGCGCATCCCTCAGCGACGCCGAATTTGTGATGTACGAGCAGCAGCTCTACGGTATTGCTGAGAGCGTGACACGCGATGCCAATGGGTCACTTGAAATTGAAGACGGTCAGCTCACTTTCTGTGCGCCCGCAGATCCAAGCTGGCTAGTTACGGCCAAAACATTGACTGTCGACCCTAACACCAACACCGGTGAAGCCTGGGGCGCCCGCATCGATATCAAAGGTGTCCCTGTCGCCTTTTTACCGTGGGTGCAGTTTCCGCTGAATGATCGCCGCAAAACCGGCCTGCTCTTTCCCGATATCAGCAGTGACACGCGAGGCGGCCTCGATGTTACCGTTCCGATCTATATAAACCTTGCGCCAAACTACGACGCTACCTACTCACCCCGCCTTATTCAGGACCGCGGCCTCGTGCATCAGCTCAACACCAGATTCTTGGGCAGGCAAACCGGACTCTGGGATGTCTCGGGCACCTATTTACGAGATGACGACCTCGATGTATCGGGTGGGGAAAACAACCGATGGCTTATCAATGTTCTGCAATCGAGCGATCCGTCGTCTCGGCTGCGTACATCCATCAACTTCTCAAAGGTTAGCGATAATGGATACCTTAGAGACCTCGAAAACAATACCCTCAGCGCGCAGCGACAAACGGCGCTTCTGCAGAGGGCAAGAGTGGACTGGCTCGCAGACGATTGGCTTTTTGGTCTGGAAGCTCAGCAATTCCAGAGTATTGCTGAAGATCTGACTGACAATTACAAGCGGCTACCTCAGGTCAGTGCGGTCTGGCGGGGCGACGCAAAATTGGGTCCGCTCGAACCACTGCTGAAACTGCAGGCAGCTAACTTCGATACCGACCTCGATAAAGTGAAGGGTCAACGGGTTTATCAGGAGTTGGGGGTTAATTTACCCATCACCCGCGACTACGGATTCTTAAATACCAGCTTGATGCACAGAAGCATCCAATATCGACTGAGAATGCCTGACACCAGTGAGACACGCGACGAATCAGTATCCTCATGGCTTGGCAGGATCGAGGGCGGATTAGAGTTCGAGCGAGACACCGAGCTCTTTGGTTTGTCGTTCACACAAACACTCGAACCGCGTGTTCAGTATCTTTACGCCGGGTACGATGACCATGCGGGTATCCCCGATTTTGATAGTGCAGAGCTGACCTTCAGCTACCGGCAACTGTTCCGAAATACGCGCTTCTCGGGCTACGACCGATTAGCGGACGCTAACCAGCTCTCGCTTGGCGTCACCTCACGACTGATTGATACCGCAACGGGCAAAGAGCGTGTGTCAGCGAGTTTTGGTCAGGTAATCAATTTTAAAGACCAACGCGTGCGCTTGAAGGAGAGCGACGCTGCCCTGACCGACGAGGGCTCAGCGCTTGCATTTGCTCTCAACGTGCGCACCACTGAGCGCTGGAGTATTCATAGCAATCTCTTATTCGACAGCTATGAGGACAAACTCGACGCCGCCAATGTCCGTGTTGGATTCAGACCAAACAAAGATGCCATTGTGAATGTCGGCTACACATTGCGAGAGCCACCGGCGTCGTTTGCTGCAAGACCCGTTACTGAACAAGTGAATACATCGGCCTATATCCCCATCAATGACAACTGGAGCGCTTTTGGCGCTCTGCGGTACTCGCTCGAGATCGGCAGCAGCGTGGAAGATATGATCGGTGTCGAGTACGATGGCTGTTGTTGGCGCGTGAGGTTGATTTATATGAGTTACCTCGACACGCTTCGGGACGTCGATGTGTTCATACCAGAACCGGGACTTACACGGGATCGAGCGTTCCAATTTCAGTTCGTTTTAAAGGGATTAGGCGGCTTCGGAAATCGAGTTGATAATCTCATGCAGGATATGATCAGAGGATTCAATGCTAAACGCTAATCTTAAGGGGTGGCTTTTCGCTGCTCTTGCATCGTCACTATCTTCGGTTGCGTGGTCGCAGGTCGTCCAGCTCGATAGTGTCGTGGCCATCGTCGATGAAGACATTATTCTTGCGAGTGAGGTGCGCGAGCGAGTCGAGCAGGTTAAGGCGACCGCTGCTCAGCGCGACATGACACTTCCAGACGATGAAACCGTGGTGCAGGAAACGCTCGACCGGTTAATCCTCGAGAGCATCCAACTGCAATTGGCGGATCGCTACGGTGTTCGCGTGCCCGACGCACAGCTCGATCAATCGATGGCGAGGATCGCTGCCCAAAACGGCCTCACCCTCGAGCAGTTCCGGGATGCTCTGATTCAAAACGGTCAAAATTACTTCGAGATGCGTGAAGGCCTCCGCGATGAACTCGCGATTCAGCGCGTGCAACAGGGCAGCGTGATGCGAGACATCAATATTACGGAGAAAGAAATTGATAACTTCATGGCGACGGAGGAAGGCATTTCGCTGACTGAACCGGAATACCGCGTGGTACAGGCGTTGCTACCGATTCCTCGGTCCGATAGCGCTGAGCTGCGAACCGCAAAGGAAGATTATGTCGATGGGGTGCTTGCCAACATTCTTGCCGGAGCTGACTTTTCCGAGGCAGTCAGTGTTCAAGAGCCCTACACCTTTCAAGGCGGTGACCTTGGTTGGCGAAAACTCAGTGACATTCCCAGTATGTTCGCTGACATTCTTCCTAGCCTGAAGGCAGGCGACACAGGAAAGGTTCAGTCCAACTCAGGGTTACACCTTGTCCACTTGGCCGAGGCTCGTGGCCTAGAGCGTCTCGTCGAGCAAACCAATGTCCGTCATATCCTCGTCACGCCCAATGAAGTATTGGATGACGAAGCGGCGCGTAATTTTGTTCTTGGTTTAAAAGAGCGAGTCAACAGCGGAGAAGACTTTGCCGATCTCGCTACGGAGCATTCGGACGACATCGGATCGGCGCAGGAAGGCGGCGAACTCGGATGGACCAATCCGGGTCAAATGGTTCCGGAGTTTGAGGCCGCCATGGCGAGCGCGGAAATTGGCGTTGTTACTGAGCCGGTCCGAAGCGAATTTGGATGGCATATCCTCGAGGTCACAGGACGTCGTACCGAGAATTTCGCTGAGCAAGTCAGGCGCAACCAGATAGCAAACTACCTTCGTGAAGCGAAATACGAGGAAGAGCTGGAAAACTGGCTCAGAGAAATTCGCGACGAGGCGTTTGTCGACATCAAATAACGATGCAGTTGTCATGACGGAGCATGCCCGTCTCGTCATTACTGCGGGTGAGCCCGCAGGTATTGGGCCCGATGTTATTCTCGGTGCCCTTCAATCACGCTTTGATGCGCAAATTGCTGTCGTTGGCGATGTGCAGGTATTAGAGCAGCGAGCCACAGCGCTCGGCATGGACCTGCAGTTTGCCGTGTTAAAGGCTGACGCGACACCACCGCCGCATACCCCGGGAAAAGTGAGTGTGTACCACATACCCTGCGCTAGCCCGGTCGAGCCTGGTCGGCTCGAGTTGGCGAACGCCCGCCATGTTGTGCAGACCTTACGGACATCGGTTCAATTATTAAAAGACAAGCGGTTTGACGCAGTCGTCACGGCACCTGTGCAGAAGTCCGTGATAAATGACAGCGGACTTAGCTTTACTGGGCACACCGAATTCTTCAGCGAGCAGTTTGGCTGTGAGGACGTGGTCATGTTGCTGGTGAATCATGGACTGCGCGTGGCGCTTGCGACGACACACCTGCCCCTGCGAGAGGTCCCAGATGCGATCACTCAGGAATCCCTCCTTCGTAAGCTCGAAATCATCCACAACGAGCTAATGCGCCTTTACGGCATTTCGCAGCCTCGCATTGCAATGTTGGGGCTCAACCCTCACGCGGGTGAAGGGGGGCATTTAGGACGCGAAGAGATAGAAACCATCACACCGGTATCCGAGGAAGCGCTGCGCCGCGGCATCGATGTAACTGCACCTATCCCGGCGGATACGGCTTTTACGTCAAAACAAGTGCTCGACGCCGACGTTGTTTTGGCTATGTTTCATGACCAAGGGTTGCCTGTACTAAAAGCGCGAGGATTTGGCTCGTCTGTCAACATCACATTGGGTTTGCCCACTATCCGCACATCCGTTGACCACGGCACCGCCTTGGAGCTTGCGGCCACCGGTGAGGCCTCACCCGAGAGCATGAAAGCAGCGATAACCGAAGCGATCGTCTGCGCTCAAAACCAGAGCTTATAAACTGAGAGACAGAATACGACTCAGCGTTGCCTCGTTTTCACGAATAAGTCGATCAGCGATTCGCTTCAGGTTTTCAATATTAGTCTCGGAAGCGTCATCCATGTCGTCATTGGCTTCGTCAAGTGTCACCTGCAAACGGATATATCGATCACCCAAAAACATACGCATTTGGTGATTAGCCGCTTTGGTTGCGCCGTCGAACATGCAGTCAAGCAGGGGCATCACCCAACCCGCCTGCCCCCAATCTTTTGCACTTTCAAACGGAATCGGTCTTACCAACTCGCCGGTCCCCAGTGAAACAACCATAAGAGGTTCGTTAGGGTACAGCTTCAATGCTTCTGCATACGCCGACACAACAGGTGAATTTACGAACACCCCACCGTCTATAAGCGCTCGCTGATTTCCCTGAACATCAATAAGCGCGGGCTCGAAATAAGTAGGTGCTGCACTGGTGGCGCGAGCGGCATCGCGACACCTGACCGTTTCATGATCTGGATGCCAACTCTTCAAAAAGAGCGTGCGTCTTTCCTCAATGTCGTAGGTGGCCACCATCGTCGAACCCAGCGTCTCGCCCAGTCGCGCATTAGAAAAATACTTTCTCAGGGCTGCCTCGAGTGGTTTTGCTGAATAAAGCTCATCAAGAACCCCTCCAGCGGAGCGAATATTTCGCCAAATAGTCCGCTCAAATATTTTATCGCCACTATTTTCAAAAAAATCTGCAAGATCGTGCGCCGAGTATTTTGGCGCGCTCGCTGCATTCACCTGAGAGAGACCAAGCGCGATAATGCCGCCCGAGGACGTCCCAACACAAAGATCAAACAACTCAGAGATGGGCTTGCCTGACTCACGTTCCAAGTAATCCAATACAAGCGACGGAATAATCCCCCGAATACCACCGCCATCAATGGATAGAACTTTTCGCATATTCAATTATTTAATTTATTCGTGTTGTGCAAACTGTGTCTTATATTTTAAATACGAGTTTATTTTAAAACCTGCTAACATTACGCTATGATAGGACCGTCAATAAAGGTTTCATTTTCATGAACGAAGCACGTGCTCTTCAATCTATTGCTAAATCAAAAGCTGCAGCCAACCGCGCAGTTAAATCGCTCGACATTCAACAAATTGAGCGAGCTCTCGCTAATTTATCAGCCGCTGCAGAAATAATTAAGGAGCGTGAATCAATACGCGCTCAACGAAAGAAAGAAGTGGCGGTAAAAAAACTAAAATCGATGATGGACGAGTTGGGAATATCCGCTGCGGATATTACCGGGTCATCGAAACCAAAAACTAACGGTAAGCGGATGACCGGTCCGAAGAAGGGCAACAAGGTTGCACCCAAATATCAAATTACGGTGGACGGCGTAACTCACCAATGGACAGGGCGGGGTCGCACACCTGTCGTCTTCAGATCGCACGTTGAAAACGGTGGCTCGCTCGACGACTGTCTCATCTAAGACATAGACGTCCGTGCCTAAGGCATCAAAACGCGGCGGCGCATCGCGGCCGAAGACGCATGCGCCCCGCAAGCGTTTTGGTCAGAACTTTTTAACCGATCAAGGCATTATTTCTGCCATCGCCCGTGCAATCAATCCGCAGAAAGATGACAACGTAGTGGAAATCGGGCCCGGCCAGGGTGCATTGACTGATGCGCTGTTCGAAAGTGGTTGTGCCATCAAAGCGATTGAAATTGATCGTGACTTACAATCTCAGTTGCGAGTCATGTTTTTTAATCGGGATTTTACACTGTTCAATTTCGATGCGCTTAAATTTGATTTCAATGAATTATCGGATGGTCATCACGATTTAAGAATAGTCGGAAACCTTCCTTATAATATTTCGACTCCGTTGATATTCAAGCTACTCATGCATTTGCCTATCATTCGTGACATGCACTTCATGTTACAGAAAGAAATTGTCGATAGATTAGCGGCGCGCCCCGGTAATAAACACTGGGGAAGATTGAGCGTTTTGACTCAGGTCGATTGCGATGTAGAGCATTTATTCGACGTACCACCAGAGGCTTTTTATCCGCAACCCAAAGTGCAGTCGGCGATCGTTCGACTAACACCCAAGATGACATATCACCGTCCCGAATGTTCTCGTGAGGAACTTGGAAAACTCGTTCAATTGGCGTTTGCACAACGACGAAAAACACTGCGGAATAATCTTCGGGGCGTTATTGATGATTCTGTGATGCAGCGGCTGGGAATTGATCCAGCCTGCCGTGCGGAGACACTGACGCTGGATCAACTTATGGACTTGAGCCTGGAGCTTCCCCGAGCGGCTATCTGATTCTCCGCCGCCCAGTTACACTTTGGACGGTCCAAATTTAAACCAACAGGATTGAACATGGCGACCTACGTGGTGGGTGACATTCAGGGATGCTTTGACCAGTTCCAGTGTCTGCTAAAAGAGGTCAGTTTTAATCCTGACAGGGATGTGATTTGGAGTGTGGGTGATTTAATCAACCGCGGATCCAATAACCTTGCAACGCTGCGCTGGTTTTACGAACGGCGTGATAATGCCGTCGTTGTCCTAGGTAATCACGATCTGCACCTGATGGCTGTTTCAGCAGGCGCACGAAAAATGAGTAAGTCAGATAATTTCGATGACATTCTCGATGCGCCAGACCGAGAGACATTGATCGAATGGCTTCATCAACAGCCGCTGATGCACCATGAGCATGATGTGACCTTGGTACATGCAGGCATCCCCCCCATGTGGTCGGTTAGCGAAGCGCTTGATCGCGCGGCCGAAGTTGAGAAGGTCTTGCGAGGGCCTGATTGCATTCGATTCTTCAACGCCATGTATGGCAATGATCCAATTGCCTGGGATGATCAGCTCACGGGTATGACTCGGCTTCGAGTGATCACGAATTACCTCACCCGCATGCGCCATTGCACAAAGAAAGGAAAGTTGGACCTTATTAGTAAAGGGCCAACGCCGACGGCCAATGCGCTCAAAGGAAAGAAAGTCGCGCCCTGGTTTAGCCACGAGGGTAGACGCACAAAAGACGATGTGGTGATTTTTGGTCACTGGGCGTCTATTAATGGTGTGACTGACTCACCCAACGTCATCGGACTCGATACCGGCTGTGTTTGGGGAAACAAAATGACACTTATGGCGCTCGAGTCCCGGACCTTCTATCGGTGCAATTGCTAATGATGACCTTTGATCTAGCGCCGACAGCACAGATTTATAAGGTAGGCGGAGCAGTCAGAGACACCCTTTTGCACTACCCACACAGCGAGACCGACTGGGTAGTCGTCGGTGCCACTCCCGAGGCTCTGCTGGCATCAGGATTTAAGCAGGTGGGGGCCGATTTTCCAGTTTTTCTCCATCCGGAAACAGGCGAGGAATTCGCCCTGGCGAGAACCGAGCGTAAGTCAGGTCAGGGTTACCACGGCTTTACGGTTCATGCTGGCCCATCCGTGACGCTTGAAGAAGATCTTCTCCGGCGCGACCTCACCATAAACGCCATGGCGTTGGATGAGCGCGGTAATCTCATTGACCCCTATGGAGGGCAGCGTGACCTCGACGCAAAGGTGTTGCGACACGTTTCCGCTAATTTCTCAGAGGATCCGTTGAGAGTACTTCGCACTTGCCGGTTTGCTGCACGCTACCACCACCTAGGTTTTACAGTGGCCGAGAACACCATGACGTTGATGCGCGATATTGTCGCAAGTGGCGAGTTGTCGGCGCTGGCACCCGATCGAGTATGGCGCGAGACAGAGAGAGCGCTTAACGAGAAGACCGCGCGTGCCTATTTCTCGTTGCTGCGGACACTAGGCGCGGACAGCATCGCTTTCCCCTTTTTAGTCACCGACGACTCGCTCGATGCGCTTGACTCAGTGGCCAATCTTTCCCCGATGAGTCTTCACCGCTGGGCTGGGCTCGCGTCATCCGCGGCAGCGAATAAACAAGCAGTCACGCCAGTCATCAACATTCCAAAACCCTATGACCAATTGGCCGCGCGGGTTCAAACTTATCGGGGCAGCCCCCCACAAACCCCTGAGGATACACTCACATTTCTCGAGCATTTCGACACATTTAGGCAGGGCTCGCAGTTAGCAGATGGACTTGTGGTACTTGGCGCCATCGATGAGACCTTTCACCAGACACAGGTGGCCCGTATTGAGAAAGGACAGCAGTTGGCGGCGAGTATTCGCGGTGAGCAATTTATTAGGCAAGGTTTAAAAGGGCCTGAGATAAAGGCAGC
>CABYVD010000009.1:0-61007 GCA_902522335.1 Halieaceae bacterium | reverse complement strand
CAGTGACGGAGGCGGATTACTGTTCCGAGTCACTCGTGGTGGAACGCGTGATTGGTTCCTGAAAGTTCAATATAAGGGCAAGCGCAAAGAGTATGCGCTGGGTAAGTACCCTGACTTAGGGTTGTCAGACGCTCGTGCGAAGGCGCGTGAGTGGCGATCACTGATTAAGGCAGGTATTGATCCACGTAATCCCACAAACGTCCCCAGCTTCAGATCCTGCGCTGAGGAGCACATCTCCACTAAATTAAAAAACTCTTCGAGAAAGACCCTGCATCAATGGGAATCGACCTTGGAAACGTGGGTGTATCCGTTTATCGGAAACAGGGACGTGGATAAGGTTCTCAGAAAAGATATCGAGGATCTTTTACTTCAAAGCATTCCTGGCGGAACTCTATGGGAAAACAAACACGTAACTGCCGATAGGGTAAGAGGGCGTATAGATGCGATCTTTCAGAGGGCAGTTAATCATGATCTCGCGCCCAAAAATGTGGCTTTAGGGATAAAGGATGATTTACCCAAGGTAATGCATCAGCCACGTCATCACCCCTCAATGCCATTTGCGCAAATCAATGAATTCCTTGCTTACTTACGGCTCTCTTCACGCGCAAACCTGTTAACCAAGTTAGCAATTGAATTTGGCGTGCTTACGATTGCGCGATCGGGGGAGGTACGAGGCGCTAGGTGGGAAGAAATTAAAGGCTCGGAATGGCAACTTCCCGCAGAGAGAACTAAGCAGGGTCGGCCGCACACTGTCTACTTGAGCAGTAGGGCCATGGAAATCCTCGAGGAGGCTAGAAAACTTCGCTCTGGGCCCCTTATTTTTTGGAGCCCGGGGCAAAGAGAGATGTCTGATAACACTCTCAATAAATCAGTCAAACAGCACTATGTTGAGTGTTTCGCTGATGACATATCCTCAGACGAGGAAATACCGACTTTCCACGGCTTTAGGGCGTCGTTTAAGACTTGGGCAGAGGAAACAGAGGTTCCTTTCTCTGATCGTGTTGTGGAGGCGATGCAGGGGCATAGAGTAGAGGTATCGAAGGTACGCGCCGCCTACAACCGCGCTAAGTACGTTGAACAACGTCATAAGCTGTCGCAACTTTGGTGCGATTTTATTTTGGGTAACTGTGATTTCGTCCTAGGCGAGATCAAATGACGACAGCCAACTGGGAGAGACAATTTAAAGAGATCGCATTCAAGCCAGCTAAGACAGAAATGGACGAGGCTTTTAGGATTATGTTTCTTGAGTCAGCGATCAAAGCCTTTGAGCCGCCTCACTCTGAGTTGGAGGCTCAGACGTTGTTGGATGCTAAAGGGGTTCTTAAACGACTAAACAACCTTACGGGGCACTATCTCACCGAGATCGGTAACACCGAGATACAGGCGACCTCCTAGAGGACGGTCTCGAGGGCGGTCTGCAAACCTACGAATGGGGAACTAAAACCGACCTCTAATGTATCTGGCGCTCTGAAATACGGTTGCTTAATTCTGAAAAAAATACTCAAACGGCCAGTTTTTATCGACGCCGGGCACTGGTATCTCTACATCAACCAGTTTGTCGTGGATGATTTGCACCTCCCAATAGATGGAAATGCCGTACTTCTCGGATACCATGGCCTGGGGATATAGGTTTGCAAACATTGCATCAAACGAGATTTCATCCGCCCTAGGAAGGTAGTCCGTGAGCGTGGAATCCGCCGGAATCAGGCCTACACGCGTCTCATGAAGCAGCAAACTATTGAACTCGTGAGATCGATCATCCCATACCGAGGTTTGTCCTGCGCTTCGTAGATAGCGATAACGTTCTCTGTTACAGCAAACAATCCTGAATGTGGCCGCATTCAGGTCAATCTTAGTAGTTCCCGATACGATATCGCTCCAAGAATAACTCCTGTTTGGCCGCGGAGATAACCGAATAGTCTGAGATTTATCAATATCGATATAGTCTTGAAGGGCTCTTGTTCTATAAAAAAATACCCCCCAAAAGGAAGAACCTAACGTCAAAAGCCAAAACAACAAGGGGAAGTCGTCGAAACGCCTCCACGTCCAAATTTCAATTGAAATGCCCCACACCAAAACCGCAGCAAAAATGCAGCCACTAAGAAAACTTTTCTGTATGGCCTCTTTTTTTATCTCATCGGGTAATTGCGTCCAATTATGGGACCGGTCAAACACGTCCTTTGGTTGCATGATTTCAGCCGCGCCCTGCGTCTGCGACCGTGAGAGCGGAAATGGCTTAGGGACTCGTTTCTCGCCTGTTGAGCCGCGATTGTAGAGTTTTGCAACGCAAAATGATTCGATCTCTTCGCCCGAAAAATCAAAAAAAGGAGCGTTTTTTAACTCGAATGTTTGTCTGAAGGTGTCGATTGGGAGTTCACCGCTGAAGGCAGTTTTCTTGTCTCTATTGCCTCCTCTTAGAACCAGCCCCTGCCATTTCGATTTCAATCTTTGGGTAACAAACTCGATTTTGAGTCGAGGTTTCTCAGACAATAACTCTCGGGCTCGAATATCGAACTCTACAATTATGTCTGCGGGAGAATCAGTGTCGCGACTAAAGCGAATCCTCATTCCACCTAAATCGTCGCTCCATTCCATGGCCTCAACCTCTACGTACCATAAATAATGATCTTAGCTCTCGTCATGCTTGGCCTTTTCTCGATGCTTTTTCCTTTATCGCGCTTTTTCTACGTGCCATCGGCGTCAAGTCTATGGCGAAAATGACCGCTATTTTTCTCTCAATCTAATCTGTCATTGCTCATGTCGCTTGCCTCGAGGTATTTATTCATTAGAGATAAAACATCCATCGCTTTCATACCGTAGCTAGCTGGAAGGGTAGTCTCTTTACCTACTCCCTTTTCAGGATTGAGATTAGGCCCAAGGTGTCGTTTTTTCAAATTGGCTTCTAATGTATCTGGCAGGTAACTACTGCTACCGGATCAATGCGATGCCCCCCCCCGGGGGTGCTAAGACTCTCCTGTACCACTATTACCTCGGCTCCCTGAGACCCCAGAAAAACGAGCCTGCAGTCTTCCCAAGACTCAGGAAGAGTCCATTCTCCATTCTGATCAAAGTGGAGTTGAACTTGGATGGGAAAAAAACTGGGGGTACTCGGTGAGCATCTGAGGCTGGTGTGGCTCAATGAGCCTCTCTTGAGATCCAGCGAGATGAGTTGTGACGATATCAGGATCTCAGAAGAGGCTTCAAAATCGGATAAGGGCCCATACTGCTGAAGCGTAACCTTCCTTACCAGTGGCTTTGACTGTAAATCAAGAGCGCTCTCCCATTCGTTTAAAAGCGAGACCATCCTGGCTTCAAGATCTGTATCAATGACCTTCGTAAGATCACGTGTGCGTCCTGCCAAAATAGGATCACCCGATGAACCTGCGTATTTAAACAATGAAGATGCATGATATTTAAGGTCAGCTTTGGCTTTAGCGACCAGTTTAGGGTGCCGCCAAAGGTTACTCAGTGCTTTCATCCGCCACAGCGCCGCGTTGCTCTCTTGCTGCTCCTTATCAAGAGCATTGGCCAGAGCAAACATCAAAGCTAAGACGCGGTCACCCAAACACCGTCCCTCACATTTCTTTACGGCCTCTCTAAGCTCCTGACTAGGCAAATACATTGAAGGGCCCATAAGTTCAGCCGTCTCTTTACTCAGTCTTCCGGCCGTCTTTGTATAGCGAGAATCTGAATAATTGAGCAAATATGTGGCTTCGACATCGTGTAAAGAGCCATCATGACTCGCACTGCAGTTAGCGCCCCCCAAAAACTCCTGAAAAGCTTTGTGAGCCATCTGGACACCACCAAAATTACTGAGAACGATAATATCAACGCAACGCCCTTCTTTGACGGAGTACTGGACACTATAAAAACCCGTACTCGTGCGACCACCGTTGCCGATCTGCATGCTGTCGAATAGTGAGTCCCAATCGGCGTTACTAACGGTCGCTGATTCAATTGAGTCATCAGCAACTGACGGGAAGCAATACCCAACAATCAGGCCTAAGACCAAGGAATGACAGGCCGTATGCAACTGATATTTCAAACGTTGGACATGCACTAAAAACTCCAGTCTAAATAACGGCAAACCTGTGAAAAACCCCTTTATAAACGGTAATTGCCACTCTACTCATTCTTTTCTTTTTCACGTTTCTCACCCTCACTCACAGACAAGATAAGTAGAATCATCGCGGCAAACGGAGAGAAAAGCCTGAAATTCTCCCAGTGGGAAAAGGGATAACCGAGACCACCAAAGAAGTCATCCCCGATGTCCCAAATCATCAAGGCACTTATCGCGGCACATAAGACAAAGTAGATCTGAGATTTGTTGATCATGAAGCATCTCTTCTCATCACGATTCAATCTTCGCGTCTATTAAAAACTAGTAAGAAATTTAGATTTCGCAAGCGAGTGGGTTTGAATTAACAAGCGAACAAAGCGTATCTCTGCTATTAGTTATTAGTGAGAGGTGCCTGCGGCAAGTCGCGGCTTAAGGGGTGAGAGAAGAAGGGGAATAGACTGAGCAAATGGGACAAAGCACTGGTCTTCGTTGTTGTTCTTTTCGGGATAACTCAGATATTTGCCTACCAGCAGGATCTAAAAATGGATGCTATGGAAGCCGAATTGGATGGGGACAGCGCTGTGGATTAATGTCCCCAGAAAACACCCTCTAATATATCTGGCAGGTAACTACTGTTATCGGATCAATGCGATAGCGCCTACCAGTGTGTTTAAACTTTTGTAAAAGCGTTACTGTTAAAGGTGTTCGGATCTTCGATTCTGGGGAAGAAGTAGGCTCAAAGACCTACAGCAGGAAGAAAGAAACTAAGGCGGGGAGACTCGCCTTTTTTTTTCGTCACCCTCTAATGTATCTGGCAGGTAGCTACTGCTATCGGATCAATGCGATAGCCCCCCCGGGGGAGGTAAATGCCGTTATTTGTAAGAGATTTATCCTGATGTGAAACCGCCGTCAGCTAGATAAACACCACCGTTGCAGTAAGACGATTCGTCAGACGCTAAAAATAAAGCGAGATTGGCTATCTCTTCATTTGACCCGTATCGTCCCATTGGATTCGCGCTCATGACGGCTTCTGTAAACCCAGCGGGATCATCTGGATTAGATTGCTCCCCTACAGACTGCATCATCCGATTATCAATGGGGCCCGGTGCTAGCGCATTGATCCTGACGCCTGTGGCCGCATTCTCCAGGCAAGCAGTTTTAACTAAACCAATAACTGCGTGTTTGCTCGCAGAGTAAGGTCCAAGACCGGGAAACCCCACGACTCCAGCCCCAGAGGCGACAGCGATAAACGAGCCTCTTTCTTGCTCTTTCATGAGTGGCAACGAGTATTTTAAATACAGCCATACGCCAGTGACGTTTACGGTCAGAGTGTGATTGAACTCTTCTGCAGAGAAGGCGTCTATTGGTTTGACGGTGCCTTCCGTACCAGCGTTTGCAAAAACTGCATCGAGACTGCCAAATGTGTCGATACAGCAGTCCAAAGACTGTTCCACCGCAGCTTCATCCAAGGCTTCGGCAACATAAGTAGTAATTGCCTTCGTGTGATTTAAGGAGTCGGAGAGGGTTCGAAGTTTGTCTTCAGAGCGACCTACCAAAACGACATTCGCTCCTTCTGATAGAAACCTCTTGGCCGTGGCACTACCGATGGCGCCCGTTGCTCCAGTAATGACGACAGATTTTCCCTTCAACCTCATGAAACACCCCATTTAAATGACCCGCATATTTCAATTGTCTACAGCAAGAGCGTTTCAGTTTCTTGTCAGTAGACTTCATCGTGTTTGGATGAGAGTGACACTAATTAAACTTTACCGCGTCTATCAAAAACCAAAAACAGTTGGACGAGAGCAACCACAGCACTATCTCTTGAGACCTACTTCTTCAAATTAGTTCTTGATGTATCTGGTGGGTAACTGCTGCGACAGCGACAAAGATTGTGCTGGAGGCCAAAAACAAGCGCCACGCATGGCGCTCGCAAACCTGTCTAGTTTAGCCGCACCTAGTCAGATTTTTTCATCCAAACACCTGCCAATTGGAAAATGATTATTGAGAGGACGAACACAAGGTTGACGATGTTTTGTACTGTTGTGTCAGTATCTGCAAGTCGCTGCGCCGCTTGAGATATTTCAGTAGTTTCAGCCAACTGTGCGAAGCCCGCCGAAAAATCATTGATAAGCGAAACCGACTGCGAAAGGGTGCCAAAGGTAAAGAAAGCCACGCATAGGCAATATATGGTGGTCAGTGCCTTTGCTATCATCGAGGCATTACCAGCTTCGTAAATGTTGTTGGACATTCTGAAACCAAGCCAGACAGCGACTATGCAACCCAAGAAAAATACTGCGTTGCTATTAAAAAATGCAGCCATCAACGTCCATGATTCGTATTCAGTCATGTTTACCTCCAGTTATTAGTTTTATTTAAGTTACCAGTGTTAGTAACCGCGCTATGCGCAGACTCACTCTAGCATGCGATGTCTGGTGGTGGTAACAGGTTCAATAGACAAGGGTTGATGCTCACCAAACAACAGGATGTCATCACGGGTTGATGAATAAAACACGACCAGCCACCCCGTTTTAAATCCACCCAAAACATATCGAAAAAACACAAACAGCAATCACGGCCCTGTTTCTGAAGACTTATTTTTTTCTCCGCCTTGGCCTCTTATGTATCTGGCAGGTAACTACTGCTATCGGATCAATGCGAAAGCCCCCCCGGGGTCTTGGGGATTTTGGTGCGTTAGTTTTTGTTACTTGTTTGGGCCTTATAGTATCGGTCTCACGCGCGAGGGCGCTCAAGCTCGCGTTAATAAAAATAAAAAGATAATGGCACGTCCTGAAATTACAACTACAGTAGAAAGCACAACATAACTGGAGGGAAGCAAAATGAAGCAACTAATTATCGGCATAATCGCGGGCCTAATTTCAGTGAGCGCGTCTGCGGAACCGCTTACACTTGAAAAACGTCAGGCCGATACCGTTATGAATATCACCTCGCTAGAGTTGGGTGACGCTGAGTCCGTCATCAATGCTGAAGGCGATATGGAGGGTTACGGGCGCGTTTACGTCACGTTTCGTTTGTCCTATGACGAGGGTCGACGAAGCGGCACGGTTTACGGTTCGGGACGTGGAGCCATTGGCAACGACATTGCCATTGCGAATTTCTCGGGACGTTGGGAAGTTATTGATGGGACAGTAACGATGCGCCATGTCGTCGCACTTAATGACGGTACGTTTAATTTCGATGTCGTTACCATGCGGCCTGCGGACAGGGAACTCATCGTCAAAGTGTATGCATTGAAATAGGGTCGGTAGAGCGGGGTGTTAGCGCATTAGGTTATCAATTTGCGCCAACCGCAGGCGTGGGGTCAATGGTCTTTCTTGTCTCGCCATGTGTGGACAGTGCCTCCATTATCGAATCCGCCGTCTAAGGTATCTTTAGTGGCTTATTGAAAGCCCGTTTCAGTTCGCCACTCGAGATATTAAGGTTTTGGTCTTCACAATAACTTATCCGTTAAAAATCAGGGTCTTACAAGTAATCACCCTCTAATGTATCTGGCAGGTAACTACTGCTATCGGATCAATGCGATAGCCCCCCGGGGTGATCAGCAGTTAACGCCTCCTCCAACTCCACGGCGAAACGGGATCTTACTTAGCCCACAGACCACGCTTGCTCTTCTGCATATTTCACATAGCTCGCGCTTGTTCGACTTTGGATCTTCCAATGACAATGATCTGCGACTCAATATTACTGATCTGCTGATTAACCATTTCCATAACATTTTCTGGAATGCCACCGTGCCGCAACTCATGCCGTTTTATCCCAGTCAAAATAATGAATGCTTTTGCTATTTCCGGTTGCTCAATCAAGGTTAGCGAAGAAGCATACCGCCACAGCGCATCCGAGATGGCGGCTTTGGTTACGACGTTGCCACGCTCTAAATAAGCTTCTAGCATGGACGCTCGGCCAAGATCCGCCACCTCTTGATCATTTTCTATTTGATAGTAATGTCGGATAGTGACCGCTGCTGCCTTGGCTCCGAAATGCCAGTAACTACTGCCACCGTCTTTTACAAAATGAGTGAAATGAGCTATTGCCTCGGTTTTCTTGCCTAACTTCCAAGCAGAATCAGCTGCGAAATATCGAAAGACTTTTTGCTTATCAAGGTGGTTGAGTGCATACGCTTCCAAAGCCGTCCAGTCGTTAGCCTTTGAAAATTCCCGAATTTTGCGTACTTGAGATGATTTCAAATCGGTGACTTGCTTGTTTATGTCATCGCTGGTTTGGCCTGTCAGCGTAAACATGGCCCGCCATTGAATTCTGCGCTGAACACCTAGCAATTCTGGCGGAAATTCGCGGAACCTATACTGCTTGAATGCGCGTTCAGCAGCCAACGAAAATCTTCCACAGTACTTACCATCTAATCTCCAATTAAGTTTTAAATGGTGATCGCCTAGACCAGATTCACAAGATAGTGTCTCCAGGTCCTGAACCGTCCCATCGTCATTGATGGTGAGTTCCGCAACCACGACTGCGTGATAGCCACTTTGTTGAGCCTGTCTGGGATAAATAGGGGCAATTCGCTCATCGGGTGAATACAAGGCCAGCAACCGAAGGAATCCTTCGACCTCTGAAAAGTTGCAGTCTACTCTCGTATACTGACGACAAGTTACGTACTTCTCCGCCTCTTGAAGGTACAACGTTTCCAGTCCCCTACGCAGGAAAATGTCGTAGTCACTTGCATCGGCGTTAGGTAAGAATAAGACAAGGATAAAGACGGTATGCGGCAGGAATTTCATGGAACCTCTTCACGGAAAATCGTCAAAAAAAAATAGATCGCCTTTTTTTAGAATTCAAATTTTCGTAGAACATGGCGTGGCAAAAGCAATGCCTAGATTTAAACCACGGCCTAATATCTCTACCCAAAACCAACCGCAGTCGCACAAGAGCAATCATGGCCCTGATACAAGGGAGCTACTTTTTCTTCACCTTGGCCTCCTTTGTATCTGGCAGGTAACTATTGCTATCGGATAAACGCGATAGCCCCCCAGGGGGAGTAGGCACCCGATTGGTAAGAGCGCTTTACAAAACACATGGTCAGTTCGCCTTTGCCCGCCACAAGAGTGCGAGATCGCTTATCAAATACCTTCAAATCGACGGCGTGTTGAGCGACGCATCTCGCTTGGTCGATGTTGATAAATTGTGACTTGGAGTGCTTGTGCTCGCGCGGTGCCTAACTTGGCCTACCCATTTTTGCAGCTTTTGTTTCGGGTCACCTTTTTGAAGGTCTTTTTACCTATCACTTACACGATATTCCCAGGCATTGGCGACGTTTGACCAGCGTCGTACTGAGGCGCAATCTTGTTGCCTATCGTTTGGAATGGCAACAGGAGAGAAACTTATGGGTATGATCACTGTACGATCGGTTGGATCGGTGGGAGTGTTGACGCTTAACAACCCGCCCCACAACTTGATAGGTCGCGATTTCATCGAGGAATTTTGCTGCGCTCAAGAACGCGCGGTTGAAGACGGCATGCGCGCTATCTTGATACGAAGTGATTTACGCCACTTTTGTGCCGGTGCGGATGTCTCTGCCCTGGACCGAGAAGGTGTTGAAGCATCGATTACCCTCGATAGGCTAGAGTCGATACCTATACCCACCGTTGCCGCTGTTCATGGCGCTGTACTTGGTGGTGGATTTGAACTAGCCCTTACCTGCGACTTTATTATCGCCGCACAGTCAGCGCAAATTGGCTCCGTAGAGGTAGCTATCGGGCTAGCTCCACTGCTTGGCGCAGTGCAACGATTAACTGAACGGGCCGGCCCCGCTCGAGCGAAGGAAATAACCATGCTCGGACGTCGGTACAGTCCGGACGTATTGGAGCGTTGGGGCATCATCAACTTGGTGACAACGGAAGATGAGCTACATTCAGCGTCGCTGTCGCTCGCGCAGCAGCTTGCCTCAGGTCCAACATTGGCAATAAACGCAATTAAACGCATCGCTCGACTAGCAAGCACCGACGGTTTGCGGGCAGCAGATCTAGCGCTCGCCGATGAACTGGCTCCGATGTGGTCTAGTAAGGATGTAAAGCGCGGCATGAGGGCGATGCTAGAGACCGGACCGGGCACAGCGGTCTTTGAGGGGGACTAATGAAACCATTAGAAAACATTCGGGTGCTTGATTTTACCCGCGTTCTTGCGGGACCAACCTGCACGCGCATTCTTGCTGAACTAGGCGCGCAAGTGACAAAGGTAGAGCCGCCCTCCGGTGACATAGGACGGATAGCGGCACCGCAAATACAGGGCCAAAGTGCTTATTATTTGCAGCTCAATGGGGGCAAACGAAACATCAGCATTGATCTAAATTGGCCTGAGGCGCGAGAGGCTGCTCTCAGGCTGTGCCAAAAAGCCGACGTAATAGTAGAAAACTTCCGTCCCGGCACCATGAAAACTTTCGGTCTAGATTATGAAACCGTTCGTCAAAAGAACCCTTCAGTCGTTTATGTCTCGATGTCTGGCTACGGACAAAACACCCCTTGGTCAACACGACCTGCTTTTGCGCCAACCGTGCAGGCCGAATCTGGAGCAACACAGACTCAAATAGACCACTTCGGTAACGACCTGTCGCGGCCAGTGACGGATTGGGCGAGCCATGCCGATATTTACACGGGTTTAGAAGGCGCAATTGCTGTGCTGGCAGGTCTTAACAAGCGCAATGCCACAGGAACTGGTCTTCATGGCGACGTTTCGATGATGGCAACAATGCTGGCGGTGAACGAGAGACTTCATGCGCAAATCAACGAGCTCGATGCTGCTGATGAGCCTCTGGCTCTAGGTGCTCCTGAGTCACCAATCTTTAGGGTCGCAGATGGCAGTTTAGTAACCATAGCCGCGTCACCTATCTCGTCAGGTGTATTTATGCGTTACTGCGGGATGATGGGGCGAAATGATCTTCGCACCGACTCGCGGTTCTTAACAGCCTCACTGCGCAGAGAAAACCTAAATGCCCTGTTGACTGAGATTCAAAATTGGATGCGGTCATTTCGAAGCTTCGAGGAGCTAGAACACCAAGTGTCCGGCGCGGGGGGGCTTGCAGTTGGGAAGGTACGGACAGCGGCAAATTTGCTTGATACAGATTGGGCTCAAGCTGTAGATCCTACCTATACATCGCTTGTCGGCGATCTTGAAATCCGTCTGCCCAAGGGACCATGGTTATTTGACGGCGAGGATACAGGATCTCTGTCGGCAGCAGCACCGAAGGGCGCTAATAATCGCGAAGTGTTGTATGAGGTGGGATTCGACGATGCCACGATAACAGCCTGGGAAGATGCAGGGATTTTAAGCGCGGATGTTTAGGTGCGAACACCAATAACTATGAATTATTGAAAAACGGATTTTTTCTTAGGACCTCTTCATTAAAAAGTGGATCGCATGCGGGTCTGGGGATGTTTCCGCGTAAATTTTTATCACTTATTGCCGGTACACCTACTGCGTAGTGCACATTTCACCCTCACTATGCCTTTACCACAAGACGTATTTTAATTAAGGGGTGACTTCCAAATATTTGAGCATGGAGCAAAATCAAAATGACAGAGCGACTCACCAAATTATCTCGATCGGTTGATGGATCGACTGTAATCGTGACTGGCGCCGCGAGCGGTATGGGAAGAGCAACAGCTCATCTTTTTGCCGATGAAGGCGCGAAAGTAGCACTTATCGATATTGATGAAAGTGGCCTGAATCGGGTCGCCGATGAAATTCGGACTGTTAGCGATAACGTACTGTGTTTAGTGGTCGACCTCAGCGATAGATTGTCTGTCGAGAGAGCAGTGAGTCACGTCATAGAGCATTACGGTGGCCTAGATATTCTAGTTAATAACGCCGGGTTTGCGACCCCAGCAGCCATCGATAGCGAAGTTTTTGAGAGGGTGTGGTCTCGGTCCCTCGACGTCATGGCAACAGCGCAAGCTTGGGCAATACGAGCAGCACTTCCGGGACTACGTCAATCTGATCACCCGAGAGTGGTGAACATTGCCTCTACCGAAGCTTATGGAGCAACGCGCCTAAATAGTGCATACGTAGCTGCTAAACATGCTTCCGTAGGTCTAACCAGAGCAATGGCGGTGGACCTGGGAAAGGAAGGTATAACCGTCAATTGCATCTGTCCCGGCCCAGTCCATACGGGGATAACGCAAGATATCCCTGAGGACGCAAAGCAAATATTTGCGGCTAGGCGAACAGCGCTACGCAGGTATGCCGACCCCGAAGAAATTGCTCACGCGACCCTAAGCCTGTCTCTCCCGTCGGCCAGTTTTATAACAGGAGCCGCACTGGTGGTGGATGGGGGTTTAACGATCCGAAACGCATGACTTTTTACTCAAAGACTTGGCTCAACCACCGCTAGATTTACTGATGATCACCGTCTTGGCCATGTAATTTAAAACTGCCGCCCAAAATAATGTTAGTAAAGCGAGGGCGAGGGCGGGGCCAATCATCTTAGGATTGTCCATACTCGCCATCATGGCAACGATACCCATCAACGTTCCCACCGCTCCGAAGAGAATACAGCCACTCCGAAATGCTTCCAATCGCGCAATCAATAGATTTTCTCGATGCGCGCTGACACTGAAAGCCATGAACACTCCGCCCAGAAGGACGAACAATGGTGAAAACCAATCACCAGTAAACATTGCCAACTGATCAGTCTGGATTATAGCGAACAAAATGAGCGCAACTGCCCCGATACACGAAATCACTGTCTTGATCATAGTTCAGCTCCTAAATTCATCACTTACAATTTGTCGAAAGGGTGTCGTCCGAAATCTCTAATTTGATGATGGATTCGCCACTACACTAAAAATCCTGCATCTCGACATAAAGATAGCGGCGTGCGTTGTAAACGCTATTTTTTTTAAAACCGAGAGAGTATTTCCGGCGAAGAAGATAAGAGCTGTTCTGCTCTATTTATTACTACCAAGTAGCAGTCGCCTGACAATAAACATAGCTCTGTTTCTATAGACACCAAGGCACATCGCACTGCATGCCTTGAAACTTAAAGTAGAAAGCTAAGGGAGTGGGGCCTACGCTGGTAAAATTGCAAGCTTACGAGTCGGTCAAATGAATGAATACCCACTCACGTCAATTGTTACGCTTGCTCTTATACTTTTAAGATGGGTTTTGGGATCCCGTGTCAGCTTGGCAAGGGCGACCTACGCCAACAAACAGCAAAATCCAGAGATGTTCCACTCTTTGTTCTTCTCCCCGAAAATGTATTCAGACGCGGATTTCATGATTACTTTTCGAAACCACCAGAACCTTTTGGAGCAACTAGTTGTGATGTTGCCAACGCTTTGGATTTGTGCCGTGGGCGTTTCAGATCTTGTAGCCTCTATCTTAGTTTCTTTTTATTTCGTTGGCAGGGTTTGGTACGCGCGCAGCTATCCCCGTAATTTCAGCCATCGACCTGGATTTTTACTATCTTCATTTTCAGCGCTTTTTCTCGTTGCTGTCGGCGGTGTGATTTACGCTTTGGTACAGCAGTTTTAATAGGAAAGCCAACCATGTTGTTGTAACGGGAAGAATAAGTCTTTGAGAGACTCGGTCTGCATCCAGGCGAGTAAATGCAAGCTGCGATAGAGTGGAGTGATCATTCTTTTATCGATGAGCCGGCGCTTCCATTAATGTTTACCGGTAAGTGCAGTCATCCACTTGCAACTAGCACCGTTAATTGAGAAGGCTCTCCGCGAGTCGTCTTGTTAATACATGAGAGTTTGGGTAATAAGATTGAGGATATAAACGATCCAAATCACGCCATTACATCTAAGATCCGGCCCAGCAAATTGTTCTCGGTGTACAGAGCCTTTAAGTTTGCCTCAAAAAGATTTTTAGCCGCCTTCATCTCGATTAGCTCCTCAACCACATCAACATTCGAGCGTTGGTTGACACTCTTTTCTACATTACTGTCCACAGTATTTTGCGACTCTGAAGTTCCAATTTTCTCGACTTTTACGTCCACGCCATACGTGCCAGCCTGCGTAACAACCCGCTGCGCTTGGAACCCATCGGTGTTTGAATTGGCGATATTGTTGGCGCTAATTTTTAGTTGCAGTGAGGCGGCCTGCATGCCCGACAATGCTGCGCTGTAAGCTGTACTAACCATAGTAATTTTTTCGTTTCCTCATCACAGCCTACTGACCCTCATTAACATCCCGGCTGTGTAACAACAATGACAGCCTTTGTTCCCTTGAAGTTTAAGTTAGCACACTCGTCCTACACAGAGACTGTGGTCACCGACGAAAAAATTCTGATTAATGCTTTTCGACGCTGGAACTACTCTCTTCAGATTGGCTTTTAATGTGTCTGGCTGGTAATTACTGCTATCGGATAAATGCGATAGCCCCCCCGGGGGTGCTGGGTTAAGTGACTTATAGGGAAACGGGCAGGGGATTGCTCGTGTTCGGGATGCGAAACCACACAAATCTTTGAAAATTCAAAATATCAATAGAATCAATGAGTTATGAATTTACAGATTTTTAAATACCTTAGTAGTGTTGGGCAAAGTGTTGACCAATATTATATAAAAACCAGTATTTATAACGATCAACGGATTCCATCCGCTCCGCCATTACTCTAGAAACACGTAACCTTTGTCAGGGTCGCCCGTTCCACTCCGGGGCATGTAGTTTGATTAAAGCTTTTTCGTAGTCTTGAGCTAGATAATTCTCAATCTCTAGGCCATTTACGATTGCCATCTGTGATGGCACTTCCAAAGCGTAAACCTCTACTTTCTGGCCTGATTCGGTGGCACGGTATATCGCCTCATTTTGGCGCTTCATGATCTTGTTACGGTGGTAAGACAGGGGACGAGAATATCCCTGTCTCGTCTCGCCAATGTACTTTATCTCACCACCTACGATAAAAAGATAAACCAAGGGACGTCGTTTGGTTTTGTTACGACCGATGAATGATTGATACTCGGGGTCTTCACCTGGTCGCAGATATTCACCGATCTTTTTGAAGTTCCAGATCAACGGCTCTGCCTCCCTTTTATCTGTGCAAATCTTCCCGCACCTTTGTTAGTTCAGTCTTCCCTAAACTGCTGATGACAGGACTTACAGGATTTGGTCATTTCTTTAAACGCATCGCGCATAGCACGAGGATCTTCCGTTGCCGCAGCCTCTATGAGTGCTCGCGCAGCCTTATCAAAGGACTGAATCGCGCCAACAAAATCGTCCCACTGAAGCCATATCTCATCCTTTGCCTCGGACGGGGATTGGTTGCTGTTTTCCGGAAAGTAGCTGTCCATTTCACTTGCCCATGAAACAAGAAGTTCGGCTTCAGCGGTGACCACCGCAGTGTCACCCCGAGAGAGCGCCTGTTTAATTCGCTTGGTCGCCTTTTCGCTGGCTTTAAACTTATCCATCCGCTCTTTGACAATACCCATTGCCCCCTTGTGGGCGAGCGCTGCGGGAGGTGATGAAAGGCTCAAAGCGAAGGCCGCAATCCCGCACAAGGCAGTTGTTTTTAGTTTGAGATTGGACATGTTTGCACTCCTTTGATAGCAGGATAAAGCACTGATTCTATTAACCTCCAATCACGCTCATTTATTGATGATCGGCTACTTCGTGCCGTTTACTTCGCCGGCTTTACTGTTATCTGCGATTTTTCCGAGCAACTCGTCATAAACCTTATTGACGAACGTCACCTCGTGAAGTCGGATCGCTTCTATGTAGCCGGTTGGGTCGTAGAAAGCTCGGGGATCGTACGCTTGACCGGGTGCGTGCTTCTCGTGAAATCCATAGGCACTTTTATGCGATGACACCCAGATGTCGGGGCTAAGCTCTCGTTGCGACTCAAACGTCTTCTCAAAGTCAGCTCCTATGCCGTGATAGGTGGGTTTGATAGCAACGTTCACACCCTCGTTGATATAGGCCATATTTACCACTAACACGTGGTAGCTGTTGCCCGATTCGGTAATTGTCATTGCATAGGAGGCGCTTCCCTCGGTGTGTCCCGGGTGCCCCAGGACCCTCAGGCGAATATCTCCTAGCTCGATGACGTCACCATCTGTGATCACACCATCCACCGTCACGGGACGGAAGGACTCGATGCCGCCAATCAGCGGATCACTTAAACCACCATCCTCTAAAAACGATTTATCAGCCTCGGTAGCGAGAAGGCGAGCACCCGTTTGTTCTTTGATGAGCGCAAGGTCTGCTGTGTGGTCAAAATGCGCCTGAGTGGTCAGCAGTATTTTGATATCTGCCATGCGTAGGCCAAGGCTCTTCAGGTTGCTCTCGATCATTGCAGCCGAGCCTTCAAGTCCTGTATTGATGAGAATGTGACCGGCGTCAGATGTAATCAGGAACGAGCTGAGATCATAGCCACCCACGTCGTAAAGGTTCCCGATAATTTGCGTGGCGGGGTAGTTCTGACTCCATGCGGCGGGCATGGTCATATTAAACGCGTCTTCAAACGCCGCCGTATAATTCTTTTCAGCGCCAATTGCCGCGGTTGCGCACAAAACCAGACTCATAGCGGCAATAGGTGGAACGGCAAGCGTGCGTTGCCAATGACTTATTATTTGTCTCTCTAGCTGTCTCATCACAATGCAATCCTCTGTTAAGAGTATCTTGATCTCATCTCAGGCACAGGCTTAGCGCTTCGTCGACTCTCGAAACAGTGTCTACAACAGCGTCAATGCGCTTTCAGGTGGTCTTCCGATGACCGCTTGTGTGGCAGAAATGATGACGGGCCTTTCTATTAGAATGGGATAGCCTGCCATTGCACTGACTAGCTCATCTTCAGACCTTTCGGATGACAGATTAAGCTTCTCGAACATCGACTCGCCGCGTCGCATGAGGTCGATCGCTGACACGCCCAGCAAGCTCAATATACGCCTGATTTCCCTCTCGGTTGCAGGTGTCTCTAAATATTTAACGCATGTGGGCTTAACGCCGCGTTCTTCGAGTAAGGCCAATGCTGTTCGAGACTTTGAGCAGCGCGGATTGTGCCAAATTGTAATTGTTGTCATTAGCTGTCCTTCGTGGCGCAAGAGTGGGCGTAAATGCCGTCTATGAAACAAGTACGAAATTCGACGAGAAGGGTGCGAGCTTTCTCGCGGAAAATCAACGCATTCTGTGCGCCGGAGCGCGTTGCTCCGGTTGGGTGTTTTTGGGTACTGTGACAACACAATAATGCTAACAAACAAGAAGGATGTACCGTGGCAGTTGTTATCGATCACGAATTCAAAGCCTCAGCGGCAGCGCTTTGGGAAATCTTAGGCACGCCAGATCGTGTCGATTGGGTGCCGGGCGTTACAAGCTGCACCTTTGATGGCGAGGTTCGCTCGCTCGACTTGCCGGGTGCTGGCGCGATCAAGGAACGCATACTAAATCACGATAGCGATGCCCGTATCCTAGAGTATTCCTGCTTTGAGAGTCCTGGCGCGTTGGAGTCGCACCGGGCAAAAATGGAAATCACGACCACCGATGCTGGCTGTCGTTTGCATTGGCAGGCCCACGTAAAGCCTGACGTCATAGAGCCCTTTATTAAGGGCAGCATGGAGGGCTGCATTGCCCGCCTTGAGGAAATGCTGCGGTAACCTAAATGATTAAATTTAAAATCGATCGCCAGCGCGGGTTGTAGGCGATTTCGTCTGAACACTCAGGAGATAACAAGAATGACTTTTGAAACGATTCTTTACGATGTCGAGGAAGGCATCCTGACCATTACGCTCAACCGTCCCGACCGTTTAAATGCCTTTAACAACGAAATGCGTGACGAGGTTATCACGGCGCTCGATATGGCCGACGCGGATGATGACGTCAAAGCCATTATTTTTACAGGCTCGGGTCGTGCGTTCTGTGCTGGCGCTGATCTCGGGGGTGGTGGTGACACGTTTAACTACAAGCCCAAAAAACCGGGTATTCCGCGAGATGGTGGTGGCATGCTGACCCTACGTATTTTTGAGTGCCTTAAGCCCGTTATCTCTGCCTGTAATGGCCCGGCGGTTGGCATCGGCGCCACGATGCAATGTGCTATGGATATCCGCCTTGCCTCCGAAAACGCGAAGTATGGTTTCGTATTTTCTAAGCGAGGCATCGTCCCGGAGGCAGCTTCAAGCTGGTTCCTGCCCCGCGTTGTGGGCATAAGTACTGCACTCGAGTGGACCTTCTCGGGCCGCGTATTCAAGGCGGACGAGGCACTAGAGCGTGGGTTTGTAAGAACGGTTTATCCTGCGGATGAACTTTTACCCGCGGCTCGCGCACTGGCCGCAGAGTTCTGCAACGAAACCTCAGCGGTGTCAGTCGCTATGGCGCGTCAAATGATGTGGAAGATGCTGGGTGCGGATCATCCGATGGAAGCCCACCAAATCGACTCGCGAGGTGTTTACTTCACTGGTAAGTCAGCGGACGCGCAGGAGGGCGTTAAGTCATTCCTCGAAAAGCGGCCGGCCAGCTACCCGGGTCAGGTGAGTAGTGACATGCCCGAGTTCTTCCCTTGGTGGGAAGAGCGCGAGTTTAAGTAGCGCGAGACTCCGCGGCACTTGGGTCAGCAACGCTATCAGGATGGCGCTATTTCTTTGAATTGATAGATCGTGCGCTGCCGATAGGTAGCGCCGGGCTCAAGCGCGATGTTCGGGAAATTGGGCTGGTTAGGTGCGTCAGGAAAACCTTGGGCTTCGAGACAAATACCCGATCTGGGCGCAAAGGGCGTAGTCAAGCCATCACCTGTATACACCTGCAACGCTGGCTGTGTTGTGAGGACGTCTAGCTGAAGCCGCGTCGCGCGAAGTCGAAGACTGGCTGCACGGCGAAGTTTTCCGTCCTCGGGTAACACAAAATTATGATCAATCGCGGTGTCCCCCAGGACCTTCCAGAGAGAGTAATCGAGCGAGGAGCCCTTGAGCGGCGCAATCTCGCCCCCGGGGATGAGTTGGTTATTCACTGGCGTGTAGTACCCCGCATTCACTGTCAGCTCGTGCTCGTAAAGAGGGCCTCCGAGGTTGAAATAGGCGTGGTTCGCCAGGTTCATGACCGTAATGCGGTCTGTCGACGCGGCAAAATCAAACTGAAGACTCAGGTCCTCTAAGAGTTCGTACCGGACCGTAATGAGTCGGTCACCCGGGAAACCGTCCGTAAGGTGGGGTAGTGCGAGCGAGAACACGACCGCGTTGTCAGCACGGGTAGGCGACGCCTGAAAAGTTTGTTGATGGAGCCCATTGACCCCACCATGCAGTACATTCGACCGGGCAGGCTCATTAATTTCCACCACATGATTGCGGTTTGACAGTGTGAAACAACCATCTTTCAGTCTATTTGCAACCGGACCCACGGTGGCGCCAAGGTAATAGGGGTCTGAATCGAACTCGTCGGCTGAGGAATAACTCAACACGACATCTGATTGTGAGTGGACGCCAAAGCCATTCAGTGAGATGCCCGCAATTGTTGCGCCTTTATGGAGCAGATGGACGGTGATCTGTCGCTTGTCGTCTGCAGTTTTTCGGAAAATAGTGTGGCTGTCGTGCATAGCTCAGCATAACCGATATTCGTCGAGGTCTTCTGTGATGACGATCACGACGTATGCCGATACTCTTAGCTTTAATGGAGAGCAGTATTCTATAAAAGCCGAGTGCAGTAACGAAGAGAACAGGATGCCAGCGAGCGAGCAAACGATTGTCAAACGTGTCACAGAATTGGTGGCGGCAGACTCTGTCAGCTCCCCTGATCCGTCCTGGGACAGCAGTAATCGCAGAGTAATAAACCACCTCTATGACTATGCACAGTGCGATGGCTGGGCTGTCGACATACACGAACTAGAGTCGACAGCGGATGGAAAAGCGAACCTCATTGCGACCTTAGGCAATACGGACAACCTAGGAGACGAGCCTGCGGGTTTGGTGCTCTCGGGTCACACGGACACTGTCCCTTTTGATGCCGGTGGTTGGGCGTCTGATCCCTTGAAACTCACCGAGCAGGACGGCAGGCTCTATGGTCTCGGCAGTACGGACATGAAAGGCTTTTTCGCTGTGGCGCTCGAAGCCGCATCAGTCTTTGATCCAGCTAAATTTAAAGCACCGTTGTACTTACTTGCGACCGCCGATGAAGAGAGCACGATGCGAGGAGCTCGCTCACTCACGAAAGCGCAGTTGCCGTTGGCGAGAGCCGCCATTGTCGGCGAGCCTACCGATCTCCGCCCTATGCGAATGCACAAGGGAATTATGATGCAAGGCGTGACTTTGCGCGGGCAAAGCGGTCACTCGTCAGATCCTGAGTTGGGAAATAATGTTATCGAGGCCTTGCCGACGCTGTTGTCCGTGCTGTCTCAGTATCGTGATGAATTAGCCGAGACGTTTCGTTGTGAACTAATGGCTGTTCCTGTGCCAACAATCAATTTTGGTTGCGTTCACGGGGGCGACAGTCCCAACAGGATCTGTGGTGAGCTAGATTTTAGTTTTGATGTGCGAATGCTGCCGGGTCTTGAGTACGGTGACGTAGAGCGTGATTTGAATGCGAGACTCGTCGAGATTGCAGCGCTGCACGACATCGATATTGAAATGCGCCGCCTGGTTGAGCCTGTGCCCGCCTTTGAGCAGGGTGAGGGCAGTGAGTTGGTGGTTGCCTGCGAGCATGCGTCGGGGCAGACAGCGGATGCCGTCAACTTTGCAACCGAGGCACCACTTTTAAAGTCGCTTGGGCTGGAAACCATTGTCATGGGCCCCGGTTCGATAGACCTCGCTCATCAACCCAATGAATACATGCCGCTCGATCAAATTCAGCCGGCCATCGATACGCTGCGGTCTCTGATTCACCGCTACTGCATGTAGATTTCAGCGTTGCATATTGAGTGTGGGATGTCGGGTCTGTAATTGTGGGCGGTAATTGCGGACTGTGATTGACAGCGCGCTTTGTGCACGGGGTTAGTTTAAAAAAGTCGTGTGCTGAGCACGGCGACCAGGAGAGGTTGGAGTAAGTCGATGGATACGATGAAAGCGGTTCGAGTGGACGTCTGTGGCGCGGCAGAACAGATGTCGGTCAAGGAGGTCCCGTTGCCTAAGCCAGGTGCGGGCGAGGTACGGGTTAAGCTAAAAGCCTGCGGTATTAACCTCATCGATACCTACCACCGATCGGGTCTCTATCCCCTGACGTTGCCCACGGGCTTAGGGTGCGAGGGCGCCGGTCTGGTTGATGCGCTGGGTGAGGGCGTTGATGACCTGAGTGAGGGTGACCGTGTTGGTTTTGCCATGGCCATGGGTGCCTATGCCGAGGCGATCGTTTTACCCCGCGCTGCATTGGTCAAAATTCCAACGGGCGTCACCGATGAGGAAGCCGCCGCGGTACTGCTTAAAGCAATGACGGTGGATTATCTATTTAACGATACCTTTCTACTGAGCGGCGGTGAGACCGTTCTTTTCCATGCGGCCGCCGGCGGCGTGGGTTTGATTGCCTGTCAATGGGCCAAACAGAAGGGCGTCAGGTTAATAGGGACGGCGAGTACACAAGCCAAATGCGATCTGGCCGTGAACCATGGTGCTGAAGCCTGCTTGTTGGGCGACGATCCTGAGCTATCCAATAAGCTTCGAGCTTATGCACCTGATGGGTTTCCTGTGGTCTACGACAGTGTGGGTCGATCGACCTATCGACTGAGTCTTGGCTTGCTTGCGCCTCTGGGTACATTTGTCAGTTTTGGCAATGCTTCAGGTCCCATCGATGCTGTCGTCCCAGGGGAGCTTGCCCTGTCCGGATCGCTCTATTTTACGCGCCCAACCTTAGCGACTCACATGGCGCGACCAGGGTGGATGCAGGCATCGGCGGATCGTATTTTTGGCCTCATAGAAGCGGGGCATCTCAGGGTTGATGTGAATCAGCGTTACCCACTGAGTGACGTTATTAGGGCGCATAACGACCTGGAAGGACGCCGCACGACAGGAAGTTCGGTCCTGATTCCTTAAGTTGCGATTCCTATGATTTGTCTGTCGGGGTCCCTGTTTCATGGCAGCCCACCATTGAGACTAAGTCTGATACGCGATAAAACAGGCAACGAAAAATAAAAATAATGACTAAGGAGTGCACGCGTATGCGAGCGAGTTACAAGGCCATGAGCCCGTTTATGTCGGCGGAAGAAGCGACAACCATGTTGCGTATCGCCGAGGCACGACGCGTGTTTCGTACCTACGCCGAAGAAGCACTTAATGACGGAATTGGAGAGTCGTTACCGCAACGTTTCGATGCCGCCTTCAACTACATTCAGCACGGCATCGATGGTCTGGGTAACAGTGATGACGTCAGCACAGCGGCGCAGCGCACCAATTATTTCCGAGAGACCTACGCCTATGGTGACGACATTCAGGCGCCGGGCGTCGAGGCGTTTTTCAGTCATCCGGAGTTATTGGCGGTCGCTGGCGAGGTCACAGGTCGCCCACTGGTAGTTCCTGCCATCGTTTACGCCAATATCCTTACACCGGGGCAGGAATTAGCGATTCATACCGATGTTCCGGAGTTTAGAGGTGCAGATCGGAAACGCATGCCGCAGTGGCTCCTCGTCGCTATGCTGCACTCGGGTTTGTTTGATGAATATCGCATCCCCATTGCCACGTGCGTATCATGGTTTGGTGCTAATCCCGGCGGCGCGTTTGCCTATTTTCCGGAGGGTCCTCAGGGGCGACGGGAATCCATGCCGGCGACGCACAACACCGCCATATTGATCGATACTGACAAGGTGTTTCATGGTGTTGAGCGGGTGACGCCAAAGTCGTTTTTCCCCGAAATCGATAAAGGTTCAACGCTAACCTTTGAAGGAAGTGCCGGTTGGTCGCTCGCTAAACCCGATGGCAGTGAGGTGGCGCGTTACCAATGGGAGGACTTGCGGTACTCAATTTCTTGGAAAGCCTACTGTTTCGCCGATGAGGCAGAAAAGGCAAAGTGGGCCGATAAGACGGATGATCTGACCCTAGATTATATTCTGGAAACACTGGAATCGGAGTTGAGAACACGCGGTGTGCTGACGGGCGCAAGGCCGGATCCAACGAGCTTTGCTCAAGCGCTGGTTAACGAGTTCATTCGGTTCCCGGCAGCGAAGGCTGCATAGGATCATCTTCAGCCCCGCAGGCTTTTGACGCCTCGATAAATTACTCGTTGAACAACGGTAGGGAGCAAGAGGTTCTCCACCAGCCAGCGTGAAAGACGTGTTGTCTTGCCTGAGTCCCGGTGGAGTGTGAGCCCATCATCCTGTGGTCCAACAATTGACCCCCATCGATTCGCTGGAGGAGCGTAATGCTTATTGGCCGCCTTACCAGCGGCCTTGCGTTTGATGTTGTTCACCAAAATACCGTAGGCCCAATTTCGAGCAGATGATCGCGCTGGATCGGTTGATGCCACATCACCGATGGCAAAAAGACAGTCGCTACCCACCACTTCAAGCGTGTCTTTGGTTTTTACAAACCCTTCATTGTCGAGCAGGGCGTCGGGTAGGAACCTTGTATGTGGTTTGCGATTGCCCGTAGACCATATGATGGCATCGGCCACGGTGGACTGGCCCGACTCAAACCGTATGGTTCCCGCGCTGGGCGTAGGCTCTTCGGTGATGGCTCGATGCCCACTGAAAATCTGTACGCCCGCAGCAGTCAATTCGCGGTGGTAATACTGTCGAGCCTCCTCGTGATACCCAGGAAGCGGGAGATCCGCTGAGATATACATAGAGACCACCTTCTCAGGGTAAGCGCGACGAATGTTCAAGGCACAACTCACACCGCATGGCCCACCTCCAACAACCGCTACGGTGTTGGCGTCGCGGATAGCTGTTGCGTCCTGCTCCAACCGTTCATCGATTTGTTCCTCTGACCGCAAGTGATCATCGCGCCAGAAACCGTTAGAGGTGCCGGAGGCAATGACCAGGAAGTCATAACGGATCAGTATTTCGTCATTGCTCCGATCAACTACTACCACTGTTTTATTGGCAAGGTCGACGCATTCAGCTTTGGCATGATGGATTTCAACATCCGCGAGGGCTTTGAATCCTCGCAGTGGCGTATTGTAGTAACGGTTCCACCAACTTAAATCCGCCAGGCGTTTACCCAGTTCCTGCCCGCTGACAAGATTGGGCTTAGTGCTGATACCAATGACGTTGAAATAATGGCTCAGCCGAGTAGCCACCAATACGCCGGTGTCGCCCATGCCAATAATGACAACGGTTTGAGCTTTTGTTTGACGTCGGGACATTTGGCGATCTCAACAGATTTAATGTTCTCCGTCTCAGGCTTGGAATACCTGACCCTTAACGGTGTACTCTCGGCAGTGTAACGAGTTGGATGAGTCCATGAGGTTGCCATGAGCATACGAGAAGCAACGCTTAACGATGTCGAAGCCATTTCACCTTTATTCGATGCATACCGGATGTTTTACGAGCAAACGAGTGATCTGGACGGTGCGGCGCAGTGCCTAAAAGAAAATCTTTCTTGTCAGCGAAGCCACATCTTCGTATTCGAGGACAATGAGACAGTGCTGGGATTTACGCAGCTATACCCAGCGTTTTGCTCTGTGGAGATGCAGCCGTTTTTTGTTCTCTACGATTTGTATGTGGTGCCGACAGCACGAGCCAAGGGGGTGGGTACGTCACTTCTGCGCTTTGCGCATGATTGGGCAAAAGCTCAAGGCGCTTCTCGCGTGGATCTTGAGACGGCACACACCAATGTGACAGCACAATCGATCTATGAAGCGTTGGGCTATGAGCTTGACACTGAATTCAGAAAATATAGCCTCGATCTTGCCTGTGGTTAAAAAAAGAATTGGTTTTTCTCCTACACAAACTATTACCCAAGAGGCATCTGCTGAAATTTAACTAGGGTTTTCTCGAGGAATTTAGCTTCCATGCGAAACATACGTCTGACATTGCACGCGACGGTATTTACATTCGTTTCGTTACCACTGTTTTTAGGCGCGGCATTGCCCACAATGAGCGCTGATGTCCCACCAGGAGAGGAGGGACCCTCGGCGTTAAAAGCAATGGGTGTCGTCATACCATCGCCAGCGCCTGATCGCCCCGAGGACGAGGGCGAGGGGCCATTCGATCGCTTAGTCATTGAAAACGTCATGCTTGTAAACGGCCTGGGTGCTCCCCCGCGAGGTCCCGTTTCCATCGTCGTATCAGGCAATACCATTGAGAAAATCTCAGGCTACCTGCCAAAACCCCAGCCAGGTGAGCGACGGCTAGATGGAAAGGGTATGACGGCCTTGCCGGGCTTTATTGATGCACATGTTCACATTGCAAACCCTTATGAAGGTTTAGTTGGACCTGTAACACCACCCGAATACGTGTTTAAACTCTGGCTAGGGCACGGCATCACAACTGTACGTGATACGGGGTCTGTTATGGGGCTCGAGTGGACCGTAGGTCATTCTGAGCGTGCCGCGCGAAATGAGATCGCTGCTCCTGATATCATCCCGTATTCAATATTTCCCGGCGCGGCAACTGATCAACTAGAAATCAGTTCTGATGCGGGAGCGCGAGCTTGGGTTCGAGCCGTCAAGAAACGTGGTGCCAAGGGTGTAAAATTGCGAGGTGGCACTGCGGAGGCCTTAGCGGCCGTGTATGACGAAGCGCAAAAGCAGGGCATGGGCACTGCGAGCCATCACGATCAAAACGGCGTGTACCACATGGATGTTTTGGATAGCGCGCGGCTCGGGCTCGATAGCATGGAGCACTGGTACGGCTTACCAGAAGCCATGTTCACCGACCGCACCATTCAGGATTACCCAGCAGACTACAACTACTCGGATGAGCAGTGGCGATTCGGTGAGGCCGGCAACCTGTGGAAGCAGTCAGCTGAACGCGGTAGCGAGACGTGGCAGGCAACCATTGACGAGCTACTGGATCTTAATTTCACCCTTGTACCGACCTTCACGATTTACGAAGCCAACCGCGATTTGATGCGTGAGCGAAATGCTGAGTGGCATGAGGACTACACGTTGCCTGCGCTAATGCGTTTCTTCGAGCCTGACCCTCGGCTCCATGGCTCGTATCATTTCGACTGGACCACCGGTATGGAAGTCGCCTGGCGCGATAACTTTAGGCGCTGGATGAGTTTCATTAATGACTTCAAAAATGCCGGAGGTCGGGTTGCTGCAGGCTCAGACTCGGGATTCATCTACAAGCTGTTTGGTTTTGGGTACATCCGAGAGTTGGAGATGCTCCAGGAGGCAGGTTTTCATCCATTAGAAGTGGTTCAGGCGGCGACGCGCAATGGCGCGGAGCTTCTAGGTATGGAAGATCAAATTGGCTCAATATCACCCGGTTTGCGTGCTGACATTGTCCTTGTCGAGGGTAACCCCGTGTCTAACTTTAAGCTCCTCTATGGAACCGGTCACATGAAGCTCAATCGTGATACCGGTGTCATCGAGCGGGTGGGTGGCGTTTCCTACACTGTGAAAGACGGTGTAATTTATGACGCCAAGGCCTTGCTATCCGATGTGCGCGATATGGTGACTATGGCGCGAGCGGCAGAGGCGCCGTAAGAACAAACGGCCGCAGTCTTTGTGACATAAGGCCTGTCCGAGACGATTGCACTGAGCTAGCAAAACCTATCGTTTGGCGAAGGTTTTTTCTTCACCTTGTAGACCTAGCTTCTCATCGAGTAGGGCAACTTTCTCAGCAATGCGCTCTTTCAGGCCATCTCCCATGCGTCTGCGCAAAATCGAAGCAGCGACAGCGCCCAGTACCCCGAGTGTGGCCAGCGTGGCGAAGAGGTAACGATAGCCCTCTTGACCGGGGAAGGTGTCAGAAATGACGCCGAAAAAGAGATAACCAAACGAGGAGGGTGCGTAGACAACGAATGAGGCGACGGCAATTACAGAGCCTGAAAAGCGTGGTGGTAGCCCCATTTCTCCGTACGGTGCGAAATAGAGAGCGCGCATGAAGAAAATCATGAAAAAGAGTGGAACGAGCAATCCCATTGCAATCCAAACAAAGTCCTGCGAGTTGGGGAGCAGGGCGAGCGCTACACCCAACACCGCTACGACAATGAGGCCTGCTCGCATACCGCCCACCGCACCTCCGAATACGCGATTAGTCACAAAGCTGGCCACGAAGGCCGAACCAATCCGTCCCGCGGATGTTGAGAAAAGAGCAAATATCGATGCTGCAATCGCGGGTAAAGTAAAGCTCTCGTTGAGATAGGTCACGTAGAAGGGAAGGCTGGTGTAGGCAAAATAAACGAAGAAACCGACGAGGCCTGTCAGCCAAATTTCTGGCATTGAGAGCGTCAGCTTCATTCCCTCGCGAACCTCCTGCATCATCGTGCCGGATGCGTCGCTAGATTTTAAAAGAGGCTTATCGGGTAGGGTCAACCAGCTTGCAATGCCCAGTACCACCATGACTCCGCCGTTAATCATGAAAGCCACCTCCAAACCGAGGACGCTATATCCAAGGAAGGCATAGAGACCCAGGGTGATGGCATTTTGGAGAAACTCGATCAGGCCTCGCCCACCCTCGAGGAAACCGAAGACCTTCGATTGCTGCTCGTCGGTCGTCGATTTTCTGACTGAAGACAAAATAGCAGGCCAAAATGCGCCTTCGCAGCAGATGGCTAGTACCAGCAGTAGCCCCAGTAACACATTAAAGTCCGAGTTCTTTCCCAAGAAGAAGGTGGTAATCCCGCCAATAATCATGGGGACTGCGATCAGCTTTTGCGGTGCAAATCGGTCTTGAGCCCATGCAAGGGCGACATACATGAAGTTACTCGCCAGTCCGTAAATCGATAGTAATAAACCAAACTGCGTTTTCGAGACGTCCCACAATTCCAGGATTTGTGGGAGCAACACACCCTTCATTGCCAACAACGCGAACATGAATTGCGAGCACAGTGTGATCAGCAGGAAGTTAAGAAATATTCGGCGCGATGCGAAAACGAGTTGGTCAGGCAAATGGGAAGCGGGATTCATGACATGGTCTAACCGAGGGTTACATTCGGCACTATAACAGTCGTTCAAAACACCGTGAGTATTTTTTTAGGCGGTCAGTTTGGACTATTTGGGCTGCTGGAATTTCGAGATAGTCTGGTGCCGCGTTAGCATTTTCGGTCTAGCGTGAGGCGCGTAATGAAAACAATTATGAATAAAAAGGTCGTTAAACCGTGAATGATTCAGCACAGAGTGTAACAAGCTCTGCACCCCATCACTTATATTCGAATCGCTATCGGTATTACGTTCTCGCGCTGTTGACGCTGGGTTATGTGTTCAATTTTGTCGTAATTTTTACGTTAATCTCCGGTGTGCCTTCCAGGTGCCGCCGTACTGATAATCGCTACCAGATCCCTGCTTAAACGCCGTGAGACACGCTTCACACCTAAATAGCCACGTCGTACTAGTCTGACTTCTACTGCGGTACAAAACGGGGAAGGTGACTTGGCAGTCTGCGCACTGTTTTTCGCGTTTTGATCTTGTTGTCATGGATGCTGGAGGTTACTTCGGATTCGGGACTTTCGCTGATGTCACTGGTGTTTTCACACAGTCTTGAGGCGCTTCATGGTGTAAACTCACTATGACTACGCGGTAGTCGTCGATATGTATCGTTTGAGCCATGAGAAACGCCAACAGATGAACGACAAAGCAAAAGCTGATCTCATCCCAACTGTCACCGTTTCCAGTGGTGAAAAGTTCGTAACGCCCTCGGGTGTCCACGCGATAAAGGATGGCATTAAAACAGCAAAAGAAACGGCGCCACGTCTGAAAAAGCCCGATTTTTTGCGAATGCGCGTTCGCCATTCTCCAAAATACGAATCGGTCAAAGACATCGTCAAACAGCACAGACTTGCTACCGTTTGCGAAGAAGCAAAGTGTCCCAATATTAGTGAGTGCTGGTCAGCTGGAACGGCAACTATTATGCTCATGGGCGACGTTTGCACGCGTGCCTGCCAATTTTGCTCTGTTAATACGGGTAACCCGCGCGGTTGGTTAGATCTCGAAGAACCTGTGAACACGGCAAAGGCAGTTCAACTCATGGGGCTCGCCTATGTTGTTCTTACATCAGTCAATCGCGATGATCTGGCCGACGGCGGCGCTGGGCATTACGCCGAGACGGTGCGTGAGGTGAAAAAGCTCAACCCGCAAACAGGTGTAGAAGCTCTTACCCCTGACTTTTTAGGTCTTGAGTCCGCCATTGATGTCCTTCTTGAGTCTGGCCTCGATGTGTTTGCACAAAATGTTGAGACAGTAAAACGTCTCACACACCCGGTTCGCGATCCGCGTGCAGGCTATGAGCAAACTCTGAATGTATTGAAGTATGCGGCTGAACAATCCGACATCATCACCAAGACCTCGCTGATGTTGGGGCTGGGTGAGACGGATGATGAGTTGCTCGACTGCATGGATGATTTGCGTGAGGCTGATGTTGATGTCCTAACTCTAGGGCAATATCTGCAGCCTACGTCGAACCACCTTCCGGTGGAACGCTTCGTGACGCCCGATGAGTTTGAGCGCTATCGAGAGTGGGGCTTGAAAAAAGGCTTCAAAGAAGTGGTATCAGGTGTCTTTGTACGATCGAGTTATCGTGCGGAGCGAGTTCTCGAATTCAATAACGTTGGTTTATAGGAAGGCTAGGGGGCTCGCGTGAGTAAACGCAAGCTGCTGTCGGAGGCCACGCTATGGCAGGCCTTGAGTGATCGATCTCAAAGAATCGGTTCGACGCTTTTGGCGTATTATGAGGGAGCACACTCAATGCGCCGTTTGCTGGTGCAGGTTGAGTGCTAAGAGAGCTGGCTGAGAGAGACACGGAACAGTGACTGAATTCAAACGCGTGGGGTTATTGGGTCGTCGTGAGCACCCCGGGGTAGCGCACGTTGTCGCCGAATTGTTAGACCTGCTCGATAGCCGCGATATTGATGTGGTCCTAGAGGACCGTCTCGCGACCTTGGCTCACTTTGAAACACGGGCAATGCAGCCTCGCGATGCGATTGGCGCAAATGTCGACCTGGCCGTCGTGATAGGCGGCGACGGAAGTTTGCTGAGTGCAGCACGCACGCTGGTTAGACACGACTGCCCGGTGATTGGTATCAACCGTGGCAGGCTTGGTTTTTTGACAGATGTCAGTCCGGATGAGCTCGTCGCTCACGTCACCAGTGTGCTGGATGGAAACTACTCGACTGATAAGCGCTTCCTGTTAGATGTAGAGGTCTACAGTGACGGCATACAGACGGGGCAGGCCGAGGCACTGAACGATGTGGTCGTAAACTCGGGTACCTCGGCTCAAATGATTGAATTTCAGCTTCAGGTTGACGATGAGTTTGTCTACAGAATGAATGCTGACGGTTTGATTATTGCCACTCCAACAGGCTCGACCGCGTACTCCATGTCGGCTGGCGGCCCCATCATGAATCCAAAGCTCGATGCGGTTGCCTTGGTGCCCATGTTTCCGCATTCACTCACCAGTCGGCCCATGGTGGTGCACGGGGAAAGTGAAATTCGAATCGACACGCTTGAGCGCAATAAGAACAACCCACTGGTGACCTGCGACGGGCAGGTATCGCTGACCCTAAAGCCAGGTGACTCGGTCCTTGTGCGCAAAAAGTCGAGGGCGCTGCGTCTGCTCCACCCGCCGGGGTACAGTTTTTACGCCAGTTGTCGAGATAAACTCAGATGGTCTGATGCACTCACGTCCTGACATAACAACGCAGTGGCGTCAGGCACCGGTAACTATCTCGATTCTCGCCATTTCTACAGTCGTGCTCGCGCTGATGAGCCTCTTTGGCGACGCCATCATCCTGGACTGGCTGGCGTTCAATAAAGTTGAATTCAATGGCCGTCGTTTTGAGCTGGTGAGCCCGGGTAGTGAGTATTGGCGGTACGTTACACCTGCACTTATCCACTTCGGCCTGATTCACATTCTGTTTAACGGGCTTTGGATTTGGGAGTTCGGTAGTCGACTCGAGCTGAGGCTGGGCTCGATTTTTACGCTCAATTTATTTTTGGCAGGCTCCATTGGCGGTAACTTGCTACAGAGCTGGTGGAGCGGTCCGTCAATTTTCGGCGGCCTTTCGGGCGTCGTCTACGCCTACATGGGGTGCCTTTGGGTGATGTGGCGATTGCGACCTGGGTTGGTGCCGATTGATGTGCCCGCGGTTTTCATCTTTATGTGGATTTGGCTGTTCATCGGTTTTACTGGAATTCTAAAAACACTAGGGTTGGGGTCGATTGCCAATGGTGCCCACCTGGGCGGTTTACTGGTGGGTATCGTGACGGGCTTCATTATTACCCGTTTGTTTCCAAAGCGAGGCTGATGCGTTGTCCAAGAGTTATGAAGAAGCGATAAAGGCCATGCCGGCCGAGCTATACCAGCGGATGGTTGATGCGCTATCCGTGGGGAAGTGGCCAGATGGACGAGAGTTGACGGATGCGCAACGCGAGCAAACGATGGATGCAGTCATCCTGTGGGGTAAATTGCACTTGCCTGAGGATCAGCGAATTGGCTTTATTGATAAGGGGTCAAAAGCGGACAGCAGCTGTGACGACCCCGTTCCCTTAAAGTGGCAGTAAGGAGTGGTAAACCTGCATGGCAGTGAGTGGAAATTTAAGAAAAATGGTCACCGAGCTCTCGAGCGACGTGCAGTATCACCTTCCCGTTGGAGATGACAGAGTTCACCTCAACCCTTTGATAGGCAGCCATCTTTCGTTGTCTTTTACCGGCGTAATTAACTGTATTGAATGCGACCGTAAGTCGAATAAGAGCTTCAGTCAGGGATACTGTTTTCCCTGCTTTAGGCGTCTCGCTGCCTGCGATAGCTGCATCGTGAGTCCAGAGAAGTGTCACTACGATGCGGGCACCTGTCGTGAGCCCGATTGGGCACAGTCTCATTGCTTCGTTGACCACATTGTCTACCTGGCTAATACGTCAGGTGTGAAGGTGGGTATTACGCGTCATTCCCAGGTGCCTACGCGCTGGATGGACCAAGGTGCGACGCAAGCACAACCCATAGCACGCGTTCAGCATCGTCAGCTGTCAGGCTTGCTGGAAACCGCGCTTGCAAAGCATGTGAAGGATAAAACCGCCTGGCAAACCATGCTAAAAGGGAATGGTGAAGCCGTCTCGCTTGAGGAGAAGCGCCAGGAGCTCATGAGCCTGTGTGAGGGCGATATTAAGGCGCTTCAGGACCGGTTTGGTCTGCAGGCATTGCAGCTGCTCGAAGATGAGCCAGCGGTCAGTATCGACTACCCAGTGGTTGAATTTCCCACTAAAGTCAGCGCGCATAATTTTGATAAGAATCCGCTGGTTGAGGGCAAATTGATGGGCATTAAGGGTCAATATTTACTGCTCGATACGGGCGTGTTGAATATCCGTAAATTTGGTGGCTACCACATTGGACTGGAGACAAGGTGATGATGCGAGAGGGTGCACCGAAAACCATTTATCGGAAGGACTACACAGAGCCTGATTTCCTAATAAGTCATGTGGAACTTGCCTTCGAGATTACAGATGGCAATACGCGAGTCACGAGCTCACTTCGCATCCAACGCAATGGTGCGCATGAGAGACCTTTAGTCCTCGATGGCGAGGGTCTCGGACTGATTAGTGTTTCAGTTGACGGCGGTACGCTCGACGAGGGCGCCTTCAACTATGTTGGCGGGAAACTTACGGTTGATGCCGTGCCTGATGACTTCGAATTCGTTGCTGTGGTTGATATCCAGCCGGAGACCAATACCTCACTTGAGGGGCTCTACCGTTCCCGAACCATGTACTGCACCCAGTGCGAGGCAGAGGGCTACCGAAAGATCACTTTCGGTCTTGATCGCCCAGACGTTTTATCAACTTACACCGTGACCCTGTCGGCGGATAAGGCTAGCTGTCCAGTTCTTCTGAGTAATGGTAATGAGGTATCTCGAACAGACCTGGCTGACGGACGCCACCAGGTCGTTTGGCACGACCCTCATCCTAAGCCAAGTTATCTATTTGCCATTGTTGCGGGCGATCTAGAGCTTGTCTCTGACATCTTCACCACGCAATCAGGGAAAGTAGTAGACCTCCGCATTTGGGTTGAGGCCAAGGATACTGGGTATTGCGATCATGCGATGGATTCACTGAAAGCATCCATGCGTTGGGACGAGGAGCGTTACGGACTTGAGTACGACCTAGACCTCTTCAACATCGTCGCCGTTGATGACTTCAACATGGGGGCGATGGAGAACAAGAGTCTGAATATCTTCAATACCTCCTGTGTATTGGCGCACCCTGATATCACAACTGACCTCGGTTATCAGCGCGTCGAATCGGTGGTCGCTCACGAGTATTTTCACAATTATTCCGGGAATCGTGTGACCTGCCGCGACTGGTTTCAGCTCAGTCTTAAGGAAGGCTTCACGGTATTCAGGGATGCGGAGTTCTCTGCCGACATGAATTCGCGCGGTGTGAAGCGCATTGAAGATGTCTCATTCCTCCAAACCCATCAGTTTGCTGAGGATTCGGGCCCTATGGCGCATCCGGTCCGCCCCGATTCGTTCATAGAAATTTCCAACTTCTACACGATGACCGTGTACGAGAAGGGCGCCGAAGTTGTCAGGATGCTCAACACCTTATTGGGCGATGACGCGTTTTACGCGGGCGCCAAACTCTATTTCGATCGATTCGACGGCATGGCGGTAACCTGTGATGACTTTGTCGATGCCATGCAGGAAGCCTCGGGTAAGGACCTCAGTCAGTTCCGGCGATGGTATGAGCAGGCGGGCACGCCGGTGGTTTCTATTGAGAAAGCATTTGACGAGACCTCAGGCAGGCTCGATCTAACCTTCACACAGGCTAACCCACCGACGCCGGGTCAAGATGATAAGCCGCCACTGCATATTCCATTGACGTTGGCGTTGATGGAGAACGGTCAGCATGCGGACATGGGAAGTGGCGCATCGGCTCGCGTGATGGAGTTAACAGAGTCGTCACAGACGTTCTCCTTTGAGGGCTTCAGCAGCGAACCCGTTATTTCCGCTTTACGCGGATTTTCTGCGCCAGTTCGACTCAAAATGGAGCAATCCCAAGACGATTTGATCGCTCTGATGGGCGCTGATAACGATCCGTTTGTAAAATGGGACGCGTCTCAGCGCTTGGCATACGCCGCAATCGATAGAGGCGCTAAAGGCTTAGAGCGAGACTACGTAGACGCATTGAAGCAGGTACTGTCTAGCGACATCGAAGACGCGATGAAGGCGCAGTTGCTGAGCCTACCGACGGAGGCGTCGCTGGCCGATAGGGCCGCGCAAACAGGCCTTGTTAATGTTCACGATATCCACGACGCGAAAACCAATGTGGCGGCAGCTGTAGGACACGCGTTGTCGAATGAGCTCGAAGCGATTGTGATGTCGAGTTTCGCTGTGACCGATACCTACCAGCCAAGTGCTGAGCAGATTGGAAGACGTTCGCTATTACATACCACGTTGTCCCTATTGGTGGAGAGCGATCCCGAGTGGCTGATAACGGCGAGAAACATGTACTACGCAGCGACCAACTTGTCTGATCGTCTCTGCGCTGCGCGTTTGGTCGTTCACCAAGGTGACGATGTGCATCGAGCCGAAGTGCTGGAACATTTCTTTGACCGGTGGCAGTCCGAAAACCTGGTGGTCAATCAATGGTTTGTCATGCAGGCGACTCGGCCCTCGGCTGATTGCGTATCAGACGTGACAGAGTTGACACATCATGCAGCCTTCGACTGGCGCAATCCAAATAAGGTTCGCTCCCTCATCAGTGCCTTCGCCGGTGCCAACCCAACCGGGTTCCACGCGCTGGACGGTGGAGGTTATCGCCTCTTAGGCGATGCTGTGCGCCGCCTTCAGTCGGATAATCCTCAAATTGCAGCACGTATGCTGGCGCCGATGACACGTTGGCGTCGATATGATCATGGGCAAGCAGTTATGCGCGGCGAACTGGAGTCTATTGCGGCCTTAGAGGGTTTGTCGCAGGACGTTTACGAGGTGGTTAGCCGGTCGCTCAGCGAGAGTTAGGACATCTCACTGAACCCCCCTCACACCTCGGCCCGACTGGAGTAGAGGTGAGTACGCAATCGCTCACAACCAATTTACGCAGTGGGGTAGAGGGATCGGTAATCGGTCTGTTCGGTTGTCCCACGTTTGGGCTCGTCTCGTACCGCTCGGTATAGCGCCGCCCCGCGAGCCCAAGCCTCATCGCTTTGACTGTAAATCGCCGCTTCCAGCGTGCTGACCTCGTCAGCTAACGCCGATTCGCACAGCCCTTTGAGTTGGTCCAGGGTTCTCACAGGCTGCTGGTAGTGCAGCGCTGCCCAACGAAGGAGCAGTTGCCGCGTTGCTGACGCATCGTTCTGGCTCGTGCTGGCTTTCATTGCCGTCAACAGCGGCCGCAAGATTTCCTCGGTATTGTCTGTCTCGACATCACTCGCTTTGCGTTCACGTGAGCGCCACAGCATGTAGGCAAATAGCAGTGCCAGAAGCCAACCAAGACCCGCCAGGGCGTTGAGCCATACCGGTGTTGCTGTTGCTTGCGTCTCGGCTGCCATGGCAGTGGGCTGGACCGGGCTTTGGACCACGGGGTTACCCACGGTAATGGTCGTCGAGGGTAGAATGGCAAACTGAAGTGAGTCGGTTTCAGTGTTCCACCAGGGGACACTCACTTCGGGCAGTGTCCAAGAGCCACTACCGCTGGCCACGAGGGCCTCGCTGCGCGTTCGCTGTCCAAGAAAACCTTCTGTTCGCTCGATCTGATCACTGGATTCTTGATCCGGATAAACACGAATCCCCGCGATCTTGCTGCTATCTGACATACTCGTAATCGACGGCAGTTGGCTGCTCAACAAACCTTCAGCAGCCAAGGTCAATGTCCGGGTGGTGGAATCGCCAATCTCCATGGATTCGGGCGGCGTTGACCAAGACTGTGCCAGTTCGAGCGAGGCGGCTGGGAGCCACACGTCACCGGGAAAGTCCGCAGGCACTGGCTTCACGTTAACCTCAATGGCGTCTTCTGAAAGCCTAAATCGTTTTCCTAAGCGCGCGCCTAGGAGTGATCGCCCCGGCAATACCTCGCGCGCCGTCAAAGACAAGGAAGGTATTTCTAGGGTGCCTCGCTGCTGAGGGTAGATGGCATAGCGAAGTTGGGTGACACGCCACAGACGACCGTTGATTTGGCGTTGAAAGTTTCGACGTATTAGCTCTTCAACGATGGCGCCATTGAGTTCGAGCTGTGTCACCTCAGCACCATCAAGGTTGATGGCCTGTTCGATAGTGACGGTCAGAATCATCTGTTCCTGTATGTAAACATCCCGCTTGTCGATCTCGATAGAGAAACGAACCGAGTCATCTCCGCCGGCACTGACGGTTTGCGGATTCACGGTAATCGCAATCGGTGTTGTGCGATTTCCTCCGATGCTGAGTGAGGGAATGGAGAGAATGCCATCGCGCAGGGGCAAAAGATCCAATGAGAGGGTGCGAGTGGTCGAGCGCGCGCCATTGATAAACGATGTATTGGTCGAGCTACTGCTGCTCAGGATTTCCCAGTCAAATTGGAGCGCGGCGAGATCGAGTTGATCGAGTCGCTCACTGGCATCACCGGTAATAGTGAGTCGCAGAGATTCGCCCATGCCGATAGTCTCACGATCAACGTCAGAGCGTATTTCCGCTAACGAGACGGCAGAAAAGAACATCAAGCTCAGAAATGTTAAAGCTCGCATCACGCTACCAGCGAACGTCTTCATCGGGTTCTTCTCCATTTCGTAGGCGCTGAATTGTTTGATATCTGAATTTTCGGCGCAGTAGGCCGCCGGGATCATCGGGAACGCGTCGCAGCCACTGCTCGAGGGCTTGCTGTTCTTCTAGCGCCTCGTTGAACCGCGCCAGCTGCTCCTCTGTTGCCTGCTCTAGCTCCGACGGGTTCATGTCTTCGCTCATCTCACTGTCCGCGCTTGGCTGGGATTCCTGGTCACTGGGTTGTTGGTCGGAAGGGTCTGAACTACCTTCCTGAGACTCGCTGCTGTCCTGTTCCTGTTGAGAAGAATCACTTTCAGAGTCCTGTGACTCACCTTCTTGATCCGATTGATCGCTATTGTTGTCCTGATCGTTACCTTGTTGTTCCTGCTGTTGCTGTTCGAGTAAGGATTTCACTAGCTCTCGATTGTCGATAGCGTCTTGCCGGTCAGGTTCCGCTTCAAGTGATTTGTCATAACTGTCGATAGCGCCCTGAAAGTCTCCGGACAGCGCAAGCGCGTTACCTCGGTTGTACAGCGCATCGGCCGAATCGAGTTTACCGAACTCAGCTGATGAGGAGCGGAAATCACCGGCCTCGAAGTGTGCAGTGCCTCGCCAGTCTGGCGCCTCAAAAAGTGTTGCAGCACGCGCCGCATCGCCCTCTGCTAGTGCCCTCGCCCCCTTCTGATCAGCTGTGGACCAGAAGTTTTCCAAGGTGTTGGCGTTACTGGGTGCTGCATCAGTCATCAGAACCGCGACGAGTAGGGCGCTGAGTGCCCCCCGTCGAAACAAGGGCAGCATGAGTAGGGCTGCTGCAATAGCGAGCCAATAGCCAAGATCAATCCAGGTGTCGGTTTTGCGTTCCAGGGAATCATCACTGGTAATGCTCGATTGCGCCCCTGACAAAAGAGACTGAATATCGCTGTTATCAACTGACACATCGGTGCGCCGGGCACCGAGTGCTGTGGCAATTCGTTGAATTTCTTGTCGGTCCACGGCTGGAATAACGATTTGGTCATTGTCATCGCGCAAAAAACCGCCATCAGGCAGCGGGATCGGAGCACCGGTGTCGGTTCCCATGACCAGAATGCCCAAGTCAGCGCCCACGGAGCCCAGCAAACCCTCAACGCGAGACGTTTCAAACTTGGGTAAACCGTCGGTAATCAAGAGTACGCTACCGTTAGTCAGACCTGAGGTTTCTAGTAATCCGGCTGCAAGTTCTATGGCTTCATTCGCATTAGAACCCTGTAACGGCATGATGTCGGGTGCAAGGGCGCTCAGTAGGTTTTCAATCGTGCGGGTGTCATCGGTCAGCGGCGTTACCACATGCGCATCGCCGGCAAACACCACCATGCCGGTGACGCCCTCTGTGCGTGCATCCAAAACATCCATCACTTTCTGTCGCGCGCGACGGATGCGGCTTGGCTGCGTATCTGTCGCCCACATCGATCGGCTGAGGTCGAGCACAATGACCAACGCATCCGATTTCTCAAATACGGGCAGTTCAGCCCGTTCCAACGAGGGGCCCGAGGCGCCTATTAACAGAAGCGGTAGGGTGAGCCACCACAACTGACGTAATCGACTACTTCCGTCACCTTCGGTCGTGATGAGGTGGGGTAGCAGGTTAGGGTCAATCGCTTTGGCCCAGTCACCCCCTTGCACCTGTTTACGCCAGGCAAGCAACAGCAGTGGGATGATCATCGGAATGAGCCATAGCAGCTCGGGGCGAATGAAATGCAAATCCATCATGCGCTCACCGCCTGACGGGATCTCGATAAGCCAGGAATGAGTCCGCCGGTCAGTAGTACAAGGCCGCCAATGACCAATGCTCCTATCATGGCCCAATACCCAAGGGATTGACGCGGCCTGAATGTGCTGGCGTCCTGTTCGACGGGCTCCAACTGGTCAATGATGCCGTAGATCGCCTGCAACTCACGGGGGTCACGAGCGCGGAAATACTCACCGCCCGTCGCTTCAGCAATAGCGCGAAGTAAGGCTTCATCGACTTCACCGCCGCGGGCACTGGTAGTTCCCAAGTTACGGCTGATGCCAATGGTGTACACCTTGACGTTTTGTTGCGCTGCCAGCGCCGCAGCTTCCATGGGATCAACGCTACTTGCCGTGTCCTGACCGTCGGTTAGTAGAATCAAAACCCGCGAGGCGGCGGGTCGATCTCGGAGCCGCTTGATGGCAAGCCCCAGAGAATCACCGATCGCTGTGTCTTCACCGGCGAAGCCCAGCTGAGCCTCTCGAATAAATTGCGTTACCGTTGTTGTATCGAAGGTGAGTGGTGCCTGAACGTAGGCTTTTGACCCGAACAGGATGAGCCCAACTCGGTCACCAACGCGACGCTCCGTGAAATCCGAGGCGATGGCTTTTACCGCTTCAACACGAGAGATGGTGCGGTTGCCCACCTGCATATCCCGTATTTGCATACTTCCCGATAAATCGAGACTGAGCATCAAGTCTCGGCCTGTGTTGGGTAGTTCGATGGGTTCGCCTACCCACTGGGGGCGTGCGATGGCGACCACAATGAGCACCCATGCCAAGAACAGGCCCAGCACCCGAGCAGAGCTAACGCTTGAGGCGAGCCGCCCCTGACCTTCGAGTCGCTGCCAGCGTGCGCTGAAAGGTGCCCGAATCGCGGCGCCTAGTGACTCAGAGGCCGGAGGTAAAAAGCGTGCCAACACAGGTAGCACAATCAGTGCGAAGGCCCAGGGCCACAAAAAATCAAGCACGCGGCACCTCGTGGTGTTTCACCCAGAGTATTGCATCACGCCAATCCACTGCACTCAGTGATCCGGGGTTGGGTGCATGCGCACGTGATAGGACATCGAGTGCATCACTGCTCAGCTTTGCGCATGAGCTTCGGAGAAAGTTCGGCCAGGACTCGTCGGATAAGCTTGCGACCGATGTCGCTTCGTAGGCGTTAAGTGCTGTGGCCTTGAGCGCACCACTGAGTGCTTGCACGCCAGAGTTCGCTTCTTGCAGTTCCGACAGCCATTTAAGGGCCTCCCGCCGGTAAGTATTTCGCTGGTAACGCTTCAACCACTGAAAGCACAGAAAGCTTAGAGCGATGATAAGCAGCCCGATGATGACCCACCACACGGGAGCGGGTGGCCAGAACCCAATGGGATCCGGTGTTCGCAGAGGAGCAAGTTGCTGTATCAGGTCTTCAGGGTTCATCGTTTCGGGAAAACCTGCTGCAGAAGTTCGTTGGGGTTCTCGTCGGTATCGACGGTGACCAGCGGCACTTGATAACGACGAAGGTATGCGATGACTTCTTGCTGTGAGCGTTCAAAATCTACCTGGTATCGCTGACGGATCGCCTGCTGGGAGGTATCCATTTTGATCTGACGACTCCCATCTGAAATCGCGTAGCGTCCAGCGGGTGGCAGCGTCGCATCGAGCGGGTCCGTTACCTTGAAGCATACGACATGGCGGTGTCCCACAATATCGCGCAAGGTCTTCTCAACGTTGGGCTCGGATAAAAAATCGTTGAAATCACTGATCAACATAAGTCGGGCGCCGGGTCGGGACAGGCTTTTAAGTTGATTTAGAGCGGTAGACCACGATACGGCCCGATTGTGGTCGTTGGTTGCAACTTCGGGGGAGGGCGCAGATTCAAGTAGGCGTAGCAGTCGTAACACCGATCGCTTTGAGCGCTGTGGTTTGATTTCGAAAATGCCGGCATCGGTCATGGCAATGCCACCCACGCGCTCGCCGGCCTCTAATCCCGCCCACGCCAGCACGGATGCTACGTGCGACGCGAGGACAGATTTAAAGCAGTTCTTCGAGCCAAACCACATGGGGGACCTGAGATCGACCATCAATACAATGGGTTGCTCTCGATCTTCCTGAAACAGTTTTGTGTGAGGGTCGCCAGAGCGAGCAGTCACCCGCCAATCGATGGTTCGAATATCGTCGCCGGGCGCGTATAGCCGCACTTCCTCAAAGTCGACGCCTCTGCCTCGCTGACGAATGCGTCGCCGGCCGGCAAGGAGTGCCAGTGCTTTTGACTGAGCGTTGATGTTAATCATCCGCGCCACGTGGCGCCCTTCGATTAATCGCTCAGCCGATACTTGGTGGCCTTTTGGCAGAAAGTCCGTCATACGACAGTTTTAGGCGACAGGAACGAGGTCTAGCAACTTATCAATGACGTCATTAGCCGTTACGCCGGCTATTTCGCCGTCATAGCTGACAACCAGTCGATGACGTAACACGTCGTACGCCATGGCTTTCACATCGTCAGGGCTGACAAAGTCTTTTCCAAGTAACCATGCATGGGCTCTCGCACAGCGATCAAGACCAATGGTTGCTCGCGGTGATGCACCGTACTCAATCCAGCTAGCCAGCTCCTCGCTGTAAGCAGCGGGCTGGCGCGTCGCCATAATCAGTTGAACGATGTACTCCTCAACCGAATCGGACATGTGCAGCTTCAGCACCTCTTCACGCGCGCCGAAAATGACAGCCTCGGAAACTTCGGGTCGGTCCACTTGCTCGCCGGTGGAGGCTTCGCGTCGGGCTAATTTGAGAATATCGCGCTCTGCTGCGGAGTTAGGGTAATCCACCTTGACGTGCATCAGAAAACGATCGAGCTGTGCCTCGGGAAGTGGGTAGGTGCCTTCTTGCTCGATGGGGTTTTGTGTGGCCATCACCAGGAACAAAGCCGGGAGCGGATAGGTTTTCCCGCCAACACTGACCTGACGCTCTGCCATCGCTTCCAGCAGCGCTGACTGAACTTTCGCAGGTGCGCGGTTGATTTCATCGGCCAGAATCATATTGTGAAAGATGGGACCCGCCTGGAATTCGAACGTGCCTAACTGCGGTCTGAAGACGTCCGTACCGGTGATATCGCCGGGCAGCAGATCGGGGGTGAACTGTACTCTGTGAAAATCGCCCTCAACGCCTTCGGCCATCATTTTAATGGCGCGGGTTTTAGCGAGACCCGGGGCACCCTCTACCAAGAGGTGACCATCGGCAAGAATGGCGATGAGAAGTTTTTTAACGAGATCAGCCTGACCAATAATTTGCTGACTAAGCCAGGTTTCGAGACCGGCGATGGCAGTGTGGTTCATGAATCAATTACCTAAAGCGATGTCACCCTATGACATGGGGTTTTGTTGAGACAAACTCAAGCGTTCTAAGTTTCGATCAACAGCGAATTTCAATGATTATCGGGTAAATTCGTTGGTCACGTCGACAAAGATCAGTTTGAGCTTTTTTTAGCGTCTGCGATGGTCCTTGCAAACGCCTCGCGGCGCAATAGTGGATTAGCGGTTCGTCGCCGTACTGGAAGCTTCAGGACCTAATACCTGCGCCTCTTGCGACGTCTGGTTAACAGGGCGGTGTTGCCAAGCCTCTCCGAGGTACCGCCGTTTTTTCTTGGGGAGTAATCGGGTCAGATCAGCCATAACGAACGCATCCACACAATCGCCAAAGGCTGGATCCACGTTGAAGGCAGAGAACGACACGCCATCTTTACTCGTGGCTTGTGAGTAGTGCTTAAAGAGCAGGGGAATCGTGAGATTCTGGGCTGCAAGCGCAGACTGCAGTGTCGTGAGATCGGTTTGATAGTCGTTGCCAGGCATTTCATTCGTCAGCTGCGCTTCTAATGAATCGGAGACACAAAAAGGCGTTCTTGGCGAGACATCCACAGGTAGTTGGTTCATATGGGTTTTGTAGAAATGGGCAATACGGGCTGTGGCCTCGTGTCCGTAGCGTGCTGATATAGAAGCGGAGCCGAAGAGATATCTAATCTTCGGGTGTTCCTGCACAAAAGCACCGATGCCTTGCCAAAGGTACTCAAGTGCATAGCGGTTTTGATATTTCGGCTGAACGAAGCTGCGACCCAATTCCAACCCGTACTCTAAGTACGAATTCATCGCTGGAGAAAAGTGAAAAACGGTATGTGTGTATAGGCCAGCTACGCCCGCTTGCTCCATCAGCTTTCCGGCATCCCCCAGCCGATACGCGCCAACAATGTCCCGGTCGTCGTAGCTCCAGATGAACAGGTGGTGGTAGTGAGCGTCGAATTGATCGGTGTCACGCTCATATCCCGATCCCTCGCCCACCGGACGGAAGGTGGCTTCACGCAGGCGTGCTATCTCTCGCACAATCGCGGGCGATTGGGTTTGGGTGGTCAGAAACAGACCTTTGCCGTCTGGCGTTGTGCCCAGCGACTGACATTGCTTCAGATCTTTTTCGAGGCTTTCGCGTGATTCTGGTTCTGCAATGGGGTGAGGAGGTGGCGAGGGCAGGTCGCAGGCTTCGGACAAGGAATAAACCTGCGTTTTTATTTCGTCTGCAATGACCTGAGCCGGTTCTTGCTTCTCGGCCAAGGCAGGGTATGAAATGGGACTCCCGACATGCGCAGAAATACGAGCATTGCGGTGCTTAAACATTTCCCGAATGAGCCACGCCGTCGAGAGCGGTTTTATGAGGAAACTCAAGCCATAAAAAAAGCGAGAGTTTCTGCCTCGAACCAAGACCGGCAAGATGGGCGCCCGGTAGCGGAGGGCGAGACGTATAAAGCTGCTGTTCCATTGTCCATCTCGAATGCCCGAAAGACGCCATCGGGAGACCTCACCGGCGGGAAACATAATTAGAGCGCCGCCGCTGGCAAGGTGAGATTGGATGGCCCGCACCTGCTGTCGTGACGTCTGGTTGCTCATGTTATCGACGGGCAGGGCAAAGGGTTGAAGTCGTTCTATGTGCATCAGCAGTTCATTAACCACAATTTTGGCATCAGGTCGGATCGAGAGAACGGCATCTAGCAGGCCGATGCCATCGAGTGATCCCAGAGGGTGATTGGCGATAATGATGACTTGGCCCTTCTCTGGAATATGTGACAGCTCGGCTTGGTTGATCTCAAATTGAAAGTTGAAAAACCTCAGTACCGCGGCCGGAAACGGTAGCCCCCCTGACTCGGGATGTGTCCGTTCGAACTGCTCAAAGATTTTTTGGCCAAAAACAAACCCCAAAAGTGACCCTAGCAGGCGCGCAGAGGTTGGCCATTTCGAGGTAAATGCGGGTTGGTAATGTTTCAAGAGGTATTGGAAGTCCAACATAAAAACCTACCCGAAGCGTCCGCTTAATAGGCTCCCTACATAGAGGGTGCCTTACATGAATCAAGCGCCGAACATAAATGATAATAGGTAGAAGAAGACAATCGCCAAGCCAGCGCCCGCAGGCAACGTGACCAACCAGGAGGCAAAAATCTTTCCTATCGTTGGGAGAGAGACGGCCTCAACCCCTCTCGCTAAACCGACACCCAGTACAGCGCCCACAAGCGTATGGGTGGTTGATATGGGTAAGCCAGTGGCAGAGGCCAGAACAACGGTAGATGCGGCGGCAAGCTCTGCGGCGAATCCTCGACTCGGTGTCAGTTCGGTAATCTTTTGTCCAATGGTCTGGATGACACGCCACCCATAGGTGGCCAGTCCGATAACAATGCCAACAGCACCAATACCCAATACCCACCACGGCATGATCGCCTCGGCGCCAATTACGCCACCTGATTGGACTGTACTCACGACTGCCGCAACGGGACCCACTGCGTTGGCTACATCATTGGAGCCGTGGGCAAAGGCCATACCACAGGCCGTGAAGATCATAAGAATGCCGAACACGCGTTCGATGTTCGCGTTGCTGTTGAGATCACCCGAGGGCGTTATTTTGCCAAGACTTAGGGCGCCGATTACCGCGACGGCAAGCCCGATAACTGCTGAGATCACCATGGCATCGGCAAATGCCGAGCCCATACCTAGCGTGAGATCAAGGCCTATATGTTTTAGGCCCTTCAGCAGGGTCACCATGCTGATCATAAATCCTACCATCCACATGTAGACGGGCACGTAGCGACGCGCACGCTCGAAGGTATTGTCGTGATCAAAGATTAATTTTTTGACCGAGATAAACAGTAAGAAAGCCAGAGTGCCGGCCAGTACAGGTGAGACCACCCAGCTTCCAGCGATCTCACCGACCTTGCCCCAGTCAACGGCATCGACTGAGATGCCGACAGCCGCGAAGCCGACGATACCACCGACAATTGAGTGCGTTGTCGATACGGGCCAACCCCCGATACTGGCGATTAACAGCCATGTCGCTGCCGCTAGTAGGGCCGATAGCATGCCGAATACGAGCAGTTCGGGCGAGTCCGATAGCACCGCAGGGTCAATAATGCCCTTGCGTATGGTGGCTGTGACTTCACCGCCGGCCAGATAGGCGCCTGCAAACTCGAAGATGGCGGCGATGATGATCGCTTGCTTTAGCGTGAGCGCTCTAGACCCAACTGAAGTCCCCATCGCATTGGCCACGTCGTTTGCACCAATGCCCCAGGCCATGAACAGACCGAAGACGCAGGCAAGTGCTAAAAACAAAAAGCCGTTTGACGCGATAATTTCCATTCGAGACGCTCCTAATGGCGACAGAGTATGTTCGATTAATGTCGGATTGTTGACCGAAAGATTTAAGACGTGTGACAGACCCTGCAAGGTAGCATCTCCTCCCAGTCGGAGATTGGTGCCTTGCGCATCGCGGTACTTGCGGCATTAGTTTTTGATGGTTCACCTGACATGTCAACTCCGGCATCCAATAACCTGGTTGCGCGTCATCCTTAGAGCGCGTGGCTTGTGACTCTTAGCCGAGGCTCAGTGCCGTATCCGGTCTGCTAGGTGCTGGAAGCATCAGAAAAAAATAACTTCGCTGGGTTATGGTCGATAGCGAGTTTGAGCCACTATCTAGAGAATTCATCGGTGGCGTCTATAAAAATCGTCTCTTTAACAGAGGTTGGGTGGGAAATACCTTTGACGAGGCGAATTTGACCGTCGATGAGTTCGATCAACGCTGAGCAATTCTCGACCCAGTCGCCGTCGTTTAGGTAGTGCACCCCATCGACTTCACGGATGGTGGGGTAGTGAAGATGTCCGCAGATTATGCCGTCAAAACCCTTATCTTTGGCCATCGCAATGGCAGCCCGCTGGTAGGCGTCTATGGCCTCCTCAGCCTTTTCTGAGTTGCGCTTGATCCATGTTGCCAAAGACCAGTAGGGTAAACCTAAGCGTTCTCGGAGCTGATCCGTTTTCGTACTACTCCACATCATTAGTCCGTAGGCGATGTCTCCAATCACGCGATTCACTTTGGAGAAGCGGACGGCATAGTCCAACTCATCGCCGTGCGTTACTAGCATTTTTTTTCCGTCGACGGTCTCGTGAAGAAAATTACGGTGAACAGCAATCTTCCCCAGTTCATTTCGGACCATGCTCCGAAAGGCGAAATCATGATTACCCGGGATGTAGATGACATTGGAGCGTTTTCTGCGTGCCAACTTGATAAAGCGACTGATGACCCTGTTATGAGCCGTTGGCCAGTGAACTCGACGCTTCATTGCTAGTAGGTCGACAATGTCGCCCACCAGATAAAGGTGATCAAACTCAACCCGGTCAAGAAACTCGAGAAGCTGTTTTGCCTTGCAGTGCTTGCTGCCTAAATGTACGTCAGAGATCCAAATGGTGCGGCATTTCAATACGTCGTTTGGCCTGATTTCTAACATACATCAATCTCCTGCGCAGACACCACGCGCCTTACTCACTCTTCAGCCCGAAAAATCACAACCGTAGACCGAATAAGAACTCAGCTGATATTTCGATCAGCATTTAAAGGGGCGATTGTTAAAGAATTATTTAGCTCTATCTCTGGTATTCGCTACCAATGAAAAAGGTAACAAGATAGTGATTGTCTTCGGACTCTCTTGACTCGTTGAGTACCCCTGTCGCGGTCTGATTGCAAAATACCCTTGGAGATTGAGTTTCGGGGATGGTTGCGGAGGTGATGGTTGTGGAAATTGAGTCGTGAGCAGGTGGGCTACAGAAATATTGTTGCAATGCTACATGTAATGTCCTCCGAGGTGCGCATGCCCCGGCCTCCTTCGCGCGTGTATCAGTAGTGTGTCAAAGTTCTATTCACCACTAAATCTAGTGGATAAAACTTTTTTTATTCTTTTTTAAAAATTTCACTTTTTAGGGTGGTTAATGAAAACAATGACTTATCACCCTCAGCTAACGTCATTATTGACGAGTTTACTGCGTGTCATCATTTTGTAATTAATTGGCAAGCGATTTGTAACGTTGAATTTCTAAGTTGCCGTCCTAACGACCTCGCGAGTCGCGAGTGGTGTTTGGTAATGAGGCTGCAATGAAATTAGTTCCGAGCGCGTTAGCAAGAATCGCTTTACTCCTCTCTCTATTTGCGGGTACAGCCGCAAAGGCCGACAACGAGCTCATCGTCTATGTATTCTCAAACGGTGCTCCAGTGGCAGGTGCGGACGTCACGGTCGATGGCGACGCTATCGGGAGCACTCGGTCGGATGGTTCGGTCACCAGTGATCTGTCTTCTGGTGGGCACGCAATTTCGGTGGAGAGTTTGTCGGGCGAAACAGGCGTTGTTCGCTTCGCTTCAAATTCAGGCCAACTGGCAGATGTCATCTTCGACCTTGCGACGGGTGACACACTCGTTGACGTCCACAGTGTTACAGAGTCAGCCGCAGATCGCCGTAACGCCAAGCCCGGGACACTGGCGGTTCGTGTGGTGCGGGACGGAATGCCTGAGGCAGGTGTAATCGTAAACTTCTCAGGTGAAGGCATTGGGACGACCAACGCCAGTGGTGTCATTCAAAAAACGGTTCCCCGTGGGTTTTACACAGTTTCGGCAGAGGGCGTGGCCCGAGTCGAAAGAGCGGTAGCGGGCACGACGCGCGCGGTGACGCTGACCCTAGAAAGCCAGCAAATGACCATGGAAGCACCCACCCCGCAACTTGAAGAAGTATTTGTTACTGGCACGTTCGATCCATCAGGCTTCGAGATTAGCGAGAGAGACACCACGGGTGTTGTCGACACCATAGGTGTTGAGTTGCTGTCTCGCTACTCTGATTCAGATGTGGCGTCTTCGGTTATTCGTGTTCCGGGGATCTCTGTTCAGGACAGCAAGTACATATTCATTAGAGGACTCGGCGGAAGGTACGTTGCCGCGACCTTGAATAACTCCACGATGCCATCTACGAACCCATCGAAGCGCACAGTACCGCTCGATCTGTTTCCATCGAGCTTCGTTAATCAATTAGACATCAAAAAGACGTTTCTGCCTTTTATGCCCGGCGAGTCCACGGGCGGAAACCTAGTGATCAACACAAAAACATTTCCTGACGAGCCTGTGAGGGGACTGTCGTTCGGTATGGGTTTCCTAAGCGGAATTACGGCTGACAGAGTGGCGACTGATCCATTGAGTGGCAATTTTGATGTGATCGGTTGGGATGATGGCGCACGAGAGCGAGACGTCGGTGTATTTGCCATTTCACAGGCACTGGGCCTAGGCACTGTTAGTGATGCGGCCGGTAATAGCTATGAAATTAACACCACTATTGAAGGCGAGCTGAGGCGAGCTGGCGCCATTCTTATTAAAGATGGTTTTGATATCGATACGGTGACGGCTCAACCCAATGCCAGCTTCGGTTTGGAGTACGGCGATTTATTTTACATTGGCGATGCTGAGCTTGGGTTTTATGCCGCGGCAAACTACTCCAACGAGTGGAGTCAGCGTGACAACGGGGAGCGCTACAGCTATACCCCCACGGGTGAGCGGCAAGACGACATGCGCTACGAGCAAGCGTCCAATGACGTGGAGATCAGCGCGCTTTTATCTGTCGGCATGAATATTGGCGACAGCACCTACGAGTGGAACACTTTACTGTCCCGGGACACCAGCTCGCAGGTAGAGCGCACGGCAGGCCAGGGTGGTGACGAGTTTGAGGCGCTATACCTGCAGACAATTCAGTGGACAGAGCGCACGTTTGCGTCAACTCAGCTCGCAGGATCTCACTTCCTGAACAGCGATGGCAGCATCTTTGGCGAGTGGCAGGTGACGGCGAGTAGTGCCTATCGCTATGCACCCGATAGACGCGACTTTGTCATGGCATCGTCTCGAGATGCAGTGAACGCGACGGACATTGATGCGTTCCGAAGTAGCTTCAATTTTGGTGCTACGAATGACGACCAGGATGTTGAGCTCCGGAACTTCTTTATAGAGCCCGGCGCCATTCTTCGCCGCTACGATGACCTTCTCGATACTAATCTGGATGTTTCCTTCGATATCACGATTGATGCGATTGACGATGGATACCACTTTTCGAACTTCCGCTTTGGAGCCTCTGGCATTGTTCGTGACAGAGACTCTGACAGCGAAAGCTACGGGTTTAATATCAATCAGGCGCGGTCCGAGTTGTTATTCACTGATAACTTGCTGGTGTCGGACGTCATTTACGTGTGCGGCGAGGGGCCAGGAACGGCGTCATGTGATACATCAACTGACGCTGATGGAAGCACCGTGCCACCGGAGGGTGGTATTACAAACAGTCGGAATACGGGCTTCGTATTTCAGGATAAGACGCTTGCCTCCGACAGTTATGAGGCTGAGCTCACCTACAACAGTGCTTATCTGATGTACGACCATGCCTTTGGTTCTGACTGGCAGGTCGTTGCCGGTGGGCGTTACGAAGAATACGAGCAGATCACTGACACCTTTTCGCTCTCGGGAGCCCAGCTTCCGGTTCAGTCCGTTATCAAGAAGGACAGTTTTTTACCCAGCTTGAGTGTCAACTGGTTTTATTCCGAGAACCAGCAACTTCGCCTCGCAGCCTCACAAACAGTAGCCCGGCCAGACTTCAAGGAGGCCGCAAACGCAACTTTCTACGACAACGAGTTTAACTTCCGAGTCCTCGGTAATCCGTTCCTCGAAGTTTCTACCATTACCAACGCTGATATCCGTTGGGAATGGTATGGCGATAACGAGCAGGACAATTTGAGCGTAGCGCTGTTTTACAAAGATATGGAAAAGCCGATTGAGCGTGTGGTTCAGCTTGCATCGGGTACGGCAGGAAATTCTCGAACATTTCGTAATGCGGATAGTGGCGAGTTGGCCGGAATCGAAGTTGAGGGCAAAAAAGAGTTCGTTCTGGATGAAGGCTTCTCTAAGACGCTCTTTGTCAGCTTCAACGTTGCAGTCATTGAGTCCGAAGTCGCACTTTCATCTGGGAGGGTTCGCGAACTTCAAGGCCAGCCGGAATACACGGCCAATCTGATTTTGGGTTACGACGACATCGTATCCGGCCAGCAGCTGACGCTCCTCCTGAATCAGAGTGGCGCATCCATTGCCGATGTTGGTCTGTTTGGTGCGCCGGACATTATTTTTGAGCCTCGTTTGGAGGCAAATCTGGTCTACATGCTGGATCTCACTGACGCGATCACCGTAAAGGCCAAGGTCGATAATTTATTAAATTCTGAAGTGGAGTACACCCAGGGTGGCCAGCCATATCAGATTTATGAAAAGGGCACCAAGTTCTCTGTCTCTGTGGACTGGGATCTTTGATAGGCAAAAACCAAGTCCGCTGGGACTTTTTAACAGGGAGTAAATCTCAATGAACAAGCAGCTAGTGATGGCTCTTTTAGCCTCTGGGGCCATGGTGGGTCTCAGCGGGTGTAGTGAAGGAGACGAGGCGACAATTATCATTGACGCGCCTACGACCGACAACAGTCAGACTAACAGTGGAAACACAAGCAATCCGCAGCCGGCGCCAGAGCCTGAGCCTGAGCCAGAACCAGATGCTGAGTGTCCCACCGGCACCAGCGAGAATGCTGATGGGCTATGTGTGTTGCCGAGTACGGTCTCGGCGGACTTAACGCTTGATGCTAGTTTTGATTACCTCATGGAAGGCCGCGTAACGGTTGGTAATGGTAATGGCAATATTCTGGCCGACGGTACTTTAGAGGGTGGCGATACAGTTCAGAACGTAACGCTGACTATTCCGGCTGGCACCAATATCTATGGCAAAACCGGCACATTCGCCAATCTGCTTATCACTCGTGGCTCCAAGATCATGGCGATGGGTACGGCCGATGCTCCAATTATCATGTCGTCGGACGATGCCGGTTATGAAGGTGCGGGTGAATGGGGCGGTTTAATCATTCACGGTTACGGCCTCCACAACACCTGTGCCGGTGCTGACGTTTGTAACGTCGATGCAGAGGGCGAATCAGGTAAGGCGGGCGGATTCGTTCGCGACGATAATAGCGGTACCCTGCAATACGTAGTGGTCGCTGAGGGCGGGTACGAGTTCGCACCGGACAACGAGATCAACGGTATCTCGCTCGTAGGTGTTGGTTCAGGTACGACCATGGAGTATATCCAAGTTGAAGGCAACTCCGATGATGGTATTGAGTTCTATGGTGGTGATGTAAACCTCAAGTACGGTGTGTTTACTAACAACCTCGATGACTCCGTTGACTGGGACGAGGGATACCAAGGTAACCTCCAGCACATCATCGTCAAGCAATCCAATGCGGGTGGCGGTGAAGCCTTCGAAATGGATACGCAGGGCGCTGCTGAGCCACTTTCAAAGCCCACCGTTGCCAACCTAACTATTGTGGCTAGCAAGAAAGCGGATGATGCGTCCTATGTAATGCGTTTCAAAAAGGGCTCTGGTGGTTTCTTCCATAACGTCGCGGTCACAACGGCTACGGACAGTCTGACCACGTTTGATACGTGTGCGGCCATTGAGGGTAGCGACTCGGAAGGTATCGTTGGATCAGCGCTTGTATTCAACAATTGGTTGTACGACTGTGCTAACGCGGCTGGTGACAACGGTTCACTGGCTAGTGTAGGTGGTCTTTCTGGTACAGCGGGTAACCCCAACCTTGATAACAACTTTGCAGCGCAAGCCGCTGCCGCGGTTACTGACGAGGCGCTAGATTGGGCAGCGATCAATGCAGCTTACCCGGAGTCAGTTGCGGATGTTGATTATCTCGATTCCACGCGATACATCGGTGCGGTGAACCCCTTGTCATCAACGCTCCCTTGGTGGGCTGATTGGACAATCGATGGCTCGCTGGGCACCGCTCCTTCAGCGCCCGAGGCAACTTGTCCAGCAGGTGCGCCTGCTAATGCCGACGGTCTCTGTGTATTGCCTTCAACCATTGGCGCTGACATGACCTTGAACGGTGGCGTTGACTACCTGATGGAAGGTCGCGTAACGGTCGGTAATGGCAACGGAAACATCCGCGCTGACGGAAAGCTCGAGAGCGGTTCTGACGTTCAGAATGTCACGCTGACAATTGAGCCAGGTGTGAAGGTCTACGGTAAGTCAGGAACCTTTGCGAATCTGTTGATCACTCGCGGTTCAAAAATCATGGCCGAGGGTACAGCGACCGCACCGATTATCTTTTCTTCTGACGACGAAGGATACGAAGGTGCCGGTGAGTGGGGTGGTTTGATCATTCACGGCTATGGCTTACACAATACCTGTACTGGTGCTGACGTTTGTAACGTCGATTCTGAGGGCGAATCGGGTCGCGCCGGTGGTTTTGTTCGTGACGATAACAGTGGTGTCCTCCGCTATGTCGTGGTTGCTGAAGGTGGCTATGAGTTCGCCCCCGACAACGAGATCAACGGTATCTCGCTGGTCGGCGTCGGTTCAGGAACGACCATGGAGTATATTCAGGTAGAAGGAAACTCGGACGATGGAATCGAATTCTACGGCGGTGATGTCAACGTCAAGTATGGTGTCTTCACCAACAACCTAGACGATTCTGTTGATTGGGATGAGGGCTACCAAGGTAACTTGCAGTACATCATTGTGAAGCAGTCTAACGCCGGTGGTGGTGAGGCCTTCGAGATGGATACGCAGGGCGCTGCGGAGCCACTTTCTAAGCCTACTGTTGCTAACCTGACGATTGTCGCAAGTAAAAAGGCAGATGATGCCGCCTATGTCATGCGATTCAAGAAAGGCTCTGCTGGTTTCTTCCACAACGTTGTGGTGGCGATTGCAGACGATAGTGCGACGACGTTTACGCACTGTGCAGAAATCGAAGGAGCGGATTCGCAGGGTGAAGTCGGAAATGCGTTGTACTTCAACAACTGGGTCTACGATTGCGCGAACGCGAGCGACGCACAGGGTCTTCTGGTTCAGGATGGCTTTGATGCTTCGGCGGGTACCATCAACGCAGTCGCTGCTGAGGGTAGTCTGGGTCAATTCTACGAGTCTCTCTCGGCAGAAGCGTCTGGCCTCGATCCTTTAGATTGGACAGCGATCAATGGATCACTCCCGGAATCAGTGGCTGATGAGACTTACCTTGACTCCACAGACTTCGCTGGTGCGGTAGATCCTGATCAGAGCAACTTGTGGTGGGCAGGCTGGACCATTCCAGGCTCACTCTGATCCGTTAGATAACCAGTACAGACTAAAGCGACCTTCGGGTCGCTTTTTTTATGCATTGCGTTTATCTCTAATCAGATTTTATTGCGCGGGTTGGGGTGATTTTGCCGTATGCTTAAACGAGCCAAGATTTTAAAGATCACTAAGTGATTGTTTTTCTTATTTTTAAAAACCATGTAAATTTTTCATATTACACTTTTATTTCACTTAACTTTCATTTACGTTACATGAACTACTTCGTGTAGTTGCGGAAAAATCCGCTAAACGCTGTGAAGCGATAGCACGCCGTGAGGCGTAAGGAGATAACGATGAAAGTGAAGAACCTACTAATAGGCCTCAGCATGATCGGGGGCGTCTATACCTCAGCAGCAACCGCCGAGGTTATCCAAGACTGTGTACTGACCGGTGAAGTGGTCAGTGTCAGTGAGCACTCCGATGAGACGCTGCGCGTTCGATTTCATGAGTTAGAGCATGGCGACCTTGCCGAATGCACCATGAAGCGCCGAGCGAAGCGTGGCCGCGTAGCGGCGGACATGACCATGTCAGGTATAGAACTACCGCGTGGGTCTACCGTCACTTATGCATTTCAGCAGACACGCTTCGAGTCCAAGTGGCAGCTGCTAGAAGTTCAGCGACCTGTTCTGCTTAGCTCAAAACTCTGATCTAAGACCACACCAAAATCAAAGCGAGCGATCCGGGTGTAGTGAACCTGGATCGTTTTTGTGTGCCTATCTTCCGGTGAAGAAGCACCCCAAGCGTGGGGAACGCTTCTAGCTTTACGAATAAACGAAAACCTTAAAGCGAGCGAAAAGCGCATTGCTCGGCGACATGTCGCCGAGTTCATACAAGTCTAATCACCCGTATCGAACGCCCGTCCAATGCCCTGTGCGCGAGCGACCTTTTTTTGTTCAGCTTTTCACCCGCCGAGATGCAAATTGGTGATCCACCTTTTCTGAGGGTTCGTAACAATCGCAACCTGATTGGTTTCCAAGCCATCTTCCCCCAGATGGTTTTATGATTCCCCGGTCGTTTCGACCGGGGTTTTTTTTGCCTGCTGTCAGGAGCGCCGTTATGCGACACCTCATTACTGTCCTCTTTACCCTCGGACTGACTGCCTGTTCCAGCGTTTCAGTCGAAGATTACCGTGATCGCCAGCCTGCTTTTTCACCTGAGCAATTCTTTGCTGGTGCACTAACGGCCCATGGTGTAGTCAAGGACTACAAGGGCTACGCCAGTCGCTCCTTTGTTGCCGATATCACCGCTTGCTGGCAAAACGGTGTTGGGACATTGGACGAGCGTTTCGTTTTTGATGATGGTGAAAAACAAACGCGCATTTGGACATTGAGTCAAACAGAAGGGGGCCGTTACGAGGCCACGGCGGGCGATGTTAAGGGTGTAGGACAGGCGTCTGTATCCGGCAATACGATGTTCCTCGATTACGTTTTAACCATCCAGTTGTCGGATGGGAGCATTGACGTTGCGGTGGATGACCGTATGTATCTCGTGAGTGAGAATGTATTGATCAACGAATCAACGTTGAAGAAATTCGGGCTGCCTGTTGGCGGGATCCTGCTTACCATCATTCGCCACCCTCAGGAATCGGTTGTATGTCCAGTCGAGTAACGACGCAACTACTTGGCTATTCAGGGTTGCTGCCCTTTTTTGGCTTTTGCATTGGCTTTAGCGTCATGGAGGATTGGTCAAGATCGCTCTCGATTCAGGGATTCGTTATCTACTCATTGGCTATTTTTGCCTTTCTGGCGGGCGCTCTGTGGGGGCAGGAACAGCGAGTAGAGAGTGCGTCCTCGGTGAGCACACTTGTGGTAAGCAATGGCTTGGTACTGTTTGGTGTTGCATCCATCCTTACTGCGCAAGCCATGATGGCGTCGGTGTTTCTGATGCTCGGTTATTTTGCGCTGCTTTGGTACGAGGTAAGGATCTCTAAATTGGAGGTTTGGTACCGCCGCATGCGGGTTCGATTGACCACAGGCGTAGTCATTGCGCATCTCTTGTTTATCGCACTTCACATCACCGGCGCATAAGCGTTATTTATCGCATTTGCGATGTTCTATGCACTGCGTACTGATGCTCAGTGTGCGATGATTGCGCGCCATGGGTACGACATCTCATCACACTTCAGTCCTAGCTATCGATACGGCAACCAATTTGTGTTCTGTCGCGCTCGTTAACGATGCCGATATCAAGGAGATCCAACGCGATTTGCCGCGCGCGCACAACCAACATATTTTGACGATGATCGAAGAGCTCTTAGAAGGCCAATCGCTCTCAGACGCGGTGTCTGTCATTGCCTGCGGTGTGGGTCCGGGCTCGTTTACTGGAATACGCGTTGCTGTTGGCGTTGCTCAGGGGCTCGGCTGGTCGCTCGATCTTCCGATTTACCCCTTCTGTTCACTCGAGGCGCAGGCGAGAGCAACCGCGCACGGTGCAGGTGATCTTGTCCTCAGTGCCATTGACGCACAGATTGGGCAGGTCTATTGGGCCTGGTTTGCATCCGATGGGACGATGCTTCGTCCACTGACTGAGCCCGTGGTATCGAAGGTGGCTGACCTGACGGGACCATCGGGTGAGGCTTTTGATGCAATGGAATTCAACGACGTGGTTATTGCGGGCGACGGCGCCGAGCTCATTACGACAAAGCACAGCGATAAGACTTTTTCTCGCGTAGACCCAGAGGCACGCCCAAGGCCATCGTTCGCTGCACTTCATCTCCTTGATGTGCCCGACGACTCATTGTTAACCCAAGCCCATCTACTGGAGCCACGTTACGTGCAGCAAGACATTGGCTGGAAGAAGTTGTCGGAGCAGGGGAAACACCTCTGATGGATGGTCTTCAGGCACTTTTTCTTGCGTTAATCCAGGGGTTAACAGAGTTTCTACCGGTCTCAAGCTCGGCGCACCTTATTTTGCCGTCACAGCTCTTGGGCTGGCCTGATCAAGGGTTGGCATTTGATGTGGCGGTTCACGCCGGCACCTTAGTGGCGGTCATGGTCTATTACCGTGAGTCGTTAAACTCGCTACTGATGGGCGTTTTGGGCTCCGGGGATAACGTCAGCTTGCGGCGTCGAGAAGTCTCAGCGCTGCTGATTGCCACCTTGCCTGCAGTGGGCATTGGCCTCGCTTTTTCGGATGTGATCGATCAGTACTTGAGAGGAATCGGTGTCATAGCGACCACCACCTTACTCTTCGGTTTGCTACTGGGTGTCTCCTACTCATATCGCGCCGCAGGAGCGGATGAGCAGCCGATCAGCCGGCTCGATCACGCGCTAGTCATTGGTCTGGCACAGGCGCTTGCGCTAATACCTGGTACGTCACGCTCTGGCGTGACGATCACGGCGTCCTTGTTTTTAGGCTACAACCTCGCGACAGCTGCACGGTTCTCGTTTCTGATGTCGATTCCTGTTATCGCGGGCGCGCTCCTGCTGATATTGTTCAAAGAGTTTGAGCTTTTCTTCAGCTCTGCCAACTTGGCCATAACGGTGCTTGCCATGGTCGTAGCTGCTGTCAGTGCCTACGCAACCATAGCGTTCTTCGTTGGACTGGTTACTCGCGTCGGGATGATGCCGTTTGTGATATACCGTGTGGTCTTGGCTTTGATCCTGTTTTCTATCTTGGTGTTTGTATGACAAAAGACAGTGTAACTACTGATTTACTGAGTTTCTTGACGGATGCGACCACGCCTTTCCATGCTGTGGGTGTGATCGCAGAGCGACTGCTCGCCGCCGGTTTCAACCCTTGGAGTGATGCAAGTCGAGAGCCGATTGTGGCGGGCGGTAAGTACTTCACAGTTCGCAATGATTCCAGTTTGATTGCGTTCACAGCAGGCAAAGATCTATCCCAGGGACTACGGCTCGTGGGTGCCCATACCGACAGTCCCAATCTATCGGTTCGCCCGAATCCGTCCGTGAATCGCTTTGGCTGCAACCTCCTGGCCGTTGACGTCTATGGAGGTGCATTGTTGAATCCCTGGTTCGACCGCGATCTCTCGATGGCGGGAAAAGTGTCTTTTGAGACAGGTGCGGGACAGCTGGTCTCTCGACTCATCGATTTCAAAGCGCCCATTGCGGTCATTCCATCGCTGGCAATCCATTTGGACCGAGACGCCAATAAAGGCCGCACAGTCAATCCGCAGACCGATATGTTACCGCTGGTATCGCTGAGCTCAGGTGATGGTGACTTCGATATTTATGCCATGCTGACCGCGCAGATCGCCGCAGAATACCCCGACCTCGATATCAAAAAGATTCTCGACTGGGAGCTGTCGCTTTACGACACGCAGGCACCAGGATTCGTTGGCTTAAACAATGACTTCATCGCATCCGCGCGCCTCGATAATTTGCTGAGTTGCTTTGGTGGTTTGCAGGCCATCATCAACAGTGCCGATAGTGGTGAGTGGAACCTCTTTGTGGCCAATGATCATGAGGAAGTTGGCAGTGCTTCAGCCGTTGGTGCGCAGGGCCCCATGCTAAACGATGTGCTGCGAGCTATTGCTCCAGATCCTGTTGATGATCGTGCGCTACGCCAAGCGAGTTGGATGTTGTCCGTCGACAACGCACATGCTATTCACCCCAATTACCCCACGAAACACGATGAGCTCCATGCGCCGTTACTCGGCAGTGGTCCGGTTATCAAGATCAACCGCAACCAGCGTTATGCGACGTCGGGTGAGGGCGCGGCTCGAGTGCGGTTACTGGCCGAGCGAGCGGGTGTTTCGGTTCAGTCCTTCGTCGTAAGAGCGGATATGGGTTGCGGCAGTACGATCGGTCCTATTACGGCAACTGAAACAGGTATTCCCACAACCGATATCGGCGTTCCTACGCTCGGCATGCACTCTATTCGTGAGCTTGCAGCGGCTGACGACCCGGCAAAGCTGGTGGATCTGCTGTCCGCCTTTTACAATCGCGTGGCTTGATTTCGGGGGAGAGCGTTATGGCAAGTCATCGTGTCCTCACAGGTATAACAACAACGGGAACGCCGCATCTTGGTAATTACGTGGGTGCGATTCGCCCCGCCATTGAGTCGTCAAAGCAGGATGACGTCGATGCTTACCTGTTTCTCGCTGACTACCACGCTTTAATCAAATCTCACGACCCTCATCTCGTGGCTCAGTCGAGCCGCGAAATTGCCGCGACCTGGCTTGCCTTGGGTCTCGACCCCAATCAGACGCACTTTTATCGACAGTCAGACATACCTGAGATAACAGAGCTGTCCTGGATTCTGACGTGTAATGCAGCCAAGGGCTTGATGAACCGCGCTCATGCCTACAAAGCGGCGGTACAGGGGAATGAAGAAGCAGGAGAAGATCCTGACCACGCCATAACGATGGGGCTCTTTTCCTATCCGATCCTGATGGCTGCCGATATTCTTATTTTTAATGCGCACGACGTACCGGTTGGGCGTGATCAAATTCAACATGTCGAGATGGCCCGAGACATCGCTGCCCGCTTCAACCACCACTACGGTGAGACATTTGTATTACCCAAGGCCGTGGTTGATGGCGATGTAGCCGTGTTGCAGGGACTCGATGGCCGCAAGATGAGCAAGAGCTACGGTAATACCATTCCTTTGTTCGGCACCACTAAGCAGTTGCAGAAGTCGATCAACAAAATTAGGACGAACTTACTCGAGCCCGGTGAACCCAAAGATCCTGATACGTCTGCCGTGTTTCATATCTGGTGCGCTTTTGCGGATGAAGCCGAGCGTCAGGAGATGCGAACTGCCCTCGAGGCGGGTCTTGCTTGGGGTGAGGCGAAAAAGCGTCTATTCGAACGGATCAATGATGAGATTGCGCCCGCGCGCGATGAATACGATCGGCTTATGGCGAACCCGTGTGAAGTGGAAAGTATTCTTCGCGAGGGTGCAGAGCGCGTTCGTCCTGAGAGTGTGGCCCTGCTCGATAAAGTGAGAAGAGCCGTTGGCTTGAGGCCGTTTGCCTAAGAATTTTTGCTTAGACCGCTTCGCTGAAGACAAGCAGCTCGTCAGGGCATTTCTTCAATCTGAATGTCAACATCGACAGACTTCGACTCATTTCTGTTACCCACTGCGTCTCTGATGGCAGCGCGTAATTCCTCGGGTGATGGCTTTCTGCCTTCAGCTCGGGCTTTTCCCACGATGGCCTTCACAGTGTTACCAAGATCACTCTTCGACTCACCATCAACGCGAACCTCTACAAGGGTGACCTCTTTGCTTGCGTCACCGTCGTCCGCAAGCACAATAATTTCCATCTCCTCGCTCTTCTCAATGACACTATCGCCACTTTTTTGAATCCAAACTTTTTTTTGGGGCCCCATGTCTTGCTCACCTGAGCCGCCAATTCGCATCTCTTTGCGAATCATGGGCATGGGGCCCATGTCATGCGCCTCAATCATCATCGCAGGGTGGGGATGTCGTGGCGTAATCACATCGTCCAATAAAATAGCGCCACCAATCAAAAGCCCTAAAACAAGGGCTGGACCGTACTGATTCATGAAGTGTTCCGTTAAGTCTTTCGTTCTTATAGTGCGTAGTAGAGACCGATCATGGCGCTCCGCGGTTCACCGACGAAATAGCGATAGGTGCCGAAGCCATAATCAGCGCGCAGCATACCCTTCATCCAGAAGGTTTGTGAACGTCAATGTGGCTTTAAATTACTAAAAGACGAGCGATCTGCCACCAGTCAGACTAGTCGCTCAGCTAGAGAGGGGGGGCCATGGAAACTCACTCAGGAATCATTCGCTAGTTTTTGGGTAAATGAGTGTTCGCTAGCCACAAGAGTGGAAGGGTGGTTCTCGGTGTGTGTAAGCTAACTGCATCGCGTCGAGCATCGTCCAGAGCACGTCAAGTTTGAATTGCAGGATACCCAGTGCGTGTTCCTGTTGCTCCCGTGTCTTGAAGTGCTCCAACGTAATATTGAGACCATGTTGTACATCGCGACGAGCTTCCGAGAGCCGCTTACGAAAATATTGGTAACCCGTAGCTTCAATCCATGGGTAATGGGTTGGCCAAGAGTCCAGCCGGGACTGATGAATTTCAGGGGCAAACAGTTCAGTAAGAGACGAGCAAGCTGCCTCTTGCCATGTAGCGCGTCGAGCGAAGTTTAAATAGGCGTCGCAGGCAAACCGCACGCCCGGCAGTACGAATTCATGCGATATAATTTGCGCACGTGTCATACCTACCGCTTCCGCTAACCTCAGCCAAGCTTCAATGCCTCCGTCTTCCCCATCTACGCCATCATGGTCAAGGATACGCTGTACCCATTCCCGACGTACATCGCGATCCGTGCAGTTCGACATGATGGCCGCGTCCTTGTTGGGGATCGTTACCTGATAATAAAACCGATTCGCCACCCAACCTTGAATTTGCTCGCGACTACAGTTGCCCCGATTCATCGCCACGTGAAACGGATGATGTATGTGATAGTACTTTCCTTTGTCACGCAGCTTCTGCTCAAAATCTTTTTTAGTCCAGGCGCTCATGATGACTCTCTACGATTGATCCTGATTGAATTGTTCCGCATTTTTCATATTGCGAAACAAAAGTGGAACTGGCTCATTAGAATCGAATTCCCCGCTCGCTCGATCAGTTATTTTGGTTACTCTGTCGTGAAATGGAGAGAGACTGCATACGGGATCAGCATTTGCGGCGTCTCCCGTGAGCATCAGTGCTTGGCAGCGACACCCTCCTAGATCAATCATCCTCTCAGGACAGCTGGCGCAGGGTTCGACCATCCAATTTGTCCCGCGGTATTTGTTAAAAAGATCAGAGGATTGCCATATGTCACTCAACTTGTGTTGCTTTACATTGGGGAATTCTAGACCAGGAATCACTTTTGCCGCGTGACAGGGCAGCACGTCTCCTTCGGGTGTGACGGTTATAAAGGTGGTTGCCCATCCATTGCTGCACTTTTTTGGACGATCGTCGTAGTAGTCTGGCGCCACAAAAAATACGTCCATGTTGCCCTTATGACGGCTACGGAAATCATTGGTAACCCTCTCGGCGTCCTCCACCTGCTTCCTGCTGGGTAATAAACCTTGCTGATTGTGTTTTGCCCATC
>CABYVD010000008.1:0-65628 GCA_902522335.1 Halieaceae bacterium | reverse complement strand
AACGATGGTGTTGTAGCGCCGAAGGTCGGCGCGGGATAGGTAGGAAGTATCGATTTGGCTGTGGCGGATGCCCAGGTGAGTGTCGATGGCCCACCAACTTGAGCCCACGTCATAACTGCTAAAGCCAGCCTGACTCAGGATGGCAATTTGCGGACGCGTGAGTAACCGGAAGTGGGAGCCTCCCCAGTCGGGCAAGTCGCCAGCGCCATAACCCGAGCCAATCGATTTGACTGCTAGCTGAAGATACTCCGCTTCTGCAGTGATGAGGTCCGTGAGGTTATCGAGCTTCGGGTTGTCCATGGCAGTCACGAAGACCGAGCCTCGTGACAGCGATTTACCGGACAATTCTGTCGCTTTGTCGATGATTCGCACTTGCACGCCCGACTCCATGAGGCGGGCCGCGAATGCCACCGAGCGGTCATCGTCACCGCTCACGCTCCACGCGATGGCTTCGGCTGCCACGTCAATTGTTGGTGCTGCGCTCTGCCACGACCGCAGGCCTCGACTGAGGTACTCAGGGACAGTGACCGCCGGAAGCCCATACATCATGCTGAAGTTCCACGCTGTCGTGTCGTACATTAGGGAGGATCCGTCACGGAGCGTGCGCTGCCGTTCCTCTACGAGAACGGACTTTCTGACCTCAGAATCGAACTCGAGAATCGCCGCAACCAAGGGTGCGTCGGGCTGGCGATTGGGGATGACGAGACTGCCCTCGGGAATGGTGAATGCGCGTTCTTCACTGCCAAGCTGCGTTGTCGCACGCGCTACTTTCAGAGGAGCATCATTGGTGAACATTTCGATGCCTTGGGCATCGAGGCGCTCGACCAATGCAGCCATTCGGCCATGATTGTCGTTAGCCAGAATCACATAGCTTTTATCCGCGAATTTACTTTTAGCGGAGACGTTGTATTTGCGTCCATCCCAGTAGTCGCGATACATCGCTTGTGAGTGCGTGGCCAGTGATTCGAGATTTGCCATGGTGCTGACAAATTGATGGTGTACAGACTCCATGTAGGTCTGCACGGTTCCCTCCGGACGTCTAACGCCGTCTTCAGCCATCCGCGATTGCTCGTAGAGGATGTGCATGCTGCCGCGGTATTCGGAGTAGTTCGAGTAGCCGGGGTACCAATTCTCGAACCACTCACCCGTGAAGTAGCGCCATGACCGTTCATCAAACGCAGCGCCTTGTTCCTCGGAGAAGGTGACAGCCCATTTTTGCAGGTCGGTATCGATGTTCGTGTTAAGCGGCTGACGGGGTGGACCCATCAGGAAGGTGCTCTGAGAGCCCATCTCATGCCCGTCAATCATGATCTGTGGTCGCCACGTATTGATCAGCGCCACGCGTCCACGCGTTTCTGGCTGCGTCAGTAAAAAGAAGTCTCGATTGAGATCGAAGAAGTAGTGATTGGTCCGACCAAACGGCCAATCTCCGGTGTGTAGCAATGACTGGTCATCGACATTGGGTGCAGTGCCTCGATATTGCTCGAGTGATTTGGCAAATCGGGCGCGACCATCGGGGTTCATTATCGGATCTATGACCACAACCATGTTATCGAGCATCGCCTCAACCTGATCATCTGTACTTGCGATGAGGTGATAAATGCTCGCCATCGCAGCATCGGCACCCGAGGTTTCATTACCGTGGATGGAGTAGGCCATCCAAGCAACGGCAGGGAGTCTCTCAATGATGTCATTGGCTTCTCTGTCGGTGATCGCACGTGCGTCGGAAAGCCGCGTGATATCCGCTTCGATCGCCTCCAATCGCGATAGGTTTTCCGGCGAGGAGATAAAGACGGCGAAAAGCGGTCTTCCTTCGTGAGTCTTCGCGTATTCAATGACTTTGATTCGATCTGACTCGTCTGTCCATTGTTTGATTGCCGCACTGATCTGCGCGGGGGTAGCTACCCGTTGACCAGCCTCGAAGCCCAAAAAGACTGAGGGCTTTGAGACACTATCGGTATAGGTCCCTTCCAAAAGGGTGCCGCTGTAAACCAGATCGGGGTCGCTGGTGGGCTTCATTAATAGGCCTGCGACAGCGCTCTGTGCTGTGAAGGCCGTAACCGCTATCAAAATCAACTTTCTAAAGAGTGACATAGTGTGTTCCCTAATCAAAAACGCGCTCGCTGCGTTCATCGTTGCTCGGCCCTATCAACTGGGCAAAGTAAATCATTGAGCGCTATCTATTCTGCGATAAACGAAGACTGCTTTATCATGCCGTGCAGAAGGTGTACTGCAAACAGGAAATGTGTAATGCGTTTGACGGACTGTCACAACTTCGCCGACTTTCGGCGCTTGGCAAGCAAGCGCCTACCCGGCCCCATTTTTCACTATATTGACGGTGCCGCCGACGACGAGGTGACTTATAGGCGCAACACCGAGGCCTACGAGCAGGCAGACCTCGTGCCAAATGTGCTGAATGGCGTCGACAACGTCGACATGTCAGTCGAGGTGATGGGTCAGAAGTTGGCAATGCCCCTCTACTGTGCACCGACCGCGTTGCAGCGATTGTTCCACCATGAGGGGGAGCGAGCTGTTGCCAAGGCGGCGACGAAGTTTGGCACCATGTTTGGCGTTTCATCCCTAGCGACGGTTGCGGTTGAGGAAATTGCCGAGCTCGCGCCGGGCCCCAAAATGTTTCAGTTCTACTTCCATAAAGATCGAGGTCTGAACGATGCGTTGCTTGAGCGAGCACGCGCTGCGAACTTCAACGTCATGGCGCTAACGGTGGATACCATCACGGGTGGCAATCGGGAGCGCGACCTTAGAACCGGATTCACATCGCCGCCTCGGCTAAATCTTCAATCGGCATGGAGTTTCGCCACGCACCCCGCTTGGGCTTGGAATTTCTTTACCAAAGAAAAATTCGATATGCCGCATCTCTCGAGTCACGTAGAGCAGGGCACTAACGTGGCAGTTTCGGTGGGTGAGTATTTTTCCAGCATGTTAGATCCCACGATGTCCTGGAAGGATGCCGAGAAGCTCTGCTCACAATGGAATGGACAGTTCGCCTTGAAGGGGATCATGTCCGTTGAAGATGCCAAGCGTGCTGTGAACATTGGTTGCACCGGGATCATGGTGTCGAATCACGGCGGGCGACAGCTGGATGGTTCGCGCGCACCCTTCGATCAATTAGCCGAAATTTGTGACGCGGTGGGCGATCAAATTGACGTCGTTTGTGAGGGCGGTATTCAGCGAGGAACGCATGTCCTTAAGGCCCTATCGGTTGGCGCGAAGGCGGTTTCTGGTGGTCGCCTGTATCTGTATGCGTTGGCTGCAGCGGGGCAGCTCGGAGTCGAGCGTGCACTGGGGAACCTGAAGGCTGAGATAGAGCGTGACATGCGCTTGATGGGTGTAAGTCGTGTCAGCGAGTTGAGTCGCGACAACTTACGCTATAGATGAGCCTTCCCGCTACAACTGCAGTTGGCAGTAGCAGGTGAGCGTTTTCGATTTCAATCAGCGCGCATGGGACCGGCTGGTCGAGTCGGGTAATCGCTGGACGGTACCTGTCAGTAGTGAAGCTATTGCTAAGGCGAGAGATGGCGATTGGCAGCTGGTGCTTACGCCATCACTGCCGTGACCGGCTTCGTGGTTCCCGCCACTGACATCCTGCCGCGTCCTGTGCCTCGCATCAGGCGGGGGCCAGCAGGGCCCTATCCTGGCCGCGGCCGGCGCCAACGTGACCGTTTTTGATGCCTCCGAGAAGCAGTTGTTACAGGACCGGATGGTGGCTGATCGCGATGGCCTCGAGCTTGGGACTATTCAGGGCGACATGGCCGATTTGTCGTGTTTTGAAGACGGCGCGTTCGATTTTGTTTTTCATCCATGCTCTAACTGCTTTGCCGAGGATATTAGGCCCGTGTGGCGAGAGGCCTACCGTGTATTGCGTCCCGGTGGCTCTATCGTCAGTGGTTTTGTGAAGCCCATTCACGGACTTTTCGATCCCGATCTTGAAAAGCAGGGAACGTTTCAGTTGAAGTTTTCCATGCCGCACTCTGATTTGAAGCTCAGCGATGAAGAGCGCGAGAACTGGTTTGGGTCGGACGCCCCCATTGAGTTTGTGCACTCGTTGGGGGATCAACTGGGTGGTCAGCTCGATGCCGGTTTTTTGATTGCCGGCCTATATGAAGATGATTGGGGCAGCAGTGAGTCCATCGATCAGTTCATCAAGAGTTTCGTTGCTGTTAGAGCGATTAAGCCGACCGTCTAAGCATCTGAAAATCGATCGGTCGCCGCGACTAATGCACTAGCGTTGGCCGGATCGAAAGCAGAGTGACCCGCATTTGCAATCATGTGGAAGCTGGCTTCGGGCCAAGCTCGATGCAGTTCCCAGGCTGTTGTGGGCGGGCAAACAACGTCGTAACGGCCCTGAATGATCTCGGTAGGTATATGACGAATGGCGTCGATGTTTTCGAGCAACTGATTGGTCGAATCGAAAAACCCGCCATTCACGAAGTAATGACACTCAATGCGTGCCATCGCCAGTGCAGCCTCAGGCTCGTCTAATTTTTCCATGAAATCAGCGTTCTGATGCAGGAAGCTGGTGGATGCTTCCCAGACTGACCAGGCACGGGCTGCAGCGAGGCGCACGGTTTCGTCGTCACTAATCAGGCGTTTGTGAAAGGCGCTGACGAGATCCGATCGATCATCTTCTGGAATCGGCGCCAGATAGTTTTGCCAGGTGTCCGGATAGAGCGAGCTAGCACCCTCTTGGTAGAACCAACGTATCTCCTCCGGGCGGAGTAGGAATATGCCTCGGAGCACCAGTTCGGTGACCCGATCAGGGTGTTTTTGTGCGTAGGCAAGACTGAGCGTGCTGCCCCACGATCCGCCAAAAACCAACCATTGCTCGATGCCAAGTTCCTCGCGCAGCTGCTCCATGTCCGCGATTAGATGCCAGGTTGTATTGGCTTCTAATGAAGCATGGGGGGTTGAGTGACCGCAGCCGCGCTGGTCAAAGAGAACAATGCGATAGCGCTCAGGATCAAAGAACTGCCTCGCAGCGGGTGACGACCCTCCACCCGGACCGCCATGTACAAAGACGCAGGGCTTTCCGTCAGAATTTCCGCTCTCTTCAAAATAGATTGAGTGACCATCACCTACTGACAGATATCCGGTTCGATAGGGTTCTAAGGGTGGATAGAGGCTGGGCATCAGTGAGTTCTCCGTGACTGAGGCCCGCAGTGTACTGCTCTTGTGCTGTTTTGCGCGATGAGCGTGTGATGCATTTGAGCGGATTTCTTTGATTTCTGGTGGTAGCTGAGAGTATCTTGATGCGCCTCGTTGAGCGCTCGAGAGGGCCTTGTTCACGTCGCCCGTAAAACGTTCACGTTACTCACAAAAAAGGAAAGAACATGAAGCGTATCGATCTTTGGAAGCTACTGCTGGTGCTCCCTCTGACATTCATACTCTCTACACCTGTTTTTGCCGAGGATGCGCCTGCGGCGCCTGACGCCAAAGAGACCGCGTCTGCGGCAGAGGAGGCCCCGGATTCTTCGGATGATGGCGAAGCTAAGGAAAAAGAAGAAAAACCAAAAACTATCGCTGACCTGACAGAAGATACCGATCGGTTCGATGGTCTCTTCACGCTATTCAGAGACCCCAAGACGGGTGCGACCAAAATGCTGATCGCAGGCGATCAGATCAACAAGGAATTTATCTACTTCAAGCACACCATGAATGGCGTGGTTGATGCCGGTGCATTCACGGGATCGTATGGTGACCAGTTTATTTTCACCATTGAGCGCCGATTCGACAAAGTCGAGTTTGTTCGCCAGAACACGGCTTACTATTTCGACCCTGACAATGCGATTTCCCGTGCGTCTGACAAAAATATTTCCCGAGCGGTACTCGCGGTCTTGCCCGTCGCGGCTGAAGACGAGGAGTCTGGCGATATTCTGATCGATGCAGACTCGCTATTTCTCTCCGAAACCTTCGCCAACGTAGTTCGCGGTCGTGGCGGTGACGACGATGGTGATCGATTCCGTGTCGGTAAGATGGACTCCGACAAGAGCCAGATTCTTGCGGTGAAAAATTATCCTGAAAACTCGGCTGTAGAAGTCGAGTACGTCTTCAATAACCCCAAGCCGAAGAACGGTGGCAGCGATGCAGTGACCGATGCGCGTAATGTGTCGATCACGGTGCTGCACACCTTGATTGCGGTTCCCGAAAACGATTACCAGCCACGACTTGCCGATGCACGACTCGGGTCGTTTAACGTACAGGTGACTGACCTTACCTCGACTGATTCAGCGCCTTACCGCGATCTGCTGGAGCGTTGGCATCTGGTTAAGAAAGACCCATCAGCCGACATCTCAGATCCCGTTGAGCCCATCACCTGGTGGATCGAGAACACGACCCCCGTTGAGTGGCGTGACCTGATTCGTGACGCGGCGCTGGAGTGGAACAGGGCGTTCGAATATGCTGGCTTTAGCAACGCCATGGTGGTCAAAGTCCAGCCTGACGATGCAGACTGGGATGCGGGTGATATTCGTTATAACGTGCTTCGCTGGACATCATCGCCTCGACCGCCGTTTGGTGGTTACGGCCCTAGCTTCTCCAACCCTCGCACGGGGCAGTTGCTAGGTGCCGATATCATGCTCGAGTACTCCTTTCTGAACCGCTCGAAGTTGACGCGTGAGCTTATTCAGGGGGAGGCCGTCGAGCCTTTGATGATCGACGGCCACGATGCGCGGCTCTGCTCGGTGGGCCGAACAATCGCCGAAGGCGGTTTGATAGCGGAGATTGCACTTCAGATGACGGGTGGCGACGCTCCGATCGAGGAGCAGCTCAAGCGCGACCGTATGTACTACCTCATCCTTCACGAGCTCGGGCATACCCTTGGTATGAATCACAACATGAAGGCGACGCAGTTGCTGTCACCTGAGGAGCTCGAGGACCCAGCGGTACTTGAGTCGGGCATCATCTCGGGCTCGGTGATGGACTATCCTGCCGTTAACTACGCGCCAAACCGTGAAGATCAAACACTGTTTTATACGATTGCCCCCGGTCCTTATGACGACTGGTATATCGAGTATGCGTATTCACCCGGTTTGGATGATGCGGACGCTGAAGCGGCAAGACTCGGGGCTATCGCTGCGCGCTCGTCAGAGCCTGCTCTGGCATTCGGGAACGACGCCGATGATATGCGTCGCCCCGGAACCGGCATAGATCCCAGGGTCAACATTTACGACAATAGCTCAGACTCCATTGCCTACGCATCGAATCAGATGCGAATCATGCATGACGCGCTGAATAAGACGGCTGATTGGACACCTGATGAGGGTGACTCCTACGAGGATGTTGTAGATGGTGTTGCCTTATTGCTTCGTTTCTGGGGTCTCAACGCTGGCGTCATCTCGCGTTGGGTTGGCGGCGTCTATGTCGACCGAGCGGTGGTTGGTCAAGAAGGTGCGACCGAGCCCTTTATTCCGGTTGAGCGAGACCGACAGAAAGAGGCCATGGCCACGCTCACTGAGCAATTGTTTGGTCCTGATGCGTTTGACGTTGATGGAGGTCTATGGCGTCAGGCAGCGCCTGAGCGACGTGGGTTTGAGCACGCCGGGACAACCGAGGATCCTAAAGTTCACCGCGCTGTTCTATCGGCCCAGGAGCGAGTCCTTGATCACTTGTTGCATCCAACGGTGCTTAAGCGAATCACGGACACTGAACTGTACGGAAACGAGTATCCGCTGGTCGAAGTCTTTGAAGATCTGACGGATGCGGTATTCGAGGTGGATGCAAAAGGCAGCGTTAACAGCTTTAGGCGTAATTTGCAGGCAGAGTACGTCGACCGGCTAGCCATCATGGCGAGCGAAAAGGGTGCGGCCAAGTATCACAGCACAGCGCAAGCACTTGCCGTTTTGACGCTGTCAGAGCTCCGCGATCAGTTAGCGAATAAGCGCCGAGGCGATCGCGTCTCTCAAGCGCATGCCAAGTTGTTGGTCATGAATATAGATCGGGCTTTGGATGACGACTGAGTCTGGGACAGGTGCTCTGATGAGATTTAGAAGGGGCTTCATACGGCCCGTGTTGATCGTCACCAGCGTCCTAGTCGTCATGATCAAAAAATTCGCTGCTAGCTTTAGTTATCGCGTCACATGCGTTCGGTATGATCGCAACCTCGGTATCGATGGACCGCAGCAGGTACTCAATTAGTGTTAAATCCCATTAATGATCTCATCAGAAAGAAAGGATGGTGCGTCGCCGACGGTGCCACGGGCTCCAATTTTTTTGGTCGCGGTCTAGAGGCTGGTTACCCACCCGAATTGTGGTGCGTTGAGCGTCCTGAGAACGTGCTATGGCTGCACGGCGAATTCTTGAAAGCAGGTGCGGACCTTATTTTGACCAACAGCTTTGGTGCGAATGCGCCGAGGCTCAAGTTACATAAAAGTCAGGATCGGGTTCACGAGATCAACAAAGCAGCTGCAGAACTTGCGCGAGAAGCTGTGCGTCGATTTGCGGAGTCCTCAGGTAATGAGGGGATTGTCGCCGGCTCGATGGGACCGACGGGCGAGCTCTTTGCGCCTATGGGCGACCTTACCTATGAACAGGCGGTCAGCTTCTTTAGTCAGCAGGCTCATGCGTTAGCTGAGGGTGGGGTCGACGTTCTTTGGATTGAGACGATGTCTGCAAAGGAAGAGGTCGCAGCGGCTGCCGAAGCTGCCAAAATGACCGGTTTGCCTGTCGCCGCAACGCTCACGTTTGATACGGCGCGGCGCTCCATGATGGGTGTGACTCCAACGGAGTATGCAGCGTTCGCCCGTGAGATAGGCTTGGATCTGATGGGGTCAAATTGCGGTATTGGCCCTGCAGAGCTCATGGACTCAACTGTTGAGCTAATGAGCGCAGAGGCTGGTCTTCCAATCATTGCAAAAGGAAACTGTGGGATCCCTCAGTACATTGACGGTGAAATTCATTTTCACGGCAGCCCTGAGTTGATGGCTGAGTACGCACTCTATGCTCGAGACGCAGGTGCAACGGTTATTGGTGGGTGTTGTGGCACGACGCCTGAGCACCTCGCCGTCATGGTCGACGCGCTGAATTCGACACCACCGCGACCACTGAATTCTAAGTCCATGTCAGATGCGCTCGGTCCCGCCTGGCCAGATTTGCCTGTGAGTGGTGCCCCATCAGGTGGGCGTCGAGGTCGGAGGCGGGCGGTCTAGTAACGCCATGAAAGAGACGACGACTGACAGCTAGACGGGCTGCAAGGGGACCTATAAGCTCCTTGACTCGTCGAGCGTTGACTCAAATCGGTTGGCTTCGCGATTTTTCCGAACCCGCCCTGCTTCAAAGACCTGACCACTCATGGTGATGTAGACACCGGGCGCCGCGGTTTGAACGGCGCCAACTGCCATCCCGATATTAAAGACGGCGTCAGTCGTGCGAAAGCGCGCGGGGGTAAGTGCGCCCGTTAGCACCACCGTTTTATTTTCAATACCGCGCAACGCCGCCGCGGTTTCGGGCATCGTATCGGTGCCATGGGTGACGATGAAGTGGCTGTGCTCGCTCGCCTCAATGTGAGCGCGGATAGTGGCTCGATCCCCATCGGTGATGTCCAAGCTATCTTTCTTAATGATGGCTGTGATCTCGTAGCTGAAGTCAACGAGTGCATCGGTCAGCATCGCCTTGACCTGTGAGTCCCCAACTTCGAACTGACTGAGCGCGTCAAAGTAGATCTTATCGATGGTGCCGCCGGTCGTGATGAATTGGATATGCATGGATGTAGGGTCGTTTTTTCGAATTGACGCAAAACACAATAAAGGTCAGGCAGAGTGGAGTTTGCGCTAAAAACGACGCTTTTGAACCGCTATAATCGACAAAATCGTCAATCAGCGGTGTATTTTCCCCCTGAGTGTCGGTTTTTTGACCATTTATTGGCGAAGTGGCTTTCTTTCCTTTACATTTCTGGCAGGGTACCGACCCTTTTTATACCTAGAAAAAGTCAATCAGGAGCACACTGATATGTTTACGTCACGATACGCGGGCAAGCGTAGGCTGCTCTCGTTGGCCACAGCCGTTGCGCTTGTGTCCCCCGGAGTTACCTTAGCCCAAGACGAAGCTGACGCATCGGCGACTGACGAACTCGAAGAGATCGTCGTTACCGGTACGCGACTTCAGAAAACAAGCTTCGAGCAAACAACACCAAACATTGTTGTTGATGCGGAGTACATCGCACAGGGTGGTTTTGTAAACACCGCTGATGCCATTAACTAACTACCACTCGTCACACCATCTGGCACTAGCTTGGCGGAGTCGAGCGGCAGTAACGTAGGTCAAACCTTTGCAGACCTGTACGGTCTTGGAAGCCAACGTACGCTGACGCTGATTAATGGTCGTCGCTCGGTATCGGGTAATGCGCCAACGGCATTCGGTGCGTCAGCGGGTTCACAGGTTGACTTGAATACACTCCCAACAGCTTTGATCGAGCGTATCGACGTGATTTCTGCGAACGGTGCACCGATCTACGGTTCAGACGCGATTGCAGGAACTATTAACGTTGTAATGAAGAGGGATTTCGAGGGCTTCGAGATCGATATTAGATCAGGTGTTGCTGATGGTGAGAACGATGCCTGGCAGCACAGTATAGGCGTAACAGCTGGCGCAAACTTTGCTGATGGCCGCGGTAATATTGCGGTTGGTTACGAATACAATAAGACCGATGCTGTTCTAGCCAACGACCGTGAGTATCTACGAAACTACTACTACGATTTCGAAAACCCTGATTACGATGCGAACGATCCGTCGACTGGCACACAGCGTTTTTACGCTGCAGGTCGTTCGATTCCGATCGTGACGCGCACAGGTATTCCAAGTCCGGCCGCGGGCGCACTGGGCGGAACACCGCTGTATGCGTTTGGCTTGAACGTCATTCGTGATGCGAACGGTAACCCGGTTCAATTCGGCCCTGATGGTCGACTGACTGCAATGAACATTGGTGAGCCCACGGGCAACATCATTAACTTCGTTGGCGGCGACGGCCTGTTGCTTCAGGACTACGACTCAATCCGAGCACCCATTGAGCGTCACATGGTTAACATGTTCGCAAATTATGAGATCTCGGATAGTCTGCGAGCCAATGCTGAATTGAACTTCTATAACGGTTCGTCAGCGGATCCAAACCGTCAGCCCTTCTACCAGAGTGGTCTGTTCGGTGGCGATTCCTCGACATTGATTCTCCCCATAGATTATCCGTTCTTGCATCCCGATGATCGTCAGGTGTTGCTGGATAACCTGGGCCCCGGCGCAACATCCTTCGGTTTTCACAAGGCGATGGATGACCTTTCTCAAAGTGGCCGAACCGATGGTTCAACCGACATGCTCCGACTAGTACTGGGTTTGGAAGGTGAGTTTGAGTTCGCTGGTCGCGATGTGCGTTGGGACGTGTCCTGGAACCGTGGTGAGAGTCGCAGCAAGACCAACAACACCCAGTTGGTTGAAGAGAACTACCGTGAAGCACTCGACCTGACTGTCGACGGCAACGGCGACATCGTCTGTGCAAGTGGCAACTCCGAGTGTGTTCCACTGAACATCTTCGGCTACGTCACTGATCCAGCGGTTATCGACTACGTCACTCTGCAAGGCTACGAAAACGCGAAGCTCACGCAGCGTGTCATTACAGCCAATATGGCGACTGATCTGACTGAGTTGCCCGGTGGTGATTGGCAGATGGCGGTTGGTTACGAAAACCGAGAAGAGAATGGCGATTACCAGCCTGATTACTTCCTCGCCAATGGTCTGGGCCGTACAGCGGCACTGGAGGCCTTGAACGGAGGTTTCGATACAGAAGAATTCTACATCGAGACACGTTTGCCTCTGTTAGCAGAAGACTTCCTGCCAGTGATCTCCGCATTCGACGTTGAAGGTGCGTTCCGAACGGTTGATCACTCATCAGCGGGTACGGGCGAAGTCTTCAATATCGGTTTGCGTTTGGCCTTGGACGTACCACGTTTTGGTAATGTCACGTTCCGTGCAAACGACACTGAATCAGTGCGTTCACCAGCGATCGCGGAAGCGTTCCTGCCACGCGCAGAGACGTTTACATTCGCAAGTGACCCATGTGACTTCCGTTTCGTTGACTCCGGTGAAGTGGACGGTCGCCGGGCACAGGTGTGCGGTGCAGAAGCGCAAGCACTCGGATTTACTGGTTATGATCCAAGCAGCTTCCAGTCCATCATTGTTAACGCGTCACAGCAGGGCTTCACAGGTGGTAACCCCAACCTGATCAACGAGACATCAGAGTCTTCGTCAATCGGTGTTGTAGTCGAGCCTGAGTTCGCTGAAGGTCTGACATTTTCTGTCGACATGATCGATGTTTATCTCGATGACGCGATTGAGACACTGGGTCTGACTTCCATCATGAATGGTTGTTACGACGGCGGTAACTTGAACGCACCAGCGTGTGGTCAGTTCACACGTGATCCATCAACCTTCCAGGTGAACGGTTTCCAGATCGGTTTCGTTAACGCGGGTTACCGAATCTTGAAGGGCTTCCAGTCAGAGGTTGATTACAGCTTCGACTTTGCCGATGTCATCCCAGGTCAGTTCCGCCTCCGTGCGAACTTCTTCGACCTGAATGACAGCCGTGTATCAGTAACAGGTGATGATGCGGGTGATACCAAAGGTTTGATTGGTAACTCATCGCTTCGTGGTAATGTGAACCTGATGTACATGCTCGATGACTGGACGTTCAACTGGCGTACCATGTACCTGAGCGGCGCTAAGAAGAGCAATACTGCGCCTCCACGTACTTACGACATTCCAGAAATCGACGAGTACTACATGCACACGCTGTTCGCTGGCTACTCGATGAACGATAGAGTGGATATCTCGGTTGCGGTTACGAATGTCACCGATGAGGACGTCCCTTACGGCATGAACTCTTTCGCTGCGATTGGTGCTTATGACATCTTAGGTCGATACATAACAGGCCGTTTCCAATACCGTTTCTAAGCGATATGGAAGTGTCTAGAGAACGGGAGCTTTGGCTCCCGTTTTTTTGTCTACCTTGTAAATCGCGGCGTTATCTCGACTGAAGGCCCCGGACTGAAAACTGGCAAAATGAACTAGAGCCCAGCTAGCATGAGAGTTGTCTCATCCCATAACTGCTCAGCAATGTCCGATGCCACGGCCCACTGTCTAACGCCAGTAAAGTCGTTGCTGTCGTCCGGCACCACGCGGGAGATATTGCAGTCCTCACAGTAAACGCCACCCATGCCGTTCAATGACACCGCAGTAGCAGCCCACAGCGACGTGGCACAGCCTTGCGACGGTGACTTGAATAGCTTTTTTGCTACGGCAGAGGGGTTTCTATCGGCGTCGGTCCATCCAAACCTGACCATTTCCGCATTGCCTAAATGGCGTTGAAGCGGGGTGAAGATGCCTCCGGGATGAACCGCAAAGCTGCGTATGCCATTGTCTTTTTCTCGGCGGTCGAGCTCGACGGCCATCAGGGATTGCGCGGATTTTGCCTGGCCGTAGGCCTGCCACTTATCGTAGGGACGCTGGTCATAATTCATATCAGAGAAGTCAACAGCGCCCATGCGATGGGCAATGGACGACAAGGTGATCAGACGTGCACCATTGGCTGCGCGCAGGGGATTGATGATCTTTTGCAGCAGAGCAAAATGACCCACGTGATTGACGCCTAATTGCCACTCGAGGCCTTGCTGAGTGCGATCCAGCGGGCACGCCATGACGCCTGCATTGAAGATGGCAAGATCGATGACTGGGTAAGCACTCGATAAGTCCTCTCCGTACCTTGCTACCGTCGGTAAGTCTGATAGGTCCATGAAGCCAATCTGTTCAGCAGGGATAATTCCCTCAAGTGTCTTTATCGCACGATCAACGTCGCGTGACGGGACGAGTACGTTTGCACCCGCGTTGGTCAAAGCGCGGACGGTTTCTATGCCGATACCAGAATAGCCACCTGTGACGACGGCAGTTTTGCCCGAGAGGTCGAAGTTCTCCATAACTTCAGTTGCCTCAGGCTTGCGGCCAATGCCGGTATCGATGGGCGTTTGCTGAGTGGAGATGCTCATGGATGGTATTTCCAGTATTGAGAGATCTGTTAGTGTGGCGTGGTCACTGCCAGATGGCTACTAAGATACAACGGAACAGAAACAATGGCCTTAGAAACGATATTCAGTCTATGCAGTGGGCTCGTTATGGTGGGCTGGTTGGGACTCGTATTTGTGCCAAAGTCGTCCGTCGCTCGAGATCTATTGCCGAGCGTCATCATTCCAGTTGTGTTGGGCGTGACCTATGCCTACCTAATGTTGTCTTTCCGAGGAGAGGCGCCAGCAGAGGGCGGCTTCGGCACGCTAGCGGAGGTTAAGGCCCTCTTCAGTGTTGACGCGCTCTTGCTTGCAGGGTGGATTCACTATTTGGCATTCGATCTCTTTGTCGGTGCGTGGATCGTTAGAGACAGTCAGTCTCACGACCTGCGGCATTTGCTCGTGATTCCCTGCCTGTTCTTCACGCTAATGGCTGGCCCGTTTGGACTGCTAATCTATCTGCTACTGAAACGAATCAGCGGTAAGCCACTGAGCCCTATAACAATCTAGGACGCTTTTTACGCGCTTAGATTTTCCGCAATGGCACCGAGGAATCCGTGCATATCGACAATGCGCTCCGTCTCGGGTGACGTGGTTTTGCCTTTTAGGTCGCCCGTAATGGTCCCCTTTGCGACCGTTTCGATCAGCGCTGTTTTAAGGCGCGCGGCATAGTCATTGAGCGCTACATTGTCCTCTCTTGTCGCCAGTTCCTCCAAGGCGCTGGCCACGGCGAATATCAGTGCTGACGAATTAAAGTTGGCCTCTTTACCCTCAGTCTCGAGATAGCGCACGTACAAATCGTGTGCCGTGCCATGAGGTGCTTCAAACAGCTTGGTTCCATCCTTACTGATAATCACCGAGCTCGCTGTCGCAAGGCTGCCACCGAGCGCCGCTGAAATATCAGAGAAGATATCGCCGTCCAGGTTCTGCGCCGGATACAGGCCCCACCGAGGCGGATCGCAAATCATCTTGCTCAGCTGTCGAGAGGGTCGCATGATCATGAACGACGGTGGTGGTGTGTCCAGCGCTGCCAGCTCTTTCCTGATCTCGAGAATGATCGAACTGTAGACTTCGTCGTAGTTAACAAACTCGCGCTTTAAGCCGAAGTAGACTTCTTTCTTATTGAGTGCTGCGTCTTGGAAGACTTGGCTCACCCAGTCCTTGATGGCCTCTCGGTCGTTTGACATAAAGAGGATGGGGTCACCCTCCTCGACATGCCGCGCATGCTTCTCCTCGCCGTCGACGATAACCTTAATGACACCTTGCTCGGGTGCGGGTGTGTTATAGCTACCGTATTGGTCGCCACCACCGGCGCTCATGCGGGAAATGGAGACGTGGGCCTTGCGCTCAGGTAAGCCGTAACGCTTGAGTTGCTGAACGAGCTTAAAGAGCTTCATACCACTGACGTTGTCGGGCACACCCCATAGTGCGCGCTCAGGTGGATTAGAGACGATGCGCGCTGCCTGGGCATCGATCAACTCGTAGTGATAGCTCAGTCCGGCCGCTGCGACCTTGTCTTTGTAATCCTCTTCGTAGATTTCTTCGATGGCCGCGCGCATAACGCCGTCATATCCCGACACAACCGTGTCTTTTAGTCCGAGATAGATGTCACGGCTTTCAGTGATGGCGCGTTGGAAAAAGCGGTGTGCCCACGCCTTCACTTCATCAAGTTCGTTTGTCGCCAGCATCCAGGGATCGCCCTTATTAAGCGACCGACGATGTAATTCAACTGGATCGCCACTCGAGCCGACAAACATAACCTTTGCCACGCCTGTGGCATTTGAGAGTTCGCTGTAACTGAAGTCCAAGCCCCCGGTCTCCATGGTATCGACTTCGATATCGCGATCGATCCAGTCGGGACGGACACTTTTCAGGTTGCGAAATTCGATGTCCTCGCGGGTGATATTGCCGCTGATGCCTTTTCGGATAGCACCGTTGGGTGACTTGGTCGCCAGAGGATCGAGAGAGCTCTCGGTAATTTGGGGGTATTTCGCGAGCAAGTCATCGAGCTGAGCCCGGTTAACGGTCATACCCGCATTCTTGATGCCGACGCCATGCTCCTTTAGTGCGGCGATGGCCTCATGGATGACGTGCCCGTTACTGGTGAAGCGCTTGGGGGCCGAAAGGTCGATTTCGACAAGCTCAATATCGAGTGGCAAGGAGACAAAACGCGCCAGAATCTCGGTAAAGGCGACTTGCGCCATTTCATCACCGTGAAGCACGACTAATGGCTTTTGTACCTTTATCTTTTCACTCAATGCACGATCCCCCTAAGACCCATGACTACGGCATCTGACGGCCGAAAATTTATGGCGCGCAGAGTACCGAATCACCCAGTGAAACCCTAGGTTACTTTTCCACAACTGCTGGTTTTAAGCGGTGAAGTGCGCGTTTTTATCGACGAGGTGTCGGTACATTGGTAAAGCCCCGCTTAGCGAGGCTCTTCCAATAGGTCGCCAAAGAAGATGCCGTTGACCAGTAGGCGCTGTGAACCCCACCAAAAGGCACGAAATGTTGGGCTATCCAGGCTCAGTACAACGGCACCTGCACCCAATTCATTGACCACTAAGCCAGCCGAATTCGCCACCAGCTCTCGGTTCTCTTCAGACATATATCCAGAGAGCAGTGGGCTATCCGTGTAAACGACGGGTGATGAGTAGGCGTTGTTAGAAGGGTTCATGAAACGATTCGTGGTTCTGAAGACGGCGATCTCCTCGGAGTCATAGCCATAACCCAGTGGATGTGACATGTCGAGGTTCCCAGCCAATATCGCACCGCGTACCAGTGTGAATGCATACTCGTCCGACGCGGAAGCAAAAGACCGTCTCTCGGGTAGCTTGCTCGCCTGCTCTTGCGCGCTAGCGCCTTTCTTGGCGGCGGCTTTGAGCTCGTCGGCTTTAGTTTGCTGGGCTGTTTTTCGCCAGGTGACATCGGCAAGATAGTTATCAGCAGCCCAGGCTACGGTCGACGCACCTTGGGCCCACAAAATACCGCCTTGTTTGACGAAGCTTTCCATTTGCTTCACGGCGCCTGGTGAGCGAAGGGGGCTTGTCATAATCACATGGCTGTAATTCGACAGATCCACTCGCCCTAATCGGTGACTATCCACCATGGTGACTGGCATATCGACGCGTGTGTCGAGTAGGTGCCACACCTCTCCGTTGCTATACGCCGACGTATTGGGGCCTGTAATGAGTAACACCTTAGGTAGCGACAGCACAGAGAAGCCTCGACTACCGAGATCAATGCCCTCAGGGGTGTAGCTACTGGCTGCAGCAAATATCCGCGCTCCCATCGCTTTTGCCTCTTGCAACAGCGCCACGGCGTCGCTGGGAATAACACCCTTAATGGGTGGCGCAACGAACAGCGTTCCATACCCGAAACGCTGGCTGCCAGCTTCGGTACTGAGTGCCGTGAACGGCGCCTTCGCCACGCGCACATTGGCGCCAGTCTCAAGTAAGTCGTAGAGCAGGGCGGGGGCCTTTGAGTCGCGCCAGTCAATCAGATAACCGATTGGCGACGCAGCAAGTTCAGGCGTATCGGAGCCTGAATCGGTGCTGGTATCCAGCGGCGCCGTTTTTACACTGCGAACCGCATCACGTGTGTGTGTCAGATTGAAAGCCCATGGCAGTGTCCAGGTCGATACGTCGTAGAAGACGTTCTCTTCAAACTCCAGCTGTTCGCGCCACAAGGATTCAAGGTAGGTTGCCTGAGGTTGGTCGAGCGGAATTGCAATTGCCTCGCCGGCTCGGAACGTTATGCCGTTCACTGTCATGTCCGCCGCCAACCTTTCAACCTCAATTTGATGTCCGCGAAGGATGCGGACAAATTCATTGAGTCGGGTTGGATCGCCGGCGGCGCTTGCTAGGTAGTGTCCACGACGCTTGGGCTGATTCTCGTAGAAACCTCGCTGGTAGCTAAGGAGTTCATCCTTCAGTGCTGCAGTGGCTTTAATCGAGGAAAGGGATGCGCGGAACTGATTGGAAATGCTGAACGGGAAAGTGAGCTCGCCATTAATCGTGTCTTGTACAGCGCCCCGTGACGAAGGCTGCTCAAAGAGAATACCCACTGTGCCAAAGAGATCGGGGTAGGTTGATCCTTTACCCATGAAGAAGTCGTCATACCCCTCTTCGGTAAAATAGCGAATACCCTCACCATCAAACACCTCCGCATGGAACTCGCCAATTTTGGCGGTCAGCGTCTGATTGATATCGGGCGTCAGTGGGTTGGTCCGCTCGGGTTTACCCGGCATAAAAAAGAAATTGCTGTTGCTACCTTGCTCGTGAAAGTCTAGCTGTACGTTGGGTTTCCACTCATGGAATAGAGCCAATCGCCCGCGGCTTTCAGGGTGCTGATGAGGTAGCCAGTCCCGGTTTAGATCGAACCAGTAGTAGTTGGTCCGTCCGTTGGGTACCGCCTCGGTGTGCTCACGGTCGTTTGCGTCGTGGCTGGGGTTGATGCCGCGGTGCCCGTTCGTCCAGTAGGCAAATCGATCCAAGCCGTCAGGATTCAGCATGGGATTGAAGATAATCACCACGCCTTCTAGCTGGTCTAGCAATGCCTCGTCTTGCGCAGCATTGAGGTAGTAGGCAATAAGCGGTGTTGAGTTGGCACCGCTGGGCTCGTTTCCATGGATGCTGTACATCATGTGTAGCACCGCGGGTTGGTCTGCGAGTGAGACATTGGCAGCAGGGTCGATAATGGCCGCGCGTGCCGCCCTAATCTCATCGAGTCTGGCTATATTCTGAGGTGTTGATATCGCATAGCTGACTAGCGGGCGTCCGCCGTATGATTGTGCGTGTTCGCCCAGTGCTGTCATTCGTGGCGATGCATCCGCAAGCGCATCGAGATAAGCCACAATTTCATAGTGATACCAGTGGCGCTCTCCCACGGCGACGCCCGTGACTTCCTCGGGAGTTGGAAGCGAATCATCCAAGGCCGGTAGGTCAGTAAGGACATCATTGAGTGACAAGCTCACGGCTTGAGCATTTAGGGTCAGCAGAAGGGTCAGAGCAAAGAGTGTGTGTTTCATGGTCAGTACCTTGGCTTTTATCCCACAAATAATAGCTGGACTCCGGTAGCAAGCGGCAACTCAAACCTTCTTTAATCGCCCTCGAGCGAGTAATCTCTGGTCGAAAGCGCCAAAAATAACAAATCCTGAGGAGTCGCAATGAGCGATCACCGCCAAGTCAGTCTGGGAAGAAAGGTGGCCTATGGCTTTGGCTCCGTGGCGTTTGGTGTCAAAGTTTATGGCTTCGACTACTTCTTTCTCATCTTTTACAGTCAGGTCATGGGGGTTAGTGCTTACCTTGTAAGTCTTGCCTTGATGATTGCGCTCATCGTTGATGCGCTGAGCGATCCGCTCATCGGTTACCTTTCGGACAACACGCGCTCGCGCTGGGGAAGACGCCATCCCTTCATGTATGCCGCTGCACTGCCGGCAGCCATTGCGTATTACTTTGTGTGGAACCCGCCCTCGGGGCTGGAGGGGGATGCGCTTTTTCCCTACATCGTCACGATTGCAGTAGTGGTAAGAACACTCGTCACGGTCTACGAGATTCCGAGTTCCTCACTCGTTGCAGAAATGTCGGACGACTATGATGAGCGCACCAGTATGTTGAGCTATCGCTACTTTTTCGGTTGGACTGGCGGGACGCTGATGGGCGCGTTTGCAACCATCTTTATTTTGGTCCCTACGACAACGATCAGTAATGGAATGTTCAATGTGCAGGGACACGGCCAGGTGGGTGCTATCGCGGCGATGGTTATTTTTGTGGCCATGATAGTGTCGACTATGGGAACACATAAGATGATCCCCGACCTTAAGGCGCCCCCACCCCCAAGACGGATGACTGTTGGCTTGATTTATCGAGAGGTGTTCGAGACCTTGGCCAGCCGTTCCTTTCTGGCGCTGTTTTTGGCGGCGCTATTTGGGGCAGTGGCAGCCGGCGTTTCTACGACCCTCAGTTTCTATTTCTCGACCTTTTTCTGGGGATTCACAACCGAGCAGATTGGCCTTATCTCTCTTAGCGTGGTGATATCAGCTTTGCTAGCGTTTTTCATTGCCCCGATCATTTCTAAAAAGCTGGGTAAAAAACGAGGCGCTATCACGGTTGGGCTAATGGCCTTCACAGTCGCACCGGCGCCCATTTTTCTGCGATTGCTTGGCTTGATGCCGCAAAACTCAGATCCCGCGTTGTTCCCCTTGGTACTGAGCATTACGGTCATTGATGTGGCGCTCATTATTGCTTATCAGACCTTGTCGTCGTCCATGATTGCCGATCTGGTTGAGGAGGCGGAAATTAAAACAAAGCGGCGCAATGAGGGCGTTTTCTTTGCCTCGGTCACCTTTGTTCGTAAAGTCACACAGGGCATTGGTGCAGCTGTGGCGGGTGTGCTCCTCACAATTAGTCAGTTTCCCGTCGGGGCGACGCCCGATCAGGTGCCCGAGTCCGTGCTCAACAGCTTCGGTTGGCTTTACGTGCCCGTCATCTTCAGCTTATGGATGATTATGATTGCGAGCCTGTCACTCTACTCGGTGGATCGACAGAAGCATGAGCAGAATCTAGCCGAGTTGAGAGCTGAAGACTGACTCCCACTTCGCCAAGCGTTAGCGGCGATTTTCCGATCTGGGTAGTAAGCCCGTTTGACTAGAGACTGAGAGTAGCTGGCCCTCTTGCGTGAACTGGTGGGTAATTCCCATTGCCGCGCCGTCCCGAAAGCCTGACATCTGAGTCACGCAAAGAATCCATTCTGTGGGACGTGTCGAGAAAACTCGGAAGGTGTTATCGAGACTGGTGCCCCGAAAGCTCTCCGGATGTAAACCAAGCATGAAGTCCGAGGTGATAGCTAACAGTCCTGCTGTGATGGGTAGTGCGTCGTTGGAGCGAATCCACATTGCCCCCAAACCGTCATCGGGCGCTTCTATGGCTATTCTCCGCTCAAACTGCGCAATCAGGTCTTGATCATTGTTGTGGTCAAGGTCGGTTTTAATTGAACAGTCCTCCGGCGTCGCCACCATGGGCATGCTCACGAACTGGCGCTCTGTTCCCTGGCGCCCTCCGAGTGCTGCAGACATCGTTTGAAGAACCGTGCCGTCCGCAGTTAGTGTCACCAGGACCTGACTAATGCTCCGACCACCCCCTAATAATTCCACCTCAATCTCGATTGACTGGTTCAGGAGGCCGGCGTTTACGAATTGAATCGTCGACCAAAGTAGCGATTTACCTGCGACGATCTCGGCGGCTTCAATGGCAGCTGCCTGGGCAACGCCCCCCATAATAAATTCGTAGCCCGCAGGTCCGACACAGGCCTGCTGCGATGCCAATAGCCCAAAATTACTGGGGTTACTACTATCTGACTGAGGGGACCAAAATGCCATTAGCTGACTTTATTGCTCGATCGCATTACGTAAAAACAAGCGGCGACAATCACCGCCGCCCCTGACCAAACGGATGCGCCCGGCAGTTCACCAAATAAGAAGAAACCGATGATGGCCGCCCATATCAGCTGGGTGTAAGTCATGGGCGCGAGTTTGGCCGCGGGGGCGCGTGCATAAGCAATGGTTGTCAACGACCAGAAACTCACCCCAAAAAATGCCGAGAGAATATAGCCACCAAACAACTCAAGTGTGGGCTGGGCATCCATTAAAAAGAAAATGGGTAGCACGTATAGCGCAGGCAAGGTGTTTGCGAAGAAAGCCACGACGATCGGGTCCTCACTCTGCGATCGAAAGCGCAGTAGGACAACGGATAAGGCGTGGCAGAGTGAGGCCAGTATCGGTGCGAGGTAACCCAGCACCGGGCCATCAATCTCTCCTGACAGCAGTTGGGTTTCTGTGTTCACGATAAACAAAGCGCCGGCGAAACCCACCAAAGTGCCACCGATGACGTCACGCTTGAGCGGCTCGCGCATGAGCAGCCATGCCAGGGGCCCAATCATCAGCGTCCCTGCGAGTCCAAGTGCCGCGGCTGTGGCCAGTGGTATTTGGGTGACCGACCAAAAAAATAGGCTTGCAGCCGAGATTTGAAAAAAGCCTCGGAACACGTGAAACGGAACAGCGGCCCAGCCGGGTAAAGGAGGTCGAAAGATCAACCAGAGCAGGATGACCAATATAGCACCCAGGGTATATCGCCAGGCCGTAATGACCACGACACTCTCGTACACGGATAGACCCTTGATCATGGCGTTCATGCACGAGGCAAAAAAGATGGCCGCGGCCCCAATAAAGTAGGGCGAGCGGGCGATCGTCAAAAGTTGAGACATAACGTAATGGCAACGAGGCAAGCTGGGCTGCAGGTCTGCCCTCATTTCAGAGCTTTGTGTGAATACTAATCGCGGTCAGTTGCGATAATGCCCGCGAGACGGCGCGCTAGCGACTGTTTTTTTCCGAAATCGGTCTCTCGGAGTACCTGAATACGCTGTGCTTGAGGTGACCCCGCGCCATGCATTGATTCGGTCAAATAGCCCACTGCATTGCGGCCCAAGGTCATATTCTCAATAAGTCGCAGCATGCGCGTTCGATCTTCAGTCGTTACTGACGTTTTACCTTGCAGGTATTTATCAAGCTGAGGACCAATCGTCTCGTGCTCGAAGTCTGCTTGGGATGGTAGTGTCACCATCAGCCCGCCCGCGAGATCTTGTGCGAGGCGCGAAATCTCGTAGGGGAAGCGCGTTACGTTGTGCTTGCAGATATTGGCCAGAATGGGATCGTTTATGTAGGCACCACTCTCGTGTTGAGTTGCCTCATAAGATGACGCAATGCCTGACGAGTAAATGGTTTCGTTGAGGTGAGTCATCTCAACTAGTTTGTCGCGAACATGGCTCGCGGTCTCTGCACCATTCATTTCCGCGACACTGGATGCGGCACCAATCATGACATCGCCCAATCCTGTTTTGCAGACATAGCTCGCGCGGTGATAGGCGGTGAAACGCGATACGAGTTCTTGCGCAAACTCATACTCACCATCCATTAATACGTGCTCCCAAGGGATGAACACGTCGTCAAAGATAACGAGGGTCTCTTGTCCACCGTACTTAGCGTTTCCCTTGTCGATGTCGCCCGTTTCGAGTGCTCGCGTGTCACATGACTGGCGACCATATACATAGGTTAGACCCGGCGCCGTTGCCGGGATCAAACCAATGACGGCGTAGTCCTTATCGCCCTCAAGCATGTTCATGGTGGGCATGACACAAATCCAGTGCGAGTTTAGACCACCCGTCATGTGCGCCTTGGCACCCTTGACATAGAGTCCATCATCGGTGCGCCGCGTGACGTGCATAAAGAGATCTGGATCCGCCTGGTCGCTTGGGCGTTTGCTGCGATCACCCTTTGGATCTGTCATACCGGCGCCAACAATCAAGTTATTGGCTTGCGCTTTCTTCAGAAAGTTAACGTAGCGCTGGTGATAGGGCGTACCGTGCTTCTTATCGATATCGTAGGTAATTGAAAACAACACGCTCAAAGTATCGAGCCCAGCACAGCGCTGGAAGCAGGTGCCAGTGAGCTGCCCCATGCGACGCTGCATCTTATTTTTTTGGACTAGGTCCTCAGCCGACTCAGGCACGTGTAGGAAGCGGTTGATTTGCTGCTCTGAGATGGATGACCACGCGGTGGCCAGGTCAGGGTCCTCATCGGCCAGAATATACGACTCCGCCATGGCGTTGATGGAGGGTCTGATAATCGGATGGTCCACAGGCTCCTCGATTCGCTCGCCCAGCAAGAAAACATCAAGATTGCGGCCTCTGAGACTGTCAATGTAGTCATCCGCCGTTTTGAGCGCTGTAAATTGCGCCCATTGCTGTTCAGCGGTGGGTTCCCGGCGCTGCCCTTGTGACATGTCGTTCATAGCGAATGCTCCTCTTTGTTGGGACAGTTAAAGCAAAAAATGCCGACAGGAGCAAACACTCAATTGAGATCACGACGACTGTGGTTTTTGTTAACCGTCGTTTTGAGTACCTAGCGCCCAATAGATTTTTTTAAAAGGCAGTTTAATAAGCCTCTTTAGGGCGTCACTTGGTGTTCTTTCTCTGCCTTCTTTATTTGCATTAACCAACTTTTTGTATTTAGGTAGGGCGTGGGATGAGTATTGGCGCGGCGCTGGTGGTAGGTCCCAACAATACGAATTCCTCCGATAAGAATAAAAGTAGAGAGGAATAGTCATGAGGTCAGTCGATAATATTTCCGCTGGTACACATACTTATACCAGCGAGGACCAACGTATTCATTTACCAAACAGCCGGGTAAAAACGCCGTTGCTGTGGGTTGCCGTAGCAGCGGCATCACTAGGGATTTCAGTGCCCGCCGCTGCACAAGAGGCGGCCGTAGATCGAATTTTCGAAGAGGTGGTGGTTACCGCTAGACAGCGCGAGGAGAAAGCGCAAACCGTACCAATTCCCATTACAGCGCTCAGCTCCGAACAGCTTGTTACACGAAATCTCATGGAGATCCGTGACTTAGAGAAATTAAGCCCTAACACCGCGATTGATTATAGTTCTGTGAATGGAACGGCCATTCAAGTATTCATGCGAGGCATTGGTCAGGTTAATTGGGCCGCAACGCAGGATCCAAAGATTGGCATTTATGTTGATGGTGTTTATTACAGCAGGCCTCAGGGCGCACTCATTGACTTCAACGATGTGGAACGAGTCGAGGTGTTGAGAGGTCCCCAAGGTACATTGTTTGGCAGAAATACGACTGCGGGCTTGATCCACATTATTAATAATCGTCCCTCCACCGATGGATTTGAGTCGGATATCACCTTGGGTGCTGGTAATGACGGCCAAAACAACTACGGATTGGTTGTCAACGCGCCGTTAAGCGGCAATTGGGCTGCGCGGCTATCATTGTCCGGTCAGCAGGCAGATGGCGTTATTATCAATGCAGCCACCGGAAATGATCGTGGCAATGAGGACTCTACCAACGCTCGTTTTGCCCTTAGATATGAAGGTGAGAACTTAGATGCTCAGCTCACCTACAGCAACTTTGAAGCAGACGAAAGAGCCCCACTTGGAAGCTGTAGCTGGCATGCGACTGACGACCCGATGGTTGCACTAGGGCGTGGCGGCGTGCTCAGCTTGGCAACAATATTTGGAACGTTTAATAGCGTCAGAGAAAATTGTCTTGCCACTACGCGAGAAATATCGATAGATACCAGTAATGACGAAAGCATCCGCGCTGATGTCGACAACCTAGTCTTAAATATTAGCTATGATTTTGGTTCCGTAACTCTCGATTCAATTACGTCTAAGCGTGATATTGAACATTTTAACGGCTCGTGGGGTTGGGTAATGGGCAATGGGCCCGGCTCCAATATGCTGGAAATACTTAATAACTACGGCGATACCGAGGCAATTTCGCAGGAAATTCGGTTATCTGGAGTCACTGACTCGGTAGACTGGGTGGTTGGTGCTTATTGGTTTGAAGAGGACACTATTGAGTCTCTCGATGTCCCTCTATTTCGTGACGTTTTGCCCCCTGACCCAGCGGTTTGGCCATTTTTTTATGCGCCTGACGGTGCGGGTGGCACCCTTGGTGCAGCTGCAATGGGTGCTCAAATATTTGGCAGCAGGGGTCAAATTTATGACGTTGTCAATGAAAACCAAGCCGTATTCGCAGAAGTATCCGTCGCCTTAAGTGACCGTTGGGACCTTACGCTTGGCGCGCGACATACAAAGGATGATAGAGACTTCACTCGGGTGCAGTATTTGTTCAATGGGCAGCCCGACTCATTCTACTTCTGTCCTGGTATGCCCACCATTGAGCTAGCGCCGGGAGTGGTCGCCGCTGCGAGCGATCGTTGCAATCAAAAGGTTTCATACAGCAAAACGACTCCACGGGTGATTGCGAGCTATCAAGCGTCGGATGACGTGATGCTTTACGGTAGTTACAGCCTGGGTTATTCCAGCGGTGGATTTAATCAGGATACGCGTATGCGTTCGTATCTGCCTGAGACCGCTGATAACTATGAGCTAGGGATGAAGTCTGACTTGGCGGGTGGAAAACTGCGCTTAAACGCCACACTTTTCCATAATCAATACAAGAATCAGCAGTTAACGGTTGGTAGGCTGGTTGACGGACAACCCACGGCCGACCTCATTAATGCGCAAAAAGCTACGCTTTACGGAGTTGAGATCGAGAGTACCGCGCGTCTGAGTGATTCTTTGACGTTTACTGCCATGTTGGGCTACGTGAAAGGTGAATATGACGAATTCTCGATAATGGACAATGTAACTGTCGTTACGGGCGATGGTTCGCTCGCAAGCCAAGAGGTGGAGCGAGATTTAAGTGGCACTGAGTTTGGAAGCGGTCCTACTTATTCATTCGACTTTGGCTTCATGCACGTTTTGAACTTGGGAGACGGTGGGGAGATGGTGTCTTCCCTGGGCGCTACCTACACGGACGCAATCTCCTACACGCTATCGAATACTCCCTCGTCGCAACAACCCAGCTATTGGCTACTTGATGGACGAATGTCGTGGATGATGGCGAACGACAAAACTAGCCTCTCATTTTGGGTAAATAATTTACTCGATAAAAACTACGTGACCAACATGATAGATCAAGCTGGTGATATCCAAATTGGTGGTATTGACCAAGGTCTGGGCATGGCAGCCTCTTATTGGGGTGAGCCTCGCCGCTATGGTCTTGAGTTGAGGCACCGATTCTAAAAATCCCTCACCCAATGAATCGGCCTTATGGCCGGTTCAGCCTATTTGATGTGTCCGATTACCACCACCGTTGGAGTTCCTTAGTTGACTGACAAATTCAAATTAGATCGACGACTCGACCCAAGACAGGTCCCCGTGCTCGAGGTTATCGATCAGATAATCTCCAAGTTTGGTGATGTGGAATCTCGTGAAGAGGCTCTTGCAAAGATAAACAGCCCAGAGGAACTACTCAAAACCGAGAGTATGAAAGCTATGATGGAGGCCTTCGACGAGGAGGCTGCCGTTTCCTCTTTGGGACTTGTCGTTAATAAAAAAACTATTGTGTCTGCGCCGGACGGCAACACTGTAGATATGCAGTTTATCCGTCCAGACACTGATCAGGTGTTGCCTTGTGTTTTCTATATTCATGGCGGGGGAATGGCCTTTAGCTCTTGCTTCGATGCTAACTACCGCGCCTGGGGTAAGTTGATTGCTCACCAAGGGTTGGCGGTAATGATGGTCGATTTCCGTAATTGTCTCAGCCCTTCCTCCAGTGGTGAGATCGCACCTTTTCCTGCAGGTCTAAATGACTGCGTGTCTAGCTTTTTATGGACACACGAGAAAGCAACTGATTTGGGAGTCGATCCAAAACAAATCTTAGTCGCTGGTGAAAGCGGCGGAGGTAACCTAAGCATCGCAACGACTATGCAACTGATTCGCGACGGACACGGCGAAAAGCAGGCAGGGTTATACACTTTATGTCCGTATATCAATGGCACGTGGCCTGCCGAGGATTTACCATCAAGTATGGACAACGAGGGTATCTTTATCACCGTAGGCTCAAATCTGATTCCCATGGGGTATGGCATTGAGCATTTGGAGGCGAAAAATCCTGTTGCCTGGCCGCGGTTTGCAACCGTCGACGATGTTGCAGCCTTTCCGCCTACCATGGTGAATGTTAACGAGTGTGATCCCTTGAGGGACGAAGGTATCGAGTTCTATCGATTGCTGTTGTCCGCCGGGGTGAAAGCCCACTGCCGTCAGGTGATGGGGACTATGCATGCAGCGGACCTATTTATTTCTGCGTTCCCTGACTTATCGAGAATGACCGCCCGCGACATTAAGGCTTGGGTTAACGAATGCAAGCTGTAACGCTTATGTTGATTTGCGCGATATTAAGTATCAGCCTGGAAATTCAAATTGTGCTTAATCTGCGTAGCTTTCCTCTAAAGCTTGATAAATCGCTATTTTTAAGTCTGAGCGAAGCGGCCACGGAGAGAGCATAAGTTGGATCATACTCACCACAACTAACTCCTCTACAGGATCCACCCAAAACACAGTCCCAGCAGCGCCACCCCAGTTATATTCGCCGTCACTGCCCATGATTCCTATGGCTGCTGAGTCCGTGACAACTCCAAAGCCCAGGCCGAAACCAAACCCTACACGTCCAATGGCGGAGGCCGATTGGTTGCCAAAATTATCGGGCCTAACCAAGTTATTTAAGTGTTGCTGAGATCGGAAGGCTTCTGGTGTTTCACCAGCTATATCGACGACTGTTTCACTATTGAGATGATTTTTGGTCATAAAAGCGACTGTTTTGGTGCCTAGAATGCGTCGGCCATCTAACGCTCCGCCCCTGCGAAGCATTTCTGCGAAGCGTGCATAGTCGGATGCAGTGGAGACTAGCCCGCCACCTCCCGAGAAGAAGCTGACATCGAGGAAATCGATCATTGCAACTTTATCTCGATAATTGAAAGGTTCCGGTGCATTTATCGTGTCAGCGAGCTTCCCTGTCTTAGGGTCAATAAAATGATTGGGCAAAAACCGATCGCGCTTTTCAGTGGGAACTTCAAAAAACGTGTCAGTCATTCCGAGTGGCTCGAAAATATGCTCTTTCAAGTAACGATCAAACCGCTGCCCCGAGAGTCGTTGTACCACAAGTCCAGTGATATCCACCGCGATTGAATAATGCCAACGCTCACCAGGCTGAAATTTAAGTGGCAACCGAGCGACCCTAGACGCGAAATCGTCAAGATCTGACGACGCCCATAGGTCAGCTATTTGATACCGTTGATCTACCACGTCATTCACTGGAGCAAAGCCATAGGACAAGCCCGTGGTATGCAGGAGAAGATCGTGCATAGTCATGGCCCGCCGCAGGGGTTCTAGTCCTCCCTCAGAGTTGATCACTTTTAGCTCTGCGAGCTCAGGAACAAACTTTGCGACGGGATCACTAAGTTGGAATTTCCCCTGCTCATACAACTGCATAGCAGCAACCGCAGTAATAGGTTTCGTCATGGAGTAGATACGGAATAGGTCATCTTTTTTAAGTGGGGTTTCATCGAAGGCGCCCCTGGTTCCAGTCGATTCGAAGTGGATAACCGCACCATTGCGAAGTACCAAATTTACGATTCCAGCCACGCGACCTTGAGCGACATATTGCTCTGACATCTCAGTTAATCTTGCAAGTCGCTCGGGTGAAAAGCCCTCTGACGCTGGGTTTTTTACAGGAAAGGATTCAGCGAAGACGACATTGGTGGTTAACAGCAATCCGAGTAGGTAGGGCCGTAAAAATGGGGCAATCAAAAATGTCATGTTTTTTGGTACTCGTTATTAATCGACGATCTAACTCTAGTGCAGTTGGCATCGGTATGTCTCTAAAAACTGCTCGATAAAGATGCGACCAGTTAGTGACGATGATAGAAATGTTAGCTACTGTAAGAGCAATCAAGCTAGGAGAAGTTGACATGTCTTCGGCGCATCAGAATATTTCATTTGATCCCGATAAGTTAAGGGCTAAGTATCGGCGGGAGCGCGACAAACGCATCCGAGTCGATGGTAATGATCAGTACATCGAGGTCACGGGCGACTTCTCGCACTACATTGATGACCCGTATGTCGAGCCTGGCTTCGAACGTGATGCAATTCAGACACAGGTTGGAGTACTCATTATCGGTGGCGGTTTCGGCGGTATGCTCGCGGCTGCGCGATTAAGAGACACAGGCATCGATGATTTGCTGATTGTTGAAAAAGGTGGCGGTTTTGGTGGTACATGGTATTGGAACCGCTATCCCGGCGCCTCCTGCGATATTGAATCATTGGTTTATTTTCCTCTCCTCGAGGAGACAGGCTTCGTTCCCAAGCAGCGCTACACCAATGCGACGGAGACCCTAGAGTACTGTCAGGTCATCGCCGAGCAATATAACCTCAGCGACATTGCGCTGATGCAAACCCAGATACTGAGTACGGACTGGTTGGAGGAGGAAGGACTGTGGGTCGCGCGGACCAATCGTGGCGACATTATCAAAGCGACCTTTGTTATTCACTCAAATGGGCCGCTGAATCGTCCCAAGCTACCAGGCATACCCGGCATCGATACCTACATGGGACACACCTTCCATACCAGCCGGTGGGATTACGATTACACTGGCGGTGGTCCTTTTGGTGGCCTCGATAAGCTCGCGGATAAACGTGTGGCTGTCATCGGTACAGGTGCAACTGCTGTTCAGTGTGTGCCGCATTTGGCTGCAGGTGCCAAGGAACTCTATGTTTTTCAGAGGACACCCTCGTCCATTGATGTGCGCAACAACACTGATATCGACGCCGAGTGGGTCAGGTCTCAGTCACCGGGTTGGCATCACAAGCGTCGAACCAACTTCGAATCGCTCCTAGCGGGGATCCCGGTGAAAGAAGATCTGGTGGGTGATGGTTGGACTGAAGCGTTTAGAGATATTTTTGGTGGACTGCGTCAATATAGACCCAGTGGCTGGCGTCTCTTGCTGTGGAGTCTGGGCTGGGCGTTTTCCAGTGCGCGCAAAGAGCGCGGTATAAAACAATATCTCACCGACAAAGCCATGGTCGAAATGGGTCTTCAAGAAAAGATGGAGATGGCAGACTTCGCCAAGATGGAGAAGGTCCGAGCGCGAGCCGATTCTGTCGTTGATAACTCGGAGACGGCTGAATCGCTGAAGCCTTACTACCGACAGTTCTGTAAGCGACCCTGTTTCCATGACGAGTATTTGCAGGCCTTTAACAACCCTCATGTGACACTTGTGGACACGGACGGCCAAGGTGTCGAGGCGTTCACGGAGAGAGGAGTGGTTGCCAACGGTGAGGAGTATGAGGTTGATTGCATTGTGTTCGCCACGGGCTTTGAGGTGGGCACCGACTACTCGCGTCGAGCCGGCTATTCCATCACTGGGGTTGATGGCCTGACCATTTCCGAGAAGTGGGCCGATGGCATGGCGACCTTTCACGGTCTTCACTCGAGAGGTTTCCCCAACGCCTTCTTTTTTGGTCCTCAGCAATCCGGCTTTACGGCAACTTATACGTTCGCGCTTGATGAGAACGCCATGCAGACGGCCTATATTTTGGGCGAGCTCAAGAAGCGCGGCGCTACTCGCGTTGATGCGTCAGAGAAGGCGGAGAGCGCCTGGATAAATACGATTAAGCGCGTGGCGAGGAAGACCGAAGAGTTCCAGAAGTCCTGCACGCCGGGCTATTACAACAACGAGGGCCATGTTGAGTTTGAGTCACAAAACACCTTTTACGGCGGAGGCCCTATCGAGTTTTTTAACCTCATGGCTAAGTGGCGTGAGGCAGGCGACCTTCGAGGTTTGGAAATCGATTAGTGCAACCGTAAGGACTAATGCGATGTTTCTGGCACTCTTCTTGCGTCACACGTAGGCAAACTGTTTGCTAATCCTGTGCGAACGTGCAGGGCAAAGGAGAAACGCGTAATGCGCTGGCCAATTTTTATGGCTGCTTTGACGTTGCTGGCGCCGATGATGTTGTTTGCTTCGGAAGATTCCGATGTAGACGGATCTGAAATTGCCGATAAAGACGCCACAACACAAAGTGTTCGTGACCGTGGTCGTATTCTTTTAAAACGAAATTTTTTGGCATCAGAGTTTCAAGCGTCTGAACCTGTTGGGTTTTATCAAGAGGCTTTTTTAGACGCCGAGGGCGTCGATTCGCGAGCTTTTTTTTCGCTGGTTCGCCCGTCTAAAAATGCGTCATCTAACGAAGTGACAATTACGGTTACCCGGCAAGATAAGGCGGGCAGTTCTCGTCCGGGAGGCCGCATAGCAGCAGAGCGAGCCTATGGTCCCATTACGCTCTCGGTGGAGGTGGTCCGCAATGCTACCGACAGGATTATCGACCAATATGACGGGCGCTGGCGCAGAACGAGTGCAGATTTGAGCTTTCTCAGTTTTCCGGCGTACACGCGCGACCGCATAACTGCGGACAGTAATTTCGGCAATTTTAGAATTGACTGGAATTTAGATAGCGACAGGCTGATAACGTTGGAGTCAGTCTTGACGCGTTACCAAGACAGCGCGTTTAGAACCAAGATCGAAGCTCAGTTTGGCGTAGGGTCTTTTGACGCCGGTAATCAGGGGCTGGCATCAACAAACGATACGATCACCGACTTGGCTGTCACGGAGGCATCGCTTCGGCACTATCAGCACGAATGGAATACGCAGCGCGACATCGCGAGGCATCAAGTGACCTATCGCCAGACCTTTGATACCGGCCTTTTTGAGCTGCGGGCCTACCGAGGGAGCTGGGAAAACGCCTCGCAATGGTTGCCATGGAACTTTCTGACTACAGACGTCGATATAGCCTATTCAACAGATGATGCTCATCTTCCTTCCTTATCACTACTTGATGGCCACTCTCTCGTCGATCCGTCACAAGCGTTCTTCAGAGACTACCGATACCTGAACACAAAAACGCGTGACGCCGATAAAGCAGTAGCCTTCGACTGGGATTCTCAGCGAAATTGGGCCAAGGCTAAATTAGCTTTCTCGATTGGTGCAAGTTGGAGAACGAAAAAACGTAGAGCGGAAGATCAACGGTGGGTTTATCAGCCGTCTGGGCAAGGAGTGGTGGCAATGACTGACGTAGTTTCGCAACTACAAGGCGACATCATCCTAAGCAATGGATTTATCCTGCCGCCATCAATTAGTCACGCGGACGCAAGGCGTAGCGCGTCTGATCCGAATAACACGCGCGTTGCAATCAATGAATTTTTGTCCTTCAAAGAAAGTATTGAGCAGCAATTCGTGTCCTCTGAAACTGTGAGTGCCGCTTATATCCACGGTCAGATGACTGGCTCTGACTACACCGTTTCTTTAGGACTGCGCAGAGAGAGAACGGTGACTGACACATTGGGCACGTTGAGCGGAAATGGAGAGTCCATTGCACCTCCAGGATCTCAGTTAATAGACGAGGTCGATATTTTTGGCGTCACCATCGCCGATACGTTCGACACCTTTCAAGCGTTCCGTGTTCCTGCGGAGAATCAATATCGTCAATGGGTTCCCTCGTTCTCACTTCGTTACTTCATCAATGATGAGACGACTTTTAATTTAATTTGGCATCAACAAATCATGCGACCTCAATACTTCGATATCGTGAATTACAGTCGAGAAATGGAGGCTTTCCGCCGAATTGATAGGGGTAACCCAAAACTCGCACCGGCCCGCATAGATACAATTTCTGGCGGATTGAGCCTCAGTGGCGGTGGTGTCTCTGTGCGAATGGAGCTATTCAAAAAGTTCATCGATAATTTTGCTTATCGGTCGACCACTGCGGGTCTTGTTCGGGGTGAAATATACCGAATTCGGTCTATTGAGAACGGGTCGCGGGCGTCAATTTTAGGTGCGCAAGTGGCAGCGAATTTTTCCCTTCCCACCCTGCAGCTTCCCATTGATACCGCTAGCATGAACATTCGTTACACCTACTCCGATAGCGAGGCGATTTTGTCGACTCGATCTACTGCTTTCCCAGAGCGTGCTCGACATTTTGGAAACGCTACGTTCAATATTTCTAAGGGCCCATTTCGATTACAAACACGACTGCTCGGTTATTCGCGGACCCTCGAATCGATAGGAGAGGATACATGGCAAGATCAATACCGGTCTAAAGTTATGGCGATTAGCCATACCCTTTCATTTAAGACAGATAGTGCATTGCAATTCGAGTTATCTGTGACAAATCCATTAGATAGGCCCGAGCGAATTACAGAGCAGTCCGACCTCAGAGTGGTTAAAAATGAGTTCAGTGGGTCTTTGTATAAATTATCGATCTCACGCTCGCTTTAGTTACCAGGCTCAAGTCTTCCTTGCGGACATTAAGCTAAGTTGACTGGATTTGAGGCATTGCGCTTTAGGGATAGAGTGCGCGATTTTGGTGCGCTCCTGCCTCATTTTAGGTCTTTTCTTCCTGTTTTCTGATCCTCAAATCGAATCAAGTAACGGTGCTCTTTGATCCCATGGTCACAAATCTGGGCATTATGTAGAACGTTAACTTCGCTCTACTTTCGCATTCCCGTCTGCAACACTTTCTTTTTTTTCAGCTACTTATGAGAGTCTGAAGTGAGACGTTACGCGTGGGCATCTTTTTTTTGAGGCATCACATGAACGAGTGCGGCAATTTCATATAAAGCCTATTTATTTAACAAACTGACAACAGGGTCTCTGGAATGGTTATTGCTAGTCACATGTGGAATGGTGCGTCGTAATTTCGGTATCAGTGTTGCGCGTCCGCAAATTTCTCAGCCATGCGCTCAATCAATTGGTAGTGCTTTTTGGGAACGAATGCAGCAATGGACATAGCATTTCTTATCTTACTGTTGATGGCGACTGGGGCAGTAGCCGGGTTGTGCAGTGGTTTGTTTGGGGTGGGTGGGGGATTCATCGTAGTTCCGGCACTCCTATTTGCACTCGATACCGCAGGTTATGGTGGCGAGGGCATTATCTTTATTGCAATAGGGACTTCTCTAGCCACTATTATCTTAGCCTCGAGCCGGTCAGCCGTAGTACATTGGAGATTGGGGTCACTCGATATTCAGTTTGTGAGAAGCTGGTTGCCGTGGCTTGCGGCGGGGACCCTGATGGGTGTCGTCCTCGCAGCCATGGTGTCGAGTAAAGAGCTTCAATTCATATTTGCTGTAGGCGTTGGAGCCTACTCTATCTTTTTTCTTTTTCCTCGTGTGTTTTCGCGATTCGAGTTTGAGCAGTTGCCAGTTGGCATGACTCGCGCTGTGTTAGGTACGTCTGTGGGAGGCGTGTCTGCATTGTTAGGCATTGGAGGTGGGACACCGATCGTCATCACCATGACTCTATGCGGGAGACCTATCGTTCAGGCTGTTGGGACAGCTGCGGGGGTAGGGGTCATCATAGGACTGCTCGGTGCAGTTGGCTTCCTCGTAGTCGGCTTATCGAAAGTAGTTGTGGGAGCTCCACCGGGATCAATTGGCTTTATAAATATTCCCGCGCTAATTGCTATAAGTGCCATGTCCGTAATCACGGCACCTTACGGCGCGCGCCTGGCTCATGACCTAGAATCAGATTCATTAAAGCGGTATTTTGGTCTTTATCTTTTGGCGGTAGCGATCATCATCTTTCAACAAACGTAGGTCACCTAAGGAGAAACTTTTATGACTGGTATTTCTAGGAGGTCCTTTTTTATTGGGTCTGCCGTTGCGGGGGTGTCCACCTTAGCATCGGCGCGCACATTTTCACTCGATGCGGCACCAGTAAATTTATACGGGCCAGCTTCTGGCGTAGCCAAACTCAATGCAAACGAGAATCCTTATGGACCTAGTCCAAAAGCCCTTAAAGCGATGGTAGAGGCTTCTGCTCATGGAGCTTACTACGTTCGCCAGTCTGCTCAGAGATTACGAGAAATGATTGCCGAGCGACATGATTTATCTCCTGACTATGTTGTATTGAGTTCTGGCTCCAGTGGTGTACTTACCTATCTTGCACTGGCCTCTTCTCAGCACGGAAAGATTTTAGCGCCCGATCTGTTTTGGGATACGACCTCACTAATGGGCGTAAGAAATAGTGGCAACGGAATCGTAAGATTGCCCAAAAGCGCCTCATTGAACATTGATCTACAAGCTATGGAAGGAGCGCTAGATTCTGATATATCTATGGTTCATGTCACGAACCCAAATAACCCCACCGGCATGGTGCTCGATTCGGATGAGCTTCGGGCCTTTTGCAGTCGCGCTTCAGAAAAATGCACGGTACTTGTGGATGAGGCATACAATGAGTTGACTGCTGATCCAGCGGCCTCGACGATGATTCCGCTAATCAAGGCTGGGAAAAATGTAGCGGTGGCTCGAACGTTCTCGAAAATATACGGTCTCGCTGGTATGCGAGTCGGCTACATGATAGCGAAACCGGAACTTTTGGAGAAAGTTAAGCAATTTGGTTTGGGCGACTACGGACTTAATCAGGCCGGAGTAGCTGCTGCTGTGGCCAGCTACAACGACCATGCGTTTCTGGAATACTCGAAAGCCAAGATTGTTGAGGCGCGTGAAATGGTGACCGAGGGGTTGCAGCAAAACGGATTGACGGCGCTTCCCTCCGAGACAAACTTCATGTTTGTAAACTTGGGCGCTAAAAACGCAGAGTCCTTTAGAAAAGCAATGGCTGATCGACATATCTTGATTAGAGGCATTTATCGCGATTACACCCACTGGTCTCGTGTAAGCATGGGTAAGTTGGAAGATGTTCAACAGTATGTCGATGCCTTACCGGCGGCGTTGCAGGTGACTGTTTAACGGGTGCCGCGATACTTCTTAGCTGCTGACTGGCATACAGCAACTAAACAAATAAAAAAGGGGAGCAAATGCTCCCCTTTTTTTCAAAGGTGGTGCCACCTAAAAAACGTACTCGGCTTTCACGTACCAGCGACCGCCCTGCCACGAAATTCCTGACGCAGAGGGGTAAACACGACCACAGCAGTAATCGCTGATGCTGTCTTTATCAGGGTACTCATCGAAGATATTCATACCACCCGCGGTGATGGTGTAGCTATCACCGTAGTAAGCTACTGACAGGTCAGTCATGAAAACACTGCCGAAGGTTTGAATAGGTGAATCATCGCTACTAGATCGTCGATTCGAACCCTCGCCCCAGTAGCTGCCGCGCAGATTGAACCCAATATTATCCATCCGATGATTCGCTTGAAGGATTAAGCGAGTGTTCGGATTGAAGTTGACGATATCGTGTTGAGCTTCCGCATTTAGGAACCCGTCGGGGCTGCTGTTGAACTCGAAATCATTGTAGCCATACGTAATGGTCACGTCTGTTGTGCCCAACTCGGAGTCAATGGGTAAGGTAATAACGGCATCAATACCCGACACACCCACGTCATAGGCGTTGGTAAACCAGTTTACACCACCAATGGTATTCGCACCGGCAACACCCGCTGAGTCGAGTGCAAGAAAGTTAGCGTAAGCATCGCCAGCAGTGGGGTCGGTAGATACGTCGCGCGTCGAAACTGCATTGAAGTAGTCGTCCACATCGATCGTGTAATAGTCGAGTGTAAAGTCTGCAGAGCCCACGCTCCCAGTGATGCCCACGGAGAACCCACTTGACGTCTCAGGCTTCAAATCGGTAGCGCCAAGGGTCTGGGCAACCGTGCCACTAGCGGGGAACAAACCCACCGCAACTGGGAAGCCATTAGGCAGTCTTGTCGAAACATTAGTAGTCCCTTGCTGCCCCGGAGTAGGAGCACGGAACCCCGTGTTGTAAGACGCTCGCAGACTCATGCTGTCGCTTACCGAATAGTTACCCGCGATTTTGAAAATCGTTTCTGAGCCAAAATCTGAGTAGTCCTCGTAGCGAACAGCTCCTTGGACGAACAACGCTTCACCTAAATCTGCGTTCACCTCGACATACATTGCAAACGAATCTCTGGTGTAAACATCTGAGAACGCAGGAGAGTAGCCTGGGAAGCCATTAGAGCCGACCCCGACTGCGCGATAAACTGGATCATCAGGATCTGCACAATTCAGGGTGCTACCTGCATCAATGACGGCCTGACCTGCTGCTGTCGCTGCGTCTCCATCGCAGAAACCCCATGGATCGGCTGCAGCATAGGGGCCAACTCGATACGAATCGGGCTCACCTTCACCGATGTCGTACTCCTCGTCGAGGTAGGACAAGCCTCCCAATATGGTCGTCGTGTCACTTAGCTCATAGCTCAAGTCAACTTGGAACTGAGTTTCCGTATTGGTTAGCGTGCCTGGCTTGAACGACTTGGGCGATTCTGGGCCCATGGATGGATTAATCGTGTTGGCGAGTGTGTAATCAATCGACGACTCACCTGTTCGAACGCTTACATCCCATCCGAGAGCGCCTTCTTCCGTGCTCGTGAGGCCGGCAACCAACGAGATGTCCTCCACTTCACCAAAGAAGCGAGGAGTGAAGCCTCCAGGATACTTTTCCAGCGGAAAGTAGATGGATCCATCAGGCTCACGTAACTCCTCAATCGTGCCGTTGTAGGGGTATCGGTAGAAAAAGCTACCATCACTCTCGCTTTCTGTGTAGTTACCGAAAGCGTAGAAGTCAACAGTCTCCGAGACGGGCATCCCTGCATTGAAGAAGATGCTAGTACGCTCAGCGTTGGGGTTCCCCCAGGGCTGTACCACGTCCCCCTCCAAAGATGCGCTCGCCGTTGCTGCTATAAAATCAGGATCAGTTGCATAAGCTATGCGATCGGGACGGCCGTCTGTAATGAAGTCGTTGTAAGCAGCACCGTTGGGGTCGAGGCAAAACCATGACCCGCAGTACTGATTACCACGATAGGTTGCATCAGCGGTGTAATGCTCTCCCGATACGCTCAGAAAGCCCCCATCGCCAAGAGAAAAGCCTATATTTCCGCCGATCGTGGTATTGGATCCATCGCCTTCGTAATACTCACCCGTAGTGACAAATAATGATCCACCTGAGTCATTATTCTTCAATTGGAAGTTCATGACTCCTGCGATGGCGTCCGAGCCATAAAGCGCCGCGGCGCCATCTCTCAAAATTTCGAGGCCACCGATGGCTGCTGCCGGGATAGTCGCTAAATCGGGCCCTTGCACACCTGAGCCACCAATTCGTACGAGTGCTGCCCGGTGCCGACGTTTGCCGTTGACCAATACAAGCGTTTTGTCTGTTGGCAGGCCTCTCAGCGTGGCGGGGCGGATAAACGACGCCCCATCGGAAATGGGCTCTCTAGACAAATTGTAAGTCGGAACTAAGGTTCTCACGATGTCGTTCATGTCGGTGAACTCAACGTTCTCCAAGTCTTCTGAAGAAAATACGTCTACCGGTACCGGGGAGTCTTGCACGGTGCGAGGTTTTCCTCTCACGCCTGTAATTACTACTTCTTCAATGTTAGTCGCCTCTTGCGCATTTGATGGCGTAGATATAGTGGCTGCAGGTAATGCAAGACTGAACAAAAGAGCACCTCGTATTGCGCTTCGGGAATGAGATGCCATTGAGAGCAAAGCTTTTGACTGTAAAAAGTTTAGTTTCATTAGTGTCTCCATAGGATTACTGCTTCATGTATTGCGGCGCGAATACATACGAAAAGTGCAACGTTGGGGATCAAATATAGCTCGCCCACCGCGGATGTATTCATCGCGACGAAATCGTTACAAACTACATGCCTCTTTAAATTTCTGCACGAAAAACAGGGCCTTATCGGACGCCATGTCATTTCTATCTTTGCGGCCCGCACTGCAGCGGTGCGGGATCAGAATGCCATGCACCAGAACTACGCAATTGGTGGAGAGATAGCACCTACACGCCAATATCTAAAGCGACTTGCTAATCCGTAGATTTCCATCATCAAACACGTTTAACCACATAGATAGAAGGCTCGGTGGTAGACTGCTCTCGAGGACATGAGAAGGCCGACGTATGAGTTGGAAACCTGAGATTGACGAGATCAAGCAGCGCCGAGCGCTTGCGCTGGGTCAGGGCGGGCCAGACGCGGTTGCTAAGCAACATAGTAATAACCGACTGACCATCCGCGAACGAGTCAATCAGCTATTGGACGTTGATTCATTTGAGGAGCTGGGACCGGTCGCAGGCACGCCTATTTACAACGATACAGGCGAACTCGTGAGCTACGATCCGGCTAATTTCATTTTGGGTTTTGGCAAGGTGAATGGCCGGCGCATTATTGTCGGTGGCGAGGATTTCACCATGCGAGGGGGTTCGCCCTCTCCGGCGGGACTTCGCAAAAGTGTGTACGCCGAAGAACTTGCGGTTCAGTACAAAGTTCCCTTGATACGTTTGCACGAAGGCTCGGGCGGCAGCGTGGGCGGCACCAGTGGCAAAGGCCCCAGTCTTCCGGGGCCGGTGAATGCGCCCTCGCGTTTTCGCTCCGTAGCACAAGCGATGGCGACCGTGCCGGTGGCAACAGCTGCCATGGGGGCCGTCGCTGGACTGCCTGCCGGTCGGCTCGTGGCATCACACTTCTCGGTTATGTCGAAGAGCACCGCACAAATCATTACAGCTGGCCCTGCTGTGGTCGAGCGTGCTATGGGTGAGAAAAAAACCAAGGATGAACTGGGTGGTTGGAAGGTACACACTAAGAACGGCACGGTGGATAACGGCGCGGACGACGAGGGTGCCTGCATCGAGGAGATCAAATGCTTTCTTTCCTACATGCCTGACAACGTTTATCAGCTGGCTCCCATTGTTGAGTGTGAGGACCCAGTTGATCGGTGCGAGGAGTCTCTGCTAGAGGTCGTGCCCCGTGACCGTCGTCTGGCGTTTGAGATGCGCAAGGTTATTCATGCCGTATTTGACGAGGGCAGTTTTTTTGAGATGGGCAAAGGGTATGGTCGCTCACAAATAACGGGACTTGCCCGCCTCAACGGGCAAACGGTTGGGGTATGGGGAAACGACTGTAAATTTCTTGCCGGCTCGATGACGGCAGACGGCGCCCACAAAGCGCGACGTTTCATGGAATTATGCGAGACCTTCAGCTTCCCCATTGTGACTTTGGTGGATGAGCCGGGGTTTATGATTGGGAGTCAGGCCGAGCGCGAAGCGACCATCCGTCATGGAACGTCTGCGGTCCTCACGGCGGCCATGACAACAGTGCCTTGGGCGGCGGTCATGGTTCGACGCTCGTTTGGGGTCGCGCAGGCGGCGCACTACGGTCCTGAGGCTTACGTACTGGCCTGGCCGTCGGCTGAGAGTGGACCACTGCCCGTGGAGGGTGGCGTTGCCGTCGCCTTCCGTCGTGAAATCGAGGCGGCGCCGGACCCTGACGCGAAGCGCAGGGAACTCGAAGAGATGTTGGCTGCTAAACAGTCGCCATTTCCTCGTGCAGAGGCGCTGTCGGTTCATGACCTGATTGACCCGCGGGAGACTCGACCCGAACTTTGTAAGTGGTTGGCACGTGTTCAGCCTTTACTGCCTGATTTGCTGGGTCCGTCGGCCTTCGCTATTAGGCCTTGAGACTGGGGGAAATATTGATGACAAAGATCGAACTGGAAACCGGTGGTTCCGTTTGGAAGCTTCTGGTCGCAGAGGGCGACGCTGTCGAGGAAGGGCAGACCTTATTTATCCTAGAGGTCATGAAGATGGAGGTGCCTTACGAGGCTCCGCACGCGGGTACGGTCGCTGCATTACATATTGTCGAGGGTGACTCCGTCGCTGAAGATGATCTCGCACTCGTTATTCAAGCCTGATGACTGTGCAGCCGAGCATCAGATGAGTTTTCTGACGCGTCTCGCTCGGTGACACATCACTGACGGGTAACTGACGTCCTAAACCACTCTCATAAAGTTGAGGCAGCTTTGTACCGCAGAGTAGACTGTTGGTTCATTTCCGTTTTATACCCATCGCTCGCGTCGTTAATTCGCGACTACAGGATCCTGCATGCTCAGTTTGACTGATGTTACCCACGTTTATCCAAATAACACCCGCGCCCTCGATGGTGTCACGCTCGAAATACCCAGAGGGATGTATGGGCTGTTAGGTCCCAACGGCGCAGGTAAGTCGACACTCATGCGCTCCATTGCGACCTTGCAAACACCGTCCTCGGGAGCGATCACCTTTGATGGTGTTGATGTCGTGGCTGAGCCCGAGGCGATTAGGGCTCGATTGGGCTATTTACCACAGGATTTTGGTGTTTATCCGCGGGTGACTGCCTACGACATGCTCGAGCACATGGCGGTACTCAAGGGTATTGCTGGCAGTGCAGAGCGCAAAGAAACGGTCGAGACGCTTCTCAATCAAGTCAATCTCTGGAAGGTGCGCAAGAAGGCGATTGCCGGATTTTCCGGCGGTATGCGACAGCGCTTCGGTATTGCCCAAGCACTAATTGGTAACCCGGACCTCATCATTACCGATGAGCCAACCGCCGGGCTGGATCCGGAAGAGCGCAATCGGTTCCTGAATTTACTCGCTGAGGTCGGTGAGAACGTCGTCGTTATTTTATCCACTCACATTGTGGAAGACGTTGCGGATCTGTGCCCTCGAATGGCGGTCTTGGTGGGCGGTAAAGTGCAGTTGGAAGGTGCGCCATCGGACCTTATTGCATCGACCGCCGGGATGATCTGGGAGAAAACCATTCCCCGGACCGAGTACGGGGCTTACGACGCCAAGTATCAGATTATTTCTAGCCGCTTGATGGCAGGTCAGAGCGTTATTCACATCATGTCCGATGCGGATCCGGGTGAGGGCTTCACCTCCGTATCGGGCGGTTTGGAAGATGTCTACTTCACCACGCTGGCTCGAACGCGTGGCGAGTCCGCAGCAGCTTAACCGGAGGTCAGCACGTGTTTGCATCGATCTTTGGATTTGAGCTCCGCTATCAACTACGAAATCCGGTCTTCGTCGTCACGTCATTGGTCTTTTTCTTGCTGACCTTTGGCTCTGTCACTATCGATAACATTCAGATCGGGGCGGGTGGCAACATCCACGTTAACAGTCCAGTGGCCATTGCTCAGACAGTACTCATCATGACGGTGTTTTACATGTTTGCGAGTACGGCGTTTGTGGCAAACGTTGTCGTTCGGGATGATGAGAGTGGCTTCGGCCCCATGGTCCGCTCAACCAGCGTAACCAAGTTTGCCTATCTGCTGGGTCGCTATGCCGGCGCCTACACTGCAGCGGCTTTAGGTTTTGCGGCAGTGCCTATAGCGATCTTAATTGGCTCCCAGATGCCCTGGTTGGACCAGGAAACCCTGGGTCCGACGGTCATCGGTGACTACGTCCGTATTTTCCTCATTTTCGCGTTGCCAAACATTTTGGTGACCTCAGCCATTTTCTTTGCGGTTGCCTGCGTATTCCGATCGATGATGCTGAGCTACGTGGGTGTGCTGGTTTTTCTGGTCCTGTATTTCATGTTGACGAGTCTGGCAGGGAGCCAGCCCGAGATGCGTGACACGATTGCCACCATCGAACCGTTTGGCTTGGGCGCCTTTTCTGATGTAACACGGTACTGGAGCGCCGCCGAGAGCAATAGTTTGGTGCCACCATTTGAAGGCACGCTCATGTGGAATCGGCTTATTGCGATCGCACTGGCGGCCGTTGCCTTAGCCATTGCCTATTCACGCTACAGCTTTGCCGAAAAGGGTGTTTCGGCTCGTAAGCTAAAGAAAGAACAGAAGCGCGAGGTGAAGGAAGCCGCTGAGCAGCCCGCTCTGGTAGATCGCTTGCCTGCGCCCAACCAAGCGGCAGCCGCGTGGCCGAGACTAGTTGCACGGACGCGACTGGAAATGAACCTGATATTCACCAGTCCGGCCTTTTTCGTGCTGATTTTGATTGGCTTGTTCAACTCCGGTGGCGCGCTTTGGTTTGCTAACCAGGTTTACGGCACGCCTGCGGTCCCAATGACCTTTGCTTTGTTGATGCCACTCTTTGGCTCGTTCGGCATTATCCCCATCATTATTGCCATCTACTTTGCCGGTGAGCTGGTCTGGCGTGACCGCGATCGCGGTATGCACGAGATCATCGATTCAACGGCATTACCTAACTGGGCGTACTTCATTCCCAAGGTCATCGCGGTCGCGGCAGTACTCATTGCGACATTGTGTATTGCGGCGCTCACCGCCATCTTGGTGCAGTTAGTTCGGGGTTACACCGCCATCGAACTCGATAAATATTTGGTGTGGTTCATCCTGCCGTACTCAGTAGACATGTTGATGACAGCCATTCTGGCAGTTTTCTTCCAGGCGCTCAGTACCAGTAAATACATGGGCTGGGGTTTGATGGTGATCTATCTCGTGGCCTCAATCACGCTGGTTTCACTGGGCTTCGAGCACCCGCTCTACAACTTCGGTGATGTTGGCTTTGTGATGGTCTCGGACCTGAACGGGGCCGATGTGGGAGGTGCCAAGAGTTGGTGGCTGCGTCTCTACTGGGGTGGTGTTTGCCTCATTTTGTCTGTTATCGCTTACCTACTATGGCGTAGGGGCGTCGCGGTATCTCTCCGTGCGCAAATTGCGCGCGTTCCATCGCGTCTTGTGGGTGCTCCGGCTGCACTTCTGCTGTCCGGTTTCGCTATCTCAGCGGTCACCGGGAGCTGGATGTTCTATCAAATGAATGTCGTGAACGAGTATGTGATTAGTGACGAGCAGGAAGAGCGTTTAGCTGATTACGAAAAACAGTTCCTGCAGTACGAGTCGGTGAAGCAGCCTTCCGCGACACATGTCCAGTTAGCAGTTGATCTTTACCCTCATCAGGGCCGCGCATTGGTGAACGGTCGTTACACGCTGGTCAATGACACAGGTGCTCCGGTCGAGGAACTGCACGTGCTCTTCCAGGACGGGTATTCAGAGCTGACCGAACTCGATATCCCCGGAGGCTCCCTGACACTCGATGAGCAGGAAGACTACGGCTATCAAATTTATACGCTCGAGCCTGCGATGGCCCCCGGCGAGACACTAGAAATGCGATTTGCTACCGAGCGCGTGCACGATGGATTTTCAACCCGTGGCGCTGATACGCGTTTAGTGAAAAACGGGACGTTTTTGAACAACGCCGAGTTTGCGCCTCAGCTCGGATTTGATCGGTCGGCATTACTGCAGGATCGGTCCACCCGTCGTAAGTACGACCTTCCCGCCGAATTGCGTATGCCGAAACTTGAGGACGAGTCAGCTCGCGATCGAAACTATGTGGGGAACGTGGATTGGGTAATGTCTGATATCACGGTCACGACACGCGCCGATCAAGTCCCGATCGCGCCAGGAAAGCTAGTTTCCGATGTGACCGAGGGCTATCGCAGAACCGCGCGCTTTAAGTCTACGAATCCCATTCTGGGCTTCTTTTCGGTTCAGTCAGCGGAGTATGCCGTGACCAAGCGTGAGCATACCGGTATCGATATGGAGATTTACCACCATCCCACGCATGGGTTTAATGCGGAGCGCATGCTCGATGCCATGGCGGTGTCGCTTGACTACTTCCAGGAGAACTTTGGTCCCTATCAGTTCGATTACGCGAGGGTGATCGAATTTCCGGGTTACGCTACCTTTGCTCAGGCCTTCGCCGGCACCGTGCCTTACTCCGAGCGCATTGGCTTTATTGCCAATACGGCGGATGAAGATGACATTGATTATGTCACCTATGTGACGGCCCACGAATATGGCCATCAGTACTGGGCGCATCAGCTCATCAGTGCCTACATGCAAGGCGGGACTGTCATGGTCGAGACCATGGCGCAGTATTCCGCGCTGATGGTCATGAAGGAGATTTACGGTGAAGAGCAAATTCGCCGCTTCCTGAAGTACGAGCTTGATGCCTACCTGTCGTCGCGCGGGAGTGAGGCCATCGAGGAGCTGCCACTCAATCGCGTTGAGAATCAGGGATACATTCACTACCGAAAAGGCGCGGTTGTGATGTATCTCTTGCAGGACCGGTTGGGTGAGGAGCGAGTGAATGCCATGCTGGCGGACCTGCTAGATCGCTTTAAATTCAAGAGTCAGCCCTACGCGAGCTCGACCGATCTGGTGGATGGCTTCAAGGCCCTAGCGCGAGACGAGGCCGAGGCTCGGTTGGTCGAGGACCTTCTTGAGAACATCACTTTGTACGATTTCACCGCATCGGATGCGACCGTGGCGGAGCTTGAAAACGGTCAATTTGAAACAACGTTTACTATCACTGCCGCCAAGTTGTACGCCGACGGAGAGGGTGAAGAAACCGAGGCAGATTTCGAGAACCTGGTCGATATCGGCGCTTTCACTAAGCGTCCCGGTTACGAAGTGCTTGAGCCTGCCGACGTGATCAGCTTCCGTTTGGAGCCCTTAGTGTCGGGCGAGCAGGTCATCACGGTGACAACGGATGAGAAGCCAGCTTTCGTCGGTGTGGATCCGTACAGCAAGTTCGTTGACCGGCAGGGCGACGACAATATTACAGCCGTTGAGGAAGCAGACTAGCGACCGGCGCTGGCGTTCACTGGCCGAATCTGCACAAAACGGACGCGGGCAAGCGGACTCACGTTAAAGCCAGTCTCGGTTCCTACGGCAGTCGTGTCTCACAAGGCATCCGGTGCTGGAAGTGGACTCAAAAGGACCGCCCACCCGATGGTGGCCCTTATCTCTACTGCAGTTCCTTAGTAACTGAGACCCCACCCGTACGGGAACAGCGGATTGGCCGTGTCATCAGGCACGTCTTCCAGCTGAGCTTCCACTTCAGCCATCGAAGAAGGCAGTTCAAACGGTAGTTTGCCTACAGGGTTGTGTTTCCCAAACACGACATCCAGCATGGCTTCATCCGACACTCCAAAGGTTCCGACTAACGCGTCGCTCATTCCGTTGAGCTCGGTCAGGACCGCCGGGCGGTTGAGATCAACCAGGATCACCAGCTGACTTACGTCGCTATAGGAAGCGGCTTTCGCCAGAATCTCCTCACTAAATGCGAGATTGGTGTCTGGGAAGCGCGAGGCCATCATCTGATCGAGTGTGCGATCGGTACCTGCTGGCTGGTTCCCGTTGAACACGGTGTTGAGGAACAGCAAAACCACGTCTGCTTCATCAGGTGTCTCGACAACCATTCCGTATTTGGCGGCAACACTTGGGTCGAGGCCATCCACGAAGATCCGTGTCTCTGCCGCCAAGGGAAGCGTACTGCTCTCGTTATCGAGCAAGACTACGGCGTTTCGCTGTGCGGTCATGCCGAGAGAGACATACTCAGGCAAATTCACGAGCGCGTTAACTTTAGCCTCATCGGCGAAGGGCGTTTCAAACAGTCCCAGATCAAATTTGTTTCTCAGGATTCGACGGACCGACTCGTCAATACGCGTCTCACTGATCGCACCTTGGTTGACGAGGTTGACAATGTACTCGGGATCACTTTCACCACCGTACTGGTCAACCCCCGCTTCAATTGATTTCAGGTAGCGTTCCTCGACGGTGAGTGGCTCCACTCCCCATATACGGCCTGTAACCACACCCCAGTCGGTACAGATAACACCTTCGAAGCCCAATTGATCACGGAGGAGGTCGGTCAAGATGTAACGGTTGTAGGCCATGGCGACATCCTCATCGGTTTGACCCGTTGGGATGCCGTAGTAGGGCATGACAACGCGCATGTCGTTCTCAATGGCAGCGATGAAAGGCGCGAGGTGATAATCGAAATGATCGCCGGGGTACACCTGGCTTTCACCCGATTTAAGGTGCGGGTCTAGACCATCCAACTGGGGTCCGCCGCCCGGGAAGTGTTTGACCATGGTCATGACGCTCTGGTCGCTGAGACTCTCGCCTTGAAATCCTCTCATGTAAGCAACAGTCATTTCGGCTGACAGCTCCGCATTTGAGCCGAAGGTGCCAAAATTTCTTGCCCATCGTGGTTCGGTTGCCATGTCACTCATGGGGTGGAGCGCTGTGGTGAAGCCCATCGCGCGATACTCAGCGGCGGCGATTTTCCCAAAGGTTTTGAGCATGCTGGCGTCGCGACCGGCAGCAAAACCTAGCTGCGATGGCCATTTAGAGACACCGCCCAATGTGAAGGAAGCGATCCCGCCCCCCCTGGGGACTTCGTGAACCGGGTCACTGCTGATAGAGAGTGGAATACCGAGCCGTGTCCGTTCAGCAATTTTCTGCAATTCGTTTAGTCGCTTGGCGATTTTTTCAGGGCTCGCCCCGCCATAAAAATTAAAGTGTGTCAGTGACTTTCGGCTAATCAGTTCTTCAATGGACGTGCCCGCATTCATGGCTTCTAGAAAAACGCGGAAGAGGGGGTCTGGCTCAATCAGTACGGGCGGGTGGAACATTTGACCGACTTTCTCTTCGAGGGTCATTTGGCTCAGGAGATCCTCCACCCGATCGGTCGTTGCGACGCGGTGGTCCTCATAGGGATCAAGAGAGCCGTTTCGGTTTAAGTCGCGAAAAGCCTCTCCGTCCACGTTAATGGGCGCGGCAATCGATGATTGTGCGAGCGACGCCTTCATCTTACTGACGGGTTTTAGGAAAAGGTTTACCGCGTAAAGTGCTGCAACAATGACAGCGATAGTTAAAACGCGAACGACAAGCTTGATTATTGTTTTCATATGACGAGCTCCTGCCCCAGTCGGACGTATTCAGTCATGACCTGTTGGGTTAAGGTAAAGCGCATGGCCCCAAGCGTCCAATAAAAACAATGGCTCGGAGCAAGAGATCATGTTGAATACCAGCGCTAAAGAACTCGCTATGCGAATGTGGATGGGAGAGCTTTCATCCGTTGAGGTAACACAGTTCTACATAGACCGAATTGAGAAGCACAACCCAGCGATCAATGCGGTGATTGCAGAGCGATTTGAGGCTGCACTCGACGAGGCTCGACAGGCAGACATGAAGGTGCGGCGCGGGGAGCCGTTGGGTGCGCTCCATGGATTACCGATGACCATCAAAGATGCTTATGAGGTGACCGGTTTGACCTGTGAGGTCGGGCATCTTCCTTTCAAAGGGCGAGTCTCGGATACGGATGCGGTTGTGGTTCAGCGATTGCGAGCGGCAGGCGCTGTCATTCTGGGTAAGACGAATACGCCACTTCACTGTGCGGATCTACAGACCTATAACGATATTCACGGCACGACAAGTAACCCGCATAACCTTGCCCACACGCCGGGAGGATCCTCTGGCGGCGCGGCAGCGGCGCTGGCCGCAGGTATGACGCCGCTCGAGTTTGGCAGTGATATCGGTGGATCTATAAGAACGCCCTCTCATTTTTGTGGCTTGTTCGGTCATAAGCCGACCTTCGACATTGTTCCTCAGCGCGGACATGTACCACCGGTACACGGTGCCAAAACAAGCGGGGAGCTGAATGTTATGGGGCCTTTAGCAAGGTCGGTCGACGACCTCGAATTGGCCTTTGATGTCACCGTGGGCCTAGACGAGAAACCCGGCTCGGGCTTGCGACTCGAATTGCCGTCATCCGCGGTCGATTCGTTAAAGCAGCTGCGGGTAGGGTTATGGTTGGGCGATGATTTCTGTCCTGTGGATACGGAAATTCTGGCAGGTATTGAACAGGCGGCGAGATCACTAGAAGCGATGGGGGCGCAGGTTGAAGAGGCTAAGCCCGCCTTTTCGTTAGCCGAGCACCACGAAACTTATTTGATGAACCTCTCTCCTATCATCGCGGCGGGCTTTGGTCCTGACGAGATCGCGACTATGGAGCGGATTGCTGCGGCCAGCCCGCCGGACGATAAATCTCAAACTGCGTTGCAAGCCCGCGGCTCTGTCTTGGCGCATCGAGAGTGGTTCCTTTGGAATGAGATCCGAGCGCATTTGGCAGAACAGTGGCGTACCTTTTTCAGCGACTACGATGTCCTGATTTGCCCTGTCACACCCACCACCGCCATGCCCCATGATCAGGAGACGCCTTTCGGTCAACGAAAGATCTGGGTAAATGGCGAAGCGCGGCCATATTTCGATAATGTGGTTTGGGCGGGTGTAGCAACGCTATGCAATCTGCCCTCGACGGCGGTTCCCGTGGGCCGGCATAGCAACGGGTTGCCTTTTGGTCTTCAGGTTGTGGGTCCCGAGTATGCTGATCGCACCACGATGGCTGTTGCGCGCTGGTTAGAAGAGGCGGGATACGTCACGAGGTTGGCAGAGGGCTATCAATGAGAGCCATTGTTTAGAGCCATCAACAAAGGCCCTCAATATGAGCGGTCGATAAATGCGACTCACATTGGTGTGTGGATTACGCGGCTGGTAATGAAAAGCGACGCAGGTACACTGCCTGTGGAGATCAAACAAACCATGGCGCGTTGAGTCACTCGACTTAGCGACTGGGGAGCACACCATGAATACGTCGACGAGCGATGCCCAGCAGGGCATGGGTGGATTTTTAGGTTGGATTGAGCGCAGCGGTAATAAACTGCCAGATCCTGTCTTCTTATTCTTCTGGCTGATTCTCGGTCTGGTTGCCATCTCTGTATTGGCGGCAGTGACTGGTGTTTCGGCCGCACATCCCACAAAAATTGACCCCGCAACAGGTACCAATCAAATCATTTCCGCCACGAGCCTCCTGTCAGCAGAGAACATTGCCAAGCTCTGGGTGGATATGCCCAAGACCTTCACGCACTTCCATCCTTTGGGTTATGTGCTCGTGGTGATGTTGGGAGCGGGTGTTGCCGAGCGTGTGGGTCTCTTCGGAACGGCCATGCGAGCCGGCGTTCGCGATGTGCCCAATTCGCTCTTAACCCCGACGGTTGTTCTCGTGGGCATGCTGGGTAATCTCGCTGCTGATGCCGCCTACGTGGTGCTAATTCCATTGGCGGGGATTATTTTTCACGCGGCAGGTCGACACCCCATCGCTGGCATAGCGGCTGCCTTTGCCGGTGTTTCAGGTGGCTTTTCAGCGAATCTGCTCCCAGGTCAGCTCGACGCGCTGTTATTTGGTATTACCGAGGCGAGTGTCGAAACGGTCTTCAGTGACTTCACTGCGAACATTGCCGGCAACTGGTTCTTCATCGCTGGAATGACCTTCGTTTTCCTACCGGTCATTTGGTACATCACCGACAAGATTATTGAACCTCGCTTGGGCACATTTGATCCTAGTCTCGCCTCGGCAGCGAGTGCTGATGATGAAAGTGACCGCGAACTGACAGAGGATGAGCGACGAGGACTGCGTAATGCCGGTTGGGCGGTCCTTTTTGTCATTGGTTTGTGGACCTTATTCACCATCGGACCGGGAACCCCACTGATTGATGAGGCAGCCTCTGCAGAGGCGCAAATGGCACCGTTCTACAAAAGCCTGGTTGCTGCGTTCTTCATTCTCTTCCTACTCGCAGGTTGGGCCTATGGAAAAGGCGCAGGCACCATCAATGACCACCGTGATCTGGTTAAGATGATGACAGGGGCGATGGAAGACCTGGCTTATTATCTCGTTCTGGCATTTGCCGCAGCGCACTTCGTGGCCATGTTTTCGTGGTCCAACCTAGGTCTCATTTTGGCTGTGCACGGCGCCGATTTTCTGAGCTCCACGAATATGCCAGCCTGGGCATTGCTGACGTCCATTATTCTGGTGTCGTCACTACTCAATTTGTTTGTAGGTTCGGCGAGTGCCAAGTGGGCGCTGATTGCACCGGTGATGGTGCCGATGTTGATGCTTCTTGGTATCACACCCGAGATGGCAACCGCGGCTTACCGTGTGGGTGATGGCGCTACCAATATCATTACGCCGCTCATGGTCTACTTCCCACTCATCCTGATTTTCTGCCAGCGATGGCAGAGTAACTTTGGTCTGGGGAGTCTAGCGGCCACGATGCTGCCTTATTCGATTGGTCTCTTGGTGTCGGGTCTTGCGATGACCATTGCTTGGGTTGTCTTGGATTTGCCACTTGGCCCGGGTGCTTCGGTGTTTATGGAGATCCCAACAACCGTTCAATAAGGCTGTAGCTCACCACTTATGCGGTGACGGGCAGCGGTGCCCACAGGTCTGTGACGTGACCGCCTGAGAAAACAGCGATTGTCGGGAACTGGAGGAATACGGCTTCGCTCTGTGTTGGTCGCAAGAAAACAAAGTCATCGACTTTGAGCGACGAATTCTTGGGGGCGATCAGCATTTCCTGGTTGCTTGAGCGACCAAAGAGACTGCTGTTTTTCAGGCCGCCTGGGTAAACGGGTTCCGCTTTCCAATAGCCGCCGTGTAGAAATACGGTTTTTCCGGACTGTGGTTTACCTAGTGCTCGGTTGGCATATTCGAGGCCGGGCAAACGAACGCCTTTACTTACCTTGATAGCTGGTGTGGCGATGAAGCTTGCGGGTAAAAATGCTTTCAATATGGGTAGATCAAAATCGCTCGGCTTGACGAGCGCTGAGCCGGCTGCAATTTCATTGGCTAGCAGCGTATCGGAGTAGAGCCCAAACGTGGGGCTACCGGCCATGTTTCTCACCATGTTGGTTGCGAAGTCTTGACCAAAGATCGCCGCAGTTTGCGACAACGCCAGTTGAAACTGATTTGCTGCCCCTTGCTTGGCGCGTTTGGGCCAGCCGGCAATATTGGGCAATTTAGTCAGGTGTGGCTCGTAGCCCATGAGGCCGGCGAGGGCCAGATGGTCACTCTGATGAATGGTGTTCAGTGACGCTTCGAGATCAGCTCCTGGCTCCATCCCACCACGGTGAAGGCCAACATCGATCTCGAGATTGATTTGTAGCTGGATGCCCGCGGATTTGGCGAGCTCGGCGTAATCTGCGAGTCGGGCCGGCGTATCGATCAGCCATTGAACCTGATGCTGCAGCTGGCTGCACATCTGGGCATTAGCCCCATCGAGCGTTCGCCTCAGTGCCTGCACTGGAATCGGCTTGCCAAGCAACTGATTGGCCTGCGGCATTAGCGCAAGGAGCTGCATGACCATGTTGGTATTGAAGCTCATGAGCCGATGGGTCTCAGTTTGGGTTGCAACGTAATCAAGCAGTTCAGCGCAGGGGAGGGACTTGGCAACAATACGGTAGGCCATACCCTCTGGCAGAATGGCTTTTAACGCAGCAATATTGGTGTCGAGCCGATCCCGATCAATGACCAATACTGGTTCCGCCAGCCCTGCATCAGTAAGCGCCTGTTGTAGTTGTTGGAAGTAGCTGGCGGACAGTGGGTTCATGTCAGGCCTCAAACAGGTCCGACAGATAGCCGTTGAGTAGCCGCCCATCCGGGTCTAGCTCGCGGCGCAACGCGGCAAATTTTTCGAAGTCTGGATACCAGGCGCGTGCTTGCGCTGCTGTCATGCTGTTGAGTTTACCCCAGTGAGGCCTGCCACCGTATTTCTGGAAAATCGGCTCGACATCGGTGAATAGGAAGTCGAAGGCATCCTTGTGATAGCAATGAACGGCCACCGAAATCCGATTGCCGCCGTTGAACGGTGATAGCCAAGCATCATCCCCCTTGGTCTGTCTCGCTTCAAAGGGGAAGAACACATCGGGGCGCTTGTTTTCAATGTAGTGCCGCACTTCCTCGAGCGCCTCGAGCCCGCGTTCCACAGGGAGGTGATATTCCATCTCGTTGAAGCGGACGTTGCGCTCACTCGCTAGTAGATCCCAACTCTCGCCAATCACATTCTCAGTCGGCTCGTTGGTAACGGCGCGTTTCAGCAGCCAGCGCCTGAGGGGTGTGAACCATTTGAGTGAATCCCTGAGACTCTTGAGCTGCATCATGCCCGACGTACTGGTGTCTTCATTGGGTGGAGTTGATGGCGCCGTCGTTACGTTGTGTTTCAGCAGTAAACTGGTGTCGGAAAACGGAATATAAAAGAACTCGAAGTTGCGGTTCTCATTCCAATAGCGCTCTGCGTTTTCCAGGGTGTGTTTGTTTGAAGCAGGCCATACCTGTCGATGGAGTTTAAAGCGCTCGACGAGCTGCATTTTTATCTCAGTAATAATGCCCAGCGCACCCAGTGCGACACGTGCGCCACTCAGCCATTCAGTATTTTCCCGATCGCCGATTTCAATGTGCTCACCCGTACCGGTTACGAGCCTCAATCCCTGAATCTCCGCAGCCAGACCTTGCAGCTCTTTACCCGTGCCGTGGGTCCCCGTACTTGTGGCGCCCGCGAGGGTTTGAACATCGATATCGCCGAGGTTTCTGAAGGCGTAGCCACGCTCGGAGAGCTGCGGAGACAGGTCATGTAGCTTAGCTCCGGCGCCTAACCATGCCTGATGCGTCAAAGGATCGATATCACCTACGCTTGAGAAATGATCGAGTTTGACAATGGCATGCTTTGTCGGAACCAACGGCATCCAGCTGTGACCCGAACCCACAGGTCTTATGCCCTGACTGTGCGAAAGCATTAGAGCTGTTAATTCCTGCACAGATGAAGGTGTCATCACAGGGGCGGGCGAGGGCGGTAGCGACCTCGACCAGTTCTGCCATTGTTTCTCTGCTTTTTCCGTCATTGGCTCTGAATTATGAGTAAGCGGGCTGCCCTGACGGTAGCACACTCGCAGGCAAGTGGAAGGTGCTTTGGGTTAGGCAGAAAATAGGTATGCAGTGCGCGAACCCTGACGCCAACTTTTCACTTAAATTTTTCATCCCAGACCCTTGCTCATGCCTGTTTTTCTCTTTAGTTTTGCGGCGAGCTACAGGCCGCCCAAATAACGAATAATGCGGCCTCGATAGGGGAGTCACACCATGGCGTCAGACATCGAAATTGCACAGGCAGCCACGCCGCGCCCAATCTCACAAATTGCAGATCAGCTCAGTATTCCTGAGGATGCACTGGAGCCGTATGGCCGCATTAAAGGCAAGGTGAATTTGGACTGGTTGCTACAGCAACCGGTTCGCGACAGTGCGCGCATGATCTTGGTTACGGCCATCAGCCCAACACCAGCCGGTGAAGGTAAAACCACCACAACCGTGGGTCTGGGAGATGCATTGCAGAAAATTGGGAAGGACACAGTCATTTGTCTCCGTGAGCCCTCGTTAGGACCCGTCTTTGGCATGAAAGGGGGTGCTGCAGGCGGTGGTTACGCGCAGGTCATTCCCATGGAGGACATAAACCTCCATTTTAATGGCGATTTGCATGCCATCGGCGTTGCCAACAATCTCTTGGCTGCGCTTCTTGATAACCACGTTCATCACGGTAATGCACTCGACATCGATGTAAGGCGCATCACCTGGAAGCGTGTGCTTGATATGAATGATCGTTCGCTGCGAGATATCACCGTTGCACTCGGTGGTCCCGGTAACGGCTACCCACGACAAGACGGTTTTGACATCGTCGTCGCTTCCGAAATAATGGCCATTTTCTGTCTGGCAACTGATCTTGATGACTTAAAGGCACGTTTGGGCCGCATCGTTGTTGCGTACACCCGCGATCGTCAGCCGGTGACGGCAGCTGACCTAAAGGCCGAAGGTGCGTTGACGGCGGTATTGAAGGACGCGTTGGCGCCCAACCTCGTGCAAACCCTTGAGGGTACACCCGCCTTTGTTCACGGCGGACCGTTTGCCAACATCGCGCACGGTTGTAATAGCGTCATTGCAACAACAGCAGGCCTTCGACTGGCTGATTATGTGGTTACCGAAGCGGGCTTTGGCGCCGACCTAGGTGCGGAGAAGTTCATTGATATCAAGTGCCGCTCGGCTGGTATTCGCCCATCGGCAGCGGTATTGGTCGCCACGGTCCGCGCCTTGAAATTCCACGGTGGTGTCGCTCGAGACAATCTGACCGAGGAAAATCTTGAGGCTCTCGAGAAAGGGCTGGCCAATCTCGATCGTCACATCACGAATATTCGTGATAACTACGGTGTTCCCGCAGTGGTCTCGATTAACCAGTTCATCGCTGACACACAGACCGAGATCGATCTCATTGTCGAGCACTGCCGGGTTCGTGGTATTCAGGTGGCGCTATCAAGCCACTGGGCAAATGGCGGTGCAGGTGCAACAGAGCTTGCGGAGATGGTGGTCTCACTGTGCGACGCCGACGACACGCCTGCCAACAACCACCATCAGTCATTTGTCTATCCAGATTCGGCTACCTTGTTTGAAAAGGTGGAAGCTGTGGCTACCAAGATTTATGGCGCATCCGAGGTGACCGCTAATGCCAAGGTGCGAACGCGGCTTAAGGACTTGGCCGATGAGGGCTATAGCCACTTGCCGATTTGTATCGCTAAGACCCAGTACTCATTTTCCACTGACCCTGCATTAAAGGGCGCGCCGTCGGGCCATGCCATGGATATTCGTGAAGTACGCTTGTCTGTTGGTGCGGGCTTTGTTGTGGTCATTTGTGGCGATGTCATGACCATGCCAGGACTGCCTAAGGTACCTGCGAGTCAAAGCATTGATGTGGTTGACGGACAGATTGTGGGTTTATTTTGAAGAAGGATTAAATAAAAAAGCCCGCATGAGCGGGCTTTTTTATGGACCTTGTTACTTGGAGTAGTAAACGGGAAATCCTTGGATAGAGCCTACGGGCGTAACTTGCCCAGTTGCTGACGCTTGAAGCGCCCTAAATTCAGGGCTCATGGCAATGGCGTCGCCTGATGACGCCATAGAAGACCAGCTGTCCCAACTCATCACGTAATGTATGTTTCCGGTTCCACCGATCCCTTCATTGTAGATATTGACTCTCGCACCCAGTGATTCGTGAATGGCTTTCGCTGCCATGAAGGTCTCGTAAATATCGGCCATTTTCCCGGGTGTCGGTTGCCAGATAAATACCCGGAAGGGCCCGTCGTCTGCGAAGCTTGCTCCAGTTACTGACGCGTCCCAATTCAGTCCCTCCAGAGACATCATGAGTTTCCCAGACGGATCTGCACCGGCCTTGGCAAAAAAAGCGGAGAATTCCTCGCCGCTGTTATAGGCCTTGGTTTTAGCCCATGCCTCACTGCTATCCCAGCGAAGCACATAATCAAAGGTGGTATTCCCCGAGCCGCCAACGTCCATTTGAAAAACCCCCACACTGGCCCCACTCTTCTCATGAAGTTTGGCGGCCTCAACAAGACTGCTTGCTAGTTGTGCGGCTTTTCCGTCCAGCGCTTGCCAACGAAAAACTTCCAGCCGTTCCGCCAGTGCCGAGGTAGAACTGAGAATCATCGATAAGACGATTAAAACTTTAATGTTGCGCTTCATTTTTATTCTCCCCAATTAAACAGTTTGGAGGTCATTACGTGACCTCAGATTGAAATGTAGACCTAATTTAAGAATTTGCGAGTTTTTGCGCCATCCACAGGTGCTCAGGTACTTGCTCGCACGGATCTAAACAGCCACTCTGTGAGCGGCTTTTTGGAAATTGAATAAGAAGGAAGCGAGATGAAAAAAACCGGTGGATGTTTGTGCGGGCAGGTACGTTACGAAACCAAGGCTGAGCCAATGATGACAGGCGTCTGTCACTGCAAAAACTGCCAAAAGCAGGCGGGATCGGCCTTTTCAACCCTCGCGGCGTTTCAAAAGACTGATATCGAATTTACGGGAGATCTGGCGCTCTACGGAGACAGCGACACGGACACAGGAAATACCGTTAAGCGTTTTTTCTGCAGTACCTGTGGATCGCCACTGTACTCTCAAGTGCCTGCACAGCCTGACATGGTCTACTTAAAGACAGGAACCCTCGACGACACCGATAGTTTTGTCGCAATGTTTCATTGCTGGTCGAGTACCAAGCAGAACTGGGTTGAGCTATCGCCCGATGTGCCGGTTTTCCCGCAAAACCCAGCGGGCTAAACGAGAAGCATCTAGGCGCCTGAACCAAGTCATGATCCATCCCTGTTTTACAAGGGTTTGAATTTTCGCCAGCATTGAGCGCACCGATTTTGGATATGCAGCATGGTCAGCGTGGGCGCTTGGTCTACTCGTGTACAGAGCGATGGTGTTCTTTCGGTTTCTGCAGTAAAGACGAATGAGGGGTAGCGTTTAGCTCCTAGGCCTCGCCTCAGACGCGAGGGGCTTGGGATACGGCGATTTTAAAAAAAGGAGAGATAACATGTCAGCAATCATCATCGCGCATTTCAAAGCGCAAGAGGGCAAGCTTGCAGAGATGGCAGAGGTATTCAAAACGTCACTGGGCGCAACCCGGGGCTTCGATGGCTGTATTGGCCTCGATGTGTATTTGGAAGAGTCAGCCGATAACTACACCCTGATCGAGGAGTGGGAGAGCGTTGCCCACTATGATGCTTATCTGCAGTGGCGGATTGATACAGGCATTAAAGAGGCGACGGCCAGCCTCATTGAGGGTGGCTGGGACAACGGAGTGACTATCCAGCGCCTTGGAGCCAAACTCGATCTATAGTTACAGCGTTAGTCAGCCGTCAATCTCAAACCGTGTGTTGTGCGGGTGTTACTGAGGAAGAGGTTTTATGATGAGCGGGTCGGCGCTTCATATTGTTCTTTGCCAACCTGAAATCCCGCCTAACACCGGGAATATCATTCGTCTGTGCGCCAATACAGGAGCGTCGCTTCATGTCATCGAGCCCCTCGGGTTTGAGATGGACGACAAACGGCTCAGGCGCGCCGGGCTCGATTACTACGAGTTCGCCAATGTCCAAACCTGGGATTCGCTGCCAAGTTATATTGATGTTTATGGGGATCGCCGGCTCATTGCTGTAGAGACCTGCGGTGAGGTGGCTCACTCTGACCTTGCTTACCAGTCCGGTGATTCATTGGTCTTTGGATCCGAAACCAGAGGCTTGTCACCCGAGTTGCTAGGCTTGTTTGATGTTAGTCATATTATTCGTTTACCCATGTTGCCTGGCAGTCGAAGCCTGAATTTGTCGAATGCCGTCGCGGTTGCCGTTTATGAGGCCTGGCGACAACTGGGGTACGCGGGCAGATAAAAGAGCCCGAGAAGCAGCGCTAGCTACCCTTGCTTGTCGAGTTTGATCTCGCTCTCCACGGATACCCAAGAGGGTGCCGAGCAGCACCAGATTTGGAGTTTGGGGGGTAACTGATCCTTTTGGTGGCAGCCACCGAGTCGAACCGACAACAAGCCACGACCATCGATGTTGCTCGTATGGACGCCCGATCCACAATCACCACAGAAACTGTAGTAGCGCTCGTTACCGCTATCGGCGAGCTTTCCATGCTCTTTTAGTTGCCCGCTGGTGAGCTCAAAGTCATCGCGCTTGATTCGCGCGGTATATTGAAATGCGGATGAACCGAAGGTCTGACAGTCGGTGCAATAGCAGATAGCGATCATGTCGGGGTTCGCAACCGCTTTCCAGGTGATGTTGCCGCAATGGCAGGCTCCGTCAATATTCATTAGCGAGGCAACTCCTTCGTCATCGAGCGTTCTTTTGTTTTGGCATATCGTATGCCATATTTATCTTGGCCGAAAATGAGATGGCCACGGATGTTGGTACATCGTATAACCGTAATCATTAGTTCGACATAGCGAATAACAAAAAGGACAGTGAACAATGAACGTGGTTCCTATTTGCAAAGGTTCGAGTGGCAAAGCTTTTAGTAGCGAAAGTTTCGGTGCAGATATCACAGGTATCGATCTAGCGAATCTCACGTGTGACACCTTTGAGGGGATTTACCGCGCATGGTTAGCGTTTGGCGTGCTTCGATTTAAAGGACAAACACTCAATAAGGACTCGCTTCAAACGTTCAGCCAGCGGTTTGGACCATTGGAGCAAATTCCCATAGGAAGGATGAGCGATGAGCAGAAGGCACAGCTAGACAATCTCTACGTCACGCCTATCTCGAATATTAAGGTCGACGGGAAACCCATCGGCGGACTAGGAGACGCTGAGGCAGCGTGGCATTCCGATATGACCTACGTTGAGGTGCCACCCCCTGCCAGCGTCTTACTGGGCGTTGAGATTCCTCAAAATGGGGGCGATACCTTCTTTGCCGATCAGCGTGCAGCGCTTGCCTCGCTGCCCGAGGATTTATGCCAGCGAATCGAGGGATTGTCGATCAAGCACAACGCGGCACACGATAGCGTCGGCAACTTACGACCAGGTTTTGAAGCCTTTGATGATCCGCGAGATGCACCGGGCGCTGTTCATCCGATCATTCGAAAACACAACGAAACGGGTGATACCTGCCTGTATTTAGGGCGCCGGGAGTGGGCATACATTCCCGGTCTTCCATTGGAAGAGAGCGAGGCACTGCTCGATGACTTGTGGTCATATGCAGTTCCAGCCGATTACGTCGTGGAGCAGAACTGGACGCCCGGCGATGTGATCATTTGGGATAATCGACGGTGTCTTCACAAGCGAACATCTATTGATCCTTCTCAGCGGCGGTTATTACTTCGCTGCCAGGTGTTAGCGCGCACTGCTTGATAGTCTTGTTTTCACGATGGCCAAGGTGAGTAGTTTGTGATGAGAGGGTGGTTACCGCTCTTTACCTTCGTCGGAGCGTTGATAACGCTTTTGATGGCTGGTCGTCTCGTAGCGGACTATTTTGGTATCGAGCTGACGTTCGACTCAGTTCATGAGTTTCGCGATTGGATTGATTCCATAGGCTGGTGGGGCCCGTTAGCTTACGTGGTTCTTGTGGTCATTCGGTTGTTTCTGGGCCTCTCTACACACGTCGTGCTCACGCTGGGGGGCGTAGCGTTTGGACTAACCGAAGCCATTATTTGGGGAGGCGTAGGGCTGACGCTATCCGGCGTTGTCCAATACGGACTGGGGTACTACCTCGGCAGTCATTGGGTCACCAAGCGACTAGGCGACAAAAATGAGCGGCTGCAACGGATTTTGTCGCGCAGCGGGGTGCCTGCACTTTTCCTGATAACCGTCCATCCGTTGGGCCCACAAAGCCCGATGACCATCGTGGCCGGGGCTGTGCAGTTCCCGTTTACGAAATTTGTCGTGACCATGATGCTAGCCTCGCCGATTAGAGCCAGCATTTACGCTTTTCTTGGCGGCGCTGTGCTCGAGTTCGATCTATGGCTGATCACACAGATCACGGTGGGTTGCGTCGTCGTGATGATATTGCCCTTTCTGCACCGTAAAACCCGGCGGCTACTACTGGGTATGGACGCTTAGTAGGGGGCCCGTGTTTCGATGGTAAAGCTCGCCGATTTACCTGAGTACATTGCGGTTGCGTTGCTCATTTGGGCCGGCCTGCGAGTCCGCAAGAATACGGCGGCCCTTGGGTTGTTGTGCGGTGCCTGGGGCTTCTCGCTCTGCCTTCACTACCGAGCATGGGCGTGGCGCTTTGAGGACGTCATGACAGGCAGCGCAACGCCAGTGGTCGAGACAATCATGTTCGTGTTGACCTACACCGCGCCGATCTCGATCATCTCGTTTATCATTGCGCTGGTGCTTTGTATGCCAGCTGCGCGAAACCACGATAGCTAGTGATAACGCACATGCGGGATCTATACCTCGGCGCTTCTGTGGGGCATTGCGCAGCCACGTTGCGGCCTTTAGTTGCTAACTCGCCTTAATTGTCGTCTCCCACTCAGGTGCCCAAATCTATAAAAGGCTGTTGTCTGACCCGCAATGAGATAGTCTTGTTTTTCCAACGTAAATAAATGATAACGAGGCAACGTTGCCTAAAACACTCGGAGATTAATCATGTCTAACGAAGAATGGATGACCAGCGCATGCATCCTCTGTGAGCTGAACTGTGGCATCAAAGTTCAGACTGGCGGAGAAAATGGTCGCGAGATTGTGCGTATTCGCGGGGACGAGGATCACCCTGCTTCGAAGGGCTATCTCTGTCAAAAGGCGTCGGGGCTGAATCACTATCAGAACGGTAAGGACCGAATAACATCGCCTTTGCGACGCAAGCCAGACGGTACCTTCGAAGTCATCGATTGGGACACCGCGACCCGCGAGATCATTGAGCGCTTCGCCGCCATTCGTGACACGCACGGCGGTGACAAAATCTTTTATTACGGTGGCGGCGGTCAGGGGAATCACTTGCCCGGCGCCTACTCGAGTGCGACCCGCTCAGTGCTTGGTAGCGTTTACCGCTCAAGTGCTTTGGCGCAGGAGAAGACTGGTGAATTCTGGGTCAACGGTCAAATGTTCGGATCCATGGTCAAAGGCGACTTCCACCATTGTGATGTCGCGTTTTTCCTTGGAAAGAACCCCTGGCATACGCACGGTATCCCCAGAGCACGTGTATTTTTGCGCGACTTCGCAAAGGACCCCAGCAAAACCATGATTGTTGTCGATCCAGTGGTCACGGAGACGGCGAAAATGGCCGATATTCACCTGCGAGTGAAGCCGGGAACGGATGCGTGGATGCTCGCGGCGATGGTGGCCATGTTAGTTCAAGACGAGCGCTACGCGTCAGCCTGGGTTGAAGAGCACACCCAAGGAATTGAAGACATCAAGAAAGCCTTTGGCGCCATTTCAGTCGCAGATTACTGCGCGCACGCGGGTCTAGCTGTTGAAGAAGTCAGCGCAGCGGTAGACGCCATTGCGAATGCCAAGGGCATGGCTATGTTCGAGGACTTGGGAGTTCAGATGAACCACCACTCGACACTTATTAGTTACCTCGAAAAATTGGTTTGGGTATTGTGTGGGCACTTCGGCAAGGAGGGTGGCCACTACGTCCCCGCTTATCTGCAAAATATAGCGGGCAGCGGACGCAGCTCACGCAAGTCACCCGTTGTGAAGGCGCCCATTATCAGCGGCATGATTCCCTGTAACGTCATTGCCGATGAGATTCTGACGGATCATCCGGATCGCTACCGAGCCATGATCATCGAGTCGGCTAATCCGGTGCATTCATTAGCTGATAGCAATCGGATGCGTAAGGCACTCCGCTCGATGGAGCTGGTTGTTGCGATCGATATCGCCATGACTGAAACCGCCCGGGAGGCCGACTACGTTTTGCCTGCCTCTACGCAGTTCGAGAAGTGGGAGGCAACCTTCTTTAACTTCGAATTCCCCGAAAATTATTTCCACTTGCGCAAGCCCTTGTTCGAACCATTGGGTGAGTCGCTGTCTGAGGCAGAGATTCACGCGCGCCTCGTTGAGGCTGCTGGGGTGATGCCAACCGAGTTGGTTGATGAGCTGCGCGGCTTGTTGAAAGAAGAAGGTCGTGGCGCATTCCGCGAACGGTTTATGCAGGCCATGGCTGAGGAGGTCATGGTGTCCAAATTGGCCCCCGTCATTCTATACCGAACGCTTGGCGAAGTGCTGCCTGAGGGGGCAAAAGAGGGCGCCGTCATGTGGCCGCTAACGCTCGGTTTTGCCATGCGGGACAGCGCGAGTTTGGCGCGTGCCGGCTACGAGGGTGACCCCATCACGCAGGCCGATAAGCTCTTCGATGCCATCATTGCCGGGCACTCCGGTGTTGTGTTCTCGCGAGACGATATGTCGACGGCGTGGGAGAGAATGGGACAGGAGGAAGGCATTCAGCTAGCCCTCCCCAGCTTGTTGGATGAGCTCACCGTCCTAGAAGCGGGGCCTATTGACCGTTCAAATTCCGATTTCCCCTTTGCCTTGAGCGCGGGAGAGCGTCGCGACTATTCCGCGAATACTATTTATCGTGACTTCGGCTGGCGGCGTAAAGACCCCGATGGGTCTTTGCGTATTAACCCAGATGATGCTGCCAACCTCGGTATTGAAACAGGCGATCAAGCGCGGATTGTGACAGCAGTCGGTTCAGCGATGGCGCGAGTTGAAGTAACTGACCGTATGCTGCCGGGTCACATTGCGATACCGAACGGATTTGGCCTTGATAACGAGGATGGAACTCGATCAGGTGTTGCACCCAATGAGCTAACCTCGCTCTCCGATTGCGATAAATTCGCAGGTACGCCGCACCATAAATTTGTGCCTGCGCGTATTGAGGCAGTGGCTTAGTTGCCAGTCACCACGGCGCATTAATCGCGGGAGATTCAGGTCATTGAGCGTTTTCGAACCTGAGGAACATCCGCATAGGCGGTTCAATGCGTTAATCGGAGATTGGGTGCTCGTTTCCCCACACCGGACGCAGCGGCCCTGGCAGGGAAAGGAAGAGTCCCTATCAAGGCCCTCGCGCGCATCCTACGATGCTGGGTGCTATCTGTGCCCCGGTAATGAGCGTGCAGGCGGTCAGACCAACCCTGACTACTCAGGCCCTTATGTGTTTCAAAACGACTTTAGCCCGCTTCTCTCAGAGGCGCCTGAGGGTCGCAATGAGGACCACGAGTTGTTGGTGGCAGAGAGCGAGACGGGCGTCTGCCGTGTTATCTGCTTTTCTCCACGCCACGACCTGACCCTGCCTGAGATGTCCGTTGCTGAAATTCACGCAGTAGTCGATCTTTGGACCTCACAATACATCGAGCTCGGTGCGATGGAGGGCATTAATCACGTTCAGATTTTCGAGAACAAAGGCGAGATCATGGGTTGCAGCAACCCGCATCCTCATGGGCAGATCTGGGCTCAGAAAACAGTGCCCGACGAGCCCGCGAAAGAGTCGTTAAGGATGCGCGCACATTGGGAAAAAACGGGCCGAACTCTGTTGGGTGATTATCTTGCAGTGGAGCTCGAGCGTGAAACCCGCCTAGTCTGTGCTAACCACAGTTTCGTCGTAGTAGTTCCTTTTTGGGCAACATGGCCATTTGAGACCCTAATTCTCGCGAGACGTCATGTGCGTCATCTGGGCGACATGACGCCAGCGGAACGCCACGATCTTGCCGAGATTATCAAGGAGCTGACCACTCGCTACGACAACCTGTTCGAGTGTAGCTTTCCCTATTCGGCTGGCATGCATCAGTCGTCAACCGACGGTGCTGAGCACGCAGAGTGGGATTGGCACATGCACTTTTATCCTCCTTTACTGCGCTCTGCTGAGGTTAAGAAGTTCATGGTGGGCTACGAAATGCTCGCGACACCTCAACGAGATATCACACCCGAGGCAGGTGCTACTCGCTTGCGAGCTGTGTCAGCGACGCATTACGCCGAACGCGACTAACATCCTCCCACCCAAGCCCGATTTAATACCTGATGGGCAGGCGAAAAGCGTCAGCATTCTCTTTATCGAGGGGTAACCACACGAGCTTGCCCTGGCTCCAACGCCCAGAATCGTTTTGCGTCGATTTGATTGGCTTGTAAGGCAGCGTCAAGGTCGGTCACAGGCTGACCGACTGGCTCCCAAGTGAGCTGAAACACACCAAAATGCATACCGAGGCTCTGCTCGCTGTTGAGGTCGATATGGGCCTTAACGGCTTCTGCAGGATTCAAGTGGATATCTTTCATAAACCAGCGAGGCTCGTACGCGCCGATCGGTAGAATGCTAAGCGCGAAGGAGCCAAAACGTCCCCCTTGCTCCTTGAAGTGTGGTGAATAGCCCGTGTCCCCGGCAAAATAGATATTCCCCTGGCTTGTCTCAATGACAAAGGACCCCCACAAGGTTCGCATTTGATCAAAGACGCCTCGCGCTGAGCGGTGCTGGCACTCAACAAAATGCACGGTGGCATTCTCTACGGATGTATTGTTATTCCAGTCGAGTTCGATTAGTTGGCCATAGCCGAGTGAGCGGAGTAATGCCGCATTGCCAAGGCCTGACACGATGACGGGCTGTTTGTTTTGTTGCTGCCGTATCTGTCTCAGTGTCGCTGTATCGAGATGGTCGTAGTGGTTGTGGCTAATTAGTACGAGATCGATTTCAGGTAGATCGCTTATCTCAATGCCGGGCGCGCGAATCCGCTTCGGGCCGGCGAGGGTGACGGGGCTTGCTCTCTCAGACCAGATCGGATCGGTTAAAATGTTCATTCCATCCACTTGAATAAGGATGGTCGCGTGATTGATGTAAGTGGCACGAATGCCGTCCTCCACGCGGTCTGGAATTGCAGACGGCACAGGATTGGGTAGCGACTCTGGCCACGCTGATTCACTCCAGAGGCTTTGCCACAAAAACTGACTGATATCGCTCAGCCCTTTATCTGACCCATCGCGGTTATAAAAACGACTTCCGTCCGAGTGATCGCTGATCGGATAAGGTCTTTCGGTAAGTAGACTGCAGGCGGATAGTAGAGACGCAGTGAGCACGACCAATGAGGCACGGCTGATTCGTTTTCGGTACATCGTCATTTTCATGGCCAATTTACGTCGGCTTCCAAAGAGGCGATCATTTAGGTTGAGTTGCTCTAAGTGCACCTCTACATGCTGGCAAGAGTGATACCACATCATGTTTGAGCACATCCGATCACAATTTGCGGCAACGTTTGGCGACGACAATGACCTTCAGATCGTGATGGCTCCCGGTCGTGGAAACCTAATCGGGGAATACACTGACTTTAACGATGGTTTTGTCTTTCCAATGACTGTCGATCGCGGTGTTTACGTGGGTATTAGAGCGCG